>NZ_JBPBWC010000002.1:0-554164 GCF_050954125.1 Halomicrococcus pelagicus | reverse complement strand
AGCCCGCCTGCGTTCCGGCCAGTACTGGAGTGCGCGAGCCTCTGGGAACACCGGTTCGCCGCCTCCCACTCATACCATAGCCCACGATCAGCACGCGCTGGTCGTGGGCTTTTTGCATGTATAACGGACGATGAACTGTCTGAGACCGCTATATTTATGCGGTCGAAGGCACTAGACGAAGGTGCGCCAAGGTGGCAGAGTCCGGCCGAACGCAGCGGCCTGCAGAGCCGCCTACCGCCGGTTCAAATCCGGCCCTTGGCTTGTACGTTTCTCCCACAATCCCGAGACGACCAGAGGTCTCACCGCCATCAGCGGTGACGGTGGCAGTCACCGGAGACGCCTCGGCGGTATCGAGACGGCGCTCGTCGCGCTCGTCGTCGAGACGGCGGGCGTTCCGGTCGCCTCCTCGACCGCCGCCGTACTCCTCTATCGCGGCGCGACCTACTGGCTCCCGCTCGTTCTCGGCGGCGGTGTGACGCTGTTGCTCGAAGCGGAAAGTCGCCGTCGGTAACGTAGCGGCCGACGAACGCGGCGTTCCCTTCTCGCGCGCCGGCCGATGAATGTGGCGCGGTGCCGGTCGAACGTCAGAGGTGCGTATAACTTGCCGGCCGTCGTCGCGTATCGGGGATGACGACCGTCCCCGAGGACATGAGCCCCCAGTCGGCGACAGTCCCGTGGCGTTCTACCACGGTCCAGGTCGTGCTCGCGAGCACGTTCCTCGCGCCGCTCGGCGTGCCGCTCATCAGTCCCGCGCTCCCGGTCGTCCGGGACCAGTTCGGTATCACGGACGCGACGGCGAGTCTGCTCATCTCCGTGTACTTCCTCACCGGCATCGTCCTCTCGCCGCTCATCGGGATGCTCGCGGACCGCGTGGGACGGCGACGCGTGCTCGTCGTCTCGCTGTTCACCTTCAGCCTCAGCGGGGGCGCGCTCGCGTTCGTCGGAAGCTTCGACCTCCTGCTGGTCATCCGACTCGTCCAGGGGACGGCGGCGGCCGGCATCTTCATCGCCACGGTGACGCTCATCGGCGACGCCTTCTCCGGCGTGCAGCGCAACGCCGTGCTGGGGGTCAACAACGCGATGCTGTCGGCCGGCGCGGCGGCCTACCCGCTGGTCGGCGGTGCGCTCGTCGCCGTCGCGTGGAACGCGCCCTTCCTGGCGTACTTCGCCGGCCTCCCGGTGGCGGCGTTCGCGTTCCTGACGCTGGAGGAACCGGTCACCGACCGCGAACCGCGGCGGCTCGTCTACATCCGGAACGCGCTCACGACGCTCTCCGGGCGCTCGACGGCCGTCTACTACGGGAGCGCGTTCGCGACCGAGGTGTTGCTGTTCGGGTCGGTGCTCACCGCCCTCCCGTTCCTCCTGACGGCCCAGTACGACCTCTCGCCGGTCGGAATCGGCCTCGTCGTGACCGCGGCGGAGGTCGTCTCCATCGTGGTCTCCTCGCAGAACGGACGGCTCGCGCGCTCGCTTTCGAACCGTCTTCTCGTCGCCGGCGGCTTCGCGTCCTTCGGGATCGGACTCGTCGGCACGTGGCTCGCACCCACGGCGCTGTTCGTCGGCGTCGCGGTGACGTTCGTCGGCGCGGGACTCGGGCTGAGTATGCCCTCCGTCGACGCGGCCATCAGTGGACTGGTCTCCGACCGCTACCGGGCCGGCGCGCTGAGCATCCGCAACAGCACGACGTTCCTGGGGCGGTCGCTCGGCCCCGTCCTGTTCGCCGGACTGGCGCTGACGACCGGTTATCGGCCGCTGTTGCTCGGTGCCGGACTCGTCGCGTTCGCGTGGAGTCTCGTCGTGCTCCTCGCCACGCGGTAGCTCGCGGACCCCCTCGCCTCGGGACACCGACCGACGTCGACGCCGGTGGGAACTCGTGGCGGTCACGTGCCGCCGGGGTCACTCCCGTCCGTCGACGGCGACCGGTCGGCCGGCGTCGGCGCTCTCGTACAGCGCGTCGATGACGGCCATGTTGCGGACCGCCGCCGCGCCGTCGGTCCGCGGCCGTTCGCCCGACTCGACGTAGTCCGCGAACCGTTCCACCTCGCGGCGGTACTGGTCGGTCGGGTCGAACGTTTCCGTGACGCGGCGGCCGTCGACGGCGTACGCCAGTTCGGTGCCGTCGTCGCCGCGCGGGACGAACGCCTCGGGGGCCTCCAGCCAGCCGTTCGTCGCCTCGACGCGGTACCGCTGGACGTCGCTCGTCGTGAATCCGGCCGATATCTCGGCGGTGACGCCGTCGCCGTATTCGAGTATCGCGGTGAGTTCAGTGTCTACGCCCGCGCCGAACGTGTCCGCGGTCGTGGCGTAGGCGCGCTCGGGTTCGCCGAGGAAGAGCCGGGCGGCGTTGACGGCGTAGCAGCCGACGTCCATCAGGCAGCCCCCGGCGAGGTCGGGGTCGAGTCGGACGTCGTCGGGGTCGTCCATCGGGAACTGGAACGTCGCCGTCACCGAGCGCACGTCGTCCAGGTGCTCGCGGGCGACGCTGGCCGCTCGGAGCGTGCGCGGGTGGTATCGGTACATGAACGCCTCCACGAGCGTCACCCCCTGTTCCTCGCAGTGAGATTTCACTTCCCGGGCTTCGTCGGCGTCGACGGCCAGTGGCTTCTCGCAGAGGACGTGGTGTCCGTGGTCGGCGGCCTTCTTCGTCCACTCGGCGTGGAGCGCGTTCGGCAGCGGGTTGTAGACGGCCTCGACCGCTTCGTCGGTGAGCAGTTCCCCGTAGGAGCCGTAGGCGCGCGCGACGTCCAGTTCCTCGGCCGTGGTCGTCGCCCGCGACGCGTCGCGCGAGGCGATGGCGACGACCTCGTGCTCGGAGTCCTGGATGGCTGGAACGACCGCCTTCGTGGCGATGTTCGCCGTGCTGACGACGCCGAAGTTCATGGGTCCGATTCGTACCCCGCGGTAAAGAAGTCGCGGGCTGGTCGCGGCACCGGGCGTTCGTTTCGACTGCCCGTCCCGCCGTCGACCGGAACCCAAACATTCCCGTACTTCCAGCCCCTACATCGAACAAGTAACCATCATGACCGAGACCACGACCGACGACACCCTGAAATCGCGGGTCGAGACCTGGCTCGCCGGCCAGATGCCCATCATCCAGATGCACGGCGGCACCAGCGCGGTCCAGAAGGCCGACCCCGAGGACGGCGAGGTGGTCGTCGAACTCGGCGGTGCGTGCAGCGGCTGCTCCATCAGCCCGCGCACGACCCAGAACATCAAGGTCGACCTCGCGAAGGAGTTCGACGAGGTCGACGAGGTCGTCGTCCGCGTCGCCGACGACGGCGGCGACTGGGCCCCCGACCAGGCCGAGAGCATCATGGGCATCGACCGCAACGAGGGCGGTCGCGGCGGCCGCGGCGAGGGCTCGCCGAACAGCGATCATCTCTAAGGACCTACCTTTTTATTGCGAGGGGTCGGCACCGCCAACCCCTCGATAGAAAGCTCGACCAAAAGCGCCGGAAGACGCGCTGCGTCTTCCGAGCCTTCGTTCGCTGCGCTCAGGAAGACACTCCTCCCTCCCTTGCTCGCGGCTTCGCCGCTCGCTTTCCGAGACGCTTCGCGTCTCGCACCGGTCGTCGGCCGCTCGTTCGGGCTTCGCTCACTCGCGGCGAGTTCGCCACCCCTCTACGGCTGGTCGGCAGGCGCGACACCCACCGGACGGTCGGTCGGCGCGCAACTGCCGGTCAGTCGGCCCGCTGCCTCCGGTCGATTACTCCCGACGCACGACTTCGTGCCGGCCGAAGCCGTAGCGAAGGCGGTTGGCGAGTCGCCGGGAGAACCGACCTTCCTCGCCCGCGCGACTGCCGAACCGCTCCGTGAGCGCCTGGTAGATGAGTGGGAGCGGAACCTCCTGTTCGAGCGCCTCCTGGACCGTCCAGGTGCCCGTCGACCCGCCGGCCACGTGGTCGGCCACGTCGCCGAGGTCGGTGCCCTCCTCCCGGAACGCCTCCTCGCAGAGTTCCAGCAGCCACGAGCGGATGACCGCGCCGTTGTTCCACGTCCGGGCGACCGCTTCGAGGTCGAGGTCGTACCGGCCGCGGTGCAGGAGTTCGAACCCCTCGCCGTACGCCTGCATCAGCGCGTACTCGACGCCGTTGTGGACCATCTTCACGTAGTGGCCCGACCCGGCGGGACCCATCCGGTCGTGGCCCGCCGGCCCGGTGGCGACGGCGTCGAAGACCGGTTCGAGTTCCGCGTAGGCCCACTCGGGACCGCCGACCATCAGCGAGAAGCCGAGTTCCGCGCCCGCGGGACCGCCGCTGGTGCCGCAGTCGAGGTATGCGGCGTCGGTCGACTCCGCCCGGCGCACGGAGTCCTCGAAGTGGGAGTTGCCGCCGTCGACGACCACGTCGTCGGCGTCGAGGTGCGATGCGAGGTCGTCGAGCGCGGCGTCGACCGGGTCGCCCGCGGGAACCATCAGCCAGATTCGCTTCTCCTCGCCGAGTCGCTCCGCGAGGTCGGTCACGGAGTCGGCGGGGGTCGCACCCGCGTCCGCGGCCGCCGCGACCGCCGCCTCGTCCAGGTCGAACGCGACCACGTCGTGGCCGGCTTCGAGCGTGCGCTCCACCACGATACGTCCCATGCGGCCCAGTCCGATGACGCCCAGTTGCATACCCGGAGACTCCGGGCCGCAGGTGGTAGTGGTTGCGGTTCGGGTCGCCGCCCGGGCACGACGGCCCCTCTTCGGGCGAGTATCGACGGCCTACCGGCCGTCAGGTCCACCCTGACGCCGGACCCGCTCCGGAGTAGACGACTCATAACAAACGGCCGTCCGCCGGAAGTGCGACGCGATGAGACGCCACGAGAACCCCGAACCGTCGATACGAGAGCGATCGACCCCGGAACGCACTCCCGACGACGGGCGGCCGGTCGCGAGCACCGACGTCTCGATACGGTCGCCGTAATGGTCGGCATCTGCGGCGTACTCGGTCGGGACGCCGACGTCGGTCCCCTGGCGGCGGACCTGGTCTGGGCGGGCGGACAGCGGTCGTCGACCCACGACGGCGACCGCGTCGCCGTCCACGCCTCCACCCATCCCCTGCTCGCGGCGGCTCCGGTTCGCGAGGTCGACGACGACACGCTCCTTTGGCTCGTCGGCGAGGTGTACGGGTTCGACGACGGAACCCGGTACGCTCCCCGCCCCGACGGGATGGACTGCGTCGAGTACTGCGCGCGTCGCTACCGCGACCACGGCGTCGACTGCTTCGCGGGGCTCAACGGGAGCTTCGTCGGCGTCGTCTACGACCGGTCCGAGGCGACGGTCCACGTCGCGACCGACCGCCTCGGCACCAAGGCCGTCTTCCGCGCGCGGCCGGACGGAGACCGGTTCCTGTTCTCCACGAACGTCCAGTCGCTGCCGCGCCACCCGACCTTCGAGACGGAGTTCCACCCCCAGTACGTCTACGAGTACCTGGCGTACAAGCGGTCGTTCGGCGTGACGACGCCCCTGAAGGGCGTCGAGAAGTTGCCGCCCGCGACGGTGACCACCGTCGACCTCGACTCGATGTCGGTCGAGCAGGAACGGTACTGGGAACCGATATTCGACCCGCTGGACCGGCCGTTCTCGTACTTCGTCGACCGGTTCACGCGGACGTTCCGGACGGTCATCGACGAGTGGACGCGCGACGACGTGGACTACGGCGTCCTGCTGAGCGGCGGCAGCGACTCCCGCCTCGTGCTCGCCGCGCTCGGCGAGGACGCCACCGCGTTCCACATGAACGACTGGCTGAACCGGGAGGCGCGAACTGCGGTCGCCGCCGCCGACGAGGCCGGGGTGCAGTTCGAACTGCTGGAGCGCGGCCGGGAGTACCAGTGGTCGGCGCTGGAACGCAACGCGCCGCTGTCGAACTTCGACGGCTGGTTCAGTCAGGCCCGGACGACCGGGTTCGCGGCGACGCTGACCGACGAGGTCGACGCCCTCCTCTCCGGCATGTACGCCGACACGCTGTTCAAGGACCACGGCATCCCGACGCCGGCGGTATCGCTCGGGGCGCTCGGCACGCTCCACCCCCCGGTCGAGGATCGGGTCGAAACCGTCGAGGAGTTCGTCGACCACTACGCCAGGGACCTGCCGACGTACGTCGACGATTCGGTCTCGATGCGCGAGATACTGGCCGACAACGTCCAGTACGACGGCGAGTCCATCGACCACCACGGCGTCGAGTACGACTCGGTCCGCGAACTCGTCCTCTGTAGCGAGTACTATCCCCTGTCGAACGACACCGAACAGATATTCACGAACAGCGCGATGCAACTGCTGCCGTACCGGTCGCCGTTCCTCGACGACCGGCTCGTCGACCTCCATCTCCGGATGCCGATACGGTATCGGCTCCGGCGCAACGTCGTCAACCGGGCGCTCGAACGACTCGCCCCGAACCTGGCCGAACTCCCCCACGGCGAGTCGCGCGTGCCCCTCGACTACCCCTACCACGCCTACTTCCTCGCCGAGAACGCCGTCGCGTTCTGGCGGCGACACGTCCGGTCCGACCGACGGTCGAAGCCCCACCTCACCGAGGGACCGTGGACGGACGTCGGTGAACTCCTCCGGACCGACGACGAGGCCGTCGAGCGACTCGACGACCACGGGGACCTGGTGGCCCGGCTCCCGTTCCTGTCGCGGTCGGACGTCGAGGAGTGCTACCGGAACCATCTGGCGGGCGCGGACAACACCACCGAACTCTACACGCTCCTGACTCTGCTCGAACTACCGGTGACGGAGTATCTGGCGAGCGAGGGCGAGTCCGTCGAGGCGGCTCCGACTCTATCGACCGACGCGACGCGATGAGCGACGCGTCGCCGAGCAGCGCCGTCTCGCGCTTCCCGACGAGCACCCGGAGGACGCGACCTGCGGACGGAGACGACGGAACCGGCGGCGACGAGGAGGTGGTCGTGCTACCGCTTGCGCGACCGCCAGCGCTCGACTCCCGCGCCGACCAGCGCGAGCAGGCCTGCCGCGAGGAGGAACAATTGTTCCGCGAGCCGATCCGGGCCGACGTACTTCGCCATCGAGACGGCCCACGCGGCGCGCTCGCGGACGACGCCGGCGTCGCTCGTCCGGTTCGGAATCCCGGCTTCGCGGGCCGTGGGGCCGTCGCTCCCCTCGCCCGGCAGGCGGTCGGCCTCGTAGGGGAGTCCGCCGGTCTCGACCGACCAGACGACCTCGCCGTCCTCGTCCACCTCGACGACGCGGTCGTTGTAGGAGTCGGCGACGAGCGTGTGGCCGTTCGCCAGGCGGTCGGCGTCCCGCGGCCAGTCGAAGATCGCGCTGCCGCCGTACTTCCAGACGACGTCTCCCTCCCGGTTCAGTTCGACGACGCGGTCGTGTTCGCTGTCCGCGACGAGCAGAGTACCATTATCGAGGGTGTCCGGGTTGTGCTGCTCGTGGAGCACGTCGCCGCGCTCGTGGAAGTCGTCGGGGCCGACGACGGGGTCGACGCGGACCGACCCGTTCCCGCCGCTCGCCCCCCGCTCGACGTGCAGGTCGACCACCGTGTCGAAGTTCCGCAGGCTGACCCGGAAGGTGTCGCGGCCGACGCGGTCGACGTCGTTCATGTGCGTCCAGTCGCCCTCCGGCCCCATCTTCTCGGGGCGCTCGTAGCGGTCGGTCGCGTTCCACTGCCAGAGGACCTCCTTCGAGCGGTTCACCGCGAACACGCGGTCGTTGCCCATGTCGACGAGCACCCAGCGCGGCTCGCCGTCGACGGTGTAGCGGTCGGCGTCGTGGAGTTCGTGCGCGTGGAGTTTCGCGTCGAACCACGCGTACTCCCACAGCGTCTCCTTCGTCTCCCTGTCGACGATGCGCAGCGAGTTGCGCACGCAGTTCTCGTGGCCGTCGTTCCGGAAGCGGTCCGGACACTTCCCGTCGGGAATCTCGTCGGCGACGGCGACCTGGACGCGACCGTCGCCGAGCGCCTCCACGTCGAACACGTCGTCGGCCTTCGCGTACTCCCAGACGACCTCGCCGTCGGGCGTCACCTCGACCACCTTCCCCTCGTGTTCGTACCCCTGGAGCGCGACGAGGGTGTTGTTCCGCGGGCGGTCGTCGTCGACGGCGAGCCGCGGCTCTGCGGGGGCGGCGAGCGCACCGACCGCGGCGGCCGCCAGCAGCGCGACGCCGAGCACGGCGAGCAGCTTCGCGCGCCGTCCGGGGACCGCCAGCCACGCGAGCGCGGAGGATACGTCCGGGGACACGCCCGGCGGTTCGGAGAGGTCGGAGAAATGTGGTTCGGTTCCGCGCAGCGACCGCGTGCGTGCCGCCCGTTCCTGGACCACCAGTTAGCACGCGACAGACCTGTCAGCTTCCAAAACTACTTCACCGGCGGGTCGCCGAAAGCGGTGTAATGAGTTACCGCATCGGCCTCGTCGGCAAGCCCTCCGTGGGCAAGTCGACGTTCTTCAACGCCGCGACGATGAACGACGTGCCGGAGGGCGCGTATCCGTTCACGACCATCGATCCCGCCGTCGGCGAGGCGTACGTCCGCGTCGACTGCGCTGCTCCCGAGTTCGAAGAGACCTGCACGCCGAACGTCGGCTTCTGCGAGGACGGGACCCGCTACGTCCCGACGAAACTCGTGGACGTGGCCGGCCTCATCCCGGGCGCTCACGAGGGCAACGGCCTCGGCAACCAGTTCCTCACCGACCTGAACGAGGCCGACGTGCTCGTCCACGTCGTCGACTTCTCCGGCCGGACCGACCTCGAAGGCGAACCGACCGAGGACCACGACCCCCGCGACGATATCGACTTCCTCGAACGCGAACTCGACATGTGGTACCTCGAAGTTCTGGAGAAGGGCATCGAGCGTTACCGTACGGGCTACGACGGCGGCGAGGACGACATCGAGGCGGACCTCGCCGAACAGATGTCCGCGTTCCGAACGAACGAAGACGAGATAAAGCAGGTGATACTCTCGCTCGACCTCGACCTCGACCCCGACGCGTGGGACGAGGACGACCGCGCGGCCCTCGCCCGCGAGATACGCAAGCGCACGAAACCGATGGTCGTCGCCGCGAACAAGATGGACACGCCCGAAGCCCAGGCGAACTACGAGGCCATCCGGAACGACCCCGACTACGACCACCTGACCATCGTTCCGGTGAGCGCCCACGCCGAGAAGGCGCTGAAGACCGCCGCCGAGCGGGACGTCGTCGACTACGACCCCGGGGACGGCGAGTTCACCATCGAGGACGACGTGAGCGACGAACAGGAGCAGGGACTGGAACAGATTCGGGAGTTCGTCGACGAGTTCGGCGGGACGGGGGTCCAGACGGCCCTCGAAACCGCGCTGTTCGACGTGCTCGACCTCGTCGCCGTGTTCCCCGGCTCCGCCAACGGTTCGAAGAGCGAGAAGGGCGTCTTTCGCGACTGCTTCCTCCTGCCCGAGGGGTCGACCGCCGAGGACTTCGCGTACCACCTCCACGGCGACATCGGCGAGGGCTTCCTGCACGGCATCGACTGTCGCAGCCAGCGCCAAGTCGGGGCCGACTCGGTGCTCGACCACCGCGCCGTCGTCGAAATCGTCTCGACGAACCAGTAGCCTACTCCCAGTCCGGCGGCACCATTCCGACGTGTTCGTCCGCCGACTGCACCTGCCACATCCGCGCCCGGAGGTCGTCCGGCATCGCGGGCGTCTCGACGTCGTCCTCCCCGTCGCCCTCCTCGGGCGAGAGCGGAAACCGCCGGAGGTCCTTGTGGAGCGCGATGCCGGCGTACGCGCCGTCGCCGATGGCGATGGGGGTCTGGTTCTGTCCGTGGGTGACGTCCCCGACGGCGTAGACGCCCTCGGTGCTGGTCTCGCGGCGCTCGTCGACCGCTATCGACCCGTCGTCGGCGAGGTCACAGCCGAGGTCGGTGGCAAGTTCGTTGCGGTACTCCTTGCCGTGCATCGCGAACCCCCCGCCGTAGTTCTCGGTGTCGCCGTCGGCGAATTCGAGTCCGCCGAGCCACTCCTCCTCTCCGTCGGCGTCGTTCCGTGCGAAGGCGCGGTCGATGCGGTCGTCGACGACCGTGACCGGGTTGACCCGAAGCCGTTCGGCCGTCTCCTCGCTCCACGCCGGTTCCTCGCCGTTCAGCAGGAGGTCGACGTCGTCCGTGAAGTTGAGCATGCTCATCGCCGCGTGCGCCGCGGCGTCGCTCTCCCCGACGACGAACGCGCTCTGGTCGCCGAGGTCGTAGGCGTCGCAGTGGAGACAGTAGTGGAGCCCGCGGCCCGTGAACCGTTCGAGCCCACGGACCGTCGGCGGCTCGTCGGCGAAGCCCGTCGCCAGCACCACGCGGTCCGCGAGGAGTTCGACGCTGTCCCCGTCGACGCGGAACTGCTTCTCGCCGCTCTCGTTCTCGAACTCGGCTTCGTCCGCGGCCGTCGATTCCTCGATTTCGCGCACGTCGTCCTCGTAGTAGTCCACGCCGTACTCCTGGAGCTGGTCGATGGCGAGCTCCGTCACCTCCTTTCCCGACACGTCCTCGGAGACTCCTATCAGGTTGTGGACGGACGAGACGGACTCGTACCGACCGCCCTCGCGGTTGACGAGAGCGGTCCTGTGACCGAGGCGAGTCACGTACAGCGCGGTCGTCAGTCCTGCCGGACCTCCCCCCACCACGACGACTTCGTAGGTCGGATCTCGGGCCATCACGCGCGATAGTGGACTGAGGTAGTTCGGACTTGGGGCCGAGATACCGCGACGACGACGCCGGACCGCGGCGTCCCCCGTCCGTTCGCCGCGACGACTAAGAAAGCGCCCGGGTCAGGGCGCCGCGCGCAGGACGTACGCCACCAGGCTCGCACCGACCATCCCGCCGGCACCGACGCTCCCGACCACCGTCATCGCACGCCGGGAGTCCGCCTCCGTCCAGTTCGTCGCCGTGTCCATGTGGTCCTGCATGTGCTCGATAGCTTCGCCCGCGAACACCGACCCGGACCATCCGAGCAGCGCGAACCCGAACCCGAGCGCGCCGAGCGCGAACACCTTCCGGGTGGCGAACGACGCCGTCTCGCCGGCAGCGAGCGCGAGCACGACGCCGACGACGCTCAGCGCGACCCCGAGAAGACCGAACCGGGCGACGAAGCGGACGCGCGGGCGGAGATACTCGTCGACGAACGCCATTAGTCGACGGCTTCTCGCATCCGCGGGTCGAGCGCGTCACGCATGCCGTCGCCGAGCAGGTTGAATCCCAGCACCGTCACGGCGAGGAACAGTCCCGGGAAGAACGACCACCACCATATGCCCGACAGCAGGCCGTTGTTGACGCCGTTCGACAGCATCAGTCCCCAGGACGGCGTCCCGGAACTCGCGCCGAAGCCGAGGAACGACAGCGCCGCGAGGTCGATGATAGCGAGCCCGAAGTTGAGCGTACTCTGGACGGTGATGGGGGCGAGCGAGTTCGGCAGGACGTGACGGACGAGCACGCGCGGGTCCTTCGCGCCGAGCGCCACCGTCGCGTCGATGTACTCGTCTTCGAGCACCTTCAGCGCCGCGCCACGGACGACGCGCGCGAACCGCGGCGTGTACACGAGCGTCAGCGCGACGACGGCCCGCCAGAGGCCCCAGCTCTGGGGGAAGATGGCGACTAGCGCGAGCGCCAGCAGCAGCGCGGGGAACGCCAGCAGCACGTCCATCGAGCGCATGATGACGTTGTCCGTGATGTCGCTGTAGTAGGCCGCCATGATACCGAGACCGACGCCGAGAACGGTGGACGCGCCGACCGTGATGGTGCCGTATTTCAGCGCCAGCCACGCGCCGTACAGCACCCGCAGGAAGATATTCCGGGCCTGCACGTCGGTCCCGAACGGGTACGCGCAGGAGCCCGCCGACCCCAGGATGTTCGGCAGCGTCCGAGCACCACAGGGGCCGCTCAGCGAACTGGCGGAGCCGAAGTTCGAGGCTGCGAGCTCCCCCATGTCGAGGAACAGGCGGGCGTACACCCCCGTGACCGTCATCAGCCCGATGATGGCCAGACCGATGATTGCGAGACGATTCGACAGGAGCTCCGAGAGGAACGGCGACGCGCGGAGGCGCTCGAGCAGTCCGCGCCTCTCCGTCACCTCGTCGCGTTCGATTTCCGTACTCATCGATGGAGCCTCCGGGCGGTGACCGACTGGAATGGGACAGTGACACTCATTGTTCTATCCGGGGGTCGAGGTAGGAGTAAGTGATGTCGACGCCGAGGTTCACCAGCGTGAACAGGAACGCGAACGTCAATACGGTTCCCTGTACCACGGGGTAGTCGCCGACCTGAATCGCGTTGACCAGCAGCCGACCGATGCCCGTGATGCCGAAGACGGTTTCGGTCAGGACCGCCCCGCCGAGCAGGGAGCCGAACTGGATACCGATGACGGTGATGACGGGAATCATCGCGTTCCTGAAGCCGTGTTTCAGCGTCGTAATCTTCTCGCCCTGCCCCTTCGCGCGGGCAGTCCGCATGTAGTCCTGGCGGACGACTTCGAGCATCGACGAGCGCATCATCCGGGAGATGAGCGCCATCGAGTAGATGCCGATGACGAGACTGGGCAACATGAGGTGG
The DNA here is from genome assembly GCF_050954125.1 of Halomicrococcus pelagicus. Taxonomy (NCBI): domain Archaea; kingdom Methanobacteriati; phylum Methanobacteriota; class Halobacteria; order Halobacteriales; family Haladaptataceae; genus Halomicrococcus; species Halomicrococcus pelagicus. The sequence goes on along the minus strand of NZ_JBPBWC010000002.1, from coordinate 541,650 downwards.
CGTGCCGCGGAGAAGAACGCGTCGAAGTTGGTCGTGAGTAGCGAATCGAGCGTGACGAGTCCCGTGATTCGCTGGACCGAGTACTCCGTCGCGATGCGTCCGCTGGTCGGCAGGACGCCCAGAATCTGGGCGAACAGCAGGATGAACAGCGGTCCGCTCCAGAAGATGGGAACGCTGATACCGGTGAGCGCGCCGATACGGGTCACGTGGTCGGTCAACGTGTTCTGTTTGACCGCGCTGAGAATCCCGAGCGGAATCCCGAACAGGATACCGAAGAACTGACCGTAGATCGCCATCTCCAGCGTGACGGGGAGCTTGTTCTTCAACACCGTGGTGACTGGCGTCCCCTTCCGGATAGAGTACGACTGGCCGAAGTCCAGTTGCACCGCTTCGACGAGGAAACGGCCGTACTGGACGTAGAGTGGGTCGTTCAACCCGAGTTCTCGCTCGACCTGCTTGACGAACTCCTCGGATGCTCGCTGTCCGGCGATGACCCGCGCCGGGTTCCCGGGCGAGAGGTGGAGGATGGCGAACACCAGCGTCGCCACCCCCAGCAGCACCGGGACGAGCAGTAGGAGCCGCTTGAGGATGAACCGCTTGCTAATCATCACCTAAGCGCATGTGAGCAGTAAACAAAAAAGATACGTTCACGTTCTACAGTTTGACCTGATTGAGGAACGGCCCGCTAATCGGTGCGAGCGTGAAGTTCTTGACGTCGTTGTGGACGCCACGCATGGTCTCGGTGTGCGTGACGAACACCCACGGTGCCTCGTCGTGGGTTATCTTGCCGGCCTCCTTGTACAGCTCCTTGCGCTTGCCCTTGTCGTAGTTCTTCTGTCCCTTCTCGACGAGGTCCATGAACTCCGCGTTCGCCCACGCCGCGCGGTTACTGGTGTTCTCCAGCTTGTCCCAGCTCACCCAGTCCTGGTCCTGCGGGGCGTCGGTCTGGGGGTGCAGGAGCGCGTAGTAGAAGTTGTCGGGGTCGGCGTTGTCGGTCATCCAGCCGAGGAAGCACGCGTCGTGCTTGCCCTTCCCGGTGTAGGTGAGGTAGGGGTCCCACGACTGCTTGTTGATGCTGACGTTGATGCCGACCTCGTTGAGGTTGGACTTGACGGTGTTCGCGGTCTGCACCGGGGAGGGGAAGTACGGGCGCGGGTTCGTCATCGTCGCCAGCTCGAACTCGAAGCCGTCGCCGTGGCCGGCCTCTTCGAGTAGCCTCTTGGCTTTCTGCTTGTCGTGGGGGTAGGGATCGAGACTTTCGTTGTACCCCATTATGCCCGGCGGGAGCGGCTGGCTGGCCTGGACGGCCATCCCTTCGTAGATGTTCTCGACGATGGCCTTCGTGTTGATGGCGTGACTGATGGCTTTCCGCACCTTCTTCTTGCGGAACTCCTCCACGCGACCCATGTTGAACGCCATGTAGCCGACGTTCATCCCTTCCTGCTTCTTCAGCTTCGCGTTGCCGGAGTTTTCGACCTGTTTCGCCGCCTGAACGCCCAGTCCGTCGACGATGTGCGTCTCGCCGTTGCCGAGCGACTGCGCGCGCGTGGAGTTCTGCTGAATCTCCTCGAAGACGACCTCGTCGACGTGCGGGCCTTCACCCCAGTAGTCGCCGTTGGCCTTCAGCCGAATCGTCCCGTTGCCCGAGTTCCAGTTTTTGAACTCGAACGCACCGGTGCCGACCGGCTTCTTCCCGATCTTTCCGCCTTCGTTCTCGATCTGCTTCTTCGAGAGGACGGCGAGTGCGAACACGGCCAGGTTGGCGAGGAACGGCGCGTACTTCTGCTTGATGTCGAAGGTTAGCTCGTACTTCCCGTTCTTCTTCACGTCGTTGACCTTGCCGAGGAGGTACGGTCCGTAGACGGACGCGTTGCTCTCGCCGACGTAGTGTTTGTACTCGCTGTCGAGGAACCGCCGGTAGGTGGCGATGAAGTCGTCGGCGGTGAACTCCTCGCCGTTGTGGAACTTCACGCCTTCCTGGAGGGTCAGCTTCGCCTGTTTGCCCTCGAGCTTGTACTCCTTGGCGAGCCCCTTCTTGAGGCTGGTCTTTCCGGGTTTGAAGTGGATGAGGCGGTCGAAGATCTGGTTCATCACCTTGGCGTCTTCGCCGCTCGTCGTCGCCTGCGGGTCGAGCGTCGACGAATCCTTCCCACGGGAGTACGTGAGAGACCCGCCGCCACCGCCGCCGTTACCGCCGTCGCCCTGTTTGCCGCCGAGGCAGCCAGCAAGGGTCGCTGCGGCGGTCGCGCCGCCAGCGGCCTTGAGGAAACTGCGCCTGTCAGTTACGTTGTCACGTGACGCCATACGCCTGTGTGCTCACATAGGATATATAAACATACCGGACTGCCACTTGGTAACCGTAACCACGAAGAGAACGATGGACTTGTGATTCGAGCGGGATTCACTATCCGATTCGCACGAAAAATGGTAGTCGGTAGCGCGTGAACGCCAGTTATCCGCCGCCGAGGGAGACGAGTCTGAGGAACGGGCCGCCGATGACCTCGACCACGTACCCGTCGACTCGGTTGTGGACGCCCCGGAGCTCTTTCGCGTGGTCCATGAACACCCACGGCGCTTCGTCGCGTGCGAGCTGTCCGGCCTGCCGGTAGAGGTCGGCGCGCTCCTCGGAGTCGTACGTCCGCTGTGCGCGCTCCGTGAGGTCCATGAAGTCGGTGTTCGCCCACGCGGCGACGTCGAGTGTGTTGAACCCTTCGGTGTCCCAGCCCACCCAGTCCTGTCCCTCGGGCACGTCGTCCTGCGAGACGCCCGGATGCAGCAACGCGAAGTAGAAGTTGTCGGGGTCGGCGTTGTCGGTCATCCAGCCGAGGAAGCACGCGTCGTGCTTGCCTTGGTCGGTGTAGTCCAGGAACGGATTGAACGGCATCCGGTTGATGGTCACCGTGAGGCCGACGTCGGCCAGGTTCGACTTGACGACCTGTGCGGCCTGCTGTGGGTTCGGGTTGTACGTCCGCGGGTTCTGGAACGTCGCCAGTTCGAACTCGAAGCCGTCGCCGTAACCGGCCTCCTGCAACAGCTGCTGGGCGCGCTCCGGGCTGTACGGGTAGGGGTCAATCTCCTCGTTGTACCCGCGCACGTTCGACGGAATCGGCTGGCTGGCCTGCTCGGCGATGCCACGGAAGATGTTGTTCACGATGGCTTCCGTGTTGACGGCGAGACTGATGGCGCGACGCACCCGCCGGTCGCGGAACGGCTCGAAGTTCGCCATGTTGAACGCCATGTAGCCGATGTTGATGCCCGCCTTCTCCCGCAGTTCGGCGTTGTTCGACTGCTGAACGACCTGGGACGACTGCGCACCGAGGCCATCGATGATGTCGGCCTCGCCCGTATCGAGCGCCTGCGCGCGCGTGGAGTTCTGCCCGATGGCCGTGAAGACGACCTCGTCGACCTGCGGGCCCTCACCCCAGTAGTCGTCGTAGGCCGAGAGGCGAATCTGCTGGTTGCCCTGGTCCCAGTTCTCCAACTGGAACGGCCCGGTGCCAACGGGCTGTTCGCTCAGGTCCTGGCCGAGATTCTGGATGGCCTGCTCCGAGAGCACGGCCGACGCGAACATCGCCAGGTTGCGGAGAAACGGCGCGTACCGCTGGCTCAACTCTATCGTGAGGCCGAAGTCGCCGTCCTTCTCGACCGACTCCACCCAGTCACCCAGCGTGAAGGAACTGTACCCGGAGATATACTCCTGTCCCGGGAAGAACTCGAAGTTCGGGTCGGTGAACCGCCGGAACGTGGCGATGAAGTCGTCGGCGGTGAACTGTTCGCCGTTGTGGAACTGCACGCCCTCACGGAGCGTGAGCGTCGTCGTCGTCTCCTCGAGGTTCCACTCGGTCGCCAACCCTGCGGTGAGCGACGCCCCGCCCGGTTCGAACGCGATGAGGGTGTCGTACATCTGGTTCGTGACCTTCGCGTCCTCGCCGCTCGTCGTGTTCTGCGGGTCGAGCGTCCCCGAGTCGTTGCCACGCGCGTACGTCAGCAGACCACCCTGCTGGCCGTCCTGTCGAGCGGCGTCGGTCCCACCCCCCGCGACCGGGGTCGCCACGGTCGCCGCGGCGGCCGCACCGCCCGCCGCTTTCAGGAAGCTTCGTCTCGTCGTCGTTGTGTCATTCGGTGTCATCCTCCGGAAACGTCAACGATAGTGGGCATAATACTGCCGGACCGGATAGTAAACTTCGTAGATAAGTTAAAATATATAACTTATCGGTATTCATTCCTGCTACCGGGTAGAAATAGTGCGAGATGGAGAGAGACCAACGCCGGAGCGAATCGGAACGCTACTCGGGCTGGTCGTAGAGGTGACACGCGGAGGGGTGGGCTTCGTCCTGCAGTACCGGGTCTTTCCGCTCGCAGACGCTCTCGAAGTGCTGGCGCAGCACCGACGCGGCCGCCTCCCAGTCGCCGTCGGCGAGGTGGTCGAACGACTCCACGACGATTTCACGCGGCCGCCCGGTCGGTTCCACGTCGAACTGGTCCTCCCAGAGGGCAGCGCGGAACGCGTCGGCGGTGTGGCCGCCGTCCGCGGCAGTCGCTTCCCGCGTGGGCGCATCAGCCCCGTCGGCTGCCGTCTCGCGGACCACGTCGAGGTTGATGGCGCGGTCTTCGACGCGCTCGCGGTAGTCCATCACTTCGCGGTACGCGTCCTGTTCTACGTCCATCCCGTCGGGCGGGATGATCTTCGGACAGCGCGTCCGGAAGTGACAGCCGGAGGGCGGGTTGATGGGCGACGGTACGTCACCTTTGAGGATGACGCGGTCGTCGGTGTCCACGCGCGGGTCCGGCTCGGGAATCGCCGACAGCAACGCCTGTGTGTACGGATGCTTCGGGTCGGCGAACAGTTCGTCCGTGTCCGCCACCTCGACGATTTCGCCGAGGTACATCACGGCCACGCGGTCGGAGATGTGGCGGACGACAGAGAGGTCGTGGGCGATGAACAGGTAGGTCAGGCCGAACTCGTCCTGGAGGTCCTCCAGCAGGTTGAGTATCTGGGCCTGGACCGAGACGTCCAGCGCCGACACCGGCTCGTCGGCGACGATGAAGTCCGGGTCGACCGCGAGCGCTCGCGCGATGCCGACGCGCTGGCGCTGGCCGCCCGACAGCTCGTGTGGGTAGCGGTCGCGCTGGTCCGGGTCGAGTCCGACCGCCTCCAGCAGTTCCGTGACGCGGTCGCGGCGCTGTTCCTTGCGCGACCGGTCGTCGTCGTCGGGGTCTTTCTCCGGCAGGTCGTGAATCTTCAGCGGCTCCGCTATCGTCTGGCTGACGGTCATCCGCGGGTCGAGACTCGACAGCGGGTCCTGGAAGATCATCTGCATCTCCTTCCGGAGGTCTCGGAGGTCGTCGCTGTCGAGGTCGGTCACGTCGGTCCCCGCGAACACGACGCGACCGTCGGTCGGCGTTTCGAGCCGGAGAAGCGTCCGGCCCGCGGTCGACTTCCCGCAGCCGGACTCGCCGACGAGTCCGAGCGTCTCGCCCTCGTAGATGTCGAACGAGACGCCGTCGACCGCCTTGACGCTCCCAGGGTCGTCGCCGAGCCACTTGTCCAGCAAGTCGTCGGCGCGCGAGAAGTGTTTCTTCATCCCGTCGGCGGTGACGAGTTCGTCGCCGGTTTCGTGGTCGGTCGTCGTGACGCTCTCGTACTGTTCGGCGTACTCGTTCTCGTCGAAGTCCTCCAGCACGCACTTCGCGTGGTGGTCAACGTCGTCGGGGCCGTGCTGGAGGTGCGGAATCTCGCCCTGCCGACACTCCGGTTTCGCCCACGGACACCGCGGCGCGAAGTGACAGCCGTCGGGCATGTCGATGAGGTCGGGGACGTTCCCCTCGATGGGCGTCAGGCGCTCTTTGTCCTCCTGCGGGATGGATTCGAGGAGCGCGTACGTGTACGGATGGCTCGGGTTGTGGAAAATCTCGTCGACGGGGCCGACCTCCACGAGGTCGCCCGCGTACATCACCGCGACGCGGTCGCAGGTTTCGGCGACGACGCCGAGGTCGTGCGTGATGAACAGGACGGACATCCCGAGTTCGTCCTGCAGGTCGTTGATGAGGTCGAGAATCTGGGCCTGGATGGTCACGTCGAGCGCCGTCGTCGGTTCGTCCGCGATGAGGAGTTTCGGCCGGCAGGCCAGGGCGATGGCGATGAGTACGCGCTGGCGCATGCCGCCGGAGAATTCGTGAGGGTACTCCTCGACCCGCGACTCGGGTTCGGGGATGCCGACCTCCTCCAGCATGTCGATGGTCGCCTCGAACACCTCCTCGTCGAACTCGTCGCCGCCGATCTTCGGCAGTATCTCGCGTACCGCGTTCCACCAGTTGTCCTTCTGCTTCCCGCCGTGCTGGTGGAGTTGCAGGCTCTCGGCCACCTGCTCGCCGACGGTCAGCGCGGGGTTGAGCGAGGTCATGGGGTCCTGGAAAATCATCCCCATCTCGCCGCCGCGCATGTCGCGCATCGCCGACTCGGGCGCGTTCATGAGGTCGAGGTATCCTTCCTCGATGGTGAGGAACGCGTCGTCGTCCTCCTCGTCGTCGACCGCGATTCCGTCGGGATACTCGCGGGCCAACCGAGCGGCGCGTTCGGACTCAGACAGGTCCGGGTCGTCGAGGAGTTCGTCGTCCGGGGCGCGCCTCCGGTCGACGGTCGCGCTCTCGACGACGACGAAGCCGTTCCGGGCGTCGGTCGCGACGCCCGACGGATACTTGCGCGCGAACCGGGCGACGGTTGGCGCGTCCTGGAACTGGATGTCTCCGGCCGCTATCTCTCCGGGTTCGTCGATGAGCTGCATCGCCGACAGCGCAGTGACGCTCTTGCCCGACCCCGACTCCCCCACGAGGCCGACCGTCTCGCCTTCCCGGATGGTCAGGTCGAAGTCGTCGACGGCTTTGACCGTCCCTCGCTCGGTGTTGAACTGCGTCTTCAGATCCGAGATCGATAGCAAATCGGTCACGATTATCTGGCTATGAACGGTGAGTGGGCAAAAATGGTTCGGTTCACCGTACCATACGGTGCGAAATCGGGCGAAAACGGCGACGTGCGTCGACCGGCGAGCGCGGCGATTTAGTTCGTTCCGCGCGGGCGCGACGGCGTTACGTTACCGCCAGGCCAGGAGTTCCGCCGTCCGACGCTTCGGGCGTTCAAGCCGACCTTTCCCGCGTCAAGGGGAGCATACCACGCGAAAGCTCTCCGCGGAGACGACCGACGGTCGACGTTTCCTCGTCTCTATCGTCGATTTCGCTCGCCCGCGAGACGCTCTCCCGGGCATTCGAACGCCGTATTCCCGTCTACGCCGTATCGCTGACCGTAACGGGCGGAAATTTCACCGTACTATCTCACAACACCATCTTAAAACCGGCCAGATTGAAGGGAAGCGTTGAAGACGCTTCTGCCCATAAGGTGTTACGTATGTCTGAGGCACAGGCAGTGACCCTCACCTACGAGGATGGCACTCGCGCGGTCGAACTCGCTCGGGAGGCGGTCAATTCTTACGTGATAAACGGACAACGCGAGCAGCCCGGAAGCATGCGTGAGGCGTTCTACGCGCGGACCGGCGTCTTCGTCCGCCTGGAGTCCACGCGGGGGCGCGGAAGCCTGCGCGGGTGCGCCGGTGCCCACGAGACGAGCGAACAACTGGGCCACGTCATCGTCAACTCGGCCATCTCGGCGGCCAGCGACGACTCCTGCGGGTCGGAGGTCGAACCCGCGGAGCTCTCGAACCTCGAGATATCCGTGTTCGTCGTGGAAGACACCGTCCTGACCGACGACCCCGCGAACGACATCGAACTCGGCACGCACGGCGTCGCCGTCGAGGGGCGCGGCGAGCGTGCGTCGATGTTCCCGACGCTCCCCGTCGAGAACGACTGGAGCGCGTTCGAGTATCTGGACCGCACCTGCCGGAAGGCGGGGCTCCCGCGCGGTGCCTGGGAGGACGACGACGTCGCCGTTCTCCTGGTCGACGGACCGGTGTTCCGCGAGCGCGAACCCGAGGGAAGCATCGAGCGAATCTGACCCGTCTGCCCGCTACTCTCGAAAGTCGACTGCCGCCGCGTCGTCGAGCGCCCGTTCAGACGCCTCGTCCAGCTCGAACTCCCGGACGAGTTCGCCGTCGCGGAGCAGCGGTTCCAGGAGAGGTTCGCCGTCCGCCGGACCGTCGTGGCGCGCCAGACCGACGTGGTGACCGCCGTCGCGCGTGCGATACGCCTGTTTCTTGCCCGAGAGCTTGCCGCGCTTGGCCGCCGGCTCGCCGTCGACCGCCACGATGTCGAGCGAGAAGTCGACGGGCTCGGCGTTGCTGACGTGACTGCCGACGCCGAAGCCGTCCGCGACGTCCCGGAGTTCGCGCAGTTCTGCGGGACCGAGGCCGCCGCTCGCGAACACGTCCACGTCCTCGAACCCCCGGGCGTCGAGCTCCCAGCGCACCTCCTGGAGGATGTGCCGGAAGTCCCCCCGGCGCGACCCGGTCGTGTCGATGCGGACGCTGTCGAGGTCGTCGCCGAGCGTCTCGGCGGCCCGTATCACCTCGTCTTTCTCGTCGGAGTAGGTGTCACAGAGCGCGACGCGCGGAACGTCCTCGGGGGCCGCGTCGTCGAACGCCGTCCACGCGGCCTCCTGTTCGCCGAAGCAGATGACGAGCGCGTGCGGCATCGTCCCGCTGGCCGGCCGTCCCAGCAGTTCGCCGGCGGCGACGTGCGAGAACCCGTCGAGGCCCGCCAGCAGCGCCGACCGCTCGACCACCGCCGCGATGGAGGGGTGGACGTGGCGCGCGCCGAAACTCAGCACCTGCGAGTCGGGCGCGGCGACCCGTGCCTCCAGCGCGTTGGTCGCCATCCCCGAGGCGTGTGACAGAAAACCCAGCAGCGACGTCTCGTACCGGGCGAACTCGCGGTACCGCCCCTCGACGGTGAGGACGGGACCGCCGTCGAACAGCCGCCCCTCGGGCATCGCGTCCACGTCGACGGGGAGCCCTTCGAGCAGGTGGGCGGCGTCTTTCAGCCCCGCCAGCACCTCGAACTCGCCGGTCGGGAACTGGTCGGCGGTCACCTCCGCGACGACGTGGGGGTTCCTGTCGGCCGCGTCGAGCGTGGTCTCCGTCCGCAGGAAGTAGGCGTCGGTCGCGCTTCCGTCTCGGATGGCGTCCTCGGGAATCACGTCGAACGGCCCGTTCCCCGGTTCGTCGGTCATGGTCGGGGCTACTCTCGGGCAACGCGATAAAGGTCCGGATTCGAGGAGAGAGGGCCGCTTACTGTTTCGGCGCAGCGCCGGCGTGCACGTCCGAGAGGTCGCCGACGGACGGCGCGTTGACGATGACGACCGTATCACCCTTCTGCTGGACGTAGAAGGCGTCGCTGAAGCCGTTCTTCTGGGGAACCTCCCAGGTGTTCGCGCGGTCGTCGACCTTCTTCGCGTCGCGATACTGGAGCAGACGCTCGTACGTGTCGACGAACTGCCGGGCGTCCTTCCTGGAGTCCCACTTCGTCTTGAACACGTAGCCGGTCTCGTTCGCCGCGGCCCGACCGTTCGTGTAGACGGCGATGCGGTCGCCGTCCCAGCCCGCCGACGGCTCGCTCCTATAGTTCAGCGGGTCGAACTTTGCGGGCTCGCCGTTCTTCCTGTTGACGAACTTGTTGAACGGGATTATCTGGGTCTTCCCCTGGCTCTCGTAGGTCGGATAGGTGAACATCGACATGATACCGGCCTCGCCGACCTTGGCGTAGTTCGGCCGTCCCTTCGGTTCGAGGCGCTGCCAACCGTTGCTCGTAGTGTCCCGGATGCTGACGTCGGCGGGAGCGTCCGCGCCGTACTTCTTCGGGTGGATGACTTGCTCGGTGCTGGCGGGCGGGTTCTGGTACAGGTCGTTGACGGCCTGCCAGCCTCCTTTCTGGCGGACGGACTTCACGAACGGCGGACCGTCGCTGTACGGCTGGAACTTCAGCAGGTACGGTCCGATGTTGGCGAGGTCGCCGCCACCGCCCCCGTTACCCTCGTTCTGGGGGAGCAGACAGGTGCCCTTCCAAGCGTTCTTGCAGCGCTGCTCGTAGAGGTGGTCGACGTAGTTGCCGTCGCCCTCGACGATGCCGTCGACGGCGTTGTGGTCCTCGCGGGTCCGCTGGTCGAACGTGGAGAGGTTGTACTTCTGGTCCTGGAGCGCGTGGAACAGCTCCTGGGACAGCGTTATCTCGTCCATCTTCGGCGCGGACTCGTTGTTCGAGATGACGACGATGGACTCCTTCCTCGGGCTGTAGTACCCGCCGACCGACGACCCCGTGTTCCGGTTCTGGACGGCGATGGAGTCGGTCGACTCGCCGACCATCATCAGGGCCTCGTACTTGACGTTGTCGAACGTCCGACGCTTCGGTGGCGTCTTCTGGCTCTGCTGGTTCTTCTTGAACTCCGAGCGCGAGACGACCTTGACGGGCACCTTCTTCTCGAACTCCAGTTGCCGAATCTTCTCGACGCGAGCCATCGCGCGATTGACGACCGCGTCCATCTCGGAGTTGTTCAGTCCGTCCGACCGGGTGACGTTGATGGTCTCGTTGTACCACACCCCATTCTCCCATCCGAGGACGTCGGAATCAGGGTCGGGCGGATGAACGACCGCCGCGCCGTCGCCGGGCGCGGCCGTCGACTGCGTTCCCTGGGTCGTCGCGTTCGGTCCGGTCGTCGTGTCCGTGCCCGGTGCCTGCGAACAACCGGCGAGCACGAGCATGACCGCGACCGCGATGGCAGTGACAGTTCGCATTTCTGTAGATGCCACGAAGGACTACTGTATAAAAAATGCCGTGAAAATTTCGGCAGTCGACACGTACAGTAGTGCGAAAACGTTTCGTACCGACCATACCTACCATCGAACATGAACTTCGACCCCGACTCGACGGCGGTCGTCGTCGTCGACATGCAGAACGGGTTCTGCCACCCAGACGGGAGCCTGTACGCGCCCGGCAGCGAGGAGGCCATCGCTCCGGCCCGGTCGCTGATATCACGAGCCGACGAAGCGGGCGCGTCGGTCCTGTTCACCAAGGACGTCCACCCGCCGGAACAGTTCGAGGGCAACCACTACTACGACGAGTTCGAGCGCTGGGGCGAACACGTCGTCGAGGGGACGTGGGAGACCGAAATCGTCGAGGAACTTCCCGTCGAGGACGCCGACCACGTCGTCGAGAAGTACACCTACGACGCCTTCCACGAGACTGAACTCGAGGGGTACCTCGACGCCCACGGCATCGACGACCTGCTCTTCTGTGGCACGCTTGCGAACGTCTGCGTGCTCCACACCGCCGGCAGCGCCGGCCTCCGCGACTTCAAGCCAGTGCTCGTCGAGGAGGCCATCGGCTACATCGAGGAGGAACACCACGAGTACGCCACCGACCACGCCACCTGGCTGTTCGGCGAGAGCACCTCGCTGGACGACCTGACCTTCGAGTAGCCGACTACGGCGCGTTCCGGACGGTCGGTCCGACGGCGGGCGCTCAGGGGGCGGCGAGCGCGGACGCTATCGGTGAACGGTCACCTCGACGCGCTCGCCCGGAGCGAACTCGTGGTCCGGACAGACCAGTTTCGCGCCGAACGCCTCGCGGGAGACGAACAGCGAGACGCCGGTGATGGCCGTCCCGTTGGTGCGCACCTCGACGTCGTCCCACGCGACGGTTCGCCCGTTCGCCGTCCCGACGCGCCGCCCCGCGAGTGAGACGGGACCGTCGCCCGAGGGGAGCAGACCGCCGCCCTCGTAGTGGGGGAGGCCGCCGTCGAGCACCCCCCTACCGCCGTTCGTTGCGTCCGCGCCACCCGGGGTGCCCGCGATGCCGGCGAACCGCTCGCCCGGCGCGGGATGTCCGGGGGCGTCGAGTACGACGTACGTCTCGCCGCGCGAGACGACGCGGCCGGTGCCGTCCCACGTGACCGGGTCGACGTCGACCGCGACGTCGACCGGCAGCGACCCCGATGCGCGCAGGGGGTCGGCGTCGCGCTCGCGGAACCCGAGGTGGACGTGGTTGCCGACCCAGGGGGCGAAAAAGCCCGAGCGCACGAGTTCGCCCAGCGAGTCGCCGACCCGGACCTCGTCGCCGGGGGCAACCTCGGGGTCGACGTGGAGGACGCGGGCGAGGTGGTCGCCCGTGTCGACGACGATGAGATGGTCGCGTTCGACGGCGTAGGGTTTCGACGGCGCGTCGACGGTTCGCGTGGCGACGACCTCGCCGGCGACGGGCGACGGTGCGGCTTTCGCGCGACTTCCGCCGTCCGCGTCCGCCGCCTCGCCACCGGGGTAGAGGTCGATAGCGCAGCCCTCGTCGTGGGAGACGTACGGCGAGTTGTAAAGCGAGAACCGCGGAAAGGGAGCGAGCGCGTCTGCGGGCAGCGTGACCATACCGGCGGTTCGGACGGGGAGCGTTTACATACGTCGGGTCACAATGGGGGGTATGCGCGTGCTCCGTGGCCGGGCGCCGACCCGGGACGAGGACCGGACAGTGACCGCGGAGATGCTCGCGGACACCGCGGAGTCGGGTGAATCTGCGGTCCGCGTCTGGACCCCCCACCGGCAGGTCGCGTTCGGGCGGCGCGACGCGCGCGCCGACGACTTCGACGTGGCCAAGTCGGTCGCGCGAGCCTGCAGGTTCGAACCGGTCGAACGCAGCGTCGGCGGGCGCGCGGTCGCCTACACCGGGACGACGGTCGCGTTCGCGCGGACCGTCCCGCTCTCGGACATGCGGACCGGGATGGAGGAGCGGTACGTCGAGACGACTCGGGCGGTCCAGCGTGCGCTCTGGCGGGTCGGCGTGCCCGCCCAGCGCGGCGAACCGCCGCGGTCGTTCTGCGCGGGCGACTACTCGCTCCAGTGGAACGGCAAGATAGCGGGCGTCGCCCAGCGGGTCCAGTCCGGCGCGGCGCTCGTCTCCGGCGTCGTGGTCGTCGACGACCACGGCGAGATCGCCGGCGCGCTCGACCCCATCTACGCCGCGCTCGACGTGCCCTTCGACCCCGACTCCGTGGGGAGCGTCGCCCGTGCCGAGGGCGACGCCGACCCCGAACGCGTCGTCGCCGTCGTCGAGGAACTGCTCGTCGGCGACGCCAGCGCGAACGTCGAGGTCGTGGGCCGGGACGACGCCGAGACGGCCCCCTCGAAGGCGAGTCGGGCGGCGGAACCGGCGGAGGACTGACCGCACGGCCGACGCGGTGCGAGTTTTTCTGGCGGTCGAGTCGACCGACTACGTGATGGCGAGCGCCACGTACACGTTCCAGAGTAGGGTGAGGGCAGCGAGCACCACCACCCTGACGTAGGCGGCCCCGACGCGCTGTGAGAAGGCCGGATACGCGACGTACGTGACGTACCCGGCGAGAACGGTTGCGACCACCGTCGCGCCGAGGAGGGCCGTGGACATGACCGGGAACGTCGGGTCCGGGTGCGACGCGAGCGCGGCGTAGGAGACGCCGGCACCCGCGACGACGAGCGCGGAGGCGGCGAACCGAAGCCGGGAACGCAAGGGTGGGTGTCGGAGTGCCATAGTGGTGTGCCAGCAGGTATCGTGAACCGAACGGCGTCGGTGAACAAAGTACTACCGGCGGGCTACCGCTTCGCCGGCCGTCACCGTCGGTTCTCGACCGTTCCGGCCGACGTTCGTCTCCCCGGACTCGAAACCTTATAGCGCTCGACGCGAGAACGGCCGGTATGCTCACCATCCGGGACGCGACGCTGGCAGACGGCAGCCGGCGCGACGTTCGCATCGACACCGACGCGGGCCGCATCGCCGCCGTCGGCTCCTCGCTCACCGAGTCCGGCGACGTCGTCGACGCCGCCGGAAACCTCCTCCTGCCGGGCGCCATCGACGCCCACGTCCACTTCCGCCAGCCGGGCTTTCCCCACAAGGAGACGTGGGAGACGGGCAGCGCGAGCGCCGCGGCGGGCGGCGTGACGACCGTCGTCGACCAGCCGAACACGGACCCGCCGACGGTCGACGGGCCGGCCTTCGACGAGAAGGCCGACCTCGCCGACGCCTCGCTCGTCGACTACGGCATCAACGGCGGCGTCACGGCCGACTGGAATCCGGACGAACTGTTCGACCGCCCCGTGCTCGCGCTCGGCGAGGTGTTCCTCGCCGACTCGACGGGCGAGATGGGCATCGACGAGGATCTGTTCCGCGAGGCGCTCGAACGCGCGAGCGACGAGTACGTGGTCGTCACGGTCCACGCGGAGGACGCCGACCTGTTCGACGAGAGCGTGCTGCCACGCGGCACGAACGCCAACGGCGAAGCCGCGAGTGCGGAGGAGCGCGACGACGCCGACGCCTGGAGCGCCTACCGCACCGCCGACGCGGAGATAGCGGCGGTCGAGCGCGCGCTCGACCTCGCGGACGATACGGGCGCACGCGTCCACGTCGCCCACACGAGCACGCCGGAGGCGGTCGACGCCGCGGCGGCCGCGGGCGCGACCTGCGAGGTGACGCCCCACCACATGTTCCTCTCGCGCGACGAACTCTCCGAACTCGGTACGCACGGGCGGATGAACCCGCCGCTGCGCAGCGAGGAGCGACGCGAGGACGTGTTCGCTCGGGTGGCGAACGGGACGGTCGACGTCGTCGCCACCGACCACGCGCCCCACACGCGCGAGGAGAAGGACGCCGGCATCTGGGACGCGCCCAGCGGCGTTCCCGGCGTGGAGACGATGCTCACGCTCCTGCTGGAGCAGGCCCGGAAGGGCAACCTGAGCTACGACCGCGTCGCCGACCTCACGGCGCGCAACCCCTCTGAGATATTCGGACTGCCCCGGAAGGGACGCATCGAGGAGGGTCGGATGGCCGACCTCGTGCTCGTCGACCCCGACGCGACCCGCGAAATCCGCGGAGAGGACCTCCACTCGAAGTGCGGGTGGACGCCGTTTGAGGGCTGGACCGGCGTCTTCCCCCGGCTGACGATGGTCCGCGGGTCCGTGGTGTACGAAGCCCACGACGCCTCGCTGACCCCGGACGGCGTCGGCCCCGCGGACGGCGAGTTCGGGGACGCGGTCGGCGAGAACGTGCGCGAGTAACCCGAAACTCCTTCCGCGGACGCGTCGTGCGCCCGCTCATGCAAGCCGTCGTCCTCGCCGCCGGGGAGGGAACGCGTCTCAGACCGCTGACCGACGAGAAACCGAAGGTGCTCGTCGACATCGCGGGGAAACCGCTGCTGACGCGCTGTTTCGAGGCGCTGCTGACAGTCGACCCCGAGGAGTTCGTGGTCGTCGCGGGCTACGAGGGCGACCGCATCGTCGAGCAGTACGGCGATTCGTTCTCCGGCGTGCCCGTCACCTACGCGTGGCAGGACGAACGGGAGGGGATGGCCCACGCGCTGTTGCAGGCTCGCCCGCACGTCGACGGCCGGTTCGTCTGTGCGGACGGCGACTGCGTGTTCGAGGCGGACCTCGCTCCGCTCGTCGAGCGAGCGCGGGAGTCGGGCGTCGACGCCGTCCAGCACGTCGAGCGCGTCCCGCCCGAGGTCGCCCGCGAGAAGGCCATCTGCGAGGTGGACGGCGACGAACTCCGGGGTATCGAGAAGGAACCGGACGACCCGCCGGAGCGCAGCCTCGTCGCGGGCGGGGTCGCCGTCTATCACCCCGCCATCTTCGCGGCGTGCGAGGCGACCGATTACTCCGAACGCGGCGAGCGCGAACTCGCGGAGTCCATCCAGCGGTTCGTCGACGCCGGCAATACGATGCTGGCGCTGACGCTCGACGGCTGGTCGACGAACGTCAACACGCCCGAAGAGCGCGAGGCGGCCGCGGACCGACTGCGGGAGTAGCTAGTTCCCCTCCAGCGCGTCGATGGCAACCGCACCCGCGACGAGCGCGGTCCGGGGGAGCGCCCCGGGGTCGTCGATGCGGATGTCGTAGACGTCCCGGAGCGAGAATCGCCCCGCTATCTCGCCGACCTGCCGACCGTCGCTGCTCCGGATGTCGTACTTGTGCGGGAGAAACGAGAGCACGTCGACGAGCGACCGCAACGCCTCCAGGACGGCGCTCCGGGACTCGACCGTCGCCAGCACCTCGCCGTCCGGGCGTTTGAGGGTCCACTTGTGGTGGAAGAAGGTGAAGTTCTTCGTCAGTACGAGCACCGTCTCGTCGGTGCGTTCGTCGACGAGGGCGTAGTCGCCGGCCACGTCGAGGAGGTTCTTCGCCTTCACCCGGAAGACGGTGTCGCCGTCGGCGTCCGAGAAGGGGAACTCCTCTTTCATCTTCAGGAGCTTCTGTCTCGTCTGCAGGACGAGGTTCCCCTCGGAGTCGTACACCCGGTACTTGTTCCGGAGGAGACTCTGTTTGACCGTGTACTCGTCGTCGCCGAGTTCGAGACCCAGGATGGCCTCGCCGCCTCGAAGTTCGTCGCTCATGGTCGCTCGTTTCTCACGGTCTCCTATTTAAATCTCGGGACAATTCGCCCTCATTCGCCCTCGGCGGGAGCGTCGGCGCTCTCGACCCGCGCTTGCCGCCGAATCGCCCGTTCGAGAAACTCCCGGGGAAGGTCGTCGATGTGGCCCGCCTGCACCCGCCAGAGGTTCGCGTAGAGGCCGTCCCGGGCGAGCAGTTCCGCGTGGGTGCCGCGCTCGACGACCTCGCCGTCGTCGAGTACGAGTATCCGGTCCGCATCCCTGACAGTCGAGAGCCGGTGGGCGATGACGAACGTCGTTTTGTCGGCGGCGAGGTCTGCGAGGCTGTGCCGGATGAGCGCCTCCGTCTCGGTGTCGACGTGGCTCGTCGCCTCGTCCAGCACGAGGACGTCCGGGTCCTTGAGAATCGTCCGAGCGATGACGATGCGCTGGCGCTGGCCGCCCGACAGCTTCACGCCGCGCTCGCCGACCATCGTGTCGTAGCCGTCGGGCAGATTCCGGACGAATTTGTGGGCCTGCGCCGCCTTCGCCGCTTCCACGACCGCCTCGTCGCTGGCGTCGAAGGAGCCGTACGCGACGTTCTCCCTGACGGTGCCGTAGAAGAGGAACGGCTCCTGGCTGACGTAGCCGATGGCCCGCCTGAGACTCCGGAGGTTCACGTCCCTGACGTCCGTGCCGTCGACGCGTATCGCGCCCTCGTCCACGTCGTACATCCGCAACAACAGCTTGAGCACCGTCGACTTCCCGGCTCCCGTCGGGCCGACGAGCGCCAGCGTCTCGCCGCGCTCGACGGTCAGGTCGACGTTCGAGACGACCGGCTCGCCGTCGTCCCCGGCGTGGCGGTAGCCGAAGCTCACGTCGTCGTACTCGACGCGCCCGCGACTCACCCGGAGGTCCGGGGCGTCCTCGCTGGCTTCGAGCGTCCCGCGCTCGTTCAGCAGGCCGAACACGCGAGCGCTGGAGGCTTCCGACCGCTGGTACATGTTGATTATCTGGCCGAACTGCGCCATCGGCCAGACGAACTGCTGGCTGAGGACGATGAACGTCACGAACTCGCCGGGGTCCAGCGCCCCCGTGAGCGGCCAGGGCGGGCCGACGACCAGCCAGTAGCCGCCGACGGCGAACGTGACGACGAAGCCGACGCCGGTGATGAGGCTCAGACCGGGGAAGAACGTGATGCGGGTCCGGATGGCGTCCCAGTTGGCGTCGTAGTACGCCCGGGACGCGTCCGCGACGCGGCCGCTCTCGAACGTCTCGGCGCTCTCGGCCTTGATGGCCGCGATGCCGCCGAGGTTGTTCTCGAGCCGGGAGTTGAGCGCCCCGACGCTGGCCCGCATCGCAGCGTACTTCGGCTGTATCGTCCGGACGAACAGGTAGGTGAACGCGGCGAGTAGCGGCACCGGCAGGAGCGCGACGAGCGCGAGCTGGGGGTTCAGCGTGACCATGACCCAGCCGATACCGAGCACGGTCACGCCGATGCGAAGCGCGGAACTCAGGCCGTCGTTCAGGAACGTCTCCAGCTGGTTCACGTCGTTGTTGAGGACGCTCATCAGCTCGCCGGTCTGGCGGTCGTCGAAGAAGTCCATGTCCAGCGACTGCATCGCGTCGTAGGTGTCGACCCGGAGCGCGTGCTGGACGCGCTGAGCGAAGGCGTTCCATCCCCAGTTCTGGAGCCACGAGAACGCCGCCCCGACGACGAACGACCCCGCGATGATGGCGACCGAGAGCCGGAGCTGTCCGAGCGGGGTCTCCGGCACCAGGGAGGCCGGCAGGAACGCCAGCCGGTAGGCGCGCCGGTCGAGGAACACCGCGTCGATGGCGAGTCCGAGGACGACCGGCGGAACCAGTCCCAGCAGTCGGGACAGTACCGTCGCCACCAACCCGACCGCGAACTGCGGCGTCGACTCCCGGCCGTACTCCGCGTAGAGCCGCCACATCGAGCCGTCGCTCGTCAGTTCCTCCTCTCGTTCGCTCGCGTCGTCGTTCGCGCTGAATCGTTTCACCAATCGACTCACCTACGGTCCCGGTGGCTATGTGCCTTTCAGGTGGGGAGGTAACTTCGAACGTCCTCCCGTCGCTTCACTTTCGCTCCGCTTTCTCGCGCAACCGACAAACATAGGCCGATGCGGTCGCTGTCTTACCCATAGATGAGCAAGGAGTACATCGACGTCCGGGGGGCCGAGGAACACAACCTCAAGGACCTCGACGTCCGGATTCCACGAGAGGAGTTCAACGTGGTGACCGGCCTGTCGGGGTCTGGGAAGTCCTCGCTCGCGTTCGAGACGGTGTACGCCGAGGGGCAGCGCCGCTACATCGAGAGCCTGTCGGCCTACGCCCGCAACTTCCTCGGGCAGATGGACAAGCCGCAGGTCGAGAACGTCGAGGGACTGTCGCCGGCTATCTCCATCGACCAGAAGAACGCGGCGAACAACCCCCGCTCGACCGTCGGCACGGTGACGGAACTGCACGACTACCTCCGACTGCTGTACGCCCGGGTCGGTACGCCCCACTGTCCGGAGTGCGGGCAGGAGGTGGGCGAACAGAGCGCCCAGAACATGGTCCGACGGGTGCTAGAACTCCCGGAGGGGACGAAGGCGAAGATAGCCGCCCCCGTCGTCCGCGACCAGAAGGGGGCGTTCGCGGACCTGTTCGACGACCTCGTCTCCGAGGGGTACTCCCGCGTCGAGGTCGACGACGAGGAGTTCGACCTGACGATGGACCGCCCGGACCTCGACAAGAACTACGACCACGACATCGACGTCATCGTCGACCGCGTGAAGGTCAGCGAGGAGGCGCGTTCGCGCATCACCGACAGCGTCGAGACGGCGCTGGAAGAGGCCGACGGCGTGATGAAGCTAATCGTTTCGGACCCGCCGGAGGACGCCGACCTCGGCGTCGAGGCCCGGTCGACCGGCGACCTGGCGGGGGACGACGACGACCGCCTCGTCGTCGAGTTCTCCGAGGACCTGGCCTGCACCCACTGCGGCATCGACTTCCGGGAGATAGAGACCCGGAGCTTCTCGTTCAACAGCCCCCACGGCGCGTGTCCGGAGTGCGAGGGCATCGGCGAGACGAAGGAGGTCGACGAGGACCTCGTCGTCGTCGACGAGAGCAAACCCCTGAAACACGTCTTCGAGCCGTGGCGCTACCAGCGGACGTACTACCGGCGCCAGATAGACAACGTCGCCGACCACTTCGGCGTCAGCGTCGACACGCCGTTCGAGGACCTGGACGAGGACGTACAGCGGGCGTTCCTCTACGGCACGGACGAGACGGTCCACTTCGAGTGGACGACGAAGAACGGCGTCCGCGAGAAGGACGAGCGGTTCGAGGGCGTCATCCCGAACCTCGAACGCCGGTACGTCGAGACGGACTCGGACTCGACCCGCGACCACATCGAGGACTACATGGCGGTGACGACGTGCCCGGTCTGTGAGGGGACGCGTCTCAACGACCAGAGCCGGTCGGTGTACGTGGAGGGGACCTCCATCACCGAGGTCAACCAGATGTCCATCGGCGACGCCCTGGAGCACTTCGAGAACCTCGAAGCGAACCTCTCGCCGCGCGACACCAAGATCGCGGAGGAGATTCTCAAGGAGATCCGCGCTCGCCTCGGGTTCATGGAGGAGGTCGGCCTGGAGTACCTGACGCTCGACCGCGAGGCGTCGACGCTCTCCGGCGGCGAGAGCCAGCGCATCCGGCTCGCGACGCAGGTCGGGTCCGGCCTCGTCGGCGTGCTCTACGTGCTCGACGAGCCCTCCATCGGGCTGCACCAGCGGGACAACGACCGCCTGCTGAACACCCTCGAAGGGCTGCGCGACCTCGGCAACACCCTCATCGTCGTCGAACACGACGAGGAGACGATGCGCCGCGCCGACAACGTCATCGACATGGGTCCCGGCCCCGGCAAGCGCGGCGGCGAAGTGGTCGCGCAGGGCGACGTCGAGGAGATAATGGCCCACGACGAGAGCATCACAGGCGACTACCTCGCCGGCCGGAAGGAGATTCCGGTCCCCGACGACCGCCGCGACAGCGACGCGGCGCTGGTCGTCCGGGGGGCGCGCCAGCACAACCTCAAAGACGTCGACGTCGAGATTCCCGTCGGCCAGTTCTCCGCCATCACGGGCGTCTCCGGGTCCGGAAAGTCCACGCTGATGCACGACATCCTCTACAAGGGACTCGCCCGCGAGATGAACGACAACACGAGCGTCGACCCCGGGGACCACGACGCCATCGATGGAATCGAGAAGGTCGAGAAGGTGCGGCTCATCGACCAGTCGCCCATCGGTCGGACGCCGCGCTCGAACCCCGCGACGTACACCGGCGTCTTCGACTACGTCCGCGAGCTGTTCGCGGAGACGAAACTCGCCAAGCAGCGGGGCTACGAGAAGGGTCGCTTCTCGTTCAACGTGAAGGGCGGCCGCTGCGAGGAGTGCGGCGGACAGGGCACGGTGAAGATCGAGATGAACTTCCTCTCGGACGTGTACGTCCCCTGCGAGGAGTGCGGCGGCGAGCGGTACAACGACGAGACGCTGGACGTCACCTACAAGGACGCCACCATCTCCGACGTGCTCGACATGAGCGTCGAGGAGGCGTACGACTTCTTCGAGGCGAACGCCCAGATTCGTCGCCGCCTCAAACTGCTGAAGGACGTCGGCCTCGACTACATGAAGCTCGGCCAGCCCTCGACGACCCTCTCGGGCGGCGAGGCCCAGCGCATCAAGCTCGCCGAGGAACTCGGCAAGAAGGACAGCGGCGACACGCTGTACCTGCTGGACGAACCGACGACGGGGCTGCACAAGGAGGACGAGGGCAAACTCATCGAAGTGCTCCAGCGCCTGTCCGACCAGGGCAACACCGTCGTCGTCATCGAGCACGAACTCGACCTCGTGAAGAACGCCGACAACGTCATCGACCTCGGCCCGGAGGGCGGCGAGAACGGCGGCGACGTCGTCGCCACCGGGACGCCCGAGGAGATCGCCCGGAACGACGACTCCCACACGGGACGGTACCTGCGGGACAAACTGCCGGGCGTCGACATCGAGGGGCCGCGCTCGGACCGGCGCGCCCCCGCGGCGATGGACGACTGAGCGGTCGACCTCGTTTTCGATGCGCCGTCCCCGTCGGCACCGTCGCGCCGGCGAGGGGGCGTCCGCCGCGTACTCGCACGATACGGGGACCGTACTGACTCCGACGGGACGGGCGCCACGCGTTTCTCGACCGGGCGTTCCGCGACCGCAGATTTCGACGGCCGCGAACCTGGCCAGCGCTTCACTAAGACGATGGGGAGACGCTGGAAGCGCGACGGAGTCGAGTTCGTCGAGAGCGTCGGTACCCCTCGTCCGGTGGCGCTCGCCCGGGAACGGACGGCCGACTCGTGAGAGGACGGGGACTGTTCGGCCGAACCCCGGACCTACGACGCTCGCCGAGCACCGGGCGACGGTCGGCGCGCCGCGGTCGGCTTAGTCGGATTCCGTAGATGTATTTTATCGACGTTCTATGAGGAGAACGACGGCGAGAGGGGCTGAAACGCGGAGAATGGCCGCGTTATCCGACCGAACTCCGGCCTTAAACGCCGGCAATGTAACCTCCATTTCGGATTTTCCCGCCTAAGCACTGGATAACAAAGTGTTGTCCGCAGTAACTTCACGTCGTCGTTACATCGGGTGGCTATGGCACAGACACAACAACCGATTGGGCGTCCCAGGTAGCATGAGTTCCACTGACGGTACTCCACAACAGTTGTCCGAGGACCTCATCTTCGACGTGTTGAAAAACAGGCGTCGTCGATACACGCTGCATTATCTCAAGCAAAAGGACCGTCCGGTCGAACTCAGCGAACTCGCCGAACAGGTGGCGGCCTGGGAGAACGACACGACCGTCGAAGGGCTGTCGGCCAACGAGCGCAAGTCGGTCTACACCTCCCTCTACCAGACGCATCTGCCGAAACTCGCGGACGCGGGCATTGTCGACTACAACCAGAGTCGCGGCGTCGTCGAACTCTCGGAGAACGCGGCCCAGCTAGAGGGGTATCTGCGGCCCCAGGACGAGTTTCCGTGGGTACGGTACTACCTCGGGCTTGCCATCGTGAGCGCGGTTCTCGTCTTCGCGGACTGGCTCGGCATTCCGCCGTTCACGGCCATCCCCGACGAGATCTGGGGAGTGCTCATCGTCGCTGCGTTCGCGCTCTCGGCGCTGGTTCACTACGTCCGACGGCGACGACTCGGACGGGACGAACGCCCGCCGACCGCGCGATAGCGGAGTAACGTCCGTTACTCCTCCGAAAGCAGAATGGGAGGGTGGTGTCAGATTTCCGTTGTATTTGGCGGTTGCGACCTCGACTCCGAGTAGCGGCGTCGCGGGCCGGGTAACCGCCGGCGGAAAGCGACCGCGCTCGCCAGGCGAGTCGCGGTCGTCGACAACGAGACGTTCCGGCGCCGTAATCGCTTTCCGGACGCTCTCCCAAGACGGGGACACCGATGTCTTCAGATGCAGACCGGGTAGGAATACCCAAACTCGGACTCGGAACGTGGGAGAACACTGACCCCGAAGCCTGCGTGGAGAGCGTCGCGCACGCGCTCGAAATCGGCTACCGGCACGTCGACACGGCGCAGGCGTACGACAACGAGGGGCACGTCGGCGAGGGCATCGCCCAGGCGGGCGTCGACCGCGAAGACGTCTTCCTCGCGACGAAGGTCTGGACGAGCAATCTGGCCCACGACGACGTGCTCGCCAGCACGGAGGAGAGCCTCGACAAACTCGGCGTCGACAGCCTGGACCTGCTGTACGTCCACTGGCCGGCGCACGAGTACGACCCCGAGGACACCCTCTCTGCGTTCGACGAACTGTACGACGAGGGCACGATAGACCACGTCGGCGTGAGCAACTTCGAGCCCCGCCACCTCGATACGGCGCGCGAGACGCTCGACGCGCCGCTGTTCGCCAACCAGGTCGAGATGCATCCCCTGCTCCAGCAGGACGAACTCGTCGAGTACGCCCGCGAGCACGACCTCACGCTCGTCGCCTACTCGCCGCTGGCACGCGGGAAGGTGTTTGAGGTCGACGAACTGTCGGCGATAGCCGACAAACACGGCGTCAGCGAGGCGCAGGTCAGCCTCGCGTGGCTGGCACAGAAGGACGACGTCGTCGCCATCCCGAAGGCGAGCAGCTACGACCACATCGAGGACAACTTCGACGCGCTCGACCTCGAACTCGACGACGAGGACGTCGAGGCGATAGAGAACCTCGACCGCGAGGAGCGACAGGTCGACCCCGACTTCGCGCCCTGGAACTAGTCGGACTCGCCGAAGAACACGTCGAGCAGCTTTTCCTGTGACTTTCGGAGGTGCTGGTGGAACGTCGCCGCGGAGATGTCGAGCGCGTCGGCGACCTCCTCGGCCGTGCTGGCGCGCGGCCAGTCGAAGTAGCCCGCGCGGTACGCCGCCCGGGTCGCGGTCAGTTGCCGGTCGGTCAGGCGGTCGTCGAGCGCCGTACGGAACTCGGCGGCCGACCCGGCGGGCCGTTCGGCGTCGCGCTTGCCGACCATCTTCGTGCCGGGGAACGCCGACTCGACCACTTCGACGACCGCACGAAGGTCGGCGTCCGGGGCGAGTTCGGCGACGATTCGGCCCTCGCCGCCCTCGGTGACGGCGTGCGTGACCGACGCGCCGTGGTCGGCCAGCGTCACGACGGGCGACGGACCGGTGACGCGAACCTCGAGGACGCACTCGTCGCCGTCCCTGCTGACGAGCCTGGCGCCGTCGACCTGGTCGGCCGCTTCGACCGCGTCGAGGACGACGTCGGGCGACTCGCCGACGACCCGGACGAAACAGAGCATCGTCTCCTCCTCCGCGGGCAGTACGTCTTCGAGCGTACACCGGCAGTCGTACTCGTCCGACAGGCGGACGAACAGCGCACTGCGGTCGGTCACCGCGAACTCCAGCTCGACGACCGACTCGGCGAACAGCAGTCGGCGACTCTCGACGGCGTTGATGGCGAACGCCACGATGTCGCCGAGCGCCTCGAAACCCGCCTGCTCGCGCTCGCTGAACGCGTTCGGCCGAGTCGCGTAGACGACGAGCACGCCGTAGGTCGCCTCGCCGTACGACAGCGGAACGGCGATGCCGGACTCGACGGACGACTCCGCCAGGGTGGTCTCCGACTCGGGCGGAATCGGCCGTAGCCGGGCGTCGTTCGCGATCTGCGTCTCGCCGGTCCGGAGGGCGACGTTCGCCGGTCGGTCCTCCTCGCCGACCACTTCGCCGACCAGCGAGCGCACGCCGTTGTCTTCGCCCGCCTCCGAACGGACGGAGAGTCCGGTGCCGGTGCGGTCGCGCTCGGCGATCCAGGCGAACTGGTAGAGGTCCGAATCCGCGAGTTGCGAGACGACGGTCGTCTCGATTCCCTCGCGGGACGCCGTGGAGACGAGCGACCGGGTGAGTTCGCGGATGACGACGTTGATGCGGTTCAACGTCTCCAGTTCGTCGCGCTGTCGACGGAGTTTGCGCTCGCGCCGTCGGCGCTCGGTCACGTCACGCGTGACGCCGACGATACCGCCGGCGTCCCCGTCCGGCAGGAGGGAGAAACGCGTCTCCGTCGGAACGGCCTCTCCGGACGCCGAGATGACGCTGGCATCGAGGTTCGCCACTTCGCGGTCGCTGGTGCGTAACTCGTCGGCCAGTCGCTGGGCTTTCGCCAGACCGGCCTCCGAACTGACGAGCGAGATGGGACTTCCCTCCAGCGTCTCGCGGTCGTACCCCGTCATCGACGCGAACGCTTCGTTGACCGTGACGAACCGCAGGTCCTCGTCGATGATGTAGACGCCGTCCCCGACGGTCTCGAACAGCGTCTCGTACTGGCTGAGTTCGCGTTCGCGTCGCTTGCGTTCGGAGATGTCGCGTCCGCTGCCCGCCACGCCGACGATGGCTCCCGACTCCGCTCGCACCGGCGACCCGTTGAACTCGAAGGGGAGCGGTTCGCCGTCCTTCGCCAACAGGGTCGTATCGACGCTCCGGGACTTCCCGCGTTCCAGAACGTCCATGACGAGTTCGCTCACGTGTTCGCGTTCGTCCTCGGGAATGAACTCGATAGGATTCATCTCGGCGATTTCGGCGTTGCTGTATCCGGTCAGTTCGAGCAGTCGGTCGTTCCAGCGCCGAAATTGCCAGTTCCGGTCGAAGGCGTAGATGACGTCCGGGACCCCGTCGTAGATGTCCGTCGAGAACGCGTCGTCGAACACCAGTTCGTTCTGGTCCGATTTCGGAGGCTCGTTCATTCGTCGGTCGATACCCGGTCACCTTTGATGTCGGCAAAGTAAAAGTTTACCGGGAGAGCCATTTTCCGACTCCGAAGAGGTATGAGGTTTGACGAACGGACGTCGTTCGCTACCGCTCGACCGCCGAAGGCTCTCTCGTACGTGGACCGCGACCGGTCGAACTATAGGAGTCGCTCTCTACCTCGCGCACATGGCCGACCTGGTCACGTTCGGCGAGACGATGCTTCGACTCTCGCCTCCGGACCGCGAGCGAATCGAGACGACGTCGACGCTCGAACTTCGGGCGGCGGGCGCGGAGAGCAACGTCGCCATCGCCGCCCAGCGCATCGGCGCAGACGCCACCTGGACGTCGAAACTCCCCGACTCCCCGCTCGGCAGGCGCGTCGCCGCCGAGCTACGGTCGCACGGCATCGACGCGGCGGTCGCGTGGAGCGACGACGGTCGCCAGGGAACCTACTACCTCGAACACGGGTCCACCCCGCGCGGCACCAACGTCATCTACGACCGTTCGGACGCCGCGGTCACGACGACCCGCCCCGACGACCTCCCGCTCTCGACCGTCCGCGACGCCGACTGGTTCCACACGAGCGGCATCACGCCAGCGCTCTCCTCGACCCTCGAATCGACCGTCGCCGACGTTCTCTCGACTGCACGCGACGCCGGAACGACCACCTCCTTCGACGTCAACTACCGCTCGAAGCTCTGGTCGCCCGAAGAGGCGCGGGCGACCCTGACCGAACTCTTCCCGGCAGTCGACGTGCTGACGACAGCCAAGCGCGACGCTCGTGAGGTGCTCGGGCGGGAGGGCGACGCCGAGAGCATCGCTCGCGGCCTCGCCGACGACCACGACTTCGAGACGGTCGTCGTCACGCGCGGCGAAGACGGCGCGCTGGCGTTCCACGACGGCGCAGTCTTCGAACAGCCGGCGGTCGAGACCGAGACGGTCGACCCCATCGGCACCGGCGACGCCTTCGTCGGAGCGTTCGTCGCGCGCCGCCTCGCGGGCGACGACGTGCAGACCGCGCTGGAGTACGGCGCGGCGACCGCCGCGATGAAGCGGACCATTCCGGGCGACGTCGCGGTCGTCACCCGCGAGGAGGTCGAGGCGGTCGTCGACGCCGACCGCGGCGCGATATCGCGGTAGCGCAGTCGGACTCTCCGAACGCCGACGCCCCGTCCGGTATCGTACGGGCAGGGGCCGCCGGCCGGCGGACGAACTGCTAAAGGGCCGGGCGTCCAAAAGCGCGACCATGACCACGCACATCGTCGTCGTTGGGGCGTACGGAAGTGCGGGCGTTGCCGTGGCGAGCGAACTGGTCGACGAGCCGGACGTGGAGTTGACGCTCGTCGACGACGGCGACCCTGGCGGCGGTCTCTGCATCCTCCGGGGCTGCATGCCGTCGAAGGAAGTGCTGTCGGCCACGGCCCACCGCTTCCAGGTTCGCGACGACCCTCGCCTCGAGGGGACGCCGGAGGTCGACCTCCAGTCGGTCGTCGACCGCAAAGACGACCACGTCGAGAGCTTCGCCAGCCATCGCCGCGCCACCGTCCACGAGATGGCCCAGCGGGAGAACGTCACTTTCCACCACGACACCGCGCGGTTCGTCGACGACCACGTCGTCGCGGTCGGCAACCGCGAGATGGAGGCCGACTACGTCGTCGTCGCCACGGGGTCGGACGTCAACGTCCCCGACCTGCCCGGCCTGGAGGCCGTGGACTATTCGACCAGCGACGACGTGCTCGACGCGACCGAGTTCCCCGACTCGGGCATCGTCATGGGCTTCGGGTACGTCGGCGTCGAACTCGTCCCCTACCTCTCGGAGGCTGCGGGGATGGACCTCACCGTCGTCGAGCACGACGAGCGTCCGCTGGACGAGGCCGACGACGCCTTCGGCGACGAACTGCTCGACATCTACCGCGAGCGGTTCGACGTCGAGGTGCTGACCGAGACGGACGAGCGGCGCGTCGAACCCGCCGGCGACGGCGTCCGCCTCCACGTCGAGGAGGACGGCGAGGAGCGCGCCGTCGAGGCCGACGAACTGTTCCTGTTCACGGGTCGCCGGCCCGCCCTTGACGGTCTCGGTCTCGACGCCACCGCGCTCGACCCCGGCCCGGGCTGGGTCCGGGACACGATGCAGGCCCGCGACGACCCCCGGACCTTCGTCGTCGGCGACGCGAACGGTCACGAACCCATCCTCCACGTCGCCAAAGAGCAGGGGTTCCAGGCCGCCGCGAACGTCCTGGCGCACGCCCATGGCGACGACCTCGAACCGTACGAGAACACCCGTCACCACGTGATGTTCTCCGGTACCGGCGTCTACCCCTTCGCTCACGTCGGCCTCTCCGAGTCGGCCATCGAGGCCGAGGACCGCGACTACGTCGCCGTCACCCGCCGCGCCACCGACGACGGCGTGTTCAAGACCAAACACGCCTCCGAGGGGCTGGCGAAACTCGTCGTCGACGCCGACGACGGCACGGTACTCGGCTACCAGGGGCTGCACTACCACGCCGACGTGATGGCGAAGACGATGCAGGTCGTCATTGATGGCGAGATGGACGTCCGCGACGTGCCGGACCGGGCGTTCCACCCCACTACGCCCGAGATACTCGACGGGCTGTTTCGAGAGGCGAGCGGTCGGGTCGGCGAGTAGCGCGACCGTCCCCGGGACGCCGCCCTCCTCGGGCAGCGGACAGCGGTGCCGACCGCTCCGGCGGCGGCCGAGACGCACCGCTCTCCGGCGTCGGTTCAGCGACGGAAAAACGGGTGTCTGGTCGCGGTCGTCGGGTTACCTGTCGAGGTCGTACAGCTCGGAGAACTTCGACTCGACGTGGTCGAGGAAGTAGTCGGCGGTGAACGACTCGCCGGTCGCGCGCTCGATGAGGTCGTCGGTGGTGTATCTGGCACCGTGCTGGTGGACGTTCTCGGTCAGCCAGTCGTGCAGCGGCTCGAAGTCGCCCTCCGCGACGCGTTCGTCGAGGTCGTCGATGTCGTCCTCGGCCGTGGCGTACAGCTGGGCCGCCAGGACGCTGCCGAGGGAGTAGGTCGGGAAGTAGCCGAAGCTGCCGTGGCTCCAGTGAATGTCCTGCAGGCAGCCCTCGGCGTCGGAGTCGGGGCGGATGCCGAGATACTCCTCGTACTTGTCGTTCCAGAGCTCCGGCACGTCCTCGACGTCTATCTCGCCGCGAATGAGCTGTTTCTCGATCTCGAACCGGACCACGATGTGCATGTGGTAGGTGAGTTCGTCCGCCTCCACGCGGATGAGGTTGTCCTCGTACACCTCGTTGACGGCCTCGTACAGGTCGTCGACGGTGAGGTCCTCGGCCTCCGGGAACCGCTCGGCCAGTTCGGGGAGGAACCGCTCCCAGAACGCCTTCGAGCGCCCGACGTGGTTCTCCCAGAGCCGCGACTGGGACTCGTGGACGGTGAGGTCCCGGGACTGCCCCAGGGGCGTACCGTACTCCTCGTCAGGCAGGCCGAGGGTGTAGGTGGCGTGACCGAACTCGTGGATGGTGCTCATCAGCGCGCCGAGCGGGTCGGATTCGTCGAACCGCGTCGTCACGCGAGCGTCGAACTGGTTGCCGCTGGAGAACGGATGCGGGGCGGTGTCGAGGCGGCCGCGGTCCCAGTCGTAGCCGAGCGTGTCGAGCACGTCGCGGGCGAGGTCCTCCTGGGTGTCCGCGTCGTAGGTACCGTCGAACGGCGACGCGAGGTCGACGTCGCTCTCGCGCACGTCGTCGATGAGCGGGACGAGTTCGTCCCGGAGGCGTTCGAGCGTCTCCTCGGCGGTGTCGATGCCGAGGTAGGGCTCGTACTCCTCGAACAGCACCTCGTAGGGGTCCTTCTCGGGGTCGATGTGCT
This sequence comes from Halomicrococcus pelagicus, assembly GCF_050954125.1. Lineage (NCBI taxonomy): Archaea > Methanobacteriati > Methanobacteriota > Halobacteria > Halobacteriales > Haladaptataceae > Halomicrococcus > Halomicrococcus pelagicus. The sequence goes on along the minus strand of NZ_JBPBWC010000002.1, from coordinate 512,172 downwards.
CGGCGTACTCCCGCTCGAGTTCGACGAGTTTCTCCAGCGTCGGCGCGAAGATGGAGAAGTCGTCTTCCTCCTTGGCCTGCTCCCATTTCGGCAGCGCCTCGGAGGTGGTCCGGGATATCTCCTCGACGAGGTCGGTCGGGACGCTCGTCGCGCGCTCGTGTTTCCGGCGCACCTCTCGGACGACCGCTGCCTGCTCGTCGTCGAGGTCCTGCGATTCGAGGTCGGCGAGCAGGTCGGCCATCTCGTCGTCGGTCAGCAGGTCGTGGGAGATGGCCGACAGCGCCGAGCGCTGCCGGGACCGCGCGGGCGTGCCGCCCTCGGGCATCATGACTTCCTGGTCCCAGCCCAGGATGCCGGCCGCACCCTCGACGTTGTTGATTCGTTTCACCTTCTGGAGGAACTGGTCGTACGCGTCCGCGTCCGCGTCCGCGTCGGCGGCTTCGGTTGCCATCGTCGCCAAATTGGTGTCAGTGATTATCAATCAACGGGTTTCGGAACGAAACGGTACCGCGAGGATTGCACCGCGAGCGCTCTCCTCGCGCGGCGTGGCACAACGCTTTTGGCCGACAAGCGCGCGGATTGACAGTATGAGTGGCGACGCGCCGAACTACACGGCCAACACCCGAGCGATGGAGTTCTGGGACGAGGTAGTCGAGGACATGGAGGCCACCGCGGCCGAGTACGAGGACGCCGGCTGGGACGCCCTGCTGTTGCACCCCGGCGACGTGACGCCCGTCGTCTACACCGACGACGAGGGTGCGGACGAGGGAGTCGACGTCGAACTCGACGCGGCCGACGTCGAGGTCGTCCCCGACGAGGACGCGGGCGAGGTCGAGTCCACCGACGCGGCCGGCGACTCCGTCGACGTGAGTAACGTGACCGAGTACGGCCTCGACGTGCTCGTGCCGGACGACGAGTTCGGGGAACTGGAGTCGCTGCTGGAGGACGGCGTCGCCTTCGACTCCTTCGAGGCGTTCCGTGCGGCGGAAGACCGCATGGTCTACCTCGTGGTCGCCATGGAGGACCACGACGCCGAGACCGCCGTGCTGTACCCGGCGTACTACGACGTCCAGGGCGCGGCGGAGATGCTCGAAGCCGCCGACGAACGGGGGACGATGTACACCTTCGTCCGGACGCTGAGCGACGACCGCATCCAGTTCACCCACGAGGACCAGAGCGTTTTCCAGCCGCCGGCCCCCGAGACCGAGACGAGCGAGGACGCGGACGACGGAACTGGAGAGTAGTCACTCCGCGTCCGGGTGTATCTCGTGGCCGCAGTTCGGACACTCGACCTCGTCGTGGCGCAGTTGCTCGCTGGACTCGCGCACTTCGCGCATGACTCCGGAGATGCGGTCCTCGGCGGCCAGTTCCTCCTCGACCGAGAGGTCGACGCCTTCGACCTCCAGCAGGAACTTCGCTACCTCGGTGACCTCGTACATCAGGTCGTCCAGCTCCTCGGCGGTGAAGAAGTTACACATCGCGCCGTAGAGGAAGGTCGCGCCGGCCTTGTGGACCTTCTCCTCGAAGCTCGACCGCGCCTGGTTGACCGCCTGCGGCGTGTACGTGTCGGTCATGAACGGGACGAGGTGCGGGAGGTTCTCGCCTATCTTCGTCATCTCGACGCCGGTCTCGGTACGGAAGTCGGCACAGAGCCGCGCGATGGCCCACTCGCGGGCGGTGACGTACGTCCGCTCGCGGAGGAACTCGTTGACGCGGTCGTACTGCGCGCCGTCCATCTTCTTGAACCGCTCGTACTTCCGGACTTCGGGCGGTACGTCGACCGCGTCCGTCCCGGGAGTGTCTCCCCCGGCGTCGGACCCGGGGACGCTCGTCTCCGACGCGTCGACTTCGTCCGGTCCGGACGCGCCGGCCTCGTCGGCGTTCGGCGCATCGTTCTCGTCGACGTCCGACGCGTCGGTCTCGTCGTGTCGCTGTGCCGCAGTCTGCTCGGCGCCGGAGTCCGGAGATTCGTCGCTCTCGGCGGATTCGGCCGACGAGAGGGAGGATTCGTCTGACATACCGGACCTTACCAACCGGGGTGCAAAAGAGTGTCGTCGGTCGGTGATGGAACGACGGCGCTCGGGTTCGCCCGGAGCCGAACTGTTTTGACGCCCGCACCGGAACAGGGGTGTATGAAAGTGCTACTGGGAATCGGTGGGAGCGACGACTCGCTGACCGCGCTGGAGCAGACGGTCGAGCGGGCGCGGGCGGCGGGCGACGACCTCACCATCGCCGTCCTCGAAAACCCCGAGAGCGACCTGACGCCCGACGAGGTTCGGACGAGGGCCGAGGGCGTGCTCGCCGACGCCGATGTCGACGCCGAGGTACGCGAACTGACCGGCGACCCCGGGAGCCAGTTGCTCGACGTCGCCGAGAGCGAGGGATTCGACCAGATCGTGCTCGGCGGCGGCCAGCGCAGTCCGATGGGGAAGATAAAACTCGGCCAGATAGCGGAGTTCGTCCTGCTGAACTCCCACGTCACGGTGAAGCTGGTGCGCGAATCATGACGCGACACGACCGACGCTTCCCCGACGAACCGTCGGGGCCGTTCCCCGAGCCGCCGCTCTCTTTCACCGACCGCGAGGGCCGCGACATCGACGTGTGCCCGTACGAGGTGGACGACGAGGAAGCGCTGGTCGAGATGTACGTCGACTTCGACCCCGCGGACCGCGCGCAGGGCATCCCGCCCGCGACCGAATCCCGGGTCCGCGACTGGGTGGAGACGCTCGGCGAGGGGCTGAACGTCGTCGCGTGGCACGAGGACGAGGTCGCGGGCCACGCCACGCTCGTCCCGGACGGCAACGGCTCGTACGAACTCGCCATCTTCGTCCACCAGCGCTACCAGCGCGCCGGCATCGGCTCCCAACTCATCCGCGCGCTGCTGGGGCACGGCAAGGCCAACGGCGTCGACCGCGTCTGGCTCACCGTCGAGCGCTGGAACCGCGCCGCCGTCGGCCTCTACCGCGACGTCGGCTTCGAGACCACCGACTCCGAGAGCTTCGAACTGGAGATGGTCCTGACGCTCTGAAGGGCCGATTCCGCTCGGTCGCGGTTCGTCGCCCCGGTCCTTTCCGTCTCGGCTCGGACCGCGACTTCGGCGAGCAAAGCACTGAAACGCCTCGGTCTCCTTCGAACGAACACGAACATGACTCAGCGGGTTTCTAGCGAGACTGTAGACACCGTCCGGGCCACCGTCACCCGGAGCGGCGCGACCGACCGCCCGTGCGTCGAGATTCCTGCGGACGACGCCGAGGCGTTCCCGGAGGACGACGTCGTCCGCCTCGTCATCGACGACACCGAGTACCGAGCGCGCATCGAACGACCACTGACCGGCGACGGCCGACTCATCCGCGGCGCGTACGACACGCCGAGTCTCGCGCGCAACCCCGGCGACGGCGAGAACCGCCTCACAGAGTGGTTCGAGGCGAGCAACCGAGAGTTCGACCAGTCGGTCCTGCTCGACGTCGTCTCGGAGGAGTTCCGGTACGGCCTCCGCGAACCGGGCAAGCGCACCGTCTACGACGCGGCCGAAGGTCCCGACGACGGCCTGGCGAACATCGCGGAACAGGTCGAGGAACGATGAGCAAGCGCGAGGAGTTCCTGGCGGGCGAGCGCGTCGAGGACGTGGCGCTCTTCCTGGCCGACTCGTTCGTCGACGGCGACTCGCTGGCCGACCACGGCGAATCCGTCCCGGACGGCACCTTGCTGGTCGTCCCGGGCGACACGGGCCGCAGCGTCTTCCAGACCGCGACCGGGATGGAGGCGATGGGGTTCGCCAAGCGCGCCATGGGAACGGAGGGCACCATCGACGCCGACCTCACGGGCGGCGAGTGCCCGGCGGCGGGCGAGGAGGCGGACGGCGACGAGAGCGCCGACCACGAGACGGAGTTCGTCTTCGCGTTCGCCGAGGAGCAGAACGAGGACGTCGGCGACATCTACGCGGAGGGCGACGTGATTCACGCCTACGCCTACTGCGACTGCGGTACCGCCTACTCCCACAAGTGGGTCGCGGGCGAGCGGTAGGAGAGACGCGGCCCGTGGCCGCGGCCAGCACGGTTTTCCGGTCTGCGGTCCCGCTACCTTCCATGTCGACCGACCCAGAGGACGCCCGCTACGACCACGTCTCGATAGACGACTGGGACGCCGTCGAGGAACACCTGCGGCGGTTCGCCGACACCGGGCGCGTGGACACGGCCGGCGAGCGCGTCGTCGCGGAACTGGACAACTCGCGGTTCTCGGTCGCCCGCGACGGCGAGGTGAGCGCGGGCATGCCGCTGCACGACTTCGACGCGGTCGTCGACGAACTGCGCTTCGACCACGACGGCGGCGCTATCGTCGTCCGCGGCGACGACTTCGACTACGAGTTCCGCCGTCCGTAGCGCTCCGGCTTCGACTATCCGAGCGGACCCCGGCGACGCGGTTCCTAGCCGGGGTCGGCGAGTTCACGTCCGGTCGACGAGGGTCGCGACGCGCTCGCGGTCGACGCGGTTCGTCGTCTCGCCGCCCTCCTTCAGCGCGGTGCCGACGATGGCTCCGTCGGCGACCGCGAGCAGGTCGGCGACGTTCCCGGCGGTGACGCCGCTCCCGACGAGGACGGGTGCGTCCGCGCCGAGATCGTCCCGGCGCGCGACGACCGTTTCGAGCAGGTCGGCGTCCACCGCCCGTCCGGTGCCGGGACCGCTGACCACCAGGCCGTCCGCCTTGCCGCGTTCGAGCGTCTCCGCGACCAGTTCCTCGACGGGACGCTCGGCGAGCGGCGCGGAGTGTTTCACGGCCACGTCGGCCAGTATCGCCACGTCGGAGTCGAGCGTCTCGCGGAGTCGCAGCGTCTCGTGCGCTCGTCCCTCGACGACTCCCTGGTCGGTCACGCGCGCGCCGGTGTGGACGTTCACGCGGACGAAGTCGGCGTTCGCGGCGGTCGCCACCGACAGCGCCGCCGCGGCGTCGTTCCGCAGGACGTTGACCCCCAGCGGTAGCTCGACCGCCCGCCGAATCTCGGTCGCGACGCGCGTCATCGACGCGACGACGTGCCGCGGCACCTCGTCGGGGTAGAAGGGGGCGTCGCCGAAGTTCTCGACCAGCACGGCGTCCGCGCCGCCGGCTTCGAGTTCCCGGGCGTCGGCCAGCGCGCGCTCGACCAGCGCGTCGAAGTCGCCCGAAAATTCCGGCGCGCCGGGCAGCGCGGGCAGGTGGACCATGCCGACGACCGGGTCGTCTGCGTCGAAGACTGCGGAACCGTTCATGCCGGTGGCGTCGGCGCGGCGGGAGTTAAGCGACCCGACCCGGAGCGGACGAGCAGCGAGCGCTCGTCGGGCGTCCTCTAGTCGTCCGCCGGGTCAGCGCTCCCGTCGCTCGCCTCTTCCTCGCTCGCCCCGTCCTCGGGGTCGAGGTTCCGGAAGCCGTCGAGGATGACCTGCTTCGCCACCGCGCCCCGGGTCGTCCAGTGGTGGGCGTAGTCGAGCATGTCGTCGTAGATGTCCGGCTTGCACCCCGCGGCCTTCGGGTGGCCACCGCCGTTGACCTGCCGGGCGACCTCGTGGCAGCGCTCGAACGCGTCGGTGCCCCGGATGGAGGCGCTGCCGGCGGGCTTGACGACGACGGAGGCGTCCGCACCCTCCTCGCGCATCGCCTCGGCGACCTCGTTCTGCGAGCAGCGACCGTAGGTCACGCCGACCGTCCAGTCGCCGACCTCCTTCAGTTCGCCACGCTCGACGGCGCGCTCGACGAGCGCGTCCTTCTCGACGCGGCGCTCGGCGATGAACTCCTCGACCTCCGGGGGGAGGTCGGCGCCGTGTTCCTGGACGACCGCCATGTACTCCTCGGGTTCCGTCCAGTAGGAGTAGTCGGCGAGGTCGTCGCTGCGCGGGTCCTCGCGCAGCCAGAGGTCGTGGTCCCGGGTGACGGCGGCGAGTTCGACGAGATACTCCGGGAAGTCGTGGTCGAGCGACCGCGCGACCACGTCGGCGGTACACTCCTCGTCGGACTCGCCGACGACGAGGTCGACGCCCGCGTCCCTGACCGCCGCCGCGACGGTCTCGTCCCACTGGTGGTGGTCAAACCACGAGACGCCGTCGGCTTCCTCGACCAGCACCGCCAGTTCCGCGGCGATGGGTTCGAACGCGTCCGGGCAGAGGTCGCAGACGAACACGGTCGCGCCGTCCTCGGCGTACGCCGCAACGTTCTCCAGGGTCTCGTCCAGGTCGTGCGGACCGGTGGGGACCAGCGCCGCGTCGCCGTACGCCTCTCGTATCAGCGCGGTCGCGGCGAGGCCGTCCGCGTCCGGGTCGGCGACGACGGCGACGTCCGCGCCGTCGAGCGCCTCCCGTACCTCCTTTTCCTCCTGTTCTTCCTCGATAGAGTCCGGCACGAAGAATCCCTCGCCCGGGAGCAGCGACTTCCGTTCGAGCGAGAGTCGCTCGTCGTCGATGAGCCAATCGTCCATACCGTCTCCTCGGCCCGCGTCGCAAAGAGTTCCCCGTTACGAACCGACGGCCAGCGTGCCCGTTCGCCGTCGGACTCAGCGGTCGGCAGCCCGGAATCGCCGGTAGCCGAGCGCGACGGAGAGGTCCACGTTCGGGAGGGCGACGACGTTCCCGAACCGCTTGGTCACGCCGTCCAGTCCGATGGCGGCCATGCTCCGTTCGTTACTGCGACGTGACAAGTAGCTCCCCCTACGCCGCCTCCTCGTCCAGCTGTCGAACCGTCAGCACGGGCGTCGGACAGATACGGACGACGCGCTCGGCGACGCTACCGATGAGAAAGCGGTTCTCGCCGTGGCGACCGCGGGTGCCGGTGGCGACCACGTCCGCGTCCTGTTCGCGGGCGTACTCGCTGATGGTGGCCGCGGGGTCGCCCTCCCGGACGGCGGTGACGACCTCGCGGTCGGCGTGGTCGCGGACGCTCTCCAGCGCCTCCTCGCCCTGCTCGTGCAGGGCGTCCCGGAGTTCGTCGCGCAGTGATTCGGGCGAGGACTCTATTTCGCCGGTGTCGACGACGTAGAGGGCGTGTACTGCCGCGTCGAATCGGCGCGCGAGGTCGAGCGCCACCGTGACCGCGCGAGTGACGCTTTCGGAACCATCCGTGGCGACGACGACGGTGTCTATCATTACCGGCAGTTGGCTCGCCATTCCCCTTAAACTCTCGTAGCTCTCTCCCCCCGGTCCGCGCTCGTTAACCGTATTCCCGCGAGCGCGGAGGCGCTCGCGATCAGAGCGTGTCCCGGACGGTCGCCAGCAGGTCGGCCGGCCCGTCGTCGTCGTAGACGTTCGCGGCGGGGACCGGATACTCGACCGCTCCGGGGTCGGCCCACGTCGAGACGCCCGCGACGGTCGCCTCCGACAGCCCTTCGACGAGCTCCATCTCCTTCTCGACGCCGGCGACGGGCCACTGGTCGAAGTGAGTGCGCCGCTCGCGGTCGGGCTGGTCGACGAGGACGACCGCGTCGGGCCACGCGCCGTGGAGGATGGACAGCGTGACGCCGGAGTAGGCGCGGTGGGTGAGCGCCGCCTGCCCCTCGACGAACACGAGGTCGTGCTCCTCGGCCACCCCGCAGACGAGGTCCTCGACGACGCCCGCCGCGAAGTCGGCGGGCACGCGGTCGACGACGACGCCGCGGTGCGCGCCGACCATGATGCCCGTCTGGCCGGTCGCGACCCAGCCGGCGTCGAGGCCGGCGCGCTTCGCCGCGCGATACAGTTCGAACGTCGTGGTTCGCTTGCCGACCGCGCAGTCGGTGCCGACCGTCAGCACCACGTCCGCGTCGCAGTCGTCCACGCGCCCGTCGCCCACGCGGAGGCCGTCGCCGTCCGGCGGCTTGCGAACGTCGAAGATGCGCACGCCGTGCTCGTCGGCGAGGTCGCGCCATTCGTCTCGATCGCCGAGGAAGACGTGCAGGCCCGAGACCACGTCACAGCCGCCTCGAATCGCCTCCTTGATGTCCGCGACCCACTCCTCGGGCAGGTCGCCGCCCGCGGGTGCGACGCCGACGACGAGTGCCGCGGCGTCGGGGGCGCGCTCCAGCGCCTCGGCGGTGGAGGCGACGACCGGCACGTCCGCGACGTCGTCGCGGCCGAGCACGTCCGCCGCCGACTCACCGGCGTGCGTGGAGTCGACGACTGCTCGCGCGTCGAACAGTTCGCTGTGCATCACGACCCCGTTGGCCGTCTTTCCGTCCATCGTTCCGAACGCCCCCTCCGCGAGCACGACCGCGGGAGCGGGGGCGTCGAAGACGTGCCTGAGATTCATGTGCTATCCTGTCCCACGCCGGGTGAAAGGTCTGGTCCCTCTCATGGAAGGGGGCGGGTTTCCGCTACCCCGGAATTGATAACGAGACACGAACTTTCGGTTCGCATGGCAACCGCCGACCCCGAGACAGACGGCGCGTACGCGGAGTTGCTCGACCGAGTGAAACGAATCGAGAACGTGGGCAACGCCGCCGGCGTCCTCTACTGGGACCAGCAGGTGAAGATGCCCGAGGGCGGCACCCCTGCGCGGTCGAAACAGCTCTCCGCGCTCCAGACGGTCAGACACGACCTGCTGACCGACGAAGCGGTCGGCGACCTGCTCGCCGACCTCGAATCGCAGGACCTTGACGACGAGCAAGCGGCGGTCGTCCGCGAGGTTCGTCGCCAGTACGAACGCGAGGTGGAGGTTCCGGGCGACCTCGTCAAGGAACTGTCCGAGACGATAAGCGAGGCCCAACAGGCGTGGCGCGAGGCGAAAGAGGAGGACGAGTTCGAGACGTTCGAACCGTATCTCGACCGACTGCGCGAACTCCACGTCGAGCGCGCCGAGTACGTCGACGCGGAGAAAGACCCCTACGAGGTCATGTTCGAGGAGGGCGAGCCGTACCTCCCGCTGTCGACCGTCGAGCGCATCTTCGACGAACTGCGCGAGGGGCTCGTGCCGCTCATCGAGGACGTTCAGGAGAACGGCGCGGACATCGCCGACGACGCCTTCGCGGGCGAGTTCGACCCCGAGGACCAGGAGGCGCTCTGTCGTGACGCCCTCGACCTCCTCGGGTACGACTGGGACAGGGGTCGCCTCGACACCGCGCCGCACCCGTTCATGTCGGGGACGCAGTTCGACGCCCGCATCACGACCCGGTTCCACGAGACCGACTTCGTCGACCCCCTGACCGCGACCATCCACGAGTTCGGCCACGCGACCTACCAGCTCGGCCTGCGCGACGACGCCTACGGGACGCCGCTGGGCGACTACCGCAGTTCCGGCATTCACGAGTCCCAGTCGCGGTTCTGGGAGAACCACGTCGGCCGGACGAAGGCGTTCTGGGAGCGGTTCCTGCCGACGGTGAAAGAGCGGTTCCCCGAGTTCGAGGACGTCACCGTCGACGAGGCGTACGAGGCGGTCAACCAGGTGTTCACGGACAACCTCATCCGCGTGGAGGCGGACGAACTCACCTACCACATGCACATCATCCTCCGGTCGGAGATCGAGCAGGAGTTCGTCGGCGGCGACCTGGACGTGAGCGAGATTCCGGGCCGCTGGAACGAACTGATGGACGAGTACCTCGGCGTCGTGCCGGAGACGGACGCCGAGGGCTGCCTGCAGGACATCCACTGGTCGAGCAGGTTCGCCGGCTTCCAGAACTACACGGTCGGCAGCGTCTTCGCCGCCCAGCTCTGGGCGACCATCGAGGAGGAACTGGACGACCCCGAGGCGATGATACGCGAGGGGAACTTCGGGCCCATCCGCGAGTGGTTGACCGAGAACGTCCACTGCCACGGCCAGCGGTACACCACCGACGAGTTGATCGAACGGGCCACGGGCGAACCGCTGACGGCGGAGTACTTCCTCGACTACGTCACCGAGAAGTACGAAGCCATCTACGACCTGTAGCGGACCGCGCTCTCCTCCGATTCCGGAGACGTCGCGCTACTCGACGTACTCCTCGGGACTGTTCCGGAACTCCTCTTCGTGCTCCGTGGAGCAGAAGTAGTACGTCTCGCCCTCGTACTCCATCGTCGCGGGCGCGTACTCCTCGTCCTGGTAGTCGGTCTCCGCTGGGTTGGTCCGGTCGACCGCCATACCGCAGACGGGACACGTGGGCATATCCGCCCTTCTCGGCGCGAACAGTAGGGCGTTGCGGCCCCGCGTTCGCGGGGTCGACCACTGGCACTGGAAATGATAGGAACTATACCTAACACCCTGATTTAATTTCTAATATTACATTCAATTTATAAGTGGAGATGGTGTACTACCGGCAAGCTCGGATTGGGCAATGAGAGAGGACATCGAGGACGTTTCCGCGGCGGTGTTGCACGACCGGTTCCCCGGCATGGGCGGTGGCGAGCGGTTCGCCATCGAGGCGGCGCGAGTGCTGGACGCGCCCATCTACACGACCTACGTCGCGTCGGGGACGGACCTGCCGGACGACGTTCGGGTCGTCCCGGTGCGCCAGGACAAGTACACCAGCGGCCTCTCCGGACGACTCCTCGAGTGGCAGAACGAGGGGATGAACCCCTTCGAGACGCTGTCGGTCTCGCTCGACCTGACCGACGCCCACAAAGACCTCGCGGAGTACGACGTGCTGCTGGAGAGCGCGCCGCTGTCGAAGTCGTACGTGCCCGACGTGGACCAGACCGTCATCCACTACCCCCACAGTCCGCCGCGATGGCTGTACGACCTCTTCCGCGACCGACTCGCCGCGCTGGACTACCCCGGCGTCGGATTCGCGATACGAGCGTACGCGAAACTCTGGCGGGCGCTCGACAAGGAGGGCAACGACTACGTCGACCGCTTCGTCGCCAACAGCGAACTCGTCGCCGACCGCATCCAGCGTTACTACGACCGTACCGCCGCCGTCGTCTACCCGCCGGTCACCGGCGACTGGCGAACGGAGGGCGACGACGGCTACTTCGTGACGTGGTCGCGGCTCGCGCCAGAGAAGCGCATCGACCTCGTCGTCGAGGCGTTCGCGGGGCTGGACGAGCGTCTGCTCGTCGCCGGCGACGGCGAGCAGCGCGAGGAACTCGAAGCGATGGCGGCCGGCCACGACAACGTCGAGATTCTGGGCTACGTCGACGACGTGGAGTCGCTCGTCGCCCGCGCCACCGCGGTCGTCTACGCCCCGCGAAACGAGGACTTCGGTCTCGTCGGCGCGGAGGCGCTGTCGGCCGGCAAACCCCTGCTCGGCGTGAACGAGGGGTTCACCCGCCACCAGGTCGTCGAGGGGACGACCGGCCTCCGGTTCGAACCCACCGTCGAGTCCCTGCGCGAGACGGTCCGCCGGTTCGACCCCGGTGCGTTCGACGCCGACGAGATTCAGCGGTTCGCCGGCCGATACGACTACGAGACGTTCGCCGAGGACCTCGTGACCGTCGTCAACCGAACCCACGCGGACGCCGCCACCGAGCGCGCCGCGGTCGACGTAGATGATACGGAAACCCCGCACGTCAGCTGACCCCGACGTCTCCGTCGTGATTCCGACGGTGCCGGCGAACGACCACGACGCCGTCGTCGACGCGCTCCGCGAAGGGACCGTCGAGGAGTTCGAGGTGCTGGTCGTCGACGACGCCGACCTCGACATCTGCGAGGCGCGCAACGCCGGCATCGAGGCCGCGACGGCAGACATCGTCGCGCTCACCGACGACGACTGCCGGCCGCCGCCGGAGTGGCTCGCCCGCGTCCGGGACGCGCTCGCGGGCGACGCCGTCTGCGTCGAGGGCCGCGTCGAGGGTGGCCGCACCTACCGCGGTACCGGACTGTACGTCGGTTGCAATCTCGCCGTCGACCGCGAGACCGCGCTCGCCGCGGGCGGTTTCCGGTCGGCCTACGCGGGCTGGCGCGACGACACCGAGTTCGGCTGGCGAATGGAGGACCGGGGTCGGTGCCGGTACGACCACGGGATGGTGATGGTCCATCCGGACTCCCCGCGGGCGAGCATCGACGACGAGAAGGAGGCGCGCCTCCGGCGGGAGTACCCCCGACGCTACGAGGAGCGCATCGTCCCGGACACCGCGCTCGGCCGGGTCAACGATTGGCTCTGGCGGCGGGGGTTCTGGGACGCCGTGGACCGGGTTCGGTACGCGGGAGGGAACTCGTGACGCTACACGACTGGCTCGTCGAGACGGGCGAGCGCGTCCGGACGGAGGGCTGGAGCGGCGCGGAGAAGTCGGCCTACGAGTTCTACAAGGGCCTGCTCCGGCGCGTCGGCGAGCGCACCGACTACGGCGAGTCCGTCTACGACAGGGAGTGGGACGTCCTCGTCGTCCTCGACGGGTGCCGGGTCGACCTGATGCGGGAGGTCGCCGACGAGTACGCGTTCGTCGGTCGCGTCGGCCGGTTCGAGTCGGCCGGCACCCGCTCCGACGAGTGGATGCGGGCGAACTTCGGCGACCGGGACTGCTCGGACACCGTCCACGTCACCGCGAACCCGAACTCCGCCGACCACCTCGATGCCGACGAGTTCGCCCTGCTCGATGAGGTGTGGCGCGACGCCTGGGACGACGACAGGGGGACGGTCCCCGCCCGCGCCGTCACGGACCGCGCCGTCGCCGCGGCCCGCGACCGCGACCCCGAACGACTGGTCGTCCACTACATGCAACCGCACTTCCCGTCGCTGCCGGACCCGCTGCCCGGCGGCGCGATGAGCCGCGACGAGTTCGGCGACCGGGTCGGCGTCTGGGAGCGACTGCGGCGCGGCGACCTCTCCGGCGACCGGGTGTGGCGTTCGTTCCGGGCGAACCTCCGGTACGTCCTGGACGACGTTGCGCTCCTGCTCGACAGCGTCGACGCCGACCGCGTCGTGCTCACGGCCGACCACGGCAACGCCTTCGGCGAGTGGGGCGTCTACGGCCACCCCGACCGGGTGCCCATCCGCGCCCTCCGAGAGGTTCCGTGGGTCGTCACGAGCGCCCGCGACACGGGCGACCACGACCCCGACCTCGCGCGGCCGGCCCCGGCGAACGCGGGCGCCGACGTATCGGTTTCCGAACGACTCGACGCACTCGGGTACACATGAACGTCGCAGTCGTCGTCCTGGACACCCTCCGGAAGGACGCGTTCGACGAGCACTTCGACTGGCTGCCCGGTGTGCGGTTCGAGCGCGCCTACTCCACGAGCCACTGGACCGTACCGGCCCACGCCTCGCTGTTCGCGGGCCGGTACGCCAGCGAACTCGGCGTCTACGCCGGCGCGCAACTGCTCGACTGCCCCGCCCCCGTCCTCGCCGAGCGGTTCGGCGCGGCGGGGTACATGACGCGGGCGTTCAGCGCGAACGTCAACGTCTCCCGGCCGTTCGACTTCCACCGGGGGTTCGACCAGTTCGAGGGTAGCTGGCGGCTCCGGGCGCTCGCCGAGAACAGCTTCGACTGGGACCGGTTCATCGTCGAGACCGACGACATGGGACCCCAACGGTACCTGCTCGCGCTGAAGGAGGTGCTGGCGGGCGACTGTGCGACCGTCCCCTCGCTGAAGCGCGGCGCGCTCCTCAAACTCCGCGACCTCGGCTGGGGTCGGTCGACGCGCGACGACGGGGCCGAGGAGGCCCTGGCGTTCGTCCGCGACGCCGACTTCGGCGACGGGGAGTTTCTCTTCGTCAACCTGATGGAGGCCCACACGCCCTACGACCCGCCCGAGGAGTACCGCACCGTCGAACCGCCCGAACTCAACGGCCTCCGCGCGACGCTGGGCGAACCGGTCGCCGACCCCGACCGCGTCCGGCGGGCGTACGACGACAGCGTGCGCTACCTCTCAGACCGCTACCGCGAGATATTCGCGGAGCTCCGGGAGCAGTTCGACTACGTCGTCACCCTCTCGGACCACGGCGAGGCCCTCGGCGAGCGCGGCGACTGGGAGCACCTCTGCGGGCTCGCCCCCGAGATCACGCGGATTCCGCTCTGCATCTCCGGCGACGGCCTCGGCGGCGAACGACGCGAGACGGTGAGCCTGCTCGACGTCCACCGGACGGTGCTCGAACTGGCCGACCTCGACGGCGACTCGCGGGGTCGCGACCTGCTCGGGGGTCCGGGCGACCGCGACTGGCTCGTCGAGTACCACGGGCTGACCGACCGCCACCGGGCCGCGCTCGCCCGGGACGGAATCGACGCCGCGGCGCTCGACCGGGAACTCCACGCGCTGGCCGCCCCGGGCTACTACGGCTGGGAGACGCCTGACGGCTTCCGCGAGGAGGGCGACCTCGACGACCCGCGGGAACGCATCGACGCACTCGTCGCCGACCTCGACCGCCGGGACGTCAGCGACGACGTGGCCGTCTCGGAGGCGGTCGAGGCGCAACTGCGCGACCTCGGGTACGCCTGAGTCGGTGGTGCGACGCCGTGACGGAAGAACGTAAACCCGTGCCGGAGAAAGGATAGACCGTGGCGGACGACGAACGGAGCGAGGCGGCCGACGTCAGCCTGAGCCGAGAGACGTTCGGCGGCGCGATAGCGCAGTTCGCGATGGCCGCCGTCGGTTTCGCCGGGACGATAATCTTCGCTCGCTGGCTCGGCCCGTCGGCGTTCGGCGGCGTCTACCTCCTGTTGGCGGTCGTCAAACTCGCGGACCGCCCGATGAACGGCTGGTCGCTCGCGGCGAAAAAGCGGCTCTCGGAGAGCGACGCGCTCCGGTCGCCCGCGTTCGGCGCGCAATTGCTCTTCGACCTCGGCTGGGTCGGGGTCGCCGGGGTCGCCGCGCTGCTCGCCGGGGACGCGCTCGCGGACTACACCGGGCTGGCTGCCGCGCCCCTGCTCGCCGTCCTCCTGCTCGCCAGCGAGTCGACCTACGAGACGGTAGAGAGCCTCGTCCAGGGTCGCGGGCGAATCAGCGTCGCGACGTGGATCGACGCCCTGCGCTCGGTGCTGACCCTGCCCCTGCAGATTGCCCTCGTCGCGCTCATCGGCGCGGCCGGGATGGTGTACGGGCTGGCGGCCGCATCGCTGCTGGCCCTCCCCGTCGTCTCCTATTTCGTCGCCGCTCGCCCCGAACTGCCCTCGCGGGCGTTCCTCGGCAGCCTCGCCGACTACGCCCGCTACAGCGTTCCGTCGTCGGCGCTCGGCACCGCCTACGACCGCCTCGACCTGCTCCTGCTCGGCTACCTGCTCGTGCCCGCCGCCGCTGGCTTCTACGAGGTGGCGTGGATGCTCACCATGCCCGCCGTCTTCGTCGCGGACGTGGCGGGCCGGGGGCTGATGGCCAAGGTGAGCGGGCGCGCGGCCAACGGCGAGGGCGTCGGCCAGGACGTGTCGAACACGGTCGCGTACGCCGGCCTGCTGGCGTTCCCGATGCTCGCCGGAGCCGTCGCGCTCGCTCGCCCCCTCGTCGTCACCGTCTACGGCCCGGCGTACCGGAACGCGGCCACGCTGCTCGTCGGTCTGGCCCTGTACCGCGTCCTGCGTACCCAGACGGGGCCGCTCCTGCAGGCGATAAACGGCCTCGACCGACCGGACGTGGCGATGGGACTCTCGGCCGTCGCGCTCGCCGTGAACGTCGTGCTCGGCGTCGTCCTGACGCTCCGCTTCGGGCCCATCGGCGTGGTCGCCGCCACCGTCGTCGCCGAGGCGCTGCGGTACGCCGGAGCGGTCGCCTTCCTGTGGTCGTCGGTGGCCGAGTTCGCGCCCGTCTCCCGGCCGATGGCGGCGCAGGTCGGCGCGAGCCTCGTCACCTTCGCCGTCGCTTCCGCCGCCCACGCCGCGCTCCCGGTCCGGTCGTGGGTCGACCTCGGCGTGCTCGTGGGGACCGGGGCCGCGGCGTACGGCGTGGCGCTGGTCGCGCTCAGTCCCGGCTTCCGACACACGCTCGGCGTCGCCGTCCAGGAGTCGCTGGCCGACGTGCGACACTGACCGAACTCCGGCGACGAATCGCGTCGAGCGCTCCGAGAAGAGTCGAACGTTGTCCGACCGCGGCCGACCGCGGTCGGGTCAGGTGTAGTAGTACTCGCCTTCCGTCTTCTGTTTGCGGTCGAGCTGGCTGCCCGGCTTGTTGATGCGCGGGCGGCCGACGTTCTCGTCGCGACGGAAGGTGATGTCGAGGTTCGAGAGGAAGTCGTTCATCCCCTCGCGCATCCCCTTCGGCTTGCCGGCGTGACCGTGCTCTGCGGGTTCGCCGTCGAACACCATCAGGCGGTCCGCCAGCAGGTCGATCATGTAGATGTCGTGGTCGATGACGAGCACGGTGGCGTCCTGCATCTCGGCGAACCGGCGGATGGCCTGCGTGGCGCGGACGCGCTGTTCGACGTCGAGGTACGCCGACGGCTCGTCGAGCAGGTAGAGGTCGGCGGACTCGGAGAGGCAGGCCGCGATGGCGACGCGCTGGCGCTCGCCGCCCGAGAGGTCCGTGAGGTTCTGCTCCATGATGCTCTCCAACTGGAGCGGCTGTGCGATCTCGGTGTTCCAGTACGACGACCCGAAGTCGTCTGTAAGCGAGGAGAGGAACGCGTCGACCCGCATCGGCTGGTCTATCTCGATGTACTGGGGCTTGTAGGAGATGTCCAGCCGGAAGTCCAGTTCGCCCTCGTCCGGTTCGAGTCGCCCGGCGAGCAGCTGGGCGAACGTCGACTTCCCGATGCCGTTCGGACCGACGACGCCCAGCACCTCGTTCTCGTGAATCGTCCCGCCCTCCACGTCGAGACCGAACTCGCCCTCGCCGTACGACTTCGAGAGGTCGGGGTACTCCGCGAGCACGTCGGCGTGGGTCGCGACCCGGGGCGCGTGCTCCTCGAACTCGATGGGGTTCGGCCGGATGCGCATGTTCTCGTTGTCGAGGTACCCGTGCAGGTACTCGTTGATGCCGTTGCGCACCGACTTCGGCGACGTGATGACGCCGTACGCGCCCGGTTCGCCGTAGGCGACGTGGAGGTTGTCCGCGACGAGGTCGAGGATGGCGAGGTCGTGCTCGACGACGAGCATCGACCGGTCCTGCTCCTCCGCCATCTCCTGGACGAGACGCGCGACCGCGACGCGCTGGCTGATGTCGAGGTACGGCGTTATCTCGTCGAGGAAGTAGAAGTCGGCGTCGCGGGCGAGACACGCCACTATCGCGACGCGCTGGAGTTCGCCGCCCGACAGGCTGTCGATGTCCTGGTCGAGGACGTGTTCGATGTCGAGCCGTTCGAGCAGGTCGTCGAGCGCGCCCCGCTCGTTCGTCGGCTCCAGCAGTTCGGCGGTGTTGCCGTCGAACCGGTCCGGAATCTTGTCGACGTACTGGGGCTTGCGCGCGACGGTCACGTCGCCGTCGCGCACGTCCGCGAGGTAGTCCTGGAGCTCCGTCCCGCGGTAACGTTCGAGGACCGCGTCCCAGTCCGGCGGCTTCCCGAACCGGCCGAGGTTCGGCGCGAGTTCGCCCGCCAGAATCCGCACGGCCGTCGTCTTCCCGCTCCCGTTCGGCCCGAGGATGCCAGTGACCTGGCCTTCCTGAGGGACGGGCAGACCGTACAGCGAGAAGGCGTTCTCGCCGTAGCGGTGGGCGGGGTCGTCCTGGAGCTCCTGGGGCAGGTTGATGATCTCGATGGCGTCGAACGGGCACTTCTCGACGCAGATGCCGCAGGTCTCGCCCAGACAGATCTCCTCGCTGATCTCGATCTGGTCGGGCTGGCCGTCGTCCGCGTCCTCACCGCGGAGCGTGATGCACTCCTTGCCGGTCCGGTTCGGCGGACAGTAGTTCTTGCACTCGTAATTGCAGCGGTCGGGCTGGCAGCGCTCCAGGTCCACGACCGCGATACTGTCGTCCGCCATGGTTACACCTGGACGTGGTTAGTCAGCAGAATGCCCCACGTGATGAACCACAGCGAGAACGTCATGAACGCCACGTACAGGTAGTCTTTCGCGCCGTCGAGCTCGTAGCCGAGCGCGCGAACGAGCGGCAGCTGGACCACGGTGAATCCGAGCACGATGGCCAGACCCATCTGGTCGCTTGCCGCCGCGTTCGTCGTCCCGACGACGGACGCGGAAGCGACGCCCGCGGCGATGCCGGCCAGGGCTGCTATCGCCGTGACCGTGACGCTCCGCAGGTGGGCCGCTCGTTGTTCGGACGCTTGTTCGGTAGCCATGGAGGGAACTGGGGTTCCCGGACTCAAAAGGAGTTCGTTTGCGGGTATCGCCCCCGTCCGCTCGGGAATGGTAAACGTTTAACCGTCATCACCCGCAAGACTCGGTGAGGGCTGGTAGCTCAGTTAGGCAGAGCGTCTGGCTTTTAACCAGACGGTCAGGGGTTCAAATCCCTTCCAGCCCGCTTCTTTGAAGCAAATATTCGGCCAGACGCATCTCTGACCTCCAGATGGGTGGAGACCCCGCAGCGTATGGTCGTTCGCTGCAACCGACGACCGTCCCCCGGAAAAACGACGGCACAGTTCAGGAGGGATTATAAGTCACCCGCGCTCACAGCATCGACATGAACAGTTTCGCTTCGGACTCGCTCGGATCGCTCGGAACCGTCGTCGGCGTCTTCCTCGCCCTGGTCGGTATCGCGACGCTCGTCGGGACGCCGTGGGCATACAAATCCGGTAGCCTCGTCCTCGCGGCCGGACAGATTTTCGGCGCGCTCGCGGCCGTCGGCGTCGGCGCTGGCCTGGCGTGGCTCGCGACGCAGAAGTAGAGGAGTCGTTTTCAGCCCTTGTTGGGCAGGTAGCCGAGCATCCCCAGCAGGACCGCTGCGAGGAAGCTGATGATGGTGACGCCCCAGAGGCCCGCGATGCGCTCGTTGAAGTGTGCTATCTCGCTCTTCTGCTCGTTGTAGGCTTTCACGTTCGTCGACAGCAACATCTTCCCGTTTTCGGCGTGGGCGACGAATCGCTTGTTGTTCGGCCCGAGCGTGACGGTGCTACCGTCGCTGATGGAGACGGTGTTCGTCTTCGGAGCGGTCCACCGCAGGACGACGGACTGGTTGGTGATGTTCGCGACCGTCGTCGAGTTGTTGGCGAACTGGAAATTGTTGCCCTGTTGGAGCGTGGTGGTGTTCGGTTCGCCGAACTGCTGGCGCTTGTACTCGTCGACGGGCACCAGCGTCTTGTTGCCCTGGCTTCCGTTGGTGACGACGAACGTTTCGTTGTTCTGGGTGACTGTCTGCGTGTCGTTGCTCAGGTTCTGTACCTCGCGGAGCGTCGCCCGATTGGGGTCGGACGTGTTGGGGATGACCACCCGGCGGGTCTCGTTCTGGTACTGGACCGTCGTGTTGTTGCTCAGCGTCTTGCTGAAGCGTGCTGACTCATTGGTCCACGCCACCTCCGCGGACCCTCCGCCGAGCGACGTGACGTTGTACTGTCGGCCGTCGACGGTGACGTTCTGTCCCTGGCTCTCGAGCGTCTTCTGCGGGTTGTCGACCTCGATAGTCGGTTCCTGGGCGGCCCCGATGAGCGAGTACGCCCCGGCAGCGATGATGAGAAAGACCGCGACGTATACTCCCGCTGCACGTCGTTGCATATCCTAGCCCGGGTCCCCGCGCAGTATAATGGTTACCTTTTGGGAGCAGGAGTTCCGCCCGTGACGGTCGAGGACGCCGGGCGCAGGCGGGGACGGCGCGTCCGCTCGGAGGGGACGAGACGGCATGCAGGACATTGACCGACGATATAACAGCGAAGGAACACAGAGTTCCGTGAGAGCGCCATTCAGCGGACGAGTTCCCGTTTACATTCGATTCTAGTCGCACCAAGAGTTAAATAGGTAGGGTAGCTTGTATTCGAAACAGCAGAGATGACCGTCTAACCCGGCGACTACGACCTGCGTGAACTCCGCAGGATGGCCGACGAGGAGGACCCGCCGCTGGACGTGCCCGAGGAGTCAGGCGAGGAGGCGTTCCGACTCGGCCAGCGCGAGGAATTGATGAAGCTCCAGACGCAGTTCATGAGCTCCGGTCGACTGCCGGAGAAACCGTATCTCGAATCCCTGCCGACTCGATACGGCGCGGAGGTCGTCGTCTTCGAGTGGCTCGATTTTCTCGTCGAGAAAGCCGGCTTCGCGAACACCGACGCCGCGCTCGACTACTACGAATCCGTCGACTGGCTCAGCCCGGAGGCACACGAGGACCTGCGGTCGTACATGCACGGCTTCTCCGAGGTGGACCGCTTCGACGGCGAGGAACCGGACGACCTGGACACCAACGACCACGTCCTCAGCCTCGTCTACGTCGCACGTCTCGCCTCGCTGGCGTAGCCCCGGCCCGCTCTCACTCCCGGTATCCCAGGCTCTTCAGCCGGTCTTCTATCACGCCCTCGTCTATCTCCTCCCGCGCTTCCGGCGGTTCGGCGGTGACCGCCCGGCGCTCGTCGGCCTCGACGGTGGCCCACGGCACCTCGACGAGTTCGCGCTTGTGTAGTCCGCCGGGGTGGCCGTACGCCCGGAGCGGAATCGGGTAGGTCCGCTCGCCGACGAGATTCCCGTGGTCGGCGGTGACGACCGACTTCCCCGGCAGTTGGTCGACGAGGGTCTCGACGTGGGGGACGACCACGTCGAGGTTCTCCCGGTAGGCGTCGACGACGGTCTCCTCGTCGGTCACCTCGCCGTGGAACAGCGCGTTCCACGGATGGGGTTCCTCGCTCCGTTCGTCGGCGTCCAGTTGCATCTCTATGCCGGCGTGACCGATCTCCTGGCCCGTCTCGCCGACGAAGGGGAAGTGAGGCTGCATGAAGTGTGCGACGACGCGCTTGTCGGGATACCGCTCGAACGCGGCGAGCGTCTGCTCGACCACGGTCTCGGGCATCACGGTCCGGTGTTCGTCGTCCCAGTGGTCGTCGAGCAGGTTGACGACGGCGTGGAACGTGTCGTTGGGGAGCTTGTAGGTGTGCGGATTGGCGGTGACGTAGACCGTGTCGTGGAGTTGTCGGCCGACGAAGCTCTCCTGCATGAACTCCCAGCTTTCGCTGCCGGGCGAGAGCTTGCTCGTCACGGTGTCGCCGATGTCGGTCTGCTCTTCGAACATGTCGTACCGGCAGGCGTCGAGGACGACCAGGTTGTCCCAGTCCTCGTCCATCACGTCGACGCGCTCCGCGCGGTTCAGCAGCCGATAACACCGGGCGTTCAGCGCGAGAGCGTCGTCTCGGAGTCGTCGCGTCTCCCCGCGGAGGAGACGCGGGTCGCGCAGAACGCGCACCAGATTTCCGAGCGAGTACCGCCGCCACATCGACATATCACTCCCTTCCGACCCCACCGACTTATTTATGATATGGCTAAACTGGTTTTGGAGAACGGTTCGGAAGGTTACTTTTCTACCGGATCGCCGTCGAACTCTACTCGACCGTCTCGGAGCCGTTCGTCCGAAACGTCTCGGCCTTTCCTCTCGGAATGCAAGACGGACCGCCGAGGAGACAGCTAGGGGACAAAACAAGTGGCGGGGTAGTGACGGGAGAAATTCACGTCGGTCCGCGTCGAGCGAGGCGAGTCTGGCCGTGGGAAGACGGACGTGCGGTTCGGCGTCCCGCCGCTCGTCGTGCCCGCTCCCGTGCGGACGCTTCGCTCGTCGAGTAACTCTCTCGCAGAAGACGTCGGACCGGAACGGTTCCGGCGTCGCAGGTTCCATGGGCCCTGACGGATTCGAACCATCGACCACTCGGTTATGAGCCGAGCGCTCTAACCAGACTGAGCTAAGGGCCCTGCTCAGGTAGTCGTATTTGACGCCTCCTCTTTAGCCTACCGGCTTTCTCCGGGCGCGACGGCGTTCCGTCGCCGCCTCACGGCCGCTACGCTCGTGGCGATGATGCGTCGAGAGAAGCGCCGTCGCCAGGGCTCGAACCTGGGACAACCACGTTAACAGCGTGGTGCTCTACCAGCTGAGCTACGACGGCCCGTTGCAATCGTTCATAGACGCAGTTGTTTGATAGGGCTTTCGCTTTCACCCGACGGCATCGACACGCTTTCCCCGCATCAAGGGGTACGCTCGGGCAATGGCAGCTTTCGAGGACGTCGTCGCGGCGGTCCGCGAACGCGTCGAACCGGACGCCGAGGAGCGGTCGCGCCTCGGGACGGTCGTCGAGCGACTCGTCGAGCGCACGGAGTCGGCCGTCGACGACCTGCCCGTCGAGGCGGACGTGCTCCAGGTCGGCAGCACCGCCCGCGGAACGTGGCTCAGCGGCGACCGCGACATCGACCTGTTCGTGCGGTTTCCGCCGGACTGCGACCGCGACGACCTCGAATCGTACGGCCTCGACGTCGGCCACGCCGTCCTCCCCGACGGCCACGAGGAGTACGCCGAACATCCCTACGTGAAAGGGGAGTTCGAGGGCTTCGAGGTAGACCTCGTCCCCTGCTACCGGGTCGAGTCCGCGACCGACATCCGGTCGGCGGTGGACCGCACGCCGTTCCACACGCGGTACCTCGAAGCGCGCCTGGACGACGACCTGGCGAACGACATCCGGGTGTTCAAGCAGTTCCTCACCGGCATCGGCGCGTACGGTAGCGACCTCCGGACGCGCGGATTCTCGGGCTTCCTGGCCGAACTGCTCGTCCTCGAACACGGCGGCCTCCGCCCGCTGCTCGAAGCGGCGGTCGACTGGCAACCGCCGGTTCGCTTCGACCCCGAGGACCACGGCACCCGGGAGTTCGACGACCCGCTGGTCGTCGTCGACCCCACCGACCCCGAGCGCAACGTGGCGGCCGTCCTCTCGGCGGCGAATCTCGCGCGCCTCCAGCACTACGCCCGCGAACTGCTGGACGCCCCCCGGGAGTCGCTCTTCTTCCCCGAGTCGCCCGACCCGCTCTCGCCCGCCGACGTGCGCGAGTTCGTCGCCGACCGCGGGACGACGCCGGTCGCGCTGCGCTTTCCCGCGCCGGACGTGGTCGAGGACCAGCTGTACCCCCAGCTGGACAAGTCGCTGTCGGGCGTCCGCGAGGCCCTCGAACGGCGGGGGTTCGAGGTGTTGCGCGCCGACCTGTTCGCCGACGACTCCGCCGTCCTCCTGTTCGAACTCGGCGTCGCCGAACGCCCCGCAGTCGAGCGGCACGAGGGCCCGCCGGTCCACGTCCGCCGGCACGCCGCGGGGTTCTACGAGAAGTACGCGAACGGCGACGGCGACCCGGAGTCCGGCGACCGCACGTACGGTCCGTTCGTCGACGACGGCCGCTACGTGGTCGAGCGCCCCCGGAAGTTCACGACCGCGACCGCGTTCCTGGAGAGCGACGCGCTGTTCGACGCTGCCCTCGGCGTGCACGTCGAGGACGCGCTACGTGACGGGTACGACCTGCTCGCCGGCGGCGACGCCGTGGCCGACCTCGCCGGGGAGTTCGGCGTCGAACTCGCTCGCTACTTCGACCCGCGGCCCTAGTCGCTATCCCCGTCGAAGATGGGGTGTGACGCCCGGACCTCGTCGACGAGGTCGCGAACGTCCTCGTCGGCGTCCTCCTCCGGCACGACGGGGTCGCGGCCGTCGAACACCTCGTGGACCATCGCGACGCCGTCCGAGAGCGTATCGAGGCTGTAGCCGCCTTCGAGCACGAATCCGAGCGCGGCCGCCGTCTCGTCGGCCACGTCTCGGACCCGAGCGGTGAGCATCCCGTAGCCCTCCGTCGAGACGCGCATCCGGGAGATGGGGTCGTGGCGGTGGGCGTCGAACCCGGCGCTGACGAGTATCAGGTCGGGGTCGAACGACCGGACCGCGGGTTCGACGAGGTCGTCGAACGCCGTCCGGTACTCGGGGTCGCCGGCCCCCGCGGGCAGCGGTGCGTTCAGCGTCGTCCCCGCGCCGTCGCTCTCGCCGACCTCGTCTATCTCGCCCGTGCCGGGGTAGAGGCCGTCCTCGTGGAGCGAGCAGTAGAGCACGTCGCCGTCCTCGGCGAAGATGTCCTGCGTGCCGTTGCCGTGGTGGACGTCCCAGTCGAAGACAGCGACGCTGTCGGCGTCGCCCGAGTCGAGGGCGTACCGGGCCGCGACGGCGACGTTGTTGAAGAAGCAGAACCCCATGGCGTCGTCGACGACCGCGTGGTGGCCCGGCGGTCGACCGATGGCGAACGGCGTGTCGCGGCCGTCCTCGCCCGCCAGCGCCGTCTCGGCCGACCAGCGAGCGAGGCCCGCGCTCTCGAGTGCGGCGTCCCAGCTCTCCTCGACGGCGACCGTGTCGGGGTCCCAGTTACCGCCGCCGTCGGCGCAGAACTCGCGGAACTCCTCGACGTAGTCGGCGTCGTGGACGGCGGTCACCGTCGATTCGTCTGCAGGGTCAGCCTCGACGTACTCGACGCCGTGTCGACGCGAGAGCGTCTTCCGGATGGCCCGCAGCCGATCCGGGTTCTCCGGATGGCGTTGGCCGGTGTCGTGTTCGAGGCAGACCTCGCTGTAGCCGAACTTCATTCGAACAGTTCGAAGTACGTCACGATGTCCTCGGCCTTAACGGTTCTGCGGTCCGCGTGGCGCGCCAGTATCGCGGCCGCCGTCGCCACGTTGTCGGCGTAGTCCTCGAGGATGTCGGCCAGCGCGATGCGGGCGTTCATCGAAACCCGGTAATCGTCGTCGATGTCGAGTCGCGCGATACGGTCGACAGGGGCGACCGGAAGCGTCAGGTCGTCCTTGTCGACGACCTGTTCGACCTCGAAATCCTCTGCCATCAGCGTCTTCCGTCCGTCGGCGGTCGCTCGCTCGGCCGCGCCGGCGGCGAGTTCGGCCCCGTGGCGCTGGATACGGCGGGCGAGTTCCTCGGCGGCGTCAGCACTGACCCGAAGTTCCCCCGCATTCCGTCGGATGATAGTGTCGACCGGCGCAAACGGAAGCTCAACGCTCATGGTCCAAAGGCGGAAGCCAGTCGTCCTTAATCTTTCCCTACCGTCGTTTCCTGGAAACCGCACAACGAGGGGGACCGCCAGCACGCCTAAGAAGATGCACTCCCAATCCGCGAGTATGTCCGACGACCACGAGCGCGACCGAACGATGGCGAAGGAGAAAGACGAGGAACAGGCGCAAGAGGGCGAAGCGGAGGCAGAACGTGCCCGCGAGGAGGAACTCGAAGACGAGACCGACGTCGAACAGAACGAGGCCCGCGAAGACGCCGCTGCCGACGAGCAGAACGTCGACAACCACCGTGACGAAGAGCCGTTCAACAGCTAGAACACGTCGTCGGCGTCGAGCCGTCCGTCCTGCAGTTCGCCGCGGGCGGTGACCTCCTGACCGAGGTGGACGTCCGCGTCCGTGTCGACGCTCACCGTCTCCTCGCCGTCGTCGAGCACGACCGGACTGCCCGCCTGAACGACCGTCCCGGTGAACTCGACGTACTCGCCGTCCTCGTTTTCGCCGTCGCTCGCGCCGACAGTCGCGGTGTCGTCCCCGCCGTCGTCGACGTCGTCGCCGAACGCGTCGAGCCCCGCGCTGGAGCTGCCGTCGTCGCTCGATTCGTCGGTGCCGGTGCCGACCTCCGCACCGCTCTCCAGGACCGTGACGGTCGACTGCCAGCCGGCCGACCCCTCGATGTCGTCCTCCCAGCCGTCCTGGATTTCGACGTCCGCGAACTGAACCTCGTCGCCGGGCGCTATCTCCCGGTCGGCCTTCTCGCCCCAGAGCGCGACCCGGAGGTCGCCCGTGTCGTCCTGAATCCGGACGTTGCGGACCTGGCCCTCCGAACCGTCGTCGCGGTCGAACGTGCGCTTGGGGTCGGCCGACCTGACGACGCCCGCCACGTCGGCGGTGTCGCCGAGTTCGAGGTCGGCGATGTCGGTGCTCTCGGGGACGTACTCGACGTCCTCCTCTATCTCCTCGACCGCGCCGCGGTTACCGACGTGGAGTTCGAGGCTCCCGTCGCGCTCGCGGACGTATCCGTCCACGACCTCGACCGAGATGCCGGGGTCGAGTTCCTCGGCGAGGTCGGCGCGCTCGTCCCAGAGCGTCACCCGCACGCGGCCCGTCTCGTCGCCCACGGTCAGGTTCGAGACCTTCCCCTGGGAGCCGTCGTCGCGGTCGAAGGTGCGGACCGTGTCCGTGTCCAGTAGCTTCCCGCGGAGGTTCACGTCCGAGAGGCCCAGCGACAGGTCGTCGACGGCGTAGGTGTTCTGGACCTGGACGTCGATTTCGGTGTCCTCGTCCGGTTCGGCCTTGTCGACCGAGACCTCGGTACCGTTGTACCCCTCCTTCGGGCGGCCCTTGATTCGGAGCACCTGGCCCTTCTCCAGTTCCTCCTTCGCGGCCTGCGCCTGCTCGTCCCACAGGGAGATGCGGATGGAGCCAGTCTCGTCCGCGACCTCGACGTTCAGGACGTGGCCGTCCTCGGCGTCCTCGCCGTCGCGCTCGAACGTCCGGACGTCGCCGACGCTGACGACCTTCGCGACGAACTTCGCCTCCTCCATGCCAGGTTCGACGTCGGCGACCCCGTTCACCTCGTCCTCGTCGAGTTCGTGGGCGATGAGCATCGCGGCGGTCTCTTCGTCCGCCAGTCCGCCCATCTGGTCGACTTTGTCCTCGACCGCTTCCCGGAACTCCTCCAGAGAGACGTCGGCGTCGAGGTCCCCGTACACGTCCTCTATAACGCCCATAATCGTACTTTTATGGTAGATTGGACGTCGCTTAAGCGTTGTCTTTGCATCGAGACCCCTCCGCCGTCTTCCGATACCGCCGTCGGTTCGGTCACGCCCGGCGTTTGGTCCGTCATCCGGGATAAACGTACGCGCCGCGTTCCCGACGACTTCGCGGGTCAGGAGATGGCGAAGACGGCGGCCCCGGCACCCACGGTGACGAGCAGTCGGCCGACGCTCCCGACGAACGTCGCGGCGGCGAACTTCACGTAGTCCTCTTCGAGGATGGTGAACGCGTAGATGGACAGCGTGTCGGGGAAGAACGGCACCGACAGCGCCATCGCCAGCCCGACGTACCCCCATTTCCTGGCGACCGCGACCGTCTTCTTCTCCGACCACTCGACCACGTCGAACCGCGAGCGCTGGAGTGCGCGGATGACCGGTCCCGACTGCTTGGCTTCGTGCCCGATGTGGAACGCGAACACGCTCCCGACCGCCTTGCCGGCCCCGCTGACGAGGATGATGGTTCCCAGTCGGAGCGACTGCCCCAGTCCGAGGTCCAGCGGGGCGGCGAGGACCACCTCGCTCGGCAGCGGCAGGATGAACGCGATGAGAAACGAGTAGACGCCGATGATGACCAGGCCGAGCCAGCCGGTCGCGGTCTCGACGGCCGCTTGCAGCCCGAACAGGTCGAGGACGACCCCACCCGTGGCTGCGTCCGCAAACGCGGCGAGAAGCCCTGATAGCACACGTCCCTCTCGGTCGTCGGGGGTTGTAAACTTTCGTTTCGACGCGAGCCGCGAGTTCCGCTGGCAAACAGACTCATACCGTCCCGCATCCAAATCCGGCTGTGCAACCCGATCACGAGTACAGCGTCGTCGTTCGTCCGAACCTGCGCGTGACCGCCGCCGTCGCAACCGACGAAGGCAGCCTCGACCGGCTGACCGTCGACCTGGAGTACCGTCGTGACGGCCGGAGCGACGCCGAAGGGGAGTGGGCCGACTCCGACGCCGGCGTCGAACTGCAGGGACGTCGCGTCGTCCTCTCGCGGGACGGCGAACCGCTGCTGGACCGCGACCTCTCGACGGCGCTCGCCTCCGGCATCGTCGAGCGCTACGGGACGACGGCCGCGAACTACGTTCGCCAGGCCGTCGGGCGTGTCCGAGAAAGCGACCGGAGCCTCGCCGGCAACGTCGAGGAGACGGCCGAACCCGCGTCGTGGCCCATCGCCGTGACCCAGGCCGACGGGACGACCGTCGAGGCGTTCCGCCCGCCCGCACAGGCCACCTTCGAGGTGTACGAGGACGAAAGCGGCGCGTGGCGCTGGCGGCTCCGACACCAGAACGGTAACGTCGTCGCAGACAGCGGACAGGGCTACTCCTCGAAGCGCGCCGCGAAGAAGGGCATCGAGAGCGTGAAGCGGAACGCCCTCGGTTCGCCGGTCGAGGAGTCTTGACGCCGGAATTTACACCGAGTCCAGGTCGTCCACGAACGCCGACAGCATCTCGCGGGTGACGTGGGGCATGCAGACGACCCGGAGTTCCCCAGCGCTCGTCGGCGAGACGCGCCAGCCGCGGTCCCGGAGCGCCTCCACGGTCGCCCGGGGAACGTCGACCGCGACGAGCGGCAGCACGGGGTCGACGACCTCGTAGCCTCGGGTTTCGAGCGCGTCGGCGACCCACTCGGCGTTGGCCTGGGCGCGCTCGTACGTCTCGCGGTAGCCCGCCGGCCACAGTTCCGCCATCGCCGCCTGCGCGCTGGCGACGCCCGCGCCGCTCCGCGTGCCCGTCAGCGTGGCCTGCGAGGTGGATTCGAGATACGGCGTGTCGACCGCGAGCGCGTCGAGCACCCGCTCGTCGCGAGCGAGGAAGCCACCGGCCGGGATGACCGCCCGGCCCATCTTGTGCGGGTCGACCGTCATCGTGTCGACGGCGGCGTGGCCGAAGTGCCAGTCGCGGTCGGTGAAGGGGAGGACGAACCCGCCCCACGCGGCGTCGACGTGCAGGAGCGCGTCAGCGTCCTCGGCCACCTCGGCGAGCGCCGGAACGGGGTCGACGCGCCCGTACTCCGTCGTCCCGGCGACGGCGACGACGAGCGCGGTGTCCTCGTCCGCCAGGTCCGCCATCGCCGCGGGGTCGGCCCGCCGGTCGTCGGTGGGGGCGAGGCGCAGTTCCACGCCGAGCACGTCGGCGGCCTTCTGGAAGCTGAAGTGGACGCTCTCGGGTGCGACGACGTTCGGGTCGTCGCTCGCGGCGAGGTTCCGCGCCGCCCGGACCGCCTGGAGGTTCGCCTCGGTGCCGCCGCTGGCCACGTACCCCTCCGGGTCCGGGAGGCCGGTCATCTCGCCGAGCGTCGCGACCGCCTCCCGCTCCAGTTCCGCGACGGTCTGGTACGTCGTCGGGTCGCCGGGGTTAGTGGCGAGAAAGCGCTCCGCGGCCTCGCGAGCGGCCGGGTGCGGTACCGTACACATCGAGGAGAGCACGCGCTCGAAATCCTGCGGTTCCGGCGGCGCGGTCCCCTGCTTGCTCATGTCGGGGAGAAGACGTTCCCGCGGTTTAGCGGTTCCGTTATCCGGCGTTCCGGTCAGCCCTCGGACCTGCTCGCCGTCTCGGTCGTCGGTTCGTCCGAGGACGACTCGCCGTGGCCGACGGAGAACCCCGCCGAGTACACCGGATTCGCGTTCGGACCCAGGATGCGGACCAGATACTTACCGTCGAATCTCACGCCAGCCTCCGGGCCGGGGTCGTCGGTCGTGAGGACGGGGTCGCCGCCGTCGCTCGAGAGGTAGAAGTAGGCCGTGTCACCCGCTTCGAGCGGTTCCTCGAACGTTCTGACGTAGATTTCGCCGTCGTGCTCGACGTCGAGTTTCGACCCGGCGGGAAGGACGTCACCGCCTTCGTGAGTGATTTCGAGACGGCCCGAGTCCGTCGTCGTACTGATGGTCAGCGACGGGACGGCTATCGCCTCGTCGGTCCACTCGGGTCGATCGAGGGTCGTTCGACCGAGTGCGGTGAGTTCGAAGGTGCGGTCGAACGTCGTCCTTTCGGACGCGACCGACCAGTGGAACTCGCGGGCGCGCCCCGTCGAGTCGACGACGAGCGTCGCGTCGTACTCGGAGACCTCTCCGAAGTAGCCCCCGCCGGAGTAGCTGTCAGCGCGGAGCGTGGTGAGCGTCCCCTCGTCGGTCCGCACGACGCGGCTTACGGTGAACTCGCCCGTCCGGAGTAGCTCCGCGAGCGTGGCAGCCTTCGTCGCGCGTCCGACGAATCCGGTCCGGCCCTCGGACGTTCGTCGCACCTCGTTGTACAGGGTGGTGCTCCCCTCGTCGTACTTCACGAGTACGACCGACTCGTTGGCCCACATGGCTCTCTCATCTGTGGCCGAGTCGGACGTCGCGGTCTCGGTCAGGAGAATCGACGACAGGCCGGCCGTAGCGGCACCGCGCTGAACGCTCTCGGCTCCGCTATCGCGAGAGGTCCGGAGTTCGAACTCGTAGCCGGTTTCCGCCAGCGCGTCTTGGTGGGCCGAGACGAGGGCGGACGCGTTCGCCACGCCGTCGGACGTCACGCCCGGCGGGAGGTCGACGTTCGCCGGGTCGAGCGTGGTCGTGGCGGTCGTTTCGGCCGCGGTGGTCGTTTCGGCCGCGGTGGTCGTTTCGGCCGCGGTGGTCGTTTCGGCCGCGGTGGTCGTTTCGGCCGCGTCGGTCGTGTCGGTGGTCGGTGCGGTCGTCGTTCCGCCTGTGGGTCCGCCGACGCACCCTGCGACGAGCAGGCTGGTGGCGAGAAGGAGGGCGGCAAGCGGTCGCGTACTCATGTCTACGAACTCACGTATATGGTAACGTATAATAAAGGTCGCGTGACCGGACGTGGCACGCACGACGAGCCGTAACGGCCGGGTCGCGTCGTGACGGCGTGTCCCGCCGACGGCGCGGTCAGCGCACCGAGTCGAGCATCAGCTTCTGCTCGACGCGCTTGACCTCGTGCTGGACGTCGCGGACCGCGTCGATGTTCGCCGAGATGGACGAGACCCCCTCGTTGACGAGGAACTGGACCATCTCGGGCTTCGACCCGGCCTGGCCGCAGATGCTGGTGTCGATGTCGTGTTCGCGACAGCACTCGATGGTCTGGCCGATGAGTTCGAGCACGGCGGGGTGGAGTTCGTCGAACCGACCGGCGACGTTCTCGTTGTTCCGGTCGACCGCGAGCGTGTACTGCGTGAGGTCGTTCGTCCCGAAGCTGGCGAAGTCGATGCCGGCCTGGGCCATCTCCTCTATCTGGAGCGCGCTCGCGGGCGTCTCAATCATCACGCCCCACGTGCGCTTTTCGGGGTCGACGCCCGTCTCGGTCATCAGCCGGCGGGTCCGGTGGACGTCCTCGGCGTCGTTGACGAGCGGGAACATTATCTCGACGTTGTCGTAGCCCATGTCGTACAGCTCCCGGAACGCCTCGAGTTCGTGCTTGAACACCTCGGGCTTGTCGAGGCTGCGCCGGATGCCCCGCCAGCCCAGCATCGGGTTGTGTTCGGTCGGCTCGTTCTCCCCGCCCTCCAGTTGCTGGAACTCGTCGGTCGGCGCGTCGAGGGTGCGAACCCGCACCGGTCGGGGGTAGAACTCCTCGGCGACGCCCCGGACGCCCTCGATTATCTCGTTCACGTAGGCATCCTCGCCGTGGTCCTCGAGGTACTTCGCGGGCGTCTTGTTGGTCGAGAGGATCATGTGCTCCATCCGGAGCAGGCCGACACCGTCGGCACCCGTGGCGGCCGCGCGCTCCGCGGCCTCCGGGATGGAGACATTGACCTTCACCTCGGTCGCCGTCATCGGCTTGACGGGCGTCTTCGGGCGGGCGTCCTCGATGGGTTCGCGCTCCTGTTCGGTCTCTGGCTGGCCCTCGGTGACGGTACCCTTGTCGCCGTCGAGCGTGATGGTCATGTCGTCTTCCAGCTTGTCGGTCGCGTCCGTGGAGCCGACGACCGCCGGCACGCCGAGCTCCCTGGAGACGATGGCGGCGTGGCTGGTCATGCCACCCTCGTCGGTGATGATGCCGTCCGCGCGCTTCATCGCGGGCACCATGTCCGGCGTCGTCATCTCGGTGACGATGATGTCGCCGTCGCCGACCTTGTCGAGCTGGTCGAGCTTGTCGACGATGCGGACCGGGCCACTGGCGATGCCGGGACTCGCGCCGAGGCCGTTCACGAGCTGACTGCCGCTTCCACCGCCGCCGCCCGCGGCTTCGACCGCGCCGCTGCCGTCGGCGACGCCCTCCGTGGCGCTCTCGGCCTCGGCCGCGTCGGAGCCGATGTCGCCCTCGTCGATGGTGGTGATGGGTCGCGACTGGAGCATGTAGACGGTCCCGTCGACGATGGCCCACTCCACGTCCTGGGGGGTGCCGTAGTGGTCCTCGACCTCCTCGCCGAGTTCGACGAGTCGGTCGATGTCGTCGTCCGAGAGCACGCGCTGCTCGCGTCTGTCGTCGGACACCTCGCGCTCGACCGTCTCGCCGGTCTCGGAGTCTTTCACGTGCATCACCTTCTTGTCGGCGATGGTGACCTCCTCCGTCGCGCCGGAGGCGCGGTCGACGACGTAGTTGTCCGGGGAGACGGAGCCGGAGACGACCGCCTCGCCGAGCCCCCACGCCGCCTCGATGATTATCTTGTCGTCGCCCGTCGACGGGTGGCTGGTGAACATGACGCCGCTCTTCTCGGCGTCGACCATGCGCTGGACCACGACAGCGATGTCGACCTTGTCGTGCGCGAAGTCCTTCTCCTCGCGGTAGTAGATGGCGCGCTGGGTGAAAAGCGACGCCCAGCAGCGTTTGACGCGGTCGATGAGGTCCTCCCCGGTGATGTTCAGGAACGTCTCCTGCTGGCCGGCGAAGGAGGCGTCAGGCAGGTCCTCGGCGGTCGCGGACGAGCGCACGGCGACGAACGCCTCGCCGTCGTCCAGGTTATCGTACGCCTCCAGGATG
The DNA here is from genome assembly GCF_050954125.1 of Halomicrococcus pelagicus. NCBI lineage: Archaea > Methanobacteriati > Methanobacteriota > Halobacteria > Halobacteriales > Haladaptataceae > Halomicrococcus > Halomicrococcus pelagicus. The sequence goes on along the minus strand of NZ_JBPBWC010000002.1, from coordinate 479,840 downwards.
CCCGCCCGCATGTCCTCGGGGATGTCCGTCCCGAGGATGAGTTCCTCGGCGCGCTCCTCGGCCTCCGCAAGCGCGGCGGAGTCCTCGGTGTCCACGGAGACGGCCTCGAACAACTCGTCCTCGATGCCGGTCTCCTCGATGAACTCGCGGTAAGTCCCGGCGGTGACGACGAACCCCGGCGGCACCGGCAGGTCGGCCCCGGTGAGTTCACCGAGCGACGCGCCCTTGCCGCCTACCAGTTCGAGGTCGTCTGCGCTGATCTCGTCCAGCCAGAGTACAACCATGTGCGTACGAGTGGACACACGAAGATAGATAAAGAACCTTCCGACCAGTCACGACGGTCAAATTAACTCGAAACCGAGTATTTTCTCAACTCGTCACCGGTCGGCCGGTAAGCCGATGGTTTGACGCCGGTCGCCGTCGTGGAACCGTCGATGAAAGCCAACGTCTCCGGCGGCGAACAGGTCGAATGCCACGATTTCGAGGAGGGACAGCACGGCGTCGTCCTCCGCGACCACGAGGGGGCCACGGTGGGGTACGTTCCCTACGGGAATCTGGAGTACGTCGCCCGGACCAGGACGCCCGTCGCCTCGTCCAACCTGGCCAGCGTCGGCTACGAACCGGAGGAGGAGGTCCTGGAGATAGCGTTCCGGAGCGGCGGCGTCTACCGGTACTTCGACGTGCCCGACGACGTCTACCGGGACCTGCTGAGCGCGCGCTCCCACGGGTCGTACTTCCACGAGAACGTCCGCGACCAGTACGAGTACCGCCGCATTCGGTAGCGACCCGGACGCCTGGCCGTCGACGCCGCCGAACGTGCCCACGGTCAGGCTTCCAGGATGTCGTCTCCGTCGTCCGCCTCGGGGACGACCAGGCTCCCCTCCAGCGCGGTGACCGCTCGGCCGCCGACCCGAACTTCGTCGCCGACGCGCACGCGGACGTGGCCCGGACGGTCCACGAAGTGTCCCTGCTCGAAGCGCATCTCCTCCGGAACGCTCCCGCTGTCACCGGTCGCGTCGTCTGGGGCAGGCTGTGCCTCGGGCTCGTCGAAGGCGTCGAATCTCCGCAGGTACGCACCGGTCGCGCCGCTGGCGGTGCCGGTCACGGGGTCCTCGGGGACGCCGGCGAGGGGTGCGAACATCCGGCCGTGGAGCGTCGAGTCTCCGTCCAGGGCGTCGAAGCTGAACGCGTAGACGCCGACCGCGTCCACCGATTCGCAGAGCGCCTCGACCGCAGCCATGTCGGGGTCGGCGTTCCCGAGGTGTTCGAGGAAGTTCACGGGGACGACGAGGAAGGGGAGGCCGGTCGAGGCGACGGCCAGCGGCAGGTCCGCGCCGACGTCGCGCAGCGCCGCGGGGTCGATGCCGAGCGCGTCGCCGACGCTGTCGTAGTCGACGTCCACGCGCTCGACGGTGGGGTCGTCCTGCGTCATCCAGACGGTACCGTCCTCGGCCACGTCGACGTCGAGCACGCCGACGTTCGTCTCCAGCGAGTGGGTTCCCGGTTCGATTTCGCTGTCTTCGAGCAGGTGGACGTGCGACGCGATGGTCGCGTGACCGCAGAGGTCCACTTCCGTCGTCGGCGTGAAGTACCGGACCCGGCGGTCGGCGTCGTCGCTCTCGACGAAGAACGCGGTCTCGCTGACCGACAGTTCGCGGGCAACCGCCTGCATCTGCGCCCCGGTCAGGTCGTCTGCGTCCGGGACCACGCCCGCTGCGTTGCCGGCGAGCGGTTCGTCGGTGAAGGCGTCAACGAGGAGGGTGCGTACCGTCTCCATGCCCGGAACGTCACAGGGTAGGTGGTTCAATCCTCCGCTCGGCCGCCCGTCCCGCCGCCGAGGTCGACTCCCCGTCGGGTCGTGGCGGGCCCGACGCGGTTAACTCGCCTGGTCGGTCTCGATGTAGCGGAGCTCGACGGTCACGTCCGCGTCGGTCCTCCGTTCGATGTTCCGTTCGATTTGACCCGCGAGGCGCGGGTAGCGGCCGTCGGACGGTACCCCGACGGTGACGATTACCCGATCGGGTTCGTGGAACAGCGTGCTCGTGGGCAACATCCCGTTGCCGAACATCGACCCCTGGCGGTAGTTCACCTCGACCCCGATTTTCTGGACGTCATCGTAGGGCGCCTCGCCGAGCGTATCGCCGACTGTATCGTCCGCGTTGTGCTCGAACTGAGCGTCCTGGTACGTTGAGTAGGTCACGGCGCCGAGGAACACCGAGAGGAGGGCGATGGCGAGGACCAGTACGCCGATGCGCTTGACCATCTCCCGCCGGGAGCGCTCCATCTTGAACCAGCTCCTGGGCTGGTAGCCCATGTACCGGAGCGTGAGGATGGCGGCGAGATTTATCGAGAGGACGTTGACCAGCACGAGCACGCCGGAACTGAGAGCGACGGTCGGATGCAGCCACGCGATGCCGATGCCGACCGCGGCGGCGGGCGGGATGAGCGCCGCCGCGATCATGACGCCCACCAGCGCGACCGAGACGCCGGTCGCGAGGCTGAAGACGCCCGCCACGCCCGCCCCGAGCGCGACGATGAGCGAGAGGAAGTCGGGGGTCAACCGCCCGCTTATCTGGCCGATGGTCGCGATGTTCGTGTTCGGCGGGAAGAGGTACAGTCTCCTGACGGCGAACGCGAACACGGTCGCGCTGAGGATGGAGACGACCCCGCCGATGGCCTGGAGTTTCACCCCGCGACGGAACAGGTCGTCCTCGTCGAGGACGGTCCCGACGCCGGTCGAGAGCGCGGGACCGACCAGCGGCGCGATCACCATCGACCCGACGACCACCGCCGGCGAGTCGAGCAACAGCCCCGCCGCGGCGACGACGGAGCTGATTATCGTCATGGTGATGAACGTCCAGAAGCGGGGCGACAGCTCGTGCGCCCGGATGAGTATCTCCTCCCGGGCGATGCGGTCGACGCTGTTTTCGGTCTCGAACCTTTCGGTGAGTTCCTGGAAACGCCGCGAGGTGTCGACCTCGGCGTCGATGATGACCACGTGGGCGTCCTCGCTCAGACCCGAACTGTGCAGCTCGTCGATCACCGGCTGAACAGCGGTCTCCGGCAGTGGGAACGTCGCAACGGCCGTGTGTTCGCGGTCGCCTGCTGGTCCGCTGGTCGCGTCCGTCAGGTAGTAGTCGATTCCCATCTCCTCTAGCGTCTCGACTACCGTCTCCCGCTCACCGGCCGGAATCGTGACCTCTACGTGACGCACAGTTTCGCTTCGAGCGCGCAGGACGAAATAACCGCTGGCATCGCATCGAGTGCGAGAGGCGACGTTCGCTCGGCCGTGGGGGTCTGGTCCACCTGCTTGCGGGAGCGTTCGTGCAACCGCGGAGGTTAAGCCCCGAGAGGCGAAAGGGCGGATATGTTCGAGGGTCGTCCGGACCGCGATGCGGAGGTCGTGTTCGTCGGTCGTTCGAACGTCGGCAAGTCGACGCTGATGCGCGAGTTGACCGGCCACCAGTTCGAGACGGGCGGCAAGCCGGGGGTCACCCGGTCGCCGAACTTCTACGACTGGGCCGGTGACGACTTCGTGCTCACCGACCTGCCCGGCTTCGGGTTCATGTCCGGCGTCTCCGAGGAGCGCCGCGAGCAGATCAAGACCGACGTGGTACAGTACATCGAGAAACACGCCGACAATATCCTCGTGGGCGTGCTGGTCGTCGACGGCAAGAGTGTCGTCGACATCATCGACCGCCACTCCGGCGGCGACGAGGTCCCCCACGACGTGGAAATGTTCCATTTCCTCCGAGACGTGGGCGTTCCGACCGTCGTCGCGGTGAACAAGATGGACAAGGTCGACGACCGCGACGAGCGCCTGAACGACCTCTGTGACCGCCTCGGGCTGTATCCGCCGTGGAAGCAGTGGCGAGACACCATCGCGCCCATCAGCGCGAAACGGGGCAACATCGACGCGCTCCAGGAGGCGGTGAAGACACACCTGCACGACCAGAAGCGCGACGACCTGCTGAAGTACTTCTCGTGAACCCCCGGAGAACGTCGTTCTCCGAACATGTTCGAGCCGTTCCCAGCAACTGAGAACGCATCTCAATGCGCGAGAACGGGCGTTCCGTCTTATACTCCCTCTATTCCAAGCAGTACGTGTATGACTCAAATTGGAGCACCCGGATCCGGTATCTCGCGACGCGACTTCGTGAAGGCGACCGGCGCGACGGGCGTCGTGGCCGCCGCTGGCTGTACCGCGCCGTCCCAGCCGGAACAGCGCGACCAGCAGGCGATGAACAAGGGCGCTGCGGCGAAACTGCCGAAGACGAGCGTCCCACAGGTCGTCGACCTCGACGAGCAGAACCACGAGGTGACGATGAGTGCCGTCCCGGCCCGCCACGAGGTACACCCCCTCGACACGATGGGGGGCCCGGTCAACCTGCCGAAGACGTGGGCGTTCCGGGCGGACGACAGGGAGCCGAGCGTTCCGGGACCCATCCTCCGGACGACCGAGGGCAACGACCTGAAGATAACGCTCGACAACTCGGGCATGAACAACCCGCACACGCTGCACTTCCACGGCGTCCGGAAGACGTGGAAGAACGACGGCGTCCCGACGACGACCGGCGTCACGGTGAAACCGGGCGAGAAACACACCTACACGATTCCGGCGAACGTCCCCGGCACTCACCTCTATCACTGCCACTACCAGACCCCGATGCACATGGAGATGGGGATGTACGGCATCCTCCGCGTCGACCCGAAGGGGTACGAGGAGGCCGACAAGGAGTACTTCGCGACGGTACGAGAGTGGGACTCCAGTCTCTCGCGGATGTACGCCGGCAAGAACAGCAGCTTCGACCTGCGAAAGCGCAACCCGGACGTGTTCACCGTCAACGGCAAGAGCGCGCCGCGCACGCTCCACCCCGAGGACGGCACGCCGTTCATCGTCGAGAAGGGCGACACCGTTCGCATCCACTTCGTCAACGCCGGGTTCATGTCGCACCCGCTGCACACGCACAACCACCGGTTCAAAATCGTCGAGAAGGACGGCGCCGACTACCCGGAGGCGATGCAGTTCCCCCAGGACGTGGTGAGCGTCTCGCCCGCCGAGCGGTACACGCTGGAGTTCGAGGCGGACGCCGACCCCGGCATCTACCTGATGCACTGTCACAAGGTCGACCACGTCCGCAACGGGGCCAGCTATCCGGGCGGGATGCTGTCGGCCATCGTCTACAAGGAAGCGATGAACTCGGACATCTTCGGACAGCTGATGGAGTACGCGGGCTACGAGGGGTGATTCGATGACAGAAATCGACCGCAGAACGTTCGTCCGCGGGGCGGTCGGAGCCGCCGCGCTGGCGTCGACCCCGGCCGCCGCGAACACAGCGCCGGACGTCGTCGACGAGACGGGAAAGAGCGAAGTGATCGTGAAGGTGGGCGTCCAGGGCAACGGCGGACCGTACGCGTTCGGCCCCGAAGCCGTCCGCGTCGACCCCGGAACCACCGTGCGGTGGAAGTGGACCGGCGAGGGGATGCACAACGTCGTCGCCGAGGACGGGAGCTTCGAGAGCGAGATGCTCGGCGAAGCCGGCGCAACGTTCGAACACACCTTCGAGGAGACGGGAACGTCGAAGTACGTCTGCTCGCCCCACAAGTCGATGGGGATGACGGGGGTCGTGGTCGTCGGCGAGGAGGCCGGCGTCGCGTCCGCCGACGGCGGCGGCGCCGCCTCGATGGGACCGGGCGAACTGGCGGTCGGCGGTAGCTTCGTCGCCGCGCTCCTGTCGCCGCTGGCGTTCGCGGCGTTCCTGTTCGCTCGCGGTCGCGACGAGGGGGCGACCGCGCCGGAGACGCCCGGTCGGCCACAGCCCTGAAACCCGCCGCGACCCTCCTTCGACCCGATGTCAGTCGCACTCTCGGAAGAAGACGAAGGGAAGAGAGTCGTCGACGCCGACGGGACCGAGGTGGGCGTGGTCGCCGACGTCCAGCACGGTACCGCGCACGTCGAGGCCGACGAGGACAGGGTCGAGGAGATGAAGACCCGCTTCGACGTGGGAGAGTACGGCGAGAACACGTACGCACTCCAGGACGACGACGTCGCCAACGTCGACGACGACCACCTCGTCCTCGCCGCCGACTGAGACCCTCGGGGACGTTTTTCGCCCGGCCGACGGGGTCCGCGACGGTATCCGTCGCTCGAACCGACCAGCGCGGCCGCTCGCCGTCGGCACCGAAAGAATACCTCGCGTACCCCTACCCGAGGTAAGTAAACCGACACACTAACAAAGTATATACTTTGTGCATGACGAATCCGCCGTGGTGGGGAAGCTGACACGTGTGCGAGGTCGCCGACGCCAGTCCGAAGTCGAGGACGCCCGGGAACCCGGGACCACCGACGGCGGGCGAAGGCGAGTCGTCTCTCGCTCTCGGCCGCAAATTCAGGGGCCCCCGTAAGGGGGATGAAGATGCAGGCAGGAGACACTGGCCCCGAAGCGGTCTTTTCGAACGTATGTCCGCACTCGAAACCGCCGACTTCCCCGACGGATGGGAGCGCTCGCCGGACCGCGGCCGGGAAATCGCCATGGAGCGACGGGACGGACGGATGACGGTGCGCGCGATATGGTCTGCGCTGACCGGCGGCGACGGGGACTGGAACCTGCAGTTCGAACACGGCGTCGAGAACGGCTACTCCGCCGCTCGCCCGGTCGGGCAGGTCCGGACGCGGAAGGCGGCCGTCGCCGAACTCGTCTCGCTAGCCGAGACGGCCGAGGCGCAACTCGACGAGGGGTCGTCGCCGGACGAGGTCGTTCGGGCGTTCCGGAACTGACGACGCCCTACGCCAGTTTCCGCGCGACGCGGGCGGCGTCCGCCGCGCTGTCGCTGAGGACGTACGTGATGGGCTCGATGCCGTACCCGCCTGTGTGGTACAGAACGGTCGCGTCCGACGTCTCCGACAGTGCCTCGCCGACGACCGACGCGACGTCGTCGTACTCGGCGTCGAACTCCGCGGTGACGTGGCCGAGTTCCTCGAGGCGCTCGATGAGGTCCAGGTCGTAGCGCAGGTTCAGCGCCGCGCGGGCGTCGCTACCGTGCTCCCGGGCCGCCAGCAGGACGGAGGCGACGTGTTCGCTCGCGCCGAACTCCGGTTCGGCCGGGATGGTCGCCCGGCCCTTCACGTCGAAGATGCGCCCCGGGATGCCGGCGACGTCGTCGATGCCGTCGGCGTCCGGCAGGCACTCACAGAGGTTCGCCCCGACGGCCGGGATGAGTGCGGCGAACCCGCTCGTGTTCTCGACGATACGGATGGCCCGGCGCATCGACGTGAGCACGCGCTCGGTCGACCGAAGTTCGTCGTCGGGGTCGTGGACGTCGAAGTCGCCGCCGTACCCCTCCAGCGCCGGCATCGCCTCCTCGTGCAACTGCGCGATGAGGTCGTGGTCCTCCAGTCGCCGGACGAGGACCTCGACCTCGACGAGCGCCTGCACCTGACTCATGCTGCCCGTCGCCAAGCCTTCGCCGATCTCCTCGACGAGGCGCCGGACGCGTTCGTCGTCGCGGACGCGGTCGTTCTGGGCCACCTCGCCGTGCGCGTACTTCGAGACGGCGCTCTGGCTCACGCCGAGCGCGTCCGCCACCTCGCTCTGGGTCAGGTCGCGTTCGCGCAGATCGGCGGCGAGCATCGACCGGAAGGTGGGGAGGAACTCCTCGACGACGACCTCCTCGGCGAACTTCACGTCTGGTCACCACCGAACTCCTCGTCGCCGCCGATGCGGGATGCCTGTGGCCCCTCCTGGTCCTGGTACTTCGACCCGCGCTCGCTGCCGTAGGGCCGGTCGGACGGCGTCTTCAGCTCCGTGAAGATGAGCTGTGAGATGCGCGTGCCGGGCGTCAGCGCCACCGGCGCGGTGCCGAGGTTCGACAATTCGAGCGTTATCTGGCCGCAGTACCCCGGGTCGACGACGCCCGCCGTCGCGTGGATGACCACTGCGAGGCGACCGAACGACGACCGTCCCTCGACGTGTGCGAGCAGGTCCGGCGGAATCTCGACGCGCTCTTTCGTCGTCCCGAGGACGAAGTCGCCGGGGTGCAGGATGAACTCCTCGCCCTCCGGCACCGTCGTCTCCGTGACGTAGTTCTCGACCTCCTTCTCGCTGTCCGGGTGGATGCAGGGGATGTTCGCGTGCTGGAACTCGAGGAACTGCTCGCCGAGTCGCAGGTCGACGCTCGCCGGCTGAATCTGTAGTGCGGGGTCGTCGAGCGGGTCGACGACGAGGTCGCCCTCCTCCAGGCGACGGAGGATGTCCGCGTCCGAGAGTATCATGTGCTGAGGTTCGGCCCGGGGCGGGTAAATATCTCGGTGTCCGCCGACGGTCGGTGTCCGCGAAGCGGCGGCCCGCCTCAGCGACGCATCCGGGTCCGGTCGCCGGTTCCGTCGGTGAGTGCGCTCGCGATGGCCCCCTTCAGCACCACTTCGTCACCGAGCGAGGTCAACTGCACCTCGGGGACGTTGTTGAACACGTACTCGTCGACGCGTTCGTTGATGGGGTCGACGACGAGTTCCTCGTTGTTCAGCGCCACCGCGCCGCCGACGTGGACGACGATGGGAGCGTACGCCTGGGCGATGTTCGTCACGCCGAGCGTGTTCCAGTGCGCGAGTTGCTCGACGACGTGGTCGGCGAACGCGTCCATGCCCGCGTAGTCGAACACGTCCTTCGCGGAGAAGTCGGGGTCCTCGACCGGGAGTGCGGTGTCCACGTCGGCGTCCTCGTACAGCATCTCGGCGTAATCGGGGATGTTGTTGCCCGAGCAGTACGCCTCCCAGTGGCCGTCGCGGCCGCAGCCGCAGGTGCGCCGGCCCTGCGGGTCGACTATCATGTGGCCGACTTCGCCCGCGTTGCCGTCCCAGCCCGAGAGGACCTCGCCGTCGACGGTGACGCCCGCGCCGATACCGCTGGAGATGGTGACGTACACCATGTCGTCGGGGTTGCGGTCGCTGTGGAACCGCTCGCCGATGACGCCCGCGTTGGTGTCGTTGTGGAGGAACACCCGGTCGCTGTGGATGAGTTGTTCGACGGGTCCCGTTAGCGGGATGCGGTCGATGCTGTCGGGGAGGTTCGCCGGATTGTCGACCGCACCCTCGGCCAGGTCGAGGGGACCGATGCTACCGATACCAGCCGCCAGGACCGCCGACGGGTCGACGCTCGCGGAGGAGCAGGCCGAGCGAAGGCCGTCGAGGACCGCCTCGGTGACCGCGATGCCGGTCGGCCCCTGCGGCGTCGGTCGTTCGTGGGCGGCGATGACCGTTCCCTCGTCGTCGGCGACTGCCGCCCTGACGTTCGTCGCGCCGAGGTCGACGCCCGCGTAGTAGCCCATTTGCTTCCAAAGAGGGCCGTCGTCCCACTTAACTACAAGCATTTACTCGCCAGCGAGTACCGGAGTTTCCCGCACTCTGAACCGTTCACTCCCCGGATACTGTCCGCGGGGAGACTGGTCCATCCGGTCGGCCGTGTTCCCGGAGCGACGCTCGTCCCGCGGGACGATACGTCGTCGGCTCCCGGGACGACGGACGGTCGCGTTCGAAAGAAGGGAGTATCTTCGGAGCCGCGTCGTTCGGCGGTCAGTCCGACCTGACGAACGTCACGGGACAGGGCGCCGAGAGCATGACCTCCTGGGCGGTGCTCCCGAAGACCGCCTTCCCGGTCGGGGAACGCTTGCGCCCGCCGACGAAGACGCTGTCGGCGGTGACGTCTTCCGCGAGGTCGACGATGGTCTCGCCGTGCTGGCCGATGGCTCCCCGGATGGCGTATCTGACCTCCTCCTCGTCGAGGGAGTTGGCGAGCGAACGGATGGTCGCGTGCCGAGCCGCCACCTCGTCGGGGTTCGGCGTCCCCGATGGGTCGTAGTCGAGTCGCCCGACGACCTCGTCGAACTCGTCTTCGGTGAACACGTGCGCGAGCACGACCGTCGCGCCGGTCGGCCCGGCGACGTCCGCGACGGCCGAAGCTAGCTTGTCGGTTCTCTCCGCGTCGCCCGGTCCTACGGCGAGCAGGATAGTCTCTATCGCCATGTTAGCATCTCTCCATCCAGAATTAAAAACTTAGGGAGTTCACTCGAACTCGAAATAACAGGGTTTCTGTCACGACCTCGTCGTCTCCCTCACACTACTCGTCGGCTGGCTTCCGAGCGACCAGCGTCTCGGCGGCGTGGCGGTGCGGTTCGCCGCCGGACTCGTCGTCGAAGACGAGCGCGTCCTCGGCCAGCAGTTCCCAGTCGTCGTAGTACGACCGGAGCTCTCCCCGCCGGTAGAAGTGTTCCTCCTCGCCCCAGTCGGGTGCGGGCGGAATATCGGGGTGGTCGACGAACGCGAACAGGACGTGGACGCCGCCGGGCGTCGTCGCCGCCTCGAACTGGTCGAACCGCGCCGTGCGGTTCTCGGGCCGGAGGTACTGGAGCGTCCCGATGGAGTAGACGGCGTCGACCGGCGGCAGGGAGAGGTCGTTCACGTCCGCCTGCCGCGTCTCTATCTCCACGTCGCGCTCGTCGGCCAGTCGCTCGGCCTTCGCCAGCCCGTTCGGCGCGACGTCGACCGCGAGCACGTCGCATCCTCGCTCGGCGAGGTAGACGGCGTCCCGGCCCTCGCCGGCACCCACGTCGACGACCCGGGGACGGTCGCGGTCGGGCGCGAACGCCACCACCTGCTCGGCCAGTTCGTTCGGCTCCGTGCCCCAGTAGTACTCCTCGCGACCGTACACCCGCTGGAGTTCGTCGTACTCCATGGCTCCGCGTTCTCGACGGTGGACGATAAATCCGGCAGACCCTTGTCGGTCGGCCACAAGCGCACGACCATGGAAGCCGACGCTGTCGTGCTGGACGTGGACGGTGTGCTCGTGGACGTGGCCGACTCCTACCGCCGGGCCATCGTCGACTCCGTCGAGCGCGTCTACGGCGACACCGTCCCGAAGGCCGACGTGCAGTCGTTCAAAGACGCCGGCGGATTCAACAACGACTGGGAGCTCACGTACGCCGCGGCGCTGTACGTCCTCGCGCGCCGGGAGGGCCTCGACTGCTCCGTCGGGGCGTTCACCGACCGCATCGCCGAGCGCGGCGGCGGCCTCGACGCGGCCGAGGCGGTCGTCGACGACGCGCTCGCCGACGCCGCCGTCGAGCGCGTCCGCGACGCCTGGGACCCCGAGCGCCTGCGCGACGTGTTCCAGCAACTCTACCTCGGCCCGGACCTGTACGCCGACATCGAGGGCGGCGACCCGGCCGCGCTCGACGGACCGGACCAGGGGTACATCGACGACGAACCCGTGCTGGTCGCCGCCGAGACGGTCGAGACGCTCACCGCGGGCTACCCCGTCGGCGTCGTCACCGGCCGCCCCGCGGCGGAGGCGGACATCGCGCTGGAGCGGGCCGGTCTCTCCGTCCCCGACGACCGCCGGTTCACGATGGACGACTGGGAGGAGGGCAAACCCCACCCGAAGGCGCTGACGACGCTCGCCGAACGGTTCGACGCCGACGCGGTCGTCTTCGTCGGCGACACGCTGGACGACGTAGAGACGGCGGTCAACGCCGACGAGGCCGACCCCGACTGCGACTACTACGGCGTCGGCGTGCTGACCGGCGGCCTCACCGGCGCGGAGGGTCGCCGGAAGTACGAGGACGCGGGCGCGGCCGCCGTCGTCGACTCCGTGAACGACCTGCCGGAACTGCTGGGAGAAGATTGACGGCCCGGCGGGAGAACGTTCGAACGTGGTCTCACTCCAGCGAATCGCCTCGACCCTCCTGGTCGGCGTCACGCTCGCGTTCGTGCTCGGGGCGACGCTCACGCCGCCGGACCCGTACTCGCAACTGCTGTTCGTCGGGCCGGCGCTGCTTTTCATGCTCCCCGCGGCCTACGTCGTCGCCGGGCGGACTCCCGGACTCCGCCGGCACGTCCTGTTCCTGCTCGCGGCCGCCGCCACCCTCTGGGTCAGCCTCCTCGTCCTCGACGGCCTCGGCGTGACGGGACTCGTCGAGACCGTCCTGCGCGTCGGACTGCTCGCTGCCGCGCTCCTGCTGGCGGCGTGGGTCGCGTACGTCCCGGACGCCGAGATTCCGGGACCCGACTCGGGGTAGTCGGGAGACGGCCGAGAGCGATTTGCCGAGTCGTGCGGTGGAAGACGTATGGACGACCCACCGAACGACGACGCGCCGAACGGTACCGCATCCGCCGGCGGGCAGTGGCACGACGCGACCGCCCACGGGGCGGCCGGCGACGGGACGACCGACGACTCGGCGGCGATTCAGGCGGCCGTCGACGCCGCGGCGGACGACGGCGGCACCGTCTCCCTCCCGCCCGGGACCTACCGCGTCGCGTCGCCGGTGACGCTCCGCTCGGGCGTCCGGGTCCGCGGCGACGGACCGGGCGCGACGACGCTGCTCGCGGACGGGGACGACTACGCTGCGCTGGAGGGCTTCGGAACCCCGGACGACCCCCTGACCGACCTCTCCGTCGAGGAACTGACCGTCGACTGCTCGGCCCTCGGCGACGGGGAGACGTACTCGACCGGGGAGAAGTGCGTCTACCTCCAGCACGTCGAGCGCTGTCGAATCCTCGGCGTGTACACCTACGGCGCGCCCGCGACCGGCATCGGGACGGACTTCATGGTCGACAGCCTCGTCCACGGGTGCGTCGCTGAGCGCAACGGTCGACTCCGGTCGCCCGGCGACATCGGCGCGAACGGCATCGGCATCGGGGCGGGTCGCTCCGCGGCCGAGACCGTGGTCGTCTCGGACTGCCACGCCGCGGACAACGGGAACAACGGCGTGATGTTCGAGGCACAGGGCCCCGACGACGAGAACGTCCTCGCCGGGTTCATGGCCGCCGTCGGCTGTACCGCGCGGGGGAACCGCATCGGCTTCCGCGACTCGGCGGACCGCGCCGTGAAGTTCGTCTGCTGTTCCGCGACCGGGAACGACGAGCACGGGTTCGTCGTGAGCGACAAGGCGGACACGTCGCCCGCCGCGACCGAACACCGCATCGGCGACTGCCACGCGGTCGACAACGGCGGCCACGGCATCGCGGCGTTCGACGGGGCGACCCCCGTCCTCGACGTGGCGGACTGTCACTGCTCGGGGAACGAGGGCTGTGGCGTCTTCGTCGCGGCCCCCGCCGGAGCGGTGTCGATAGCGGACTCGACGGTGTTCGAGAACGGCCGGTCGGGCGTCCGGTTCGAGAACGGCGGCGACCACCTCCGGGTCACCGGCTGTTCGGTGTTCCGGAACGGCGCGGGAGGGGACGCCGCCGGCATCCGACTCGCTGGCGAGGGACCGTACCGGTACGCGACGCTCGCGAACAACGACTGCTACGACGACCGGGCATCGCCCGGCCAGCGGGTCGGCGTCGACGTCGAGGGCGACCACGACGGGACGAGCGTAGTCGGTAACGCCTTCGCCGGCCACCCGGAGGCGGCGCTCCGATACGCAACTCGACCGAGCCTCGTCCGCGACAACGTCGGCTACCCGACCGAGAACGGCGGTCGCGCGACCGTCGCGCACGGCGAGGCGGTTCGGCACGGCCTCGCCGAACCGCCGACGAGCGTCCTCCTGCAGACCGAGTCCGAGAACCGGGCGTTCCCGGAAGCCGTCGACGCCGAGACGGTGACCGTCGCGGTGGTGGACGTCGACGGTGACCCGGTCGACGCGCCGGAGGCCGTCCACTGGGAAGCCCGCGCTCGCTAACGTCGACGGGTCCCGCCGCCCGCGTCCGGCTACAGGTCCCGACTAACGCCGGTCAACCGGCGTGGAACAAAGTCCACGTTCCGCGTCCGGCCGACAGTGACACTCCGAGCGAAGAGAGCGACGACCGTTCCGTCCGAGCGCCGCCCCGACGGGTGGTCGAGAGCCGAGACGCGATGCCGGGAGACGGCGCGAACGGCACTGCGGTCCGCACAGCGGAGGGAGTTCCTCCCCGTGAGCGACCGATGAGACGCCTCCGTCGCGCGCTCGCCCTCCTGGTCGTCGCGTCGACCGTCCTGGGCGGGGCGGCGACAGGCCTCCCCGACGTGCCGCCGCCCGGCATCCCCGGCGACGACCTGCCGGACGCGCCCGCCGCGTCGAACCAGACCTACGCCGTCGAGCAGGGCGACACCTGCGTCCCGGTGACGCCGTTCGAGGGCGAGCGAAACGTCGCCGCGTTCTACGACTACCGTAACCCGAACACCTCCCGGAGTAGCTGGCTCTACAGTTCGTTCATGCCAGGGCGGTTCACCAGCGACAACGGGAGTTCGCTGTTCCTCTACGAGGGGCCTGACGGCGTCGTCAGCCTCGTCGCCGTCCACGACGCTCGCCGGAACCGCGAGGTGCGGCCGCTCCCCCACAGCGCGGTCACCTTCCGGTTCGGCGGCCTGCCGGAGTCCGGCGAGTGGATCCTCGTCGACGACACCTACGACGGGCGCGAGGACCGCTTCTCCCGGAACCGGATCGACTGGCGGTGGGGCGGGTCGCGGACCGACGGCGCGGTCTTCCGCGGACTGGCCGGCGACTTCAGCATCCGCATCGCGCCGGCGTTCAACGAGCGGGCCGCGCTCTACCGCCCCGACCGGGCGTTCGAACCGGTCACCTCCTGGAGCGTCCTCTCCAGCGGCGCGAGCGGTCCGAACCGGACCGAACTGGACACGTCGGCCCCCGTCGTCGTCAAATCCGGCGGCTGCGGCGCTCCGCCCGACGCAGCACTCGACGCCCCCGGTTCGGCGCTCGTCGGTCGACAGGCGACCTTCGACGCGAACGCGACGACAGACCCCGACGGCGACGTGGCGCGCTACCGCTGGGACTTCGACGGCGACGGTAGCGTCGACCGGACCACGTCCGCCCCGACCGTCCGGTACGCCTACGACGAACCGGGGTCCTACGCCGCGAACGTGACCGTCGTCGACGAGGGCGGGAACGCGGCCACCGCGACGGCGAACGTGACCGTGTCCCGGCCCGCCGCCGACCTCGCCGTCACCGACGCCACGCTGTCCAGCACGGCGGCCGCGGCGGGCGAGAACGTCACCGTGAGCGCCACCGTCGAGAACCAGGGGAACGCCTCCGGGACGTACACCGCCAACCTCACCGTCGACGGCGAGGTGGTCGCCCGCGAGGAGGTCCGGGTTCCCGCGGGCGAGACGAAGCGGGTGACCTTCACCTACCGCGCCGAGTCCGCGGGACGGAAGCGCCTGGCCGTCGGCGGCGTCGACGCCGGGACGCTCGCGGTGACGCCGCCGACGACGGGCGGGACGACGCAGCCGACGCCCGGCGAGCGCGGCGGCGGTTCGCCGTTCGACCTCCTGCTGGACCATCCCGAACTCGCCGGCGTCGCGCTGCTGGCGCTGCTGCTCGTCAACTTCGTCGCGTCGCGGCGATGAGGGACTCCCGACTCACCCGAGCGCCGACGCCACGCTCGCCGCGACGGTTTGCGCCTTCTCCGCGAGCGCCTCCGGGACGTGACCCGCCCGGACGGCGTCGTCCAGTTCGTCGTCGTCCACGCGCTCGACGCGGCCGTCCGGGAACTTCACCACGTCGACGTGGAGGTCGACGTACTTGACCGAGGACGGGAACACCTCGACCGGCGTGCAGACGTTGACGTAGGTGCCCTTGACGTCGCCGTCCTCGTCGCGGTAGACGGTCGGATACCACCAGCGCCCCTCGCGGAGTTTCGTCACCGCGACGTCGCCGTCCTCGCGGGGGACGCCGAGCGCGTCGTAGTCGCCGCCGGCGCTCATCCGGCGGCGCACGGTGAGTTTGCCCTCCGCCGGAGCGAGTTCGGTCACCTCGCCCCGGCCGAGCGAGAAGCAGCGGCCGTCGGGTTTGCCGTGGCGGATGCGAACCGTCTCCCCCTCCGCGGGGCCGAACTGCCGGAGGACGGGACCGGTGGGGAACGATTCGCCGGGGTCACAGAGGTCCTCGACGAAGTCCACGGCCGTGCTCGCGGACTCGGCGGCGGCCTTGACGCGGTGGTGTCCCGCCATCGTGGTCGTCACCGCGCGCCGGGCGGCGTCGAGTTCGAACCGCGACTCGCGGCCGAACCAGAGCCACGCCGTCCCCTCCGGCGCGGCGAGACGGCGCGGGAGGCCTTCGCTGGCCCCGGCGTCTCCGGGGTCGGGGGCGTCGGCGAGCGCGTCGTCGACCGTCTCCGCGGCGGTCGCCATGCGGCCGAGCGCGGTGTCCATCTCGTCCACGCTCGCGTCGGCGGCGGCGTACTCCCAGCGGACGCCCCACCCGTCGGGCACGTCGGTCGGGAGCATCTCGGTCGTCCGGGCGAGTTCCCGCTCGCTGGCCTCGTCGGGGGCGTCGGCGACGACGCGTTCGACGCCCTTCGAGAGGCTGGCGACGCCGCCGAACACGGCGACGTCCGTGTCGAGGAGCGGGCGGTCGCGGTCCCACGGCGCGGCGGGGTCGTGGACCTGCACCCTGACCGCGTCGCCCTCGTGCACGCGCCGGCCCACCTTGCGGAAGGGGAGGAAGCCCTCGCGCTCGCCGAGGTCGACGACCGCGCCGCTGCCCATCGTCTCGTCGACGACGCCGTCGAACACGGCACCGCGTGGGGCGGCGTCGGTCCAGTGGAGCGTGTCGCGTCCCACGTCGGCGAGCTCGTCGACGACGGTTCCGGCGTCGGGACCGAAGACGCCGACGCCCTGGCGGTCGTCGGTCGTCTCGACGGTGGCGTCGTACTCGCCCGTCTCGAACTCGCGGTCGAAGCGCCGGCGAATGGGCGGCGAGGCCTGCACGACGTCGAACGCGTCGGCGAGCAGGTGGGTCAGCGCCGTCGTGTAGATACCGCGGACGCGCACCCGACTCATGGTCGACACGCCGCTCGCGGAGCGTCCGGTCGAGGCGGCCGAAGAACTCGGTCGGCGGTCGGCGCGGCGGACGAGCGGTCAGGGCCAGCTGGCATAGCGTCCCGTTCGGACGGGGTCCTCTTCAGGGTGGCGAGTACGGTCGCGCTCGTGGTGCCGGTCGTCGGCCGGTCAGTCGTCGGCGGGGACGTCGCCGGTCCAGTTCGCGTCGGTCGTCCCGCGTGCGGCACCCTCGGCGAGCGTCGGCGATTCGTCGCGGGTGGCCACGTCGTTCGTCGGTTCGTCTCGCTCTCGGGCGGTCTCTTCGTCGGCGTCGTCTGTCTCTGTCGGCGGGGAGGAGTACAGGAACCCCCGACTGGAGCTTCTCGGTGCCATATCGTTCCACGGTCGCAGAGCATCCTTCATAAGGCCACCCCTACGAGAATCAATGTTATTTGTATACATATAAGGAGTATAAGGTACGTGAGCCGAACGATTTACCCTCTCCGCTCCGGAACGCCCGGCATGGACGAGCAACGGGATCCGGTCGCCCGCTCGGCGGACGAATCGACGGACCTCTACGAGGTTTCGACGTGGGAGCGGCGGAGTCGGTTCGACCGGTTCGCCACACGCGTCTACGCCGCCATCGTTCGGACTACGCACACCGTCGTCGTCCTGCTCGCGCTCCTCATCCTCGTCTCCCAGTTCGCGCTCGGCGGCCTGGCGGCCATCACCGACCCCTGGATCGGCGCGTTCGTCCTGCTGTCGGTCGTCCCCGCGTTCGGCATCGTGGCGTACATCTGGTACGCGGACGTGACCAGTTCCGAACCGCTGTCGCTGCTCGTCGGCACCTTCATGCTGGGCATCCTGTTCGCGGGGTTCGCGGCCGTCCTGAACAGTCTCGCGCAACCGCTGTTCCAGTCCGTTCCGCTCGTCGGGATGGTCCTCTTCTTCTACGTCGTCGTCGCGCCGGTCGAGGAGACGGTGAAGATGCTCGCAGTCCGGCTGTACCCCTTCCGGCGACCCCAGTTCGACGCGGTCGTCGACGGTGCCGTGTACGGCGCGGTGGCCGGCCTGGGCTTCGCCACCATCGAGAACGCTATCTACATCAGCCAGGAGTTCCTCGCCAGTTCCACCACCCCCCAGCCGTTCGTCGAAGCCGGCAGGACCGCCGTCTTCCGGCTGTTCGCCGGCCCGGGCCACGTCATCTACTCGGCGTTCGCGGGCTACTACCTCGGCCTCGCGAAGTTCAACCAGGAGAACGCCGGCCCCATCGTCGTCAAGGGACTGCTCATCGCGGCATTCATCCACGCGACGTACAACTCCCTGGTCGGCGTCGTTCCCGCCGTGGTGACCGGACTCTTCCCGTCGATACCGGCCACGGCGGCCTTCGTCGCCTTCGTGCTCGTCTACGACGGCATCTTCGGCTACCTGCTGTACCGGAAGATAGCGCGCTACCGCAACGCGTACGAGAAGTTCGCGGCCGCCCCGACCGCGGACGCCGCGGGCGCGGCGGGTCTCGACGACTCCGCTGTCGGAGTCGAAGCCGATTCCGGAGCGGAGTCCGCCGACTCCCCGGTCGGTCGGGACGTCGACTCCGAGACGGAGTTCGACGACTCTGCGTTGGGGCTGGACGCCGACTCCGGAACGGAGTCCGACGACGCCGACGACGATTCCCGGTCGAGATTCGACGACTGACCGACCTCACTCCGCTAGCATGCGCTCTACGTACTTCGCCAGCACGTCGACTTCGAGGTGGACGGGGTCCCCCGGTTCCTTCTCGGAGAGATTCGTCAATTCGCGCGTCGTCGGGATGACGGCGACCGTGAACGTCCCCTCGCCGCGCTCGGCAACCGTGAGGCTGATGCCGTCGAGCGCCACCGACCCCTTGTCGGCGACGTACGCCTCGTACTCCTCCGGGACGGCGAACTCGTACTCCCACCCCCCTCGCGGCGGAGCGCCGCTCGACTCTTCCGAGGTCCGGAGCACTTCGCCGTCCTCTCCCACTCGCCGCACGTCCACGACCTCGGTCACGGTGTCGACGTGGCCCTGGACGAAGTGACCGTCGAGGCGGTCGTCTGCCCGGAGCGCGCGTTCGAGGTTGACCGCGTCGCCGACGGCGACCTCGTCGAAGTAGGTCTTCTCGACGGTCTCGCTCGCGAGAAACACCTCGAACGACTCCTCGTCGAACGACTCGACGGTGAGGCAGGCACCGCTGACGCTGACGCTCGCGCCGTGGTTCAGGTCCGAAAGCACCTCGTCAGCGGCGATGGTCAGGCGGCGACCGCCCTCGTCGTCGGTTACCGCGCGCACTTCGCCCGCCTCCGCAACGATTCCGGTAAACATACCAGATTCGTGAAGCGGTGCGGTGAAAATCCTTCCGAATGCCGGTCGGGAGGCTCCGGCGGACTTTTGCCCGCCCCCCGACTACCGACTCCCATGGACCTGGGAATCCTCGACACCGTCAGCCTGGCGGCGACGCTGGTGTTCGCGCTCCCCGTCGCCCTGCTCGGTGTCGAGCGCCTGCTCGCGGGTCAGACGCTCGTCGGCGGCGGCTTCCTCGCCGTCGGCGTCCTGATGGTCGTCCTCCAGGAGTGGCTGACGACGCCCACCGACGTCCCGGCGGAAGCCGCCCAGCGTGTCGTCGGTCGGGTCGCGGAGTCGGACGACGAGGAGTGACCGAGGAATCGGACGACGAGGAAGCCGTGTGCGTCTGCCACCTGGGCACAAAGTACAATACGGGAACCGCTGATTTTGCGTCGGGGGAGAAACGACATGTTCACCAACGCTGTCGACCGTCGAGCCATAGCCGACGGTCCGACCGGTGCGGTCGACTCACGGAGTTTCGTGTGGGAAAACGACGGTTCGAGGGACGCCGCGGTCGCCGCTTTCGACCACGACTCGGAGGGTCCGGCGTGAGCCTGCCGGCCCGGAACGCGCCGGCGGACTCCCCGTCGGACGCCGACGCCGGCAACGTCGAACGCGTCGCCTCCGCGGTGTTCGGCGGGGTGCTCCTGTCGTTCGGGCTCAGACGACGGTCGCTGGTCGGAACGGCGGCGGCGCTGGTCGGCGGGTGGCTGCTGTACCGCGCCGTCGACGGTGACCGCTCGCTCGGCACGCCCGCCGGGAACCGACGCGGTCCCGGGGTGGCGACGGACGGCCGGACGGTCGAGCGGTCCATCACCGTCGGCGAATCCGCGGACGACCTCGCCGAGTACTGGCGTGACCCCGAACGGCTCTCGCGCGTCGTCGGCCACTTCGCGGAGGTGACGCCCGCGGGCGAGGAGCGTCACTGCTGGGAAGTCGGGGGACCGCTCGGACGGAGCGTCTCGTGGGAGACGCGACTCGACGCGGACGGCGAACCGCTGCACTGGGAGTCGCTTCCGGGCGCGGCGGTGCCCAACGAGGGGTCGGTGGAGTTCCGCCCGGCGCCGGGCGACCGGGGGACGGAAGTGACCCTCCGTGTCCAGTTCGACCCGCCGGGCGGACGCGTCGGCGACGCGGCGATGAACCGCCTCGGTGTCGTGCCCGACGCGCTCGCCGGCACGGCGCTCCGCCGCTTCAAGAGCCTCGCCGAGACGGGCGAAATTCCGACGCTCGAACGCAACCCGTCCGCCCGCGGGAGCGGTGATCTGATATGAGAGCGCTCTGCTGGGAGGGCGTCAACGACCTGCAGGTGGAGGACGTTCCCGACCCCGAAATCGTGAACCCTCGCGACGTCGTCCTGCGGGTGTCGCTGTCGACGGCCTGCGGTTCCGACCTGCACTTCATCGACGGGTACCTCCCGACGATGCGCGAGGGGGACGTCATCGGCCACGAGTTCATGGGCGAGGTCGCGGCCGTCGGTCGCAAGGTGGAGACGGTCGAGGAGGGCGACCGCGTGGTCGTCCCCTCGTTCGTCGGCTGCGGCAACTGCGCGTACTGCCGTGACGACCTCTGGTCGCTCTGTGACAACACGAACCCGAATCCGGAGCTACAGGAGCCGGTCCTCGGCTATCCGACCGCCGGTATCTACGGCTACACGCACGCCTTCGGCGGCTACGCGGGGTCGCACGCCGAGTACGTGCGGGTGCCCCACGCCGACGAGGACTGCTTCCTCGTCCCGGACGAACTGGACGACGAGCAGGCGCTGTTCGCCTCCGACGCCTGGCCCACGGGCTACATGGGTGCGGACTTCTGCGACATCGAGGAGGGCGACGTCGTCGCCGTCTGGGGCTGCGGCGGAGTCGGGCTCATGGCCCAACAGAGCGCCGCTCTCATGGGTGCCGAGCGCGTCATCGGCATCGACCGCATCCCGGAGCGACTGCGGATGGCGCGGGAGGAGGCGGGGTCCGAGACCATCGACTACACCGAGGTCGATAGCGTCGTCGACGAACTGAAGGGAATGACGGGCGGACGCGGTCCCGACGCCTGCATCGACGCGGTGGGGATGGAGGCCCACGGAACCGGCATCGCGCACGCCTACGACCGCACGAAGCAGGCGCTCAGGCTCCACACCGACCGCGGCGAGGCGCTGCGACAGGCCATCGTCGCCTGCCGGAAGGGCGGAACGCTGTCGATTCTCGGCGTCTACGGGCTGATGGACAAGTTCCCGCTCGGCATCGTGATGAACAAGGGTCTCACCGTCCGCACCGCCCAGCAACACGGCCAGCGGTACGTTCCCCAGTTGCTGGAGCACGTCGCGGAGGGCGAGATGGACCCGTCGTATCTGGCGACCCACCGGTTCTCGCTGGAGGACGCGCCGCGCGGATACGAACTGTTCAAACACAAGCAGGACGGGTGCGTTCGACCGGTGTTCGAGCCCTGACGACCGCGCGTCGGCAACGGCGACCACGGCACCTCCGCGAAATCGGGGCGCCCTCGCGGCCTCATTATCAATCGTAATACCAGCCAGCAATCATTATGAACGGGGGTGCGATGGACGGTTCGTGAACGCGAAGCTGACCTCCGCTTCGATTCTCAAGACGCGGCAGATACCGACGCTCGTGTCCGGGTTCGCCGTTCTGCTCACCGTCTTTTTCCTCGGCGAACTGGTCGTCTTCCACGGCGCGGAGTACGTCGCCTCGGACGACTTTCTCGTCAGCCTTCTCACCTCCGGCGTCTTCGTCGTTGGGGTCCTCTACGGCGGCTACTGGCTCGCTCGCAGTGACCTTCCGCCCGGACGGTACCCACGCATCGTCAAGTGGATAGGCAGTGGCGCGGCGTTCTCCCTCGCTATCAACTTCCCCATGCTGGTAATCTGGGCGTACGACTTCCCGGCCCAGGTCGGGTGGGTGCGGTTCACGGTGAGCGTCGGCGCGGCGGGCGGTCTCCTGGTCGGTTGCATCGAGGCGCAGGCCATCCAACGCGAAATCGTCGCCGAACGGACCGCCGTCCGCGCCGAAGTCGTCGAGAAGGAGCGCCAGTGGCTGGACTACCTCAACGGACTCCTCAGACACGAGGTGTTGAACACGACGAACGTCATCACCGGAAACGCGTCGCTCCTGCTGGAGGACGACGACCTCCCCGACGACGCCCGCGATAGCCTGCGGACGATCCGTCGCCAGAGCGGCGACATGGCGAAGGTCATCCAGGACGTTCGCGTGCTGATAGACGCGACCCAGGACGTCACCGAACCGGAACCGAAGAATCTCGCGAACGTGCTCGACGCGGAACTAGAGAAGCTCCGGAGCACCTACGAATCGGTCGAGGTCGACGCCGACCTCCCGGACGACGCCCCGGTGGTGGCCGACGACCTCCTTCCGCGCATCTACTCGAACCTGCTCAGGAACGCGGTCGAACACAACGACAGCGCGCCCGCCCGGGTGAACGTGACCGCCGAGCGGACGGCCGACGCGGTCGTCGTTCGCATCGCGGACGACGGTCCCGGGATTCCGGCGGACGAGCGGTCGACGCTGTTCGAGCGCAGCGACAACACCGGGGCCACTCACGGCCTCGGTCTCTACCTCGTCCGAACGCTGGCCGAACGCTACGGCGGAACCGTCGAACTGACCGAGACGGGCCCCGACGGAAGCGCGTTCACCGTCGAACTTCCCGCGGCGGAGGCCGGGGAGTTCGACGACGTCTCGTCCGACGCTCGCGTCGAAACGAGCGCCGGCGCGATCGAGACGCAGTCCGGGTAGCGTCGCCGCTCGGTCGCGTCGGGTCCCGGGACGGTCGAGCGCTCGAACCGAGACGGACCCTCAGGGCGTGCTCTCGACTTCCTCGCCGAGCACGTCCTCGATCGTGGTGTCGCCCGGTTCGTTGTCGAGGAGGACGTCGAGCGGGAGCGTCGGGGCACCGTTGACGAGGTTCTCCATGAGCACGAGACGCTGCCGGGCGCGGCTCATGCCGACGTAGAACACGCGGCGTTCGTTGTCGGTGAGGACGGGCACGGGGTCGGTGGTGGACGTGAACTCGTCGACGCCGGGCACCTCGGTCTCGTCGTCGATGGAGGCGGCCATCTGCTCGACGACCTTCTCCGTGAGGTCGGTCGAGACGAACACGTGGTCGGCCTCGCGACCCTTCGCGCTGTGGATGGTGCCGACGCGCACGCGGCTGCGGTCCATCTCCCGGTAGTCGCCCTCGAAGTACGACTCCATCGAGTTGCGCTGGTAGCTCGTGACTTTCCGCACCATGTCGGCGGCCGCGGCCGGACCGGGCATGAACGGCACGTGGTCGGTGACGACGTCGGCGTCGACCTCTATCTCGGTGAGGTCGTCGACGCCGGCCTCCTCCTTGCGCTCGTCGATGTCGTCGAAGAAGTCGTCGCGCTCGTTCGTTCCGAACGCCGAGTCGGCGAGCATGTCGGCGAGTCGCCGGGCCTCCAGACCGTTCACCGGTTCGTCGCGGTCGATCTTGTCGACGGCGTCGACGTACTGGTTCAGGCGGTCGGTCCACATCCGCTGGTCGGTCAGGGTGCGGAACGGGATGCCCTCGTCGATAAACTCGTCGATGAACCGGAACATCTGGTAGCGCGCCCGGAACAGTATCATCATCGTTCCGTCGTGGTTCTCGACGGTGTACCGGACGTTGCGGACGAGTTCCAGCATCGACGGGCTCTCGACGGCCTCGACGGTGCCGCCCTCGACGCGCGGCGAGAGGTTCTTCTCCTGGCGCTCCTCGATATGGCCGACCTCCTGCTGGACGACCTTCAGTATGCGCGACGGAAGGCGGTGGGAGGTGTCGAGGATGACGTCGTTGCCGCCCTCCCCGAGCAGTAGCTTGGGGTCCGCGCCCTGCCACGCGTAGACGACCTGGTCGTCGTCGCCCGCGATGAGGACGTTCTTCATGTGGGGTTTCCACTCCTCGTAGATGTCGAACTGAAGCTGGGTGATGTCCTGGAACTCGTCGATGACGAGGTAGTCGACGTTCGGGAGCAGCGAGCGCTGCTTCACGCGCTCCAGCATGTCCGCGAACCCGATGAGGCCGTTCTCGCCCTTGTACGTCCGCCAGCCGCGGATGGCCTCGGGAACGTCGAAGCGGTCGTCGTCGCTCGGCCACGTCGGCGTGTACTTGTTGCCCTCCTGGGCGTTCGAGTCGATGTCCGGCGGTAGACGCACCTCCTCCTCGTTCCACTGGAAGGGGACGTCGTACCAGTCCGCCACGTCGCGGCGGGTGCGCTGGAGCCACTGCGAGGTGGCGATTATCTTGTTACCGAGCGTCGTCGAACGCGCGGTTCGGCGGCCCGAGCCGCTGTACTCGTCTTCGAACTCCAGGCCGTACTCCTCGCAGAACTCCTTCTTGTCGGACTCGCCGACCACGTCGCCTCGCGAGAGGTTGAGGAGTTCGTACGCCTTCGCGTGCATCGTGCAGACGTTCCCCTGGAGGGTGCGGGGGTCGACGTCCAGGCGTTCCGCGAGGCGCTCGCGGACCTCGTTCGCGGCCGCGCGAGTGTAGGAGACGACGAGCACGTCGTTGACGGCGACATCGTCGCGGTCGAGGATCTCCTCGACGCGGTCCAGCAGCTCCGTCGTCTTACCGCTTCCCGGGCCGCCGAACAGTCGGGTTACTTGCGCTTCCGCCTCGGCCTCTGTCGTAGTCATTACACCACCACAAGTGACGGGAACCTATAAAACGACGTGAATCGAAACCGCCGTTTCGCCGGACGCTCTGTCACTCAATTGCCACGTGGTGACCGCGTCTTCCGGACGTCGGATCCGTCGCGAATCTTGTCCTCACACTCCGGACAGACGCGGGGCTCGTCGACGTCTCGTGGGGTGAACACTCGCGCGTACGCCGCGGTCACGAACGCCCCGCAGTTCTGGCACTCTGGCATTCTGGCTCGGCGCATGGATTGAAATCTTATAATAAATGTCTGTCGACATCTATCCGACGTGACGACGGCACCGTCCGCTTCGGGATTCCGCCCCTGGCGTCTCCGCGTCGGCGTCGGTCCGGGGCGTGCGCCGCCACGACAGCTAAGCCGAAAGCGACGCGAGTAGGGCCGATGGCAGTTCCGCTAGCGGTGTACGCCCTCTCGCTCGTACCGGCCGTGCTCTGGGGGTTCGAGCCGGTCGTCTCGAAGCGAGGGATGGACGCCGGCGGGAGCGCGCTCCAGGCGTCGCTGGTCGTGGTCGTCGTCGACAGCGGCCTCTACTGGCTCGCACTGCTGGCGCTGCGCGGCACCGATCCGCTCGCCTCGCTCTCGCCGGCCGCCGTCACCGTCTTCTTCGTCGCCGGACTGGTCGGGACCGCGCTGGGACGGCTGGCGACGTTCACGGGCGTCCACCGCGTCGGCGCGAGCATCAACAGCGCCGGCATCAGCGCTCGCCCGCTGTTCGCGACCGCGCTGGCGTTCGCGTGGCTCGGCGAACCGGTCTCGCTCGCGACCGCCGCAGGTATCGTCGTTCTCGTCGCCGGACTCGTGGTGCTCGCGCTCGCGAAGGGTGGCGACATCGGCGGCTGGCGGCCCCGCGAGCTGCTCTTTCCCCTCTCGGCCGCGGCCGCGTTCGCGGTCGGCAACGTCGTCCGGCGGTACGGCCTCGAAACGTCGCCGGCCACGGCGCTGCAGGCGGTCGCGCTGAACGAGACGGCGGCGCTCGTCGCACTGGCGGGGTACGCCGCCGTTCGCGGGCGGTGGGACGTGCTGACCGCACCGCGGGGGACGTACGCCCGGTTCACCGTCAGCGGTCTGCTCACGGCGGTCGCGCTGCTGTCGCTTTTCGCCGCGCTGGCGCTGCCCGCCGGCCGTATCGCCGTCGTCGACCCGCTGACGGGGACTGCGCCGCTCTTCACGACTCTCTTCGCCTACTTCCTGCTCCGGGACATAGAGCGCGTGACGTACGGCGTCGTCGCGGGCGCGGCGCTGGTCGTCGTCGGGGCCGGGATGATAACCGCGCTGTGAACGGACGACGGGCCTCGTCGGTTCGACGGTTACGGTGCCCACCCGCAGACGGAGCACCGGGAGGCCGCGAGTTCGTGAAGTCCGCCGCACTCCGGACACTGCTTCTTGTTATACTCCTCTTGCCAGTCTACCTGCTCGGTCTCGTGGCCGCGGTCGGACAGGAACTGGTCGAAAACAGATTCGTCAGCGTCACCGGTCGGTGCGGAGGCCATACATGCTATGGTAAGGCACACCATTCATATAACCTTGATGGTCGAACAGGCGGGATAGCCAGGCTTCGACCGTCCGCTCCGGTCCGACCGACGCCGCTGTCGCGTTTCCGTTCCGTCGTCGATCGCGTTTCGTCGCCGACGGAGGGGGCGAGCGGAGGGAAACAATTTTCAACCACCTTGGAATATCACTAGGTGGTATGAACGACTTCGAAGGCTTCAGCGAGGTAGGCGAAGCGGAGGTAACGCGCGCCATCGGTCAGGAGTGGAGCGACGAGTTCATGGAGTTCAGCGAGAGCGAGGTCGTCATCGTCGGCGGCGGTCCCTCCGGGCTGATGGCCGCGAAGGAACTGTCCGAGCGCGGCGTCAAGACGATGGTCGTCGAGAAGAACAACTACTTCGGCGGCGGGTTCTGGCTCGGCGGCTTCCTGATGAACAAGGTCACCGTGCGCGACCCCGCCCAGTCCGTCCTCGACGAACTTGACGTGCCCTACGAGGAGAGCGACGAGAGCGAGGACCTCTACGTCGCCAACGGCCCGCACGCCTGCTCCGGGCTCATCAAGGCCGCCTGCGACGCGGGCGCGAAGATGCAGAACATGACGGAGTTCACCGACGTGGTCGTCCGCGAGGGCCACCGCGTCGGCGGCGTCGTGATGAACTGGACGCCGGTCCACGCGCTCCCGCGCGAGCTGACCTGCGTCGACCCCATCGCCGTCGAGTCCGACCTCGTCATCGACGCGACGGGTCACGAGGCGGTCGCCGTCTCGAAGCTCCAGGAGCGCGGCGTCCTCGACGCGCCGGGCATCGAACACGCCCAGGAACACAACACGGGCATGGACCAGTCGGGCGACGACGAGTACGGCGCGCCGGGCCACGACTCGCCGGGCCACGACTCGATGTGGGTCGCCAAGAGCGAGGACGAGGTCGTCGAACACACCGGGAAAGTACACGAGGGCCTCGTCGCCACCGGACTCGCCACCGCGACGACGTACGGCCTCACCCGGATGGGACCGACGTTCGGCGCGATGCTGCTCTCCGGCAAGCGCGCCGCCCAGGTCGCGCTGGACGAACTCGACGCCGACGCCGACCCCGTCGAGATGGCGCGCACCCCGTCGCCGGCCGACGACTGAGAGCCGTGCTCGGCCGCGTCTCGCTGTACCGGCCCGAGTCCGACGCGGTCGACGCGAACGCGATAGCGGACTGGCTTCGCGGACGCCTCACCGCCGACGTGACCGTGCGCGACCCGTTCCCGCTCGACCCGTCCGCGGTCGTCGACCGGCAGGTCGCGGACCCGGACCGTCCCCGGACGGGGCCGCGGACGAGCGACGACGTCGAGGGACGACTGTACGACGGGCGGGCCGTCCAGCGGGCCTGCAACGCCGCTCTGGACGCCGCCGGGAGCGACCGGTCGCTCTCGCACTGCCGGGTCGCACTGCTCGACCTGCCGCTGGCGACGTGGGGGAACGACCGCTGGCACCGCCGAGTGAGCGTCCTCGGTCGGCCCGCGGTCGTCTCGGTCCCAGGTCTCTGGAGCGCGCCCGCGAAGCCGACCGAGTACTACTGGCACCAGCGGCGGTACGCACGAGCGACGGGCGAGGTGCCGCCGGAGGACGTCCTGGCCGAGCGAGTCGAGGCAGCGTTCCTGCGCCGCGAGGACCCCCGGACGACCGAGGCGCTGAAGGGGTACGTCCTCCAGGCGGTCCACTACCTGGCGACCGGCGAGGCGTTCTGCGACGACGAGCGGTGTCGCCTGCACAACGCGCACCGCCACGAGGGCGTCGTTCGCGCCCAACTCGACGACCCCGAGTTCTGCGAGGACCACGCGCGGCGGTACGGGTAGGCGCGAGTCGGCCCCGCGGAATCGAATCGGAGGACGGACCCGGGGCTGTCGAGGGTCGCGTGTGGAGAACGGGGGAGAACGGAAGCGGCGGTTACTCGTCGACGGCGACGGCGTTGACCTGTCCGGTCTGGCCGGGACGCGACGTGACGCGGGCCTTGCCTTCGTTCGTGACGATGACCGCGCCCTTCGTGATGATGTTCCGGCGAGCGTAGTTGGGGTTGGCGTCGTTCTCGACGACGTCCTGGATGGTCGCGTTGACCGTCTCGTCGCCGTCGGTCACGTTGGCCACGTCCGTGGTGAGCGCCCGGATCTTCTGGGTGTTGCCGCGGGCGTCGACGGTGCGGAAGTCGTTCTCGCCGACCTGGGTCTCGGTCGGCTCGCGACCGAGTTCGTGCTTTTTCTTCTTGTGGAGATGCTTCAGTCGGCCGCCGGTCCGCTTGCGCGTGGAGCGTCCCTGGTCTTTCATGTACGGCAGGTCGGGCAGGTCACACTTCAATGGCTCGATTGCGCCCCGACATCGGCAGATTTAGGCCGGCGCGGGCGGGACGGCGGGACGATGAGCCTGCGGACAGCGGTGGCAGCGCCGTTCCGGCAGACGGGTCGTGACCGAATGAGCGAGAGCGAGTACGTCGTCGCGCTGTCGCTGGACCGCGACTGGTTCTCGCCCGACCAGGCCAAGCGCCTCGTGGACGTGGCGACGAGCCAGGGGTTGCTCGCGCGCGAGGACGGCGAACTGGTGGCGGAGTTCGACCCGAGCGAGGTCGAGATACCGGAGGAGTTCGTGCCCGACGAGAGCCTGCTGCGCGAGCAGTCGACGTTCGAGAAGGTGCTCGACAAGGTGGTCTCGGCGGGGACCGACAAGCGGACCGCCGTCGCGGAGATAAACGAACTCCAGCAGGAGGCCGGCCTGACCGTCGAGGCGGCGGCCGTCGTCTACGCTCGCCGGAGAGGCGTCACCGTCCACGCCGAGGCGGAGGAGGCCCGCGAGGAGCTGAAATCGTCGGAGTGAGACGCGGTGATGCGCTTCGGCGCGGGGTTCGGTCCGCGAGACGAGAAACCTAAACGCCGGCCGCGCCAACGTCCGGTATGGTCGAGGACCGAGTCACGGACGGTCGGCGCATCGCGGAACTGCTGGCGTCGGAACTCGACGGCCGCGAGGACGGGGCGCTCGACGCCCTGGCCGTCGTGAACGCCGACCGCGACGTGGAACCCACCGAGGACGGCGCGCTCGCCTACGAGGTCGAACGACGCGACGCGGACGACGAGGACGGCGAACTCCTCGGCGGCGTCTACGTCCACCCCGACCGGATTCACGTCGAACTCCGGGAGGACGTCGAGGACGTCGCGCGGGCGGCGCGCGAGGCTGGCCTCCGCACCCGCCCGAAGGCCGTCCGACCGCCGCGCGTGCTGGTGTTCGTCGAGAGCGGCGCGGAGGTGAAGCGCTTCGCCAACGTTTTATAATCTATCCTACAGTAACGTCGCGTGATGAGGCGGAGAGACGTACTGAAAGCGGCCGCCCCGGTCGCCGTCGTGGCCGGCAGCAGACTGTACGCGGCGTCGACCAAGTCCACCGACCTTCACGTAACGAACGAGACGGCCGTCGACCGCGCCCTCTCCGTCTCGATTCGGCGAACGGACGGCGGTACGGCGAGCTACGCCGAGGAGTTCGCCCTCCTGCCGAACGAAGAAGTGACCGAGGAGGACGTGCTGGACAACGGTGAGTACAACCTCTCCATCGAAAACGAGAGCACCCGTCTGGAGACGGAATTCTCCAACGAGTTCTGTTGGGACCCGGTCATCCACGTCGCGGTCTACGACGGCGGCGGAATCTCGCTCTCCTCCTCTCGATGCTGGCTCGACTACGTCCGCGCCGACCGATAGCAGAATCCGGAACGAGTTTGCCGGCCGCGGCCGAGTCCAGTCGTCACGGCGCGCGAACCCGCTAGTCGTCGCTCGTCGCTTCCCGCTCGCCGTCGACGGGATAGTCCGGCGTCGCGCCGTCGACGGCGTCGGGCAGCCCGAGCTGGTACTCCCGGTCGGGGTCGCGGAGTTCAGTGCGGCCGCGACGGACGACCACGTCGTCGTTGAGATGCAGTTCGACCGCCTCGAGCAGCGCCTCGGCCTCCAGGGGCTGACCCCGCTCGCGCATCGTCTCGACGCTCGCACCGTCCGGCACGTCGAACGCGCGCTGGGTGATGATGGGGCCCTGGTCGAGGTCGGTCGTCACGTAGTGGGCGGTGACGCCGGCGACGCGGACGCCGGCCTCCTTCGCCTGGCGGTACGCCTTCGCACCGGGGAACGCCGGCAGGAGGCTGGGGTGGACGTTGATGATGCGCCCCTCGTAGCGGAAGACGACCTTCGGGCTGAGGATGCGCATGAACCGCGCGAGCACGACGAGGTCGACGTCGTAGTCGTCCAGCAGCGAGAGCAACCGTCGCTCGTCGTGGTTCCCGCTCTCGTCGCCGACGTCGTGGAACGGAACGCCGTGGCGCTCGGCGACCGGCTGGAGGTCGTCGTGGTTGCCGATGACGACGCCGATCTCCGCGTCGAGTTCCCCCTCGGTCTGGGCCGCCAGTAGCTTCTCCAGGCAGTGGGACTCCTTCGTGACCAGCACCGCGACCTGTCGGGCGTCGCGGTCGGCGGGGAACCGAACCCGGACGTCGACGCCGAGGTCGTCGCCGAGCGCCGCCAGTTCACGCCGGAGGTGGTGTTCGCTCGCGTCCATCTCCGTCGCGTCGACGCGCATCGTCATCCGGAAGAGGTCGTCCCTGACCGCCTGGTCCAGGTCCTCGATGTTGACGCCGTGCTCGAACAGGAGCGTCGTAATCCGGGCGATGAGTCCGGTGTCGTCGTCGCCGACGACGGTTATCTCGGTCAGCTCGCGGGCGCTCATCGTACCACTAGCCGCGGTAGGAGGGCAGCCATTGAACGTTTCAATCGAGGTCGTCGGGCAAAAGCGTTCGCACTGGCGCAACACTCGTCGATGCACCGCACGTTCGTGCACAACGACGACGTTCCAAAAGAGCTTTTGAGCATGGACGACCACCTTAAGACGATGACTGCCTACACCGCGACGGTGACCGTCCGGCTCAAATCGGGCGTCCTCGACCCCGAGGCCGAGACGACCCAGCGGGCGCTGGAGCGACTCGGCTTCGAACTGGAGTCGCTCCGCAGGGCCGACGAGTTCGAGATAGACCTCGACGCCGCCGACGCCGAGGCGGCCGGCGAGCGCGCCGAGGAGATGGCCGAACGACTCCTCGCCAACCCGACCATCCACGACTACGCGGTCGACGTTCGGGAGCGATGACGGTAGCGATACTGCGGTTCGGCGGGAGCAACTGCGACCGCGACGCCGAGCGCGCGCTCTCGCATCTCGACGTCGACGCGGAGATCGTCTGGCACGAGGACGGACTCCCCGAGGACGTCTCGGGCGTGATGCTGCCCGGCGGATTCTCCTACGGCGACTACCTCCGCGCTGGCGCCATCGCCGCCAACTCCCCCGTGATGGCCGACGTCCGGGACGCGGTCGCGGACGGCGTCCCGCTGCTCGGCGTCTGCAACGGCGCACAGATCGGCTGCGAGGCCGGCCTGACGCCGGGCGCGTTCACGGTCAACCGGAGCGCCCGCTTCCAGTGCGAGCACGTCTTCCTCCGGGTCGAGAACGCCGACACTCCCTGGACGAGCGCCTACGACGAGGGCGAGGTCGTGGAGATTCCCATCGCGCACGGCGAGGGCCGGTTCGAGATAACGGACGACGGACTGGCGACGCTGGAGAACGAGGACAGGATACTCTTCCGCTACTGCGACGAAGACGGGCGCGTGACCGACGCCGCCAACCCCAACGGCTCGAAGGGCAACGTCGCGGGCGTGCTCGGCGACACCGAACGCGTCGCGGTGATGATGCCCCATCCGGAGCGCGCGTCGCTCCCGGACATCGGTGGTACCGACGGTCAGGGCGTGTTGCGAGCGTTCGCCTGAAAGGGTCAACGTCGGTTTCGGACTACAGTTCGCCGAGCTTCCGGAGGAGCTGACCTTCGTACTCGCGGTCGCTCTGGACGCCCTTGAGTTCGAGGACGTTGCGCTCCAGCGTGTCCCGGGCGACGTTGAACGCCTGTGCCGCGCCGTACCCCTCGCCGGACCCGGCGACCTGTCCGCGGTTCGTCCGGAGGCGAATCTTCGCCTGGATGAGCGGCGTGCCGCGGAGCTTCTCCTTGTGCTCGTGGAACCGGACGTGCGCGTGGCGCACCTGCATGTCCCGGTACTTGCTCGTGATCTCCTCGATGCTCTCGCGGATATCCTGGCGCGAGATGGTGTCGAGCAGGCTGACGTTCGTTATCTGGACGTCCATGTGATCCTCCTCGGTGAACGTCAGCGCCCGGAGCACGTCGGTCTTGGTGATGATGCCGCCGACGACCCGGTCGTCGTCCTCGGGCGTGACGACGAGGCCGGCGTAGTCCTTCTCGAACATCTTCCGGACCGCCTCCTCGACCGTGTCCGACAGCGAGATGGTCTCGGCCGGGCTGTTCATGACGTCGTAGACGGGCAGGTCGAGCATCCGGTCGTTGTCGCCCCCGCGGTCGCCCTGCGTCGGCTTGTCCATGTTCCGGGTGACGAAGTCGACCACGTCGTGGGTCGTCACGACGCCCGTGAGGAAGCCGTCGTCGTTGACGACCGGCAGACGGGAGATGCCGTGTTCGCGCATCAGGTTGATGACACGGCCGAGCGTCCCGTCCTCCGGGACGCTGATCGGGTCCTCGGTGTATATCTGCTCGACGGTGAGCGCGTCGAGGTTGTCGAGGACGCCTTCGAGAATCATGTCCTCGTCGACGATGCCCCAGAGGGTGCCGTCCTCGAACACCGGGGCGACCTTCGTCCCGCCCTCGACGAGCGAGCGCGCGACGTCCCGGACATCGTCGTCGCGCTGGATCCTCGGCGCGGGCTTGGTCAGCGTCGCCACCTTCGTGTGGTCCTCGATGTGAGACTGGAGAAGCTGCTTCTGGGTGATGACTCCCTCGTACTCGCCCGCCTCGGTTACGACGATGCCCTTGGGATTGTGTTCCTCGAACATCGAGCGGGCCTTCCCCAGTCGCTCCTCGCTCTCGATCTCGTAGTAGTCCGTCCTCGCAATGGTAGATATATCCATCGTCGTTTCGAACATCGCACTCGTCGGTCTTGAACTTTGTCGCAATTCCCTCATTTCTGGATACTTTTCTCGCCTCGGTGCGTACTCCGTAACGTGCTCGTATCTTCCGTAGCGTCGACGGCGCTCCCCGACATCGGAGCACTGTTCGGACCGTACACGTACCTCGCCTCCGAGATAGCGTTCGGGACCGTCGCCCTGGCGCTCCTCGTCCGCGCCGACGCCCTCCGCCGGGCCGGCAAGACCATCCTCGTGCTCTATCCCGTGGCCTACTTCTGGGACTGGTACACCCTCGCCATCGGCGTGTTCGCCATCCGGCTCCGGACCGGCGTCGATCTGCTCGGCATCCCGGTCGAAGAACACCTGTTCATGGTCGTGGTCCCCGCGCTCGTCATCGGACTCCACGAGAATCTCCACGGCCGGTAGCCGCGACCTGTTCGACCCGTATCACTTCTATCGGCGCGAATCGAAAGCGGGCTGGTAACCACCGCTTACCACCGTAAAACGTTCCGATAGGGATTGTCTACCGCTTTCCGTAAGCCCCAGTTTACAACCGGTAAATGGTGAATAACAAAGGCTGGACCGAGTAATGTACGAATCCATGCTGGGTTACGAGCTTGGGGTGGCATAGTAATGAGTACTATCGGCGACTCCTCCGGTACAGACGGCAACGACCGAGGCGAAACAGACGGGGACGAATCAGGGATGGCCGGCCGCGTCCCCGATATCCTCGACTCAGACGCATCGAAAGAACGTGACGACCCTCTCTCGCGAGACATGGTGTTCGACGTCCTGAAGAACCAGCGACGTCGGTACGCGCTCCACTACCTGAAGCAGATCGACGGAACGGTCCAGTTGAGCGACCTCGCCGAGCAGGTCGCGGCGTGGGAGAACGACACCGCCGTCGACACGATATCGGCCGCGGAACGCAAGCGAGTCTACACCGCTCTCTACCAGTCTCATCTTCCGAAGCTCGACGACGCTGGCATCGTCGACTACAATCAGAATCGTGGCATCGTCGAACTCTCGACGGCGGCCGAACAGATCGACCCCTATCTCGAGATGGATGCCCGTGACGACATCACCTGGTGCAAGCGGTACCTCGCGCTGGCCGGGGCCGGTTCCGTCGCCGTCGCGGCGTCGTCGTTCGGAATCCCACCGTTCGGCGGACTGGCGGACCTCTCTCTCGCCGTTCTCGTCGTCGTCGCCTTCGCACTGGTGGCCATCGCGCACACGGTGGACGCCCGGAACGCGCCGACGACGGGCGAGCAATCTCCCGCTATCGAGGGCGAATAGCGGTCGGCGCTCTTCTGGACCGCTTCTGTATCCGATCGTACAGAAAACATTTGTGTCACGTTGGCGTACTCGCGTCATGGCACTCGACCGCGACGCGTTCCGGTCCCCGCTCCTCTTGACCGGCGTCGTCGGCATCGTCGCGTACCTCCTCGGGTATCTCCTCTCGTTCCTCTGGACCGGCGGCGCGGTCTGGGGGGCGCTGGCGGACGTCGAACTCGCGAGCACCGCCGAAATCGACGACCTCGCCGCGTACCTCGGCACGAATGGCGTCGTCGTTCCCGCCTGGAAGGGCGCGGGCTGGCTGTTCTACAGCGCTCACTTCGTTCCGTTCTCCACGGAGACGGTCGAGGGGTCGGTGAACCTCATCGCCGCGGCCAAGCCGGCGTACGAACTCCTCTATCTCGTGCCGCCGGTCCTCCTCGTCGGAGCGGGCGCGCTGGCGGCCCACGTATCCGACGGCCGCACCATCTGGCACTCGGCCTCCGTCGGAGCGCTCGTCTTCCTCGGCTACCTGCCGCTCTCGCTCGCCGGGACGCTGGCGTTCTCGGTCGGCGTCGACGCGACGCTCGTCCACCCGAGGTACTTCCCCGCGGCCGCCGTCGCCGGCGTCGCCTACCCCGTCGTCTTCGGGAGCATCGGCGGCGCACTCGGCCACGAACTGCGCAAGCGACGCGCGACGCGGGAGTCCGGCGTGACCGGATAGCAGTTAGGACGGCGTTCTCGAACGCACAAGTCCCCTACAAGCGACTGCGGGAAGCGGTAGGCCGTGCGACCGTCCTCCGAGGGACAGCGTACTCCCGGCGAACCGCTCCGTTCCCGAGTCGAACCCGTCGGAAGGGATTCGCTCGTCACGTTGCGCCGTGAGAAATGGGTTCGGGCGGGTTCGAACCACCGATCTCGGCCTTGTAAAGGCCGCGTCATGACCAACTAGACCACGAACCCGTACACGGAAGAAACCGCTCGGCAGGAATAACGTTTACTTTCTCCCTCGGCCCCGCGAGACGTGACAGGATTTTTAGGACCGGTGAGCGAGCTATCCCGCATGAACGACGCGCTCGCATCGCTGCTGGAGGAAGCGCCGGCCATCACCGTCTTCCTCGTGCTCGGAATCGGGCTCGTGGCGCTGTTCACCGGCCAGCCCTGGTGGTGGATGGTGTTCCCCGTCGGGTTCGCTGTCGTGTTACCGTTGGTGGCCATCCTCAGCGATACGTTCGTACCGGACGCCGACGCGGCGAACGAGGGCGAGAGCAACGAGCGAGACGAACGGGAAGAGACGCAGGACGCCCTCGACACACTCCGAAACCGCTACGCTCGCGGCGAAATCGACGAAGCGGAGTTCGAGCGTCGGGTCGAGCGCCTGCTTGAGAACGAGACGGTCGACGACATAGAAGCCCGACGAGAGCGCGAACGGTCGTCGAACTGACCCCACGGCAGTGGTCGAAACGGGCTGTCCTCCTCCCTCTTCGACCGCCGGGTGACTATCGTCTACCGACATCGTCGCGCTCTGATACGCCCCGCCGGACGAGCGACGCTCAATGTGCCGTCGCTCCTTTCGGACGGTACCTGCAGCGCGTTCCCGACGTAGTCTAAATCAAAACCGCTGGACGAGAACCGATTATGAGAGTTTTCCGCTTCAATCGCGGCGTCGAACAGGGTTCATAATCGGCCCGAACGCCCGGTAATAGACCGTGAAGAAGGAGTGAAATTCGAACTAGGAACTTGTACCGGTGGCGGAGAACATCGGCTGAAATAGCCCATACGGCGGGCAAGACGCAGTATACGAAGAATCGTGCCGGTCGAGTGCGAGCGACTCGCCGCCGAGATAGCACGTCTCGTTCTTCATAATCGGTTTCCGTCCGGCGATTACGAAGATTCGGACTCCCCGATTCCTGGAACGAGTGTCCCCATCGAAACCCACAGACGCAACCGCATTCACTGACATCGAATCGGTTCCCCACTCGCTTCGCAGTCGCTTTTCGTGCGCTCTCGCTCCATACTCCGGTCTCGAACGTACCCACGGTACTCCCTCCGGACAAAACGGCCGATTATGAACCGTGACTGACCTCCACTCGTGACAGAATACAGCCGTTCGACGCACGAGCGACCGTCGCCCCGATTAGCACGATTTTCGCGTCGGGACCGCTACGCAAGCACGGAGAGGAGCACCGCTACACCACCGATACCGAAGAGCACTCCGATGGCTTCAGCCAGACGTTCGCCACGACGGGCGAGCAGTTCGGCGGACAGCAGGACGGTGATTGCAGCCATCCAGAGCAGATTCATCGACCCGACGACGACCACGAGGGCCATGAGCGCCCAGCAACATCCAACGCTGGAGGCGCCGAGACGCACCGCAAAGCGTACCGTGCTTCGGACGTCAGAACCCGTATCAGCGATATCGAACG
Source organism: Halomicrococcus pelagicus (assembly GCF_050954125.1). Classification (NCBI taxonomy): domain Archaea; kingdom Methanobacteriati; phylum Methanobacteriota; class Halobacteria; order Halobacteriales; family Haladaptataceae; genus Halomicrococcus; species Halomicrococcus pelagicus. The sequence continues at coordinate 442,877 of NZ_JBPBWC010000002.1, read as the reverse complement.
GTGCTCGGCAGTGCTCTAAGTGGTGGCGTTTGTAGGTCGAAAGTTGATATGTCGCGACCACTACCAAAGACACGCCGAACAGAAGGTGCCAGCTGCGGGATGCGACGCCGGAAATCGGTACGACGATGTTGAGGGCGAGCGAAGCTACTCCCGTGAGCAGCCAGACGAGCGAAAATATTCCCGTTACGGCCGCGGTTCGCGACATCTTCGTCGAAATCGGCGCCTTCCCCAACGATCGATAGTAAGCACGGAACGCCGGTGCTGCAGAGGGAAACATCATCGCGGTCATCATCACCCCCCAGACGAGCAGATAGAGCCCGATACCCACGGCGCCGTGCGCCAGCGCCATCGCCTCCGGGATTCCCGGACTCGACATCGCCGCACCCATCTCCGGGCCGGGCATCGGAAGTGAACGGGTAACCAGCATCACCCACGCAACGAGCGCCAGCAGGTAGGTGATCAAAGTGACGGGATGTCGTTGATCGTCGACCAAATTTCGTGTCGCGCTCGTGAATTCCATCTGATTGTCTGTTCGAATCGGGATTCGTTCGGTGACGGAGCGGTTCTCGTTCACTCGGGCGACCGTCGCGTCCTCCCGACCGAGGTGCGTACGGTACCGAGAACTGCCGCTCCACGTCTCTTCTACGAGTAGCTGTACGCTACCGGACCGCATAAACCTACTCTGGGACGACCGTGTACGGCAGCGAAAGGGAAACGTCGCCGTCGCACAGTACGGACTATTATCGGATATCTATCCTCTTTCGGGTCATCCGTCTACAGATAAGCAAGGCGAGTGCCTCGGGGTCGTTCGAGAGAGCTTCGCTCTCTCGTGATGACGAGACGCCGTTGGCGTCTCGAACCACGTGCCCCGCGGCGGTTCACCTCGGCTGGAGAGCCGAATTAGGGTGATTGCTCCGCTCTCCAGCGGTCGATGGCGTCGGCGACCGATTCCTCGGTCTTTACGCCGCCCGCGTTCGCCGCGAGTCCCGTCGTTTCGAACATTTGCACGATGTCGGACTCCGCCCCGGCAAAACGCAGGTCGATGCCGCGAGATTCGAGTTTCTGCTGGAGTTCCTCCAGCATCTGCGCGGCCCCGAAGTCGACCGTCGGCGACGACGTGAGATCGACGACGACCAGTTCGACGTCGGAGTCGCGCTTCGAGAGACGGTCGAGGAGGTCGGTACGAACCGTCTCTGCGTTGGCGTAGAACAGTTCGGCTTCGACGCGGTAGACGAACACGCCCGCGATGGGCGTCGCCGCCGGGTACAGGTCGAGAGCGACGAACTGGTCCGTTTCGGCGATCTGACCGAGTTCGTGTGTCGCTGGACTACTAACTCGAGAAATCGCGACCAGCAACGAGAGGACGACGCCGACGAAGACGCCCCAGAGCATCCCGACTGCGAGAACCCCGAGTAAGGCCGCCATCGCGATGGCGAATTCGCTCTTGCTCACGCGATACAGTTCACGGAGCGCCGCCGTGTCGATGAGGTCTTTGACGGCGACGATGACGACGGCGGCGAGGACCGTTTCCGGGAGATTCGTGAACACGCCGGTCAGAAAGAGAAGGACGACGACGAGAACGAGCGCGACCACGGCGTTCGTGAGTTGTGTCTTGCCGCCGACGGCATCGTTGAGCGCCGACCGTGACATACTGCCGCCGACGGCGAATCCGCCACCGAAACCAGCAGCGAGGTTGGCGACGCCATCGGCCAACAGTTCCTGATTCGCATCGGTTCGGTACTTGTGGCGTCGTGCAAACGTCTGGACTGCGCCGATGCCTTGCACGTACGAAAGCAAGAACAGCGCGACGGCGACGGGGACGAGAGCACTCAGCGTCGAGATATCGGGAATCGCCGGAACCGTCAGCGAGGGCAGGCCACTCGGAATCGACCCGACGATGTCGACGCCACGGGCTTCCAGATTCGTCACCGACACGAGCACGATGGCGAGGCTGACGACGACGAGCGCGTTCGGGGCGCGCGGCAGTAATCGCTCACCGACGACGAGCAACACTATACCTGCGACGCCGACGGCCAGCGTCTCGGGATTCGTCTCACCGAGATGTGTCGCGATATACCACGTTCGCTGGTAGAAGGCGCCCGTCGCACCTTCGATGCCGAACAGTTTCCCGAGTTGCGTCGACATGATGTACAACGCCGCTCCGGCGGAAAACCCCGTGAGTACCGACCCCGAGATGAAGTGGACGAGGAAACCCAACCGGAACGCCCACGCGACGATTGCGGCGACACCGACGAGAAGCGTCGTCACTACCACCAGCGACGGATACGCAGCGGCGTTCCCGGCAGCGACTGACCCGACGCCACTCGCGAGCAGAATCGCCAGCGCCGAGGTCGGTCCTACGATGACTTGCCGAGAGGTACCGAAAAATAGGTAGACGCTGACGGCCATCAACCCAGCGTACAAGCCCGTCTGCGGTGGCAGGTTCGCCAGTGACGCGTACGCCAACCCCTCGGGAATGACCGCTGCCGCGACGGTGATCCCCGCGACGACGTCCGGACGGAGCCACGACGTGTCGTACTGTGGAAACCACTCTAGCACCGGGAGGAACGACGAGAACCGTCGGCTGCTTCGTTTTTCGCGGCGGTCGGTTGACATCGGAACTCACTCACCGCGACAACCGTCCGAGGAATAAAATCGAACGATTGTTTTTCGCCTGCTTTCGTCGTATCCTCTCGTATCCCTGCCCCGAAGAGCCTCACCGTCGATTACCGGCGTCGTCCGAAACTCGTGGACGTCGTTTTCGAGCACGCGTCGACCACACGTTGGAGGCTCGCTCACGGCCGCCGTCTCTGGTCATCTGCGTTGTCTGCCTGCGTGGGTCCGTTCGGTCGTCGACCGGACGCTCCCCGAGACGGCGGCCGTCGGTCTCCCTCGAAACCGGGAATGGCTACCTTTGAAGTGGGTGAACCTGTGGTTCCGTATCGGATAGTAAGCGCGTGGAAAACGGATGGGCCAACGCGGATTTGAACCGCGAACCTCCCGGTTATCAGCCGAGCGCTCAACCTGATTGAGCTATTGGCCCGCAGTGAGCGCATTCAGTGGTTGCCACTTGCTACTGTTAAGGGTTTCCTTTTTTCTCGTCACCGTCGTCGAAGTCGACGTCGTAGGCGTCGTCGTCCACCCGATAGGTGTCGTCGTCGCTGGCGTCGCCCGCGCTCCCGGCTCCGCCGGTCCCCGGACCGAACCCGCCGGAGTCGCTCCCCGAGCCGCCCAGGTCGCCGGGGTTCGGGAATCCGAAGGTGTAGACGTTGCCCGAGGCGAACCCGCCGGTCTGCTTGTCGACGTAGGGTACGATGACCCACTTCTTGGCGGCGACGCGGAAGACGTATCGCGTCGGCGGGAGCGTGAACAGGAACCCCAGGGCGTCGGTGACGAGGCCGGGGGTGAGCAGGAACGCGCCGGCGACGAGCAGGAATCCGCCGTCGATGATGCGGTCGGTCGGAATCTCGCCCTGAGCGAGTTCCGCCTGCAGTTCGCGGATGGTGTGGCGTCCCTCCGCGCGGACGAGCAGCGTTCCGACGAGCGCGGTCAACACGACGAGCGCGACGGTGACCTCCCAGCCGACCATCCCCGCGACGAACACGAGCAAGAGCCCGTCGACGAGCGGGATGAGCAGCAAGAGCGCCAGCAGCCGTTTCCACATGTCCGGACGTAGTGGTTCCGGCTGTAAACGCTTTTCTCCCTGCCCGCGACGGAGAAATCGAGGCGGTCGACCTACAGCAGTTCGGGCAGGCGTTCGGGGAGGTCCTCGCGCTCGACGTGGGCGTCGGCCGCCGGATGGGGGTCGGGACCGCCGTCGAACACGACCTGGACGACGTACATCCCGGCGGATTTCGCGCCGCGGACGTCGTGGTCGGGGTGGTCGCCGACGTAGACGGCCTCCGAGGGGTCGACGTCGAGGGCGTCGAGCACCGCCGCGAACGCGCGTTCGTCGGGCTTGCCGGCGTCGAGTTCGCCGGTGACGACGGCGACGTCGAAGCTGTCCTCCCAGCCGAGTTCGGCGATCTTCCCGCGCTGGGCGACGACCGGTCCGTTCGTCAGCAGGCCGACGCGATACCGCTCGCGGAGGTCGGCGAGCATCCCGGCCGCGCCCGGCACCGGTTCGAGCGCGTCGAGGATGGCCTCGCGGTACGCGTCGGCGACGTCCTCGGCGGTGACGTCGTCGTCTCCGGAGAGGAGGTCGTCGAATATCGGTTCCCGCGTCTCGCTGACTAGGTGCCGGGAGTGGGCGTCGAGGTAGTCCTCGCGGGCGAGCGCAGGCGCGTCTGCGGCGTCCGTCGCCTCGTCGAGCAGCCGGTCCCGTGGGCGCTCGGTCACGGCGAGTGTCGAGTCGAGGTCGAAGGCAACTGCAGACGGTACCATTCGTCGACTCTTGGAACTGGCGGACCTTTAGGGTACTGAAACCGACGACGCGGGGACCGCGTTCGACAGAGCCATGTCCTCTCACGAAAACCGACTGATATGAACTTCTTCGACCGGCTCGCCGACCGCATCGCGGCGACCGACAGCATCGTCTCGGTGGGGCTGGACGCCGACCGCGACCGGATTCCGGACCACCTCGAAGCGCATGACATGCCTCAGTGGGCGTTCAACCGCCGCATCATCGACGCCACCCACGAGCACGCGGCGGCGTACAAGCCCAACGCGGCGTTCTACGAGCATTCGGACGGCTGGGCCGCGCTGGAGGAGACCGTGGCGTACGCCCACGGAAAGGACGTTCCGGTCGTCCTCGACGCCAAGCGTGCCGACATCGGCAACACGACCCGGAAGTACGCGGAACTGCTGGAGACGGCCGACGCCATCACGGTCAACCCCTACATGGGCCGGGACTCGCTGGAGCCGTTCCTATCGCGTGAGGAGGCGGGCGTGTTCGTCCTCTGTCGCACCTCCAACTCGGGCGCGGCCGACCTGCAGGAGCTCGAACTCGCCTCCGGCGAACCGCTGTACGAGCGTGTCGCGTCGCTGGCCGACCTCTGGAACGCGAACGACAACGTCGGCCTCGTGGTCGGCGCGACTTCGCCGGACGAACTCGAAGCGATACGCGAGCAGGTGCCCGACCTCCCCTTCCTCGTCCCGGGCGTCGGCGCGCAGGGCGGCGACGCCGAGGCGGCGGCGACGCACGCCCTCGCGGACGGCGCGGGACTGGTCAACTCCTCGCGGGGCATCATCTTCGCCGGGGAGGAGAGCGAGGCCCACAGCGCCTCCGGAAGCCGAGCCGCGGAGTCGCGGGACGCAGGCGAGGAGTTCGCCGCCGCCGCGGGCCAGGCCGCGAAGCGACTCAAACGGCAGCTGAACCAGTATCGCTGAGCCGACGGTCGGGCCGAGCGCTCGACGCCCACACGGGGATGCACCCCCTCAGAGCTGGTGCGTGCTGTCGTCGGTGTCCGGCGGCGTCACGTCCTCCGCACCCGGTCCGGACGGTCGCTCCTTCTCGACGTCGCCGCCCAGCTCCGCGACGCACTCGACACAGAAGCCGCTGTCGCGGCTCCAGTGCTCGTCGCAGACCAGCTTTCCGCACCGGTCGCAGTCGTGCGTCGCCTCGCGCGATTCGCAGATCTGGCACAGGCCACTGACGCTCATGACTCGGCGTTCGGTGGCGAGCGGTTTCAGTCTGCGGGTAGAATCCGGTCCGTCGGTCGGCGCGCACCACTGGTCGCTCGGCGGAAATCCGCCGTCGGTGTCGCCTTCTCGACCTGTCCGAGCGTGGCCGCGGTGACGACCCCACCCGAGGCGTTGCGCTCCCATCGGCAGGTTTAGAACCGTCGTGGACAAGTGGACGATATGAACCGTCCCCGCGTCCGATACCTCGCCGCGGCGTTCGTCGTCCTCGCCGCGGTCCTCGGAATCCAGGCATTGACGGCCGACCAGGAGGTGAAGGCCGAGACGGTCGCGGAGGGACCGTACGAGGGCCACACGCTCATCAGCGTCCAGAGCTACAAGCTGAACGGTCGGCTCATCGAAGTGAACACCTCGACGAACGACGTCGTCTGGGAGTACGACCCGCCGAACTCCCGGGTGTTCGACGCCGAACAACTCGAAAACGGGAACGTACTCGTCGCGGTGACGACGAAACTCCCGCCCTCGAAGTGCCCCGAGGAGCACCTCCAGGTCGCCTCGAAGCAGTGCATCCAGGCGAAGGTGCTCGAACTCGACTACCCGAGCAAGGAGGTCGTCTGGAACTACTCGTGGTACGACGAGTACATCACCCACCACGAGGTCCACGACGTCGACCGCCTGTCGAACGGCGAGACCGCCATCATCGACATGGGCAACGACCGCGCGTTCACCGTGAACCAGCAGGGCGAGATAACGTGGGAGTGGCAGGCCGAGAACCACCTCGCCGAGGGTACCGAGTTCCACCGGAAGTACGGCGGCCCGCCGGACCCCGGCGGTGAGAAGGACTGGACCCACATGAACGACATCGACAAGCTGAAAGACGGTAACTTCCAGATATCGGTCCGGAACTTCGACGTGGTCATCGAGGTGAGCCCGAAGACGAACGAGATAGTCGACGTGGTCGGCCGACCGGGCAACCACACCGTGATGAACGAGCAGCACAACCCCGACCGCCTTGAGGGGTCGGACCACCTGCTCGTCGCCGACAGCCAGAACGACCGCGTGGTCGAGTTGAACGCCACGACGGGCGACGTCGTCTGGAAGTACGGCGGCAAGAGCCTGCTCCACTGGCCGCGGGACGCCGACCGCCTGCCGAACGGCAACACGCTCATCACGGACACGTTCAACAACCGCGTCGTCGAGATAAACCCCGACGGCGAGGTGGTCTGGCGCTACGAGGGCGTGATGATGCCCTACTCGGCCGACCGGATGACCGTTCCCGAGAACTCCACCAACACGGTGCCGGCGACGAAGTTCGACAGCCACTTCCGCGACCCGAACGCCGCGACGGGCATGCTCCAGCAGGCAGAGGCGTACGCGGCGTTCGTCTTCCCGGGGTGGGTCCGCCTGCCGGAACTCGTGACCATGGCCGCCATGGTCGTGGTCGCCCTCTGGCTGCTCGGCGAACTCGCGGTCGGCGCGTACCGCGACTACGCGAGCGAGGAGTAGCCCAGCTCTCGATTGACGACGGTGCGCGGTCGACCGCCCGGACGCCCGGGCGACCGCACGCGGAGACGCCTCACGCGGGCTGGAGCCGGAGTACGCGGTCGTCCTGCGGTGCCGGTGGCCCGCTGCGCCCGTCCTGGTTGCTGGTCGTCACGTAGAGGTGTCCCTCCGGACCGGTGAACGCCGTCCGGAGGCGACCGTAATCGCCCACCAGCAGGCGCTCCTGCTCGACGACGCTCTGCCCGTCGAGGCCGACCCGGTGGAGGTGGGTGCCCGCGAGCGCGCCGAAGAAGAGGTCGCCCTGCCACTCCTCGATGGGACCGCGGTAGATGGTCGCGCTGGCCGGGGCGATGGTCGGCGTGTACGTCGCGATGGGGTCGACGTAGTCGTCGCCCTCCACGCCCATCTCCCCCGGCCAGCCGTAGTTACCGCCGACTTCGAGGACGTTGACTTCGTCGTCGTGGTCCGGCCCGTGCTCCGTCTGGAACGACGTGCCGTCCCGGAACGCCAGCCCCTGCGGATTGCGATGGCCGTAGGTGAACACCGCGTTCCCGAAGGGGTTGTCCGGATGCGGCGCTCCGTCGAGCGTGAGCCGGAGGACCTTCCCCGCGAGCGACGACTTCTTCTGGGCGAGGTCGCCGTCGCCCGCGTCGCCGGTCGTCACGTACAGCGCGTCGCCGTCGACGGCGAGCCGGCCGCCGTCGTGAATCGACGCGCCGGGAATCCCGTCGAGGACCACGCCGTCCGGCGCGAACTCGTCGTTCACTCGGTGACGGACGACCCGATTGCGCAGTCCGTCGGCGGCCTCGTACGTCTGGTAGGTGAACGCGACATCCGGGTCCTCGGGATGGAAGATGAGGCCGAGCAGGCCGCCCTCGCCGCGGCTCGCGACGGTGTCGGTGAAGTCCGCGAACACCTCGGTGGTGTTCTGGCGGATGCGCTGGACGCGCCCCGGACGCTCGGTAAGATAGAGGTCGCCGTCGGGGCCGAACGCCGCCCCCCAGGGGACCTCCAGGTGCATGGCGACCGTCTTGACGCGCACCCCCGGTCCCCGCTCCATCGTCGTGGTCTTCGACGAACTGCCAGACGTCTCGACGCAACCTGCGAGTCCCGCGAGTCCGAGCGACAGCGACCGGAGGTACGTGCGGCGTCGCATGCTCGTTTTCAGACGCTCCCGGGAGAAAAACGTAGGGATTCGCCCGCATTCGCGCCTCGCTACCGGGTTCGGTTTCCGGTGACTGGATGTTTCGACCGGGCGTAGACTCGTCCGCTCGGCGACGGTTCCGGGGACGGTCGGCTACTTCGGCGGCTGGAGGTCGCGCTGGAACTCGTCGAACACGTCGAAGTCGTCGTCGAGTTCGTACTCGATGCGACGGTCCTCCTTCCGGGAGACGTTGGCGTCCTCCAGCGGGTCGGCCGCGTCCTCCCAGCCCGGTTTCACCTTCACGCTCTTTGCGGGCTGGCCGACCGCGATGTGGTGGGCGGGAACGTCCTTGGGGACGACCGACTTCGCGCCGACGATGGCGTTCTCGCCGACTTTCACGCCCGCGCGAATCATCGAGTCGTAGGTGAGGCGGGCGTCGTCCTCGACGATGGTGTGGTAGTTCTCCACCCGCGTCTGGTCGACGACGTCGTGGTCGTGACTGTAGACGTGGACGCCGTCCGAGATGGACACCCGGTCGCCGATGGTGAGTCGACCGCGGTCGTCGAGGTGAACGTCGTCGTGGACGACGGTGTTGTCGCCGACGGAGATGTTGTGCCCGTAGGTGAACGTGATGCCCTTGAAGAAGCGGCAGCCGTCCCCGCACTCCTCGAAGAGGTGCTTGGCGAGCATCCGGCGGAACCGGAGCGCGAACTCGACGTTGTCGGCCATCGGCGTGGCGTCGAACTGCCGCCAGAGCCACTGGAGGTGTTTCGATTCCCGAAACTTCTCCTCGTCCTTCTCGGCGTAGTACTCGCTCTCCAGCGTGGAGTTGCAGGGGTCGTACCCCTGGAGACGGACCCGCTCGGCGTTCGAGACCGGCTCGCCGTTCTGCCAGGCCTCGTAGGCCTCTCGGTCGCCGTAGAGGTCGACGAGAACGTCCTCGACCACCGCGCAGGTGTCTTCCTCGCCGGCGAGTCGCTCGTCCACCTCGTCGATGAAGCCGCGCAATCCCGCCTCGGCGGACTCCGGGAGAGTGACGTGTCGCTTTGTCATTATGAGATCACCGTCGGTTGGTTACTGACGATTGGCTTCCCGACGGCATGGGGGTTTTGGTTCCGGCGGTGAGTGCTGAAACTCCGCGGCGCGCGACGCTGGGCCGCACGTCGACCGAACCCACCTACGCCAGGAACACGTGCCGCGGTCGGTCGGCGAGCACGTCCCGGCCCCAGTCGACCGTGTCGCTGAACTCGTCGCTCCGGAAGAACTCCATCGCGTCCTCCTTCGAGGCCCACTGGCTGGCGATGAACATGTCGTTCTCGTCCTCGTGGTTGGCCAGCAGTTCGGTGTCGTGGTGGCCGTCCATCTCCTCGAGCAGTCCGCCGACGGTCTCGAACTTCTCGACGAACTCCTCGCGGCGGTCGGGTTCGACCGTGTAGAACATCCCCATCGTGCCGAAGCCGCTCTCCTCTCCGGCGCGCGCGACGATGCCGGGGAGGTCCGCGAGGAAGCCGCCCGCGGTCTCCGCAGCGGACATCGTGTCCCAGATGCTCACGACCGCCGAGCGCTCCTCGCCCTCGTAGACGGCGGTCTTGACGTGCGTGTCGTAGTGCTCGAAGTTCCCCCGCAGCCCCTCGACCTCCTCGTACAGGTCGACGGCGTCGACCTCGGAGTAGAGGACCATCGCGTACACGTCCTCGCCGTGGGGACGGCCGGCGTAGATGTCCAGGTCGGACAGTTCGTCGCGGATGCTCTCGGACCGGCTCGCGTCGTCACTCTCTCCGTGGCCGCCGTGGTGGTCACCGCCGCCGCCGTGACCGCCTTCGCCGTGGTGGCCCCCTTCGCCGTGGTGGTGTCCGCTCCCGCCGTGGCCGTGGGCCGACTCGTCCTCGGGCGTCGGCACCTCGTCGCCGGCCATGAACGCCGGGAGGTCCTCCGGCGGGAACCGCCGACCGAAGTAGAAGGGGCCGAACTCGCCGTAGCGCGAACTCGCCTCGTCGAAGCGCATCTCGTAGAGCAGGTCCTTGATGTGCGTCGGGTCGTTGCTGAACAGGTCGACGCCCCACTCGTAGTCGTCCATGCCGATGGAGCCGGTGATTATCTGGGTCACCTGGCCGGCGTACCCCTTGCCGATTTCGCCGTGGCTGTCCATCATCTCCGCGCGCTCCTCGAAGTCGAGGTCGTACCAGTTGGCGTCCGGCAGGCGGTGTTTGTTCATCGGGTAGAAACAGACGAACTCGCTGTCCGGGATGTCGGGGTAGAGCTTGCTCTCGACGTAGCGCGCCAGCCCCGTGTCCTCGATGTCCTCGGGGTCTTTGACCATCTCCTCGGAGTTGTACCCCCCGACCTCCGTGACGGAGACGTAGGAGTTCGAGCGCTCGGTGAAGTCCGCGAACGTCGTCCGTTCGAACGCTCGCTCGGCGGTGTCGAGGTCGCTCATCTCCGGTCGGAAGTGGACGACGAGGACGTCCGCCTCGTGACCCATGACGGAGAACACGGCCGAGGAGCCGTCTTCGGCGTCGGTGATGTCCTCGTGGGCTCGCAGGAACTCGACGCCGTCGTCGAGCGCGTTCTCGCGGACGCGGTCGGGCGCGTCGCGCCAGGCGTCCCAGTCGACGGTCCGGAAGTCGTGGAGCGAGTACCAGCCCTCGCTGGTCTTCGGCGGTTCTTTCGGCATACGGGGAGGTTAGCAGCGCCCGACCAAGGACCTTTTGAGTCCGTCGCGTCGCCGTGGGCAAGGTCCTGGACCGGTGAGTCGGCGCGCGCCAGACCCTCGTCGACCTACTCGCCCTCCGCCGTCGGCGGTTCGCCGACGCCGGGCGACTCCTCGTCCGGTCGGTGGAGGTTCTCCTTCCCCCTGTGGATGCGCCGGTACGCTCGCCGGACGAGCTGGTCGGCGGTCTCGTACCTGACCCGCGCGTCGACCCGGCCGTCACGGATGGCGTCGACGACGCTCTCGGGCGTGAGTTCGTCCGCGTCGACGCGCGTGTAGGCGCGACCGACCTCTACGGGGTAGTGCGTATCGCTGCCGCCGACCAGCGGGAGGTCGTGGCGGTCGGCGAGCGCGCGGACCCACTCCTCGGTCCGGGGATGCTTGCCGTTCACCTCGATGGCGTCGAACTCCGCGTCGACGTCCCGGACCGTGCTGTTGCGATACGGGTGGGCGATGATGGCGGCGCAGTCGCGGTCGTGGGCGAGTTCGACCGTCTCGGTCGGCGTCAGCGTCCCCGGTTCGAGTCGGGTCGGCGGATCCGGTCCGACCACCAGGACGTGGCCCTTCGTCGTCGATATCTCGATGCCGGGAACGGCGGGTACCGCGCCGCCACGGAACAGGCGATGGTAGTCGTGGTTCGTCACCGCGATGGCGTCGAGATCGCGGTAGTCGGCCATGCGCGCGACCATGCGGAAACCGAGGGGATCGAACAGTTGAGCAGCCGTCTCGTGGCCGTGGAAGAACCGGGAGTGGACGTGTAAATCGATATTGAACACGATTGGATTACGAGGCCGACAGGACTTTGCCTTTTCCGCCGGAACAGGTAGAAGAGATGGACGAGGCCGACACCTCGGGCGATTTCTCCACGGTCGACGGGACGATCGAAGACGAGCGCGCGCTCGTGTTCAACCCCGTCAGCGGCGACAGCGGCCACGGTGACCAGGTCCGCGAACTCGCCGCCGAACACGGTTTCACCGTCCTCGAAACCGAGCGCGAGGGGGAGGCCGTCGACTTCTCGCGCCGGGCGGCCGAGGGCGGGGCCTCGATGGTCGTGGCGGCAGGCGGTGACGGAACGGTGAACGAGGTCGTTCACGGTCTCAACCTCGCGGACGCGTTCGACTCGGTGACCTTCGGCGTCGTCCCCACCGGAACCGGGAACAACTTCGCCGGCAACGTCGGTATCACGGGCATCGAACACGCCTTCGAGATGCTCGAAGACGGCGAACGCCGCCGTATCGACGTCGGTACCGCCGACGGACGGACGTTCGTCAACTCCTGCGTCGGCGGCCTGACCGCGGCCGCCAGCGGCGAGACCGACTCCGAGCAGAAGGAGCGTCTCGGCGTGCTCGCCTACGTCGTCGAGACGCTCCGGCTGATGTCCGACTTCGAGGGACTGAAACTCCGCGTCGAGGCGGGCACGAACGCGGCGGAGTCGTGGTCCGGTCACGCCCTGTTCGTGCTCGTCGGGAACGGCCGGCGCTTCCCGGCGGAGGGTCGCACCCAGGCGAACATGGAGGACGGCCAACTCGAGGTGACCATCATCGAGAAGATGCCGGCCAAAAACCTTCTCAGCGAGACCACCGCCCACCGGCTGTTCGGCAGCGAGACCGAGCACGTCACCAGCCTGAAAGCGCCCCGGCTCGACATCGCCGCGGAGGACGACGAACCGGTCCAGTTCAGCCTCGACGGCGAGATGGGTGCCTGGAAGGAGTTGACGCTCGGCGTGCGTTCGCGCGTCCTGGAACTCCCCGTCGGTCCGAAGTACGAACCGGTGCCGGACGGCGACTGACGACGCGCGAACGGGGTGTGCGTCACCCGAACTTGCCGGTGATGTAGTCCTCGACGCGCTGGCTGTTGGGGTTCTCGAAGATCTGGTCGGTGTCGCCGTACTCGACGAGTTCGCCGCCGGTGAGGAAGACGGCGGTCTGGTCGCTGATGCGGGCGGCCTGCTGCATGTTGTGGGTGACGACGACGACGGTGTACTCGTCGGCGAGTTCTTCGATGAGTTCTTCGATTTTGGCGGTGGCGATAGGGTCGAGCGCGCTGGCGGGCTCGTCCATCAGGATGACCTCGGGGTCGACCGCCAGACACCGCGCGATGCAGAGCCGCTGTTGCTGACCGCCAGACAACCCCAGCGCGTTGTCGTCCAGCCGGTCTTCCACCTCCTCCCAGAGCGCGGCGTTGCGAAGCGACCGTTCGACGAGCGCGTCGGCTTCGTCGTCGTTGGCGTTGCCGAGCAGGCGCGCGAGCAGGCCGGTGTCGATGTCGCCGTGCTTGCGCGGACCGTACGTGATGTTGTCCCGGATGGATTTCGGGAACGGATTTGGCGACTGGAACACCATCCCCACCCGTTTGCGCAACTCGACGAGGTTGACGCCGTCCTGATAGATCTCCTCGCCGTCGAGGGTCACCGAGCCGTCGACCTCCGCCGCGTCGATGCGGTCGTTCATCCGGTTGAGACACCGCAGATACGTCGACTTCCCGCAGCCCGACGGCCCGATGAGCGCGGTGACGCTCTCCTCGGGGATGTCCATCGAGACGCCCTTCAGCGCGTGGTCGTCGCCGTAGTGGACGTCCAGGTCCTCGACCGCTATCTTGGGGTCGCCCCGGAACTCGTAGTCCGTCCACGACTCCTGCATCTCCTCCTCGCTCTCGCCGCTGGTCGTCGTCTGCTCGGGCTGTTCGTCTCTCATCTGAGTCTGGGTTTCACTCATTGTCGTAGTTTCCTCCTGAAGTAGATACGGGTCGTCACGCCGACGACATAGAACGTTAGCACGACGAGCAGGAGCACGAACGCCGCGCCCCACGCCTGCGTCAGGCTCTCCGTGTTAATGAGCGCGTACACCTTGTAGGGGAGGGCGAGCGCGCTCTGCATCAGCGCTTCGTTCGTCACGAACGGCGGCGCGAGCGAGAACTCGAACGAGCCGAGGACGTTCGGAGCCGGCGCGCGCAGTCCGCCGGCCATCACGAGGATGAGCGGTGCCGTCTCGCCGGCGATGCGGCCGACACCGAGGATGACGCCGGTGATGACGCCGGGCATCGCTGCCGGGAGCACGACGCTCCGGATGGTCTCCCACTGCGAGACGCCGAGCGCCGCGCTCGCGTCGCGGTACTCGTCGGGGACCGTCTTGATGGCCTCCCGACTCGTGATGAGCACGAGCGGCAGCAGCATGAATCCGAGCACGAGTATGCCGGCGACGAGCGACGTGGAGTTGCCGAGCCGGGGGACGAGAAACGCGTAGCCGAACAGGCCGTAGACGATGCTCGGCGTGCTCCAGAGGCCGTTCGTCGCTATCTCGACGACGCGCGTGAATCCGCCCTGTTCAGCGTACTCGGTGAGGAAGACGGCCGCGCCGACGCCGAGCGGCACCGCGAACGCCACGGCGCCTGCGACGACCCAGAACGTCCCCACGACAGCCGCGAAGATGCCGTTGACCTCGTCGGGCGAGAGCGTGTAGCCCGTCATCGTGAACGGCCAGTGGAACCGGATGCCGGGCGCTTCGATGACGACGTACTGGTCGAAGAAGGGCAGGTCGATCCAGAAGACGGGTGCCGTGAACAGTCCGAACTCGATACCGCGGGTCGCCGGTGCCCAGCCCTTGTCGAAGACGAACGAGATGACGAGCAGGAGGACGCCGAGCATCCCGAGGGCGTTGAGGCTGACGAGCATGTACGCACCCGTCTGGCGTCCCTGGGTGCCAAACCCGTCGTAGGCCTTTGCCGCCGACCACGCGGTGACGAGACCGACGAACACGGCGAGAACGGGAATGGCGATGTCACCGCCGATGCCGACGGCGAACCCCTCGGGCGACCACCGCCACGAGGGCGTGATTACGTCGCCGAGCACGACGACACCGACGAGCAGCGCGAGCGCGGCCGCCGGAACCGTCGACCCGAGATCCTCGCGCGGTAGCACCGTCGCCACCGCCGTCGCGGCACCGCCGACCAGCGCGACCGCGAGCCAGCCGAGAAGGCCGAATCCCAGGGTCTGCGATGCGAAGAGGCCGGCCGCCGCGGTCCCGACGAGGCCGAACAGGCCGCCGGTGACGAGGCCGGCCGAGCGGTCGGGCGACGTGTCGAACAGCCCCGCGTAGGACGCGACGCCGAGCACGCCGACGCCGACGCCGACCATGGCGAAGACGAGGCCGAACAGGTCGAACAGGGCGACGCCGGCCAGTTTGCCCGTCGGGTTCGTCCAGCGGAACAGCGTCGTCAGCCCGAGCATCACGGTGAGGATGCTAACGCCGGCGACCGTCGCGCTGATGGCCTCGTTCGTGGACGACTCCTCTGCTGCAACGGCGTCGGTTCCGTAGCTCATTCGTTACCTCCCAGCTTCTGTTCCATCCGCCGCTCGATGACCTGCGAGACGACGCTCAGAACGAGCACGGTGACGAACAGCACGACCCCGGCCGCGAACAGTGCCGACATCTGCATGCTGCTCGCGTTCCCGTACTGGCTCGCGATGAGACCGGTGAGCGTCTCCGTGTTGCCGAACACGTCGTATATCGGGTCCGGAAGCTCCATTGCGTGCCCGATGATGATGGTCGCGGCCATCGTCTCGCCGATGGCGCGGCCGATGCCGAGCAAGACTGCGGCCGAGATGCCGGACATCGACGCAGGGAGCGTGACGCTCTTGACCGTTTGCCAGTCCGTCGCGCCGAGCGCCAGCGACCCGCTCTTCATCGGCGACGGCACGCTGGAGATGGCGTCCTCGGCGACGGAGACGACCGTCGGGAGCGCCATCAGTCCGATGACACTGCCGACGGCGAAGAGGCTCCCATACGTTGGGAGCGCAAGTTCGTTCATCAGGTAATCGTTGAGGAGCGTGTAGCCGATGAGTCCGTACACGACGGACGGTATTCCGGCGAGCGTCTCCACGCTCGGCTTCAGTATCTCACGGGCCCACCCCGGCGCCAGTTCACTGATGAACAGCGCGCCGGCGACGCCGAGCGGCGCGGCGATGAGCGTGGCAATGAACGTCGTCATCAGCGTCCCCCAGACGGCTGGGACGAGCGAGTAGACGGGGTTCTCCGAACTGGCCGACCACATCGGCTCCTCGGTCCGAAACAGGATGTCCGGTCCCATCAGCTTGAACGCGGGAATCGACTTCGCGACGAGATACAGCGTGATGAGGCCGAGGATGAGTATCGTCGAGACGGTCATCAGGAACGTCAGGAACTTCGCCGTCGCCGCCTGGTCGGCCGCCCAGCCGTAGACGACGACGACGCCGAACGCGACCAGCGGGAACGCTGTGAACCGCGGAGCGACGAGAAATGCCAGCAGTGCAGCGACTACGGCGACCGTCCCGAGTCCCGAGATGGCTCGTCCGGTCCGACCCATCCCCTCGAAGGACCGGCGAATCGACTCCACACCGGCGGTGCTCCCCGCCATTACTGTTCGGGGTCGGGGAGCTTGTCGAGTTGGTTCTGCTGGCGTTTCTTCGTGAGTTTGGAGTAGTCTTCGGCCGCGACGAAGTTCTTCTGTCCGTAATCAGATATTATCGACCGGAGGAAGGCGGCCTCCTTCTTCGACGTATCTTTCCACGTGTAGCAGTGGAGGTCACGCGACAGGGGGTAGTTCTTCTCGGCGAGGTTCTTGCCGGGTTCGTACACCTTACCGTCGAAGGACAGCTTGATCGGTTTGACGTCGCCGCTGACGAACGCCAGCGCCATGTACGCGATGGCGTTGTTGGACCGCTCGACGAGCGTCTTGACCTTCTGGTTTTGCCCCTTGCGCACGTCGACACCGGGCATCTTGGCGTTCGGGCCGCTGAGCATGTTCGACCGGAATGCCGTGTCGGTGCCCGACCCGACGGCACGGCCGACCGCCTGAATCTCCTTCTCCGGGCCGTTGTACGACGGAATCTGCGACCACTTCGTGATTTCGCCCTTGTAGATCTTCCGCACCTGCTCGGCGGTGAGCTTCTTCACGCCCGCCTCGTAAATCGCCTTGCTGACGACGATAGGCTGGGCGTCCACGCCGACGACGTGGTTCTGGAACTTCTTCAGCTTCGACTCGCTCGCGTCCGACAGTTCGTCCTTCACCGGCGCGCTAGCGTTGGCGATGTCAACCTGTCCCTTCATCAGCTTCTCCAGCCCCGTTCCGGAGTGGCTGAGACCGACGGTGACGTTGAACGGCGGACCGTTGTCCTGGGTCTCGAATCCGTACTTGCTCGCCCAGTAGTCGGCGTAGCTCTTCTCGGTGTCGTAGCCGTACTTGCTAGGCTGCCAGTAGTCCTCGTCACCCGCGGGCCGGTTGGCCTTCCAGACGGACGCGGCCTTGCTGACGATGGGATAGACGGTTGAGGAGCCGCCGGCGCTAAGCGACGATACTCCGCCGTCGCCGCTTCCGCCTTCCGTGTTTCCGGAATCGCTGCCGGAGTCCCCACCCTCGCCACCTGCGGGTTTCGGACTAGTGCTGATACAACCAGCGAGCGACGCCGTCGCCGCACCGCTCGCGAGCAGTACCGTACGACGGTCGACAGGGGTTTCTCGCATTACCACCTGCTTGCCGAAGAACGAGTAAATACCCTTCTATTATTTCTATATAGATGTCCATAGACAAACGAAATTCATCGACGGGCGGACGGCACGGAGCTGTCGAACCGGAAAACAAGCGTCCAAGAGTGCGTTACCCTGCGGGAAGTTTCCCGAGTAAAAACGGGAGAGTATCTTCATATATTCCGGAAATTTTCCCAAGAATCCGCTCGGCCCGACGAGTATATAGATAGGGTTACTTTTATTGTCGGGGGGTCACCACTCACGACCATGGAAACGCGGAAAGTGCAGGTGACGGGGGGTTCCACGTACACGGTCTCGATTCCGAAATCCTGGGCGAACGAGAACGGCATCGAAGCCGGAAGCAAGGTCGAGTTCCACCCGGAGGGCGATTCGATGCTGCTGTCGCCCGAGTCCGCCAACGACACCATCGAGGGCACGTTCGACATCACGGGACTGGAAGGAGCGAACCTCACTCGAACGGTCTTCACGCTCTACGTCAGCGGGTTCGACGTCATCAGCCTCGAAACGCCCAGAATCAACGCCGACCAGCGCCGCGTCATCCGCGACGCCACCCAGGGACTCGTCGGCCTGGAGGTCATCGAGGAGACGGGCGACCGGGTCGTGCTCCAGGACCTGCTCGACTCCTCGGAGCTGTCGATTCACAACGCCGTCACCCGCATCCGCCTCGTCGCGCTGACGATGCTGGAGGACGCCCTGACCGCCCTGGTGGAGAACGACGACGAACTCGCCAACGACGTCATCGAGCGCGACGACGACGTCGACCGCCTCTGGTTCATGGTGGCGCGCGTGTTCCGCTCCGCACTCCGGAACCCCAGCGCCGCCGCCGACATCGGCGTCCCCCGGGAGACGTGTTTCGACTTCCACTCCAGCGCCCGACAGCTAGAGCGCATCGCCGACCACGCGGCCAAGATAGCCCAGTTGTCGCTCGACCTGGAGGAGATTCCCGAGGAGGTCGCCGACGCGCTCTGGGAACTCCACGACGACTCGACGGAGGTCGTCGACATGGCGATGGACGCGCTGTTCGAGGACGACGGCCCCGAGGCGACCGAACTGGCGAACGACGCCCGCGAGCGCGTGCGGGGCATCGACGAGCACAACCGCCACGTCAGCGACCTCATCCGCGACCTCGACGCCCAGCAGTCCCAGCTACTGCGGCTCGTCGTCGACTCCCTGTCCCGGTGTGCGGACTACGGCGGTAACGTCGCCGAGACCGCGATGCAGAAAGCGGCCCCGCGTCCCTGACCTCGCTCCGCGACCGTCAGGGAAGCCGTCCACCCGTTATCCTGACAACTCCGAGAACGTGTTCGCTGTCCGCGACCGCGACCGACCGTTCGGAGAGCGCGCGCCGCGCCGCGGCGACGCGGTCGTCCAGCACCGCCCACGGCGGTTCCTCGAACCCCGAGCGGCCGCCGGGCGTCGAGGCCAGCACGAGACCGCGGAACGCCTGATTCACCGGCCACGCGTACGGGCGACCGCTCTGGCCCGCGTCGAGCAGGGCGACGTTGCCGCCGGGCCGAACCGCGTCCGCCCACTGGTTCACGGCCGCGCCGGGGTCGTCCAGCATCCCGACGACGAACGTCGCCAGCACCGCGTCGACCCGCTCGCGAGGCTCGAACGCGGCGGCGTCCGCCCGCACGAGGTGGACGTTCCGCCAGCCCTCGCGCTCGACGCGGTCGCGGGCCTGCGCGAGCATCCCCGCCGTGAAGTCGACGCCGACCACCCGGCCGGCGGGCCCGACGCGTTCGCGCAGGTGCGGGAAGTTCGCGCCCGTGCCACAGCCCATCTCGACGACGGTGTCGCCCGGCGAGAGTTCGAGCCGGTCGACCGCGACGTCTCGCAGGCGCGCGAGGCCGGGCGTCGCCGACGCCAGCAGGTCGTAGAGCCTCGCCCACCGGCCGTAGAACCGCTGGGCGGCGGTCGTCCCCTGAGACACGCCCGGACCTACGGCGCACGGCTCAAAAAAGGCCGGGGCGCGAGGGGACGAATTGATTTCGTCCGAGCCCCTATCGCGACCGTGAGCAACGATTGCACCTACTGCGGCAGCGACGTGACGGCCCACGACCCCGTGTTCGTCGCGGAGGGCGTCGACGAGCGCCAACCCGTCGGGCGGTTCTGTAACTACGCCTGTCTGACAGCGTACGTCGACGAGGAGGAGCTGACGAGCGGCGCCTGCTGTCGCATCTGACGCGTCGAGCGCGTGCGAGCGGGCCGCGACGCCTACACCGTCTCCGGGAGCCACCCGCCGTCGACCTTCACGTTCGCGCCGCTGAGGTAGTCGCTGTCCTCCTCCAGGAAGAACCGGACGGCCTGCGAGACGTCGTCGAACGTCGCCGGCCGGCCCCGCGGCAGCTCCTCGGGGAACACGTCGGAGTTCTCGACGACGTAGGGCGAGACGGCGTTGACCGTGATACCGTCCCGGTCCGTGTCGGCGGCGAGCATCCGGGTGAACATCAGCACGCCCGCCTTGGCGACGAAGTACGGCGCGTTCTTCGGTGCGACCAGCCCCTTCTCGGAGCTGGCGTAGCCGACGTTGACGATGCGGCCGAACCCCTGCTCGCGCATCGCCGGCAGCGCGCGCTTCGAACAGAGGTAGGTGGCGTTGACGTTCCCCTGGATGACGGCGTTCCACCGCTCGAACGACATCTCCTCCCAGTGCTCGGGCGCGAACGGGCCGACGTTGTTCACCAGCACGTCGACGCTCCCCAGGTCGGCCTCGACGGCCGAGAAGAGCGCGTCCACGTCGTCCGGGTCGGTCACGTCGCCCTGCACGACGGCGGCCGCGGTTCCGCGATTACGTGCCGCGTCGGCGACGTTGCGGGCGGCCGCCTCGCTGTTCCGGTAGTGGACCGCCACGTCCGCGCCGCAGTCCGCGAGCGACAGCAGCAGTTCGCGACCGACGCCCGCGGCGCTGCCGGTGACCAGTGCGACTCGACCGGAGAGGTCCGGTTCTATCATGACCGGTGGTTCGGGCGCCCGGGTAAACTACCTTGGCGACTCGTCCCGCGGCCCCCGCTCCCCCGCCCAGAACAGCGTCTCGCCGGGAATCGTCTCGCGTCGAACCGGGACCGCGGGCTGTTCGGCCCCGAGCGTCGTGAACGCGAGGACGGCGTCGTGCCGGCGCGCCACCGCGAGTGCGGGCCGGTGCAGTTCCGGCGGGAGGTTCAGCGCGTACAGCGCGTCGGCGGCCTCGTAGACGTCCGGCGAGGGGTCGGTCACGTCGTCGACGACGAACCGGACGCCCTCGGGCACCTCGCGCGGAACCACGTCGGTCGCGGTCACCGCGACCCGGTCTGCGAGCGCCTCGGCTACGTCAGGTCGATTACCTATTCCGACCTCGACGACCCGTCCGAACTCTGCCAGTCGTGCGACGAGAGCGTCTCGGGTGGCGGGCTTCACGGCGGGATGTTTATGGGGTGCCCGGCCATAGACGTTGCCATGCTGATTGACATCGTCCCCGTGGGGGACGTGACGGGACGGGTCAAGCGGGAAGCCTCTGCCGCGCTGCGGTCCGTCTATGATTGCGACGTGACAGTTCACGAACGACAGGAGATTCCGGTCGGTTCGCACGATTCGAACCGCGACCAGTACCGCGCGGAGGACTTCATCGAACTCGCCGGTCGCGTCGGTACCGGCGACAAGAACATCGCCATCACGCCCCGCGACCTGTTCTACCGCCGCCGCAACTACGTCTTCGGCCTCGCCTACCTTGACGGCGCCGGCAGCGTCATCTCGACCTATCGCCTCCAGACCTCCTCCGACGGTGGCATCACGACCAAGTCCGCCGGCGAGGTGTTCTCCGACCGCGTCCGCAAGGAGGTCGTCCACGAGATCGGCCACACCATGGGGCTCGAACACTGCGACAACTCCCGCTGCGTGATGAACTTCTCGCCGACCGTCCGCGAGGTGGACGTGAAGGAGGAGAACCTCTGCGGTTCCTGCCAGCGCCAGGTGCTCTGAGTTCCGGTCGTCCGGCGACGTTCCTCGACGAGGGATTAGAACCGAGATCCTGTCGAAATCCTCGGCTAACGGTCGGATTCGAAGCGGTGAGTACGGAGTACGCGTTTGGCGCCGTTGAACGGAGCTACTGGGGGATGTAGGTCGTGCCGGGAACCTATCAGTGTGGCTCCCGGAGAATCGGTATGGACGAACTGGACAACGTGGACCGAGGTATCCTGCACGAACTCCAGATCGATGCGCGGAACCGAACCGCACAAGAGATTGCCGACAAGGTCGATGTCTCCGCCAGCACTGTTCGGAATCGAATCGAAGGACTCGAAGCCGATGGAGTTATCGAAGGCTACCATCCGAAAATCGACTACGAGAAGGCGAACCTCCCGCTCCAGGTCATGTTCGTCTGTTCGGCACCACCGACGGAACGGGCGGAGATAGTCGAACAGATACTCGACATTCGTGGTGTAGTGGACGTTCGGGAAACGTTGACCGGTCATCGGAACCTCTTCGTCGAGGCCGTCGGAACGAACACTGCCGATACTGTCCGCATCACCGACGCTATGCACGATATTGGCCTCTCTATCGAGAGTTCAGAGATTCTGCGCCAGCGCCGGGTGCAACCGTTCAATCACTTCTTCTTCACAGACCCGTACGACGGACAGGATACTGACCGAGACGAGTGAGATTCGTTGCTAGTCGCTTACTGGATGTGGAATCCGAACTCCAGCGGAACGAAATACGGGGACGTACACCCGCCGCTGTGGCAACCGCAAACGAAGGGTCGGAAACTGCGAAATGTGTTATGGGTAATACATCTGCCAAACAACACCTTTCCCTCCCGAGGCTCTCCAGTTACGTATGGCAAATCGATTCTCGGGAACGGACCCGTCGGAGTTCGACGTGGGTGGCGACCAGCGAGACGAACTCTTCGACGTGCTGTCCAATCCACGCCGTCGATTTATACTTTACCTCCTCCAGACCGCTGAAATGCCGGTTTCGGTGGGTGAACTGACGACGGAACTCACAGCGTGGGAGTCCCAACGACAGGTACCCGACTACTCGGCCGACGATAGGGCCGCCATCGAAATTCCCCTCGAGCACAATCACCTTCCGAAGATGGCCGAAGCAGGGCTCATCGATTACGACGATACCCAGCAGCAGGTGACGCTCGCGGACCGAACTGACGAGGTACGGGCACACCTCCAGACGATGGCGAGTGACTGACTCTGGTTACGACTGTGCAGTTCATCGTCAGGTGGGCGAGGTCGGTCGGTAGGCGGTTCCGGGATGCTGAGGACCAGGAGGAATCGGTGAACGACACAGAGACGACGCTGCAGGACGAGTCACGGTCGTCGCTGTTTCACTGTCCGGACTGCAAGGCGGTCTACATCGATACGGACAAAAACACCTGTTCGACCTGCAATACGACCGTCGAGCGAGTTCCATCAACGCTGACCGAAACGGTGTAGTCCCGTACCGAGCGGTATGCCTTTCGTCTACACGTATCACGACCAGCCCGAACACGCTCTCGTAGCGACGTCGAAACGGGTTCACCCCGATAGAAACCCGACCAGCGACGCTCTCAGGGGAACACGAGGACGGTCGCGTGGTCGGTTTCGAGCACCACGACCTCCTCCCCGCTCTCGGCGCGGTACTCCTCCTCGACCGCTATCCAGTCGCCGTCGACGGTGACCTCCTCGCCGTCGGCGTCGAGCGTTATCTCGCCGTGCGTCTCCTTCTGGGCCTTCAGTTCGGCGGGGTCGGCGGCTTCGAGCGCGGCGACGACCGCGCCGGCTTTGTCGCGGAACTCCGGCCCGATGGCCGAGTGGTCCGGGTCGACGTCGACCGGGACGAGTTCGACGTTCGGCCGTCCCGCCTCGATGTAGACCGGCGCGTTGACCGTCTCGCTCAGGTCGTACGTGTCGGGGGCCCGCTCCAGGTCGGCGTACAGTTCGATGCGATCGAGGTCGGCGTTCAGCGCCATCCCCTCGTCGGACTTCCAGGCCCGCACCTCGCTCGCGACCTCGGCGATGACCTCGCCGGCCTCCTCGGCCTCCTCGTCGTGCATCTCGACGTCGGGCCAGCGCGCGCGGTGGACGCTCTCCCCGGTGCCGGGGAGGTGGTCGTGTATCTCCTCGGCGAGGAACGGCGAGAACGGCGCGAGCATCCGGACGACGCTGGAGACGCAGGTGTACAGCGCGTGCCGGGCGGCGTCGCGCTCGCCGGGGCGACCCTCGTAGAGGCGACCCTTCACGAGTTCGAGGTAGTCGTCCGCGAGGTCCTCCCAGACGAACTCCCGGAGGGTCCGGAGCGCGGTGTCGAACCGCTGTTCCTCCATGTCCGCTTCCACCGCGTCGGCGGTCCGTGAGAGCCGCGAGAGTATCCAGCGGTCGGCGTCGCGGTACGCCGGGTCAGACACGTCGGCGGTGTCCTCGTCGAAGTGGTTCGCGGCGAACTGGAAGATGTTCCAGACCTTCGTCAGGAACCGCGAGGCGGACTTGACCTCCTTCCACTGGAACTGGATGTCGCTACCGGGCTGGCCGCCGAGCGCGAGCGACTGCCGGAAGGCGTCGGCGCTGTACTCCTCGACGGCCTCGGTCGGCGCGACGACGTTGCCCCGGGACTTGCTCATCTTGTTGCCGTCCGGACCGAACACCATCCCGTTGACGAGGATGGTGTCCCACGGGTGCTCGTCGGTCAGCGCCGCGATGCGGAGGAGCGTGTAGAACGCCCACGTCCGGATGATGTCGTGGCCCTGCGGGCGGAGCGCGACCGGTTCGAACTCCGCCAGGTCGAGGTCGTCGGGCCACCCGGAGATGTGGAGCGGGGTTATCGAGGAGTCCATCCACGTGTCCATCACGTCCGTCTCGCCGACCCACGCGTCGGCCCCGCACTCGGGGCAGTCGCCGACGGCGGGGTCGTCTTCCGTCGGGTCGACCGGCAGCTCGTCGACGTCGGCGATGTGCCAGTGGCCGCATTCGTCGCACTCCCACGCGGGGATGGGCGTGGCGAACACGCGCTGGCGGGAGATGACCCAGTCCCAGTCCATCCCCTCGGTCCACTCTTCGAGGCGGGCGGACATGTGGTCGGGAATCCACTCGACCTCCTCCGCCTGCTCCAGAATCTCGTCCTTGTGGACCTCGACGAACCACTGCTCCTTCGAGAGAATCTCGATGGGCGTGTCACAGCGCCAGCAGGCGCCGACCGACTGCTCGGTCTCTTCGGCGTCGTTGAGGTAGCCCTCCTCGTCGAGTTCGTCGGCGATGGCTTCCTTGGCAACGTCGATTGTCAGTCCGGCGAACTCGCCGGCGAGGTCGTTGAGGTGGCCGTCCTCGGTGACGACCGGTCGGAGGTCGAGGTCGTGTTCGGCCCACCAGTCGACGTCCTGCTTGTCGCCGAAGGTGCAGATCATCACCGCGCCGGTTCCGAAGTCCCCGTCGACGTCGTCGTCGCCGATGAGTTCGACCTCCTGCCCGAACAGCGGCACCTCGAACGTCTCGCCGATGCGGTCGGCGTAGCGCTCGTCGTCGGGGTCGACGGCTATCGCGACGCAGGCGGGGAGCAGTTCCGGCCGCGTGGTGGCGATTTCGAGATCTTCGTTTTCGACTCCCTCGAAGGTGATGTAGTAGAGCGTCCCCGTGCGGTCCTCGTTCTCGACCTCGGCGTCGGCGATGGCGGTCTGGCACCGCGGACACCAGTTGACGGGGTGTTCGTCGCGGTAGACGTAGTCGTCCATCTCGACGAACGAGCGCTGGGTCTTCGCCCAGTACTCCGGATCCATCGTCCGGTACTCGGCGTCCCAGTCGATGGAGAACCCGAGCGCGTTCATCGTCTCCTTCATCGAGTCAATCTGCTCCTCGGTGTGTTCGACACAGAGGTCGCGGAACTCCTCGCGGGAGACGTCCGTGCGGTGGATGTCGTGGTTCTCCTCGACCTTCACCTCGGTCGGCAGGCCGTGGCAGTCCCAGCCCTGCGGAAAGAGGACGTTCTCGCCCTGCAGGCGGTGGTATCGGGCCGCGAAGTCGATGTAGCACCACTGGAGTCCGTGGCCGATGTGGAGATTGCCCGTGGGGTACGGCGGCGGCGTGTCGATGACGTAGTCGAGGTCGGCGTCGGGGTCGGGGCTGTACACGCCCGACTCCTGCCACTCCGTCCGCCACTTCTGCTCGATTCGTTCCGGTTCGTAGTCGTCTGGCACGTCAGTCATATCTGGCTGGTGGTGGAGAGAATCCCGTCACTGTCGTGTAGTCCGGCGAGAACACGCGCGACGCTTCGCGCTGCTGCGCTAGAGACGTACTACCGACGCAGTCACGCTCATACTTCAACTGAGCGCACCTTCGCTGATAAATGTTCCCGTCCGGTGCTCTCCGGGCCGTCGCGTCCGGACCGTCGCCGCTTCCCGACGCCGGTCGGCGGCCGGATTCGGCCGGTCTCGCTCGTCCGCGCCGCCCGGAGCGGACGAATCGGTCGTTATCTTGAACGTCCGGGAACGAGAGTCTCGTGTATGGCGGGACTCGACGAGCTCCTGGGCGACCCGGAACGGAACGCGACGCTGGCGTGGCTGCTGGTCGCCGCGGCCGTCTTCGCGATGGTCGAGAGCGCGCTGAGCGACGAACCGGTCTGGGCCGGCTTCGTCGGCGTCGCGGTGGTCGTCCTGGTCCTGCCGTCCCTGGTCGTCCGCGACCCGTCGGTGACGCTCCCGTGGGAGGTGATCGCGCTGGCGGTGCTGCCGGCGCTCGCCCGGACGTTCGGCCCCGAATCGCTGGCGAACGCCGCGACGCACCTCGGGGTCGCGGCGCTGGCGCTGGCGCTCGTCGTCGAACTGTCGGCGTTCACGTCCGCGGAACTGGCGCCGTGGTTCGCGGTGGTGCTGGTCGCGATGACGACGATGGCCGCCGCCGGCACGTGGGCCGTCGTCCAGTTCCACGCCGACCAGTGGCTCGGCACCAACTACATCCGGTCGCAGGACGGGCTGATGTGGGACCTCGTCGCCGCCACCGCGTCCGGCGTCGTCGCTGGCGGACTCTTCGAACTGTACTTCCGCAGGCGGGCGTCGATTGACGCCCGGGCGCCCGACGCCCTCGGAGGTGGCGAATGACCGTCATCTCCGACCGGTACGAGCGCGCGCTCGTCCGACTGCTCCAGGTCGGGATGCTCGCCATCGCGGGCGTCGGAGTCTATCGCGGTAGCGTGAACATCACGATCAACGCCAGCATCGCACTGGCCGTCACCGTCCTGCCCGCGGTGCTCGAACGGGACTACGGTGTTCGGATGGAGAGCGGCCTCGTCCTGTGGCTGACCGTCGCGGTGTCCGTCCACGCCTTCGGGGCGCTCGGGCCGTACCGGACGGTGCCGTGGTACGACTCGCTCGCGCACGCGCTGTCGGCCTCTATCGTCGCCGTCGCGGGGTACGCCACGTTCCGGACGGTCGAGCGCCACTCCGACAGGGTGACGCTCCCGGAGTGGCTACGGTTCGCGTTCGTGCTCGTGTTCGTGATGGCGTTCGGCGTGCTCTGGGAGATGCTGGAGTTCGCCACCGGACTGTTCTCGAAACTCGTCGGCGGCGACGCGGTGCTAGCCCAGTACGGCCTCGACGACATCGTCTACGACCTCGTGTTCAACCAGGTCGGCGCCGTCGTCGTCGCCGCGTGGGACCGCGTCCGCCCGACCAGCGTGGGATTGCTGGCCCGGACGACGGAGGAGTGAACCGCGGTACGACGGCCGACCGCGCCGTCGACGCCCGGGTCTGGCACGGCCGTCAGTTCGACCGGACGATGGTGCGCGTGAGCACGAACATCAGCAGCGCGAGCAGCATGTGACCGAGCAACGCCTCCACCCCGGCCACGACCCGCGCCCACTCCCCGATGGGCTGGATGTCGCCGTACCCGAGCGTCGCGAAGGTGATGGTGCTGAAGTACAGGCTCTTGAAGAAGACGAGCGACAGAAAGCCTCCGGGAGTCGTCCCGGGATTATCGACCTCGTAGGTGATGGCGACGCCGTTCGCCGTCTCCTGGATGCCGCCGGTCAGCGGGTACAGCACCGCACAGAGGACGACGACCACCAGGGAGGTGGCGATGACTCGATACGGGCTACTGCCGTACGCCGTCGTCCATCGCCAGCCCTCCTCGGCGACGGCCTTCAGGTACGCCCTCGACTCCCACAGGAACCGCCGGTGCATCTCCTTCTCGCGAAGGTAGTACCGACGCATCGACCGGGTCAACCCGTTCCTCTCGGCGACGCGCTGGAGTTCGCGGTACGTCCAGCGCGCCGCCTCCAACCGCTCGCTGCGGTCGTCCGCGTCGTCGACCGCCGCCAGTTCCGCCTCGTAGACAACCCGCTCGCCGAACGACGTCTCCTCGTTGACGCGGGCGTTCGCGAAGACGACGTGGTGGAGTCGACTCCGCTGCAGCGACGCGAACCGGAGGTCGGAGCGGTCGAACTCCGCCGTTTCGAGGTTCGCGTCGCAGAACGTCGCCCACTGTGCGTCCGTCTCGCGAATCCGGCTACCGCGGAGGTCCGCGCCGGTGAAATCCGCGTTCCGGAGGTTGCAGTCGACGAACCGGGCGTCGACGAACGTCCGCCCCGAGAACCACTCGGCGTCGTTCAGGGAGACGCCGCGGAAGACGGCGCCGTCGAAGCGACGGCCGGTGGCGGCCGTCAGCGCGTCCGCGGGCTTCTGGGAAACGTCGGCGTGCCAGACGCAGCGGTCGGTCTCGTCCCAGACCGGCCGCCAGCAGCAGACGCCCCCGACGTCGGGCAGTGTGCTAGCCTCGTTCGTGTACCCGCATCGCTCCTCGGGCATGGTGGCAGGTTTGTCCCCAGAGGTTTTTTCGTTGTTATCTGCGGACGGCCGCCCGTCGGCCGTCCCGTCAAGGGCGACCGACGCCGGGCAGCGCCGTTTTCCGGTCGTTTACCGTGCGCCCGGACGTGACCAGCGTCGACGACGTCGAAGACGACCTCGAAGAGGCACGGAACGCCGCGCGGTCGGACGTCGCCGCCGTCCTCGCGGACGTGAAGGAGGCCCTCGTCACGCTGCCGGACCGCGAGTCCGAACTCCGGAAACTCCGCAACCGACTCTCGGAACTCGGACACGACGCGGGTGCGGACGCCGTCGAGAGGATAGAGCAGGCCCGGAACGGCACGCACACCCTCCAGAGGGACATCGGCCACGGAGGGCCGGAGGAGACCGACCTGAGCGACGAGGGGTTCGGCGACGCGAGGGAGTAGGCGACGGGGCACAGCGTACTACTTGTTCCGGGCCGACGGCCCGGTCATGGACGAACTGGTCGAACTCACCCGCGACCTCGTCTCGATTCCGAGCCACGAGGACGAGACGGCGGCGGGCGACCGCATCGAGGAGTGGCTTCGCGTCGAGACGGACGCCGACGTGACCCGCGACGACGCCGGCAACGTCGTCGCGCGCCGGGGGACCGACGCCGGGGAGTCGCTGGCGCTCGTCGGCCACCACGACGTGGTCCCGCCGGCCGACGCCCAGATGGAGGACGGCGAGTACGCGGTCGCCGAGCGCGACGGCCGTCTCTACGGCCGCGGCACCGCCGACATGAAGGGTGCGGTGGCGGCCGCGATGCTGGCGTTCCGGGACAGCGAGGTTCGGGACCCGGCCGACGACGCCGCGTCGGAACTCGTCTTCGCCAGTTTCGTCGGCGAGGAGGTCGGCGGTGAGGGCGCTCGCGCGGCCATCGACGCGGGGTTCCGCCCGGACTACGCCGTCGTCGGCGAGGGGTCGACGGGCTACTCCGCGCCGGGCGTGACCGACGTCGCGGTCGCGCACAAGGGTCGCCGGGGAAGTACCATCACTGCGCGCGGGGAGGCCGCCCACGCCAGCGAACCCGAGGCCGGCGAGAACGCGGTATACCGCGCCTGCGACGCCGTCGACGTCGTCCGGGAGAGCGAGTTCCCGACGACGGAGGTGTTCGGCGAGGAACTGTCCGGCAGCGTGGCGGTCACGGGAATCGAGGGCGGCAGCGCGTGGAACGTCGTTCCGGCCGCCTGCGAGGTGACGGTCGACGAGCGCACCGTGCCCGGCGAGCGCGTCGATCTCGAAGCGGTCGAGGAGATAGACGGCGTGGAGTGGACCGTCGACCAGGACCTCCCGCCGATGCGCTGTGACGACGACGCGTTCGCCGAGACGGTGCTCGACGCGGCCCGCGACGCCCAGGCGGCGGACCCGGAGCTGGTGACAAAACCCCACGCGACCGACGCGGGGTGGCTCTCGGACGCCGGCACGACCTGCGTGGTCTGCGGCGCGGCCGAACCCGGCGAGGCCCACACCGACGAGGAGAGCGTGAGCCTTGAGGTGCTGGAGCGGTGCTACGACATCTACCGCGCGACGGCCGAGAGCGCCTGAGACGCGAGTCGGGAGATGCTCGACGCACGAGCGTCGCGGGAACGCGGCGCGGGAGCGAAACCGAAGCGTTCTTGGACGAACGCGGACTGGTGACGACGGCGAGTAACAGGAATGCTACTGACCGGAACGGTCGTCGCGGACGCGTCGACGGTCATCGAGGACGGAGCCATCGTGGTCGAGGACGAACGCATCGCCGCAGTCGGCGAGCGCGAGGACGTCCTCGACGCCTACCCCGACCGCGAGGTCCGGTCGTACGACCTGCTCGCGCCGGGATTCGTCGGCAGCCACGTCCATTCCGTCCAGAGCCTCGGGCGCGGCATCGCCGACGACACCGAACTGCTCGACTGGCTCTTTGACCACGTCCTCCCGATGGAGGCGAGCCTCGACGGCGAGGCGATGTCCGTCGCGGCGCGACTCGGCTACCTGGAGATGATAGAGAGCGGGACGACCACCTGCGTCGACCACCTCTCGGTCCACCACGCCGACCGGGCGTTCGACGCCGCCGACGAGATGGGCATCCGCGGTCGCCTCGGGAAGGTCCTGATGGACAAGAGCGCGCCCGACGGCCTGCAGGAGGACGCCGACGCCGCCCTCGCAGAGACCGAACGCCTCATCGAGCGCTACCACGGCGCGAACGACGGCCGGATACGGTACGCCGTCACGCCGCGGTTCGCCGTCTCCTGCACCGAGGAGTGTCTGCGGGGCGCGCGCGCCGTCGCCGACGACCACGACGGCGTTCGCATCCACACCCACGCAAGTGAGAACCGCGACGAGGTGGCGACCGTCGAGGACGAGACCGGCCGACGCAACATCCACTGGCTCGACGAGGTCGGCCTGACCGGCGAGGACGTGGTGCTGGCACACTGCATCTGGACCGACGAGAGCGAGCGCGAGGTGCTCGCAGAGACCGGCACGCACGTCACCTACTGCCCGTCCTCGAACATGAAGCTCGCGTCCGGCGTCGCGCCGGTGGTCGACTACCTCGACCGCGGTATCAACGTCGCGCTCGGCAACGACGGACCGCCGTGTAACAACACGCTCGACCCCCTGACCGAGATGCGCCAGGCGAGCCTCCTCCAGAAGGTCGAACACCTCGACCCGGAGGCGACGCCGGCCGGGACCATCTTCGAGATGGCGACCGTCAACGGCGCTCGCGCCGCCGGCTTCGACCGCGTCGGCAAACTCCGCGAGGGCTGGCGGGCGGACGTCGTCGGCCTGACGACCGACGAGACGCGCGCGACGCCGCTGTACGACCCGCTCTCGCACCTCGTCTTCTCGGCGCACGGCGACGACGTGCGGTTCACGATGGTCGGCGGCGACGTGCTCCAGGCGGACGGCGAGGTCGTCGTCGCCGACGCCGACGCCATCCGGAAGCGGGCCCGGGAGGTCGCCGACGGCCTGGACGTCGCTCCCGACCAGCCCGGCCGCTGACCTGGGTCAGCGGCCGAGCGCGGTTATCGCGTCGGCGGGCGTTCCGCCGCGCGCCGAACGGCCGGCCGAGTCCTCGGCGACCCAGTCGCCGCCTGGGGCCGGACGGACGGTCGGACACTCGTCGGGGTTGCGGACCGCGTACTCCGGTCGATAGGTGTAGGACATCGACGTTCGATGCGGCCTCTTCTTCCTTAAGTTGTCGCCGCCTACCGCTGGAACAGACACCGCCTGAACCGGGTCCGCGTCCGCTCTGCGGCGTGCCGGACGCAGATCCCGGCCGCGCGACGCCCGTCGCGAAGTAGGCCGGACGGGCGTTCTCCTCCGGCGTCGGGAGCCCCGGACGGTATCGGACGGCCGCGTCGTTCGCCTGCACCGGTCGTTTCCGCTCACGGCAGGTCGTGCCAGTCGAGGGCGTGACGCTGGTCAGAAGCGGAGCTCCTCGTCCGACGTGGTGAACGGCGCTATCGACGCGTTGCGCTGGGCGATCCAGGCGAGTCGCAACACGAACGAAAACAGGATGGCGAGCGGTGCGAACCCGGCAGCGAGTGCGACCGGAACGAGCGAGTTCAGCCAGCCCGCGGTGAGCGGCGTCGTCTTCACGCCGCCGTAGACGACGAGCACGACGGCCGTCAGGACCTCCGCGGGGACACCGACGTACAGGAGTATTCGGGAGAGAACGGAGAGTTCCTTCTCTATGTAGACGGTCCGGAAGTACTTCCGTGCGACGTCGATGTCGAGGAGGTTCGTTCGAATCGCCGCGAGCAGGTCTCGCTGGTCGTCGGAAAGCCGGTCGTCGAAATCGGACGCTATCCGATCTATGTCGCGGAGCTGGGTCGCGTGATTGGTTCCGAGCGTCGCCTCGATGACATTGAAGGTTCGCACCGAGTCCGCGTCGAGCGTCCGAGTGACCCTGTTCACATCGTCGAGCACCTCGTCGACGAGTTTCCTGACGTGCTCTCGCAGGCGGTCGTCCGTCGTGTCCACCACCTGCTCGCGGAGTTCTTCGGTCCGGTCTCTGGTCGTTTCGTGCAGGGAATGCAGGAATCTACCCGGCTTCACGGGACCCGCGGACCATCCGGCACGCGCCTGGACGTCCTCGCGGTATTCGAGCGCCCCTTCGAGACGCTGGCGTAACTCGCCGGGGGCGCCGAGTTCGCGCGAAAGGACGAGCTGGTTGATGGAGAGCACGACGGTGATGAGCGTGAAGTTCCCGCCAAGCAGCGCGCTGAACAGGAAATACATCGGGCTGGACGGACGACCCGAGAGGACGCCGACGTACGATAGCGCGGCAAAAAAGAGTAACACCCCACCGAGCAAGGCACCCGCAACAGTCAGACGGTTGCCGGTCACGAGCAACCAACGAAGCCTTCGATTCACCGGTCGAGCGCCGCGCGGTCGTTCCTCGGACATCGGTCGGTGTCCCCATATTTGACGGCACTCACTAAGCCGCTCCGGCACCCTCGTTCCGACCCCCGGAGCGAATTCCGGGATGGTCGATATTCCTTTCTACCTCGCTGTGGTAGTATTTCACATGACTACGGCAGACCGCGACGACTCGTGGTTGCGACTCGTCATCGTGATACTCGCCGTCGTTCTGCTCGCGCCGATGCTGATGATGGCGTTCGCGTTCCCGATGATGGGTGGCTGGATGATGGGGCAAGGATACGGAGGGCAAACGCCGCTCTGGGGGTGGGGGATGATGCTCGTCTCGCTGCTGGTCGTGCTCGGTCTCGGCTACGTCCTCTACCGCGCGGTCGCCAGGGATGGGTCCGGCGGTGACGCCGCGCTCGAAGAACTGCGACTGGCCTACGCCCGCGGCGACATCTCCGAGGAAGAGTTCGAGTCCCGCCGCGAACGCCTCCGGCACGAACGGTAGCGGCGACGCCGTCGCGTTCGGACTCTCGACGGTGTCTGGACCGCATCGACGGCTCTTCGTATCTTCGAGCCCACTCCGTCGCGAAGGGGGCCGTCGGACCGACGACCGACGGCTCGTTATCGGACGTACTCGACGACGCGT
The DNA here is from genome assembly GCF_050954125.1 of Halomicrococcus pelagicus. NCBI lineage: Archaea > Methanobacteriati > Methanobacteriota > Halobacteria > Halobacteriales > Haladaptataceae > Halomicrococcus > Halomicrococcus pelagicus. Next base: position 409,652 of record NZ_JBPBWC010000002.1, on the reverse strand, counting down.
GCCATGCCCGATTCCAGATGGTAGAGGTTGTGGCAGTGGAACAGCCAGTCGCCGGGGTTGTCCGCCAGGAAGTCGAACGTCACCGTCCCCATGTGGCCCGGTACGACGACCGTGTCCTTCATCGCGTCACCGACCCGGAAGAAGTGCCCGTGCAGGTGCATCGGGTGAAGCACCGGACTCCGGTTCGTCATCTGGACCCGTACGTGTTCGCCCTCCCGAACCTGTAATGGGTCGGCGTCCGGATACGATTGCCCGTCGATGAGCCAGCCGTACGATCCGCCTCTCTCGGGCGACAGTGTCAGGTCGAACGTTCGGTCGGGACTCCCGCGGAGCGCCTCCGGAATCCGCTTCGCTCGCAGGTCGCCGTACTGGAGCGTCCGTCCCCACGAGTCGAGACGCGTCGGCGACGTCGACGCGTCGCCGTACCGGAGTACCGCACGAGCCGGTCGTTCACCTCCGTCGAGCGCCCGCCCCTGAATCTCCCACGCGCCCGGGTTCGTCGCTTCGACGACGGCGTCGTACCGCTCCCCGGAACCGAAGACGAACGAGTCGACCGTCACGGGGTCGACGGGGCGTCCGTCGGCGTGCGAGACGGTCAGCTCGTGACCGGCGACACCGACGCGGAACGCCGTCGCACTGCTCGCGTTGACGAAGCGCAAGCGGACGCGCTCCCCCTGCTGTACGTCGAAGGTGACCGGATCCGCCGGAAGGCGACCGTTCACGAGCAGGCCCGCATACGGCGGGCGGCGGTCGCCCATCATTCCGCCGTTGCCCATCCCACCACCACGTCCTCCGCCACCGGGTCCACCGCCGCCCATACCTCCACCGCCACCGCCGCCCATTCCACCACCGCCACCGCCACCGCCACCGCCACCGCCACCGCCACCGCCACCGCCACCGCCGCCCATTCCACCACCGCCACCGCCACCGCCGCCAGGTCCACCACCGCCCATTCCACCACCGCCGCCACCGTCGTTCGACGAACCGTCGAGCGGTTCCGGCGGTCGGGTCAGGTAGTCGTCGAACAGGAGCGTGTACTCGCGGTCGTACTCGACGTGCGGAGACCGTTCCTCTATCACGAGCGGCGCGTACAGTCCCCGGTCGAGCTGGAGGCCGACGTGGCTGTGGTAGAAGTACGTCCCCGCCGGTTCGGCCCGGAACTTGTACGTGAACGTCTCGTCGGGCTGCACCGGCTGCTGGGTCACGTTCGGCACGCCGTCCATCTGGTTCGGCACGGGCACGCCGTGCCAGTGTATCGTCGTCCCTTCGGAGAGGCGGTTCTGCAGGTCGACGCGGACGACGTCCCCCTCGGTGACGCGGAGTTCCTCGCCGGGAAACGCTCCGTCGTACAGCCAGTTTCGCGCCGACGTGTCGGCCGGCGACACCGTATCGGGAGCCGCCGTCAGCGCCTTTCGTGTGTCAGCCCGTCCCGATACGGTCGTTCGAGGGGAGACTGTTTCTTCGTCATCGGACGACGGAACGAAACTGGAGGTACAGCCGGCGAGGCTCCCGATTCCGACAGCACCGGCTCCCTGGAGGAGGGAGCGCCGAGATAGACGAGAATCGTGGTCGGCCATCGGTGGTCGTACGCACCGGTCACGGTTAAAGTGCAGTATTGGGTTCACGACGAAATACAAAATCGGATGGTCACGACCGGGAACGAAGGCCGGCGATGGCGGGACGAGTCGTAGCTGCCTCGTCACGAGGTATCAGCTCTGCCGGAACAGGCGCACCGATATTTCGAACTGCGACCATAACTGCCAGAGCTCGTGGCGAAAGTACGTAGAACGGACGGGTCCCCAACGGGAGCGCTAGAACCTCCTGACGACTCTCGATGCAACCCCGTCGCTCGGTGTGACTCGCTCATCACGTCCCGTTCGTCGCAAAATCGGACGGGCGCGACGGGATTTGAACCCGCGGCATCTTGGTCCGGAACCAAGTGCTCTGTCCGCTGAGCTACGCGCCCTCGCCCACCGATATGCGGTAACGTAGTTTAACAGTTGTGAAAGCGCGGTCGGCGACGGCCCGTCGAGGGCCGCGCGCTCGGTCGTCTCCGATTCGAAATCGCCACCATCGACGTGGTAGACCAGGGGACTCCGACGCCAGCGATAGAAATAGACGACGTCGGGATCGAACGCCGGCGAAACCGCACTGCGGTCCGTCGCGAACGGTCAGGGCGTCTCGTTCGTCTCGATGCTGAGGTCGCCCTGCGGGTAGGCAGTGCAGGTGAGGATGTAGCCCTTCTCGACCTCGTCGTCGCTGAGCGTCTCGTTGTTGCTGTGGACCACGTCGTCCGGTTCGCCCTCGGCTATCTTCGCACCGCAGGAGAGACACTGGCCCTGCCGGCAGGAGTAGGGGAGGTCCCAGCCCTCGTCCTCTCCGGCCTCGAGGAGGTTCTCGTTGTTGCCGACCTCGATGGTCTCGCCTTCCTTGACGTACTCGACGTCGAAGTACTCGACTTCGTCCTCCGGAATCGCTTCGGGGTCGAAGCCCTCCTCCTCCTCTTCGCCCTCTTCGCCCTCGAGTTCGCCCTCGGCACCCGCGCCGACGGCGACCGCGCCGCCGCCACCGATGGAGCGGTTCATCGGTTCGGGGAAGTCGGTTTCGGGAACTGTTTCGGCCCGGCGGTTGAGCACCTCCTGGGAGATGTCGTCCGCCGCCCGCCACTCGGTCCCCTTCGTGAAGTGAAGGGCTACCACGACGAGCGCGAGCAGCAGTCCGAGTCCCAGACCCAGCATGTCCACCATATGTCGGGGCGTACGGAGCGGTGGTTTAACTGCATTGTGATTGACGGGGACGCTCTCCTTCGATGTGACGCGACCCTCGGCGACGAGGGCGAGTTCGTCGCCTGACGGACGAAAGGCCCTCCCGCCCGGGAGTTCGGTCGTCGACGGCATCGGGCAAGCCGGAAGCTATAACCTCGCTCGGAGTCGTATTGTTTGCCGATGACGCTCCTCGAACTCAACCTCGAAAAACCCGCTCTCGTGGAGGAACGGGTGTACGAAACCGACACGTCACGCACCGCGACCGAGACTGACGAGTCGTCAGACGGCGGAAGCACGCGTCTTCGCCTGGCGCTCGGACTCGCGCTGGCGGTCGTCGCCGCGCTCGCGGTCCGGAAGCTCCGCTCCGCGCTCGGTTCGGACGACGACCACGACGAACCAGCGCCGGAGGTAGATGCCGACGAGAGCGAAACCGGCGACTCCGGGAGGGTGCCCTCGCCGGGCAAGAAGATGGCCGGCGCCCTCGGCGTCGTCGGCAGCGTCGTCGCCGTCGTCCTCGTCAAGAAAGCGCGGACCGGCTCCGACGACCGGTAACTCTTCTCCGACCGTGTTCAGCCGTCCTCGCTGCGCAGTCGCGACCACGTACCGAGACCGACGCCGACCAGTCCGGCGAGCGCGCCGAATCCGGGCTGGCCGGTCGACGCCGCCGTCGTTCCGTCGGTCGTCCCGTCCCCGTTCGCGGTCGCTTCCGTCAAGGTCGACTGCTGCGGTGCGGACGGCTCGCCGCTGGCGTTCCCGACGAGCGACGGCGGGTCGGACTGCCGACCGGCCCGGTCCGGGAACGTGTAGAGGCCACCTCTGCCGTCAGCCTCGCGGCCCATGCTGCTGGCGACGAAGAACTCCCCGGCCGCGCGTTTCGCCGTCCAGAACGCGGTCGCCTCCGGGTCTCGCCACCACGCGAGCTCCTCGGGGTTCGTCGGGTCGCTCACGTCGTGGATCTTCACGCCGCCCTGGTACCACGAGGAGTAGAGGCGGTCGCCGACTAGGTCGAAGTTGTGGGCGGTGGTCCAGACGCCGGACGAAGACGACCCGCCGGTGCAGTCGTGACAGCCGCGGTGGGCGACGACGCCGGCGGGACCGAGGTTCGACGCACCGCGGTCGACGGCGGCGAGGCCGTCGAGTTCGAGATTCGCCGCGGCTCCGGCGGCGACGCCGGCACCGAGACCGCCGACGCCCACGCCGGCCGCACCGCGGTCGTAGGTCGGGTCGGGCGACGTCGGCGGTGCGATGGTCGACAGCTTCCGGGCCTCCTTCGGGTTCGAGATATCCCAGAGTTCGACACCGCCGGGGCCGCCTTTCTCGTCGCTCGGGTCGGCGTCCCAGGCCTCCTTCCCGACGCCGAGCAGGGAGGTGTCGTTGTTCGCCATCACGTAGTGGTGGTTCCCCGGCCGGCCGACGACCGCCGCGTTGGTCTCGTCCGCGGGGATGTCGGCGAGCACCTCGATGGGGCGGTCGCCGAAGTGCGCGACGTGGCTCGGGTCGGCGGGGTCCTCGACGTCGACGACCCAGGTACCGGCGTCCCACTGGGCGAGGTAGGCGACGCCGTCCTGCACCCAGAGGTCGTGTAGCGACCGAATCCAGGCGTTGACCCGCGACCAGTCGGAATCGTAGTCTAGCATCGACCAGCGCCCCACCTCTTCGGGGTCGTCGTCCGACACGTCCACCATCACGAGCGGGTTCCCGTCGCCGTCGTTCGCCGTCAGGTAGGCGACGCCGTCGGTCAGGACGGCGTTGTGGATGGGGAAGTCGGTCTCGTGGAACGCGACCTGCTCCGGGTTCGCGGGGTCTCCCACGTCGTACAGCAGGAAGCCGTGGACGCCCGTGTGGTCGATGGGGTTGGCGGGGCCGACGACGAGCAGACGGTCACCCTCGACCTTCACGTCCCATATCTGCTCGAGCGGGCCGTGTTGGCGGTCGGCCAGCAGACCGCGGCGCTCCGCGAGCGTCGACGGGTTCGCCGGGTCGCTCACGTCGACCGTGGCGAACCCGTCGGTCGCGGCGACGTAGGCCGTCTTCCCGTCGGGCCCGACGACCGCCTCCTTGGCGTTCTCGACGGCGACCCTCCCGAGCGGTTCGTACGGTCGTCTCGCGAAACCCCGGGACGCGAACGCCGTCGCGCCCACGCTCCCCACGGTGGTACGGAGAAACTCTCGCCGGCGCATGCCCAGAGACACGGATGCCAGCAGGATAAGTTCGATGGTGTCAGCGCGAGCACCGTTTCGTGCGGTGCGGTCGGGTCGGGCCGGTCCCCGTCGACGCGAGTAGCCAGCGTTTTACTCCGCGGCGACGAGTCCCGGATATGAAACAGGCGATCGTCGCGCGGGCGGACCTAGGGATGGGCGAGGGAAAACTCGCCGCCCAGGTCGCCCACGCGTCGCTGTCGGCCTACGAGGAGACCGGCAGCAAGGCGCGCAAGCGGTGGAAAGGAGAGGGTCAGAAGAAGGTCGTCCTCCAGGCGAACGGGGAGGACGCCATCTTCTCGCTCGCGGAGAAGGCGCGGGCCGAGGGACTGCCGAATGCGGTCGTCCGCGACGCGGGACACACGCAACTCGACTCCGGGACCGTGACGGCGCTCGCGGTCGGCCCCGCGGACGACGACCTCGTCGACCGCGTGACCGGAGACCTTTCACTGTACTAACTGTTTCTGCCGGATGGCAAGCTTCTTTGTCGGGCAGGCCATTACAGTCCTTTGCCACTGACAATCGTTCACAAATGAATGATATCCAATGAGAGAACAGTTCGCGCGAACCGTCCTCGAAGAGTCGCCCGACCCGGTAGTCGTGGTCGACGACGGCCGCGTGACGTACGCCAACCGTGCGGCCGCGACGACGCTCGGCCGCGACCCCGACTCGCTCCGGGGAGCGACCGCCCCGGACCTGTTCGACGGGTGGCCTGACCCCGACACGCTCGCCCGGAGCGCGCGCGAGGGGTCCTCGCTACCCCTGACCATTCGTCGGAGCGGCGAGCGAGTCGCCCTGTCCTGCTCGCTCCAGACGTTCGACGACGACGACTCGTCCGTCGCGGCGTTTCTCGAAGAACACGGACCGCTGGAGGTCGAGAACGTCGTCGACGCGCTGGACGACGTGTTCTACGTCCTCGACGCCGACTGGAACTTCCGGGAGTGGAACGCCCGATTCGCCGACATCACGGGGTACGGCGACGACGAGATCGCCGAGATGGACCCCCTGGAGTTCCTCCCACCGGAGGACCGCGACGACGCCACGGCCGCCATCGAAGCGACGCTGTCCGACGAAACGGTCGAGACCCTCCAGTCAGCGCTCGTGACGAAATCGGGCGAGCGGATTCCCTACGAGTTCAACGCCGCACCGCTCGTGGACGACGGACGCGTCGTCGGTCTCGTCGGGACGGGGCGGGACGTCTCCGAACGCCGGGAAGCCAGGCTGGCGCTCCGCGAGAGCGAACGTCGCCGCGCGACGCTGCTGTCGAACCTCCCCGGGATGGCGTACCGGTGTGGGAACGAACCGGGCTGGCCCATGGCGTTCGTGAGCGAGGGCTGTCGCGACCTGACGGGGTACGAGCCCGAACGAATCGAACGCGGCGAGGTGTCGTGGGGGCGAGACGTCGTCCATCCGGACGACCGCGATACGGTCTGGGAGGCGGTCCAGGACGCACTCGCCGACGGCGACCCGTTCGAACTCACCTACCGGATACTGACGGCCGACGGCGAGACGCGGTGGGTGTGGGAGCAGGGCCGCGAGATGGACGGGGACGACCCCGGGGAACCCGACCTGGCCGGGTTCATCACGGACGTGACCGAGCAACGAGAGACCGAGCGACGGCTCCGCCAGGAGAAAGACCGCTTCCGGTCGCTCGTGCAGGGCGTCGACGAGTACGCCATCTTCATGCTCGACCCCGACGGGTGCGTCGTCAGTTGGAACGAGGGGGCCGAGCGCATCAAGGGGTACGAACGCGAGGAGATACTCGGCGAGCACTTCTCGACGTTCTACACGGACGAGGACGTGGCGGCGGGCGTTCCCGAGGAGAACCTCGCCGCCGCCGAACGGGGGAAGGCCGAGGACGAAGGCTGGCGCGTCCGGAAAGACGGGTCGCGGTTCTGGGCGAACGTCGTCATCACCGCGCTACACGACGACGACGGGAGCCTCCGGGGGTACGCGAAGGTGACCCGGGACATGACCGAGCGCCGCGAGCGCGAACGACAGCTCGCCCAGGAGCGCGACAGGACGCGGCAACTCTTCGAGACCAGCCCGACCGGCATCCTGCTGCTGAACCGCGACGGCGAGGTGGTGGAGGCCAACGACCGTGCCGGCGAGATACTCGGGCTCGCCGAGTCCGAGATAGTCGGCAGGCCGTACGACGACCCGGCGTGGGACATCGTGAACGAACGCGGTGACCCGATGCCGCCGGAGGAGTACCCGTTCCGCCAGGTGGTCGAAGACGGCGACCCCGTCTACGACGCGGTGCTCGGTGTCAGTCGCCCCGACGGCGACCGCGTCTGGCTGTCGGTCAACGCCACGCCGGTACTCGACGACGACGGAAGCGTCGCCGAGGTAGTCGCGACCGTCACGAACGTCACCGAACGTCGCCAGCGCGAGCGAGAACTCGCCCAGCAGCGCGACGAACTGGCGACGCTGAACCGTATCAACGAACTCGTCCGCGGGGTCGTCCGGAGCCTCGTCGCCGCCGCGTCCCGCGAGGAGATAGAGACGGCCGTCTGCGAACGCCTCGCCGATTCGAACCTCTACCGGTTCGCGTGGGTCGGCGAGCGCGACCTGAACGGCGACGTCACCGTCCGGTCGAAGGCGGGCGACGACCGGGGATTCCACGAGCTGGTGAGCGACGTGGCCGGCGAAGAGTGGGAACGACCGGCGGTGACGGCGCTCCGGACGGACGAGTGCCAGGTCGTCCAGGACATCCCGAACGAACCGGGCCACCCCGACGACCTCGCCGACGCGGCGAGCGAGCGTAGCATCCGTTCCGGCCTCGCAGTTCCGCTGACGTACGGCGCGACGACGTACGGCGTGCTCGTCGTCTACGCGACCCGGACCGACGCGTTCAGCGAACGGGAGGCCGCCGGGTTCGACGTGCTCGGCGAGACCGTCGGCTTCGCCATCAACGCTATCGAACGGGAACGCCTGCTCGCGGCCGACTCCGTGCTCGAACTCGAGTTCCGGGTGACCGACCCGGACTGGCTGCTGGTCGACCTCTCCGCACGCGGCGACTGCACGCTCGTCCTCGACGGCACGGTCCCGACGTCCGAGGGGGAGATACTGCACTACGTCCGGGTTTCCGGTGCCGACCCGGAACGGGTCGCAGCCCTCGCCGAGGACGTTTCGACCGTCACCGACGTCGGAGTCGTGACCGACCGCGACGGTAACGGACTGGTCGCGATCACCGTCTCGACGTCGCTCGTCACGGCCGTGCTCGACGCCGGCGCGAGCGTCCGGTCGGCGCGCGCGCAGGCCGGCGAGGGGAAGCTGGTCGTCGAAGCTCCCCGCGACGTCGACGTGCGGACCCTGGCCGGGTCGCTCGACGACGCCTTCGTCGGCGTGGAGTTGCTCGCCAAGCGCGAGCGCGAGCGTCCCGTCCAGACGGCCGGCGAGTTCCGCGAGGAACTGGCGTCCGGGTTGACCGCGCGCCAGCGCGCGACGCTCCAGGCCGCGTTCCTCGCCGGCTACTTCGACTGGCCGCGCGCCAGTACGGCCGAGGAGGTGGCCGACTCGATGGATATCTCCTCCGCGACGTTTCACCAACATCTCCGAAAGGCCCAGAGAAAGCTCGCGTCGGCGTTCTTCGGCGACTCCGCGACGTAACTGTCGTCTCTGATAGCAGATACCAAGACACGTAGGTACACCACTCTTGTTACTCAATTTCCATCGTCAGAGCGTACTATCGATGAGTAACCGACGAGCACACACCCCGACATCTCCCCCCGAACCGCCCGTTCGACAGAGCGTGCGCCCCTCGCCCGACACGCTGTTCGACGTGCTGTCGAACCCCTATCGCCGGTACGCCCTCGCGCAACTCGCTCGTCACGGCGGCGAGCTGCGCGTCGACGAGCTGGTCGAGCGACTGGTCGACTGGGAGGCCGAGCGTGGGGCGCCGGCAGACCCGGACCGCCGTCGCGTCGCGAGCATGCTGTACCACGTCCACCTGCCGAAGCTGGCCGACGTGGGTCTCGTGGAGTACGACCAGGAGGAGGCGACGGTCGCACCCGGTACGGAAGCCGACGTCGTGAAGCCGTTTCTCGACCTCATCTCCCGGCAGTGAGGCGGGGTGGAGAATACGAAATACGTCCGGTCCGGTGCTACACCGTCCGCAGGACGGTCGAACTCCGCCGACCGTCGACCCCGGCGACGGTCGGACGCAGCCTTTAGTTCGCCGGGGCGCAGAGTCGAGGGTGGATGCGCGAGGCACACCCCATCGAGGCCGCGGTCGGCATGGAACACTACGTGAGCGACGCCGACGGCGTCGGCGGTCGCCTCCGCGACGAGGACCGGGACTTCCGGGTGAAGGAACTGGAGCAGTTCGACGCGGAGCCGCTGGACGCCGACACGGGGTCGTACCCGCATCTCGTCGTCCGGGCGACGCTCGTCGGCTGGGACACCAACGACTTCGCGCGCCGCCTCTCGGACGCGCTGGGAATCAGCCGCGAGCGCGTCTCGTGGGCCGGGACGAAGGACAAACACGCCGTCACGACGCAACTCTTCTCGCTCCGGTCGGTCGACCCCGACGACCTCCCCGACGTCCGCGGGGCCGAGATGACGCCCGTTGGACGTGCGGGCCGGGCGGTCCAGTTCGGCGACCTCGCCGGCAACGAGTTCGCGGTCGTCGTCCGCGACCCGGAACGGCCGGAGAACGCCGACGCGATAATCGAGGAACTGCGGGCGTTCACAGGCGGTGACGCCGACGCGGACGACGGGGCGACGACGGTCGGCGTCCCCAACTACTTCGGCCAGCAGCGGTTCGGCAGTCGCCGCCCCGTCACGCACGAGGTCGGTCTCCACGTCGTCCGCGAGGAGTGGGAAGCGGCCGTCATGGCCTACGTCGGCAACCCCTACGAGACCGAACCCGAGGACACCCGGCGCGCCCGTCGCCGGGTCGAGGAGGTCGCTCCCGACTGGGACGCAGCCCTCGACGCGCTCCCGCGGAAACTCGGCTTCGAGCGCGCGATGGTCCACGAACTGGTCGAGAACGGCGGCGACGCGCCGGCCGACTTCCGCGCCGCGCTCGAAGCGCTGCCGACGAACCTCCAGCGCCTGCTGGTCAACGCCGCCCAGTCGTACGCGTTCAACAGGATGCTGAGCGAGCGCCTCCGCCGGGGCCTCCCGTTCGACCGCCCCGTCGAGGGCGACGTGGTCGCGTTCGCCGAGACGGTCGACGGTCTGACGGTTCCCGACACGGACCGTCGCCAGCGCGTGACCGCCGAACGCGTCCGCACCGTCGAGCGACACTGCGAGCGCAGCCGGGCGTTCGTCACCGCGCCGCTGGTCGGCACGGAGACGGAACTGGCCGACGGCGAACAGGGCGACGTCGAGCGCGCGGTGCTCGCCGACCTCGACCTCGCGCCCGAGGACTTCGACCTGCCCGGCGAGTTCGACTCGTCCGGCACCCGGCGCGCGATACTCGTCCGCACCGACCTCGAACTCGACCGCGACCCCCTCACCCTCGAGTTCTCGCTCCCGTCGGGGTCGTACGCGACCGTACTCCTGCGGGAGTTCCTGAAGACCGACCCGCTCGACGTAAGCTAGGGAGTCGTCTCGTCCGGGGTCGTATCTGAGGACTGCTCGTCCGTGATATGGCGACGGCCCGCTGGGAGTCGGACGACCGGAACGGTAACTTTTCCTACAAAAATAGGTTTTCGGGAAAGTATACTTTTCGAGCGACGCGACGAGTAGTCGATGGCGACGTCGCGACGGCTCGTCTGGCGGTACTACGCCTTTCGGGTCACGAACTCGGCCGGGTTCTACGTACCGGTCGCTATCCTCTACCTCCAGGACGAGGGGTTCGGTCTCGACTTCGTCGGACTGGCGTACGCGGTGTTCTCGTTCGCGATGGTCGCCGCCGAGATACCGACCGGCTACCTCGGCGACTGGCTCGGCCGGCGGGCGAGTCTCGCCCTCGGCAGCGCCTGTCGCGCCGTCACGCTGGGGGCGTACCCGTTCGTGGAGTCGCCGCTCGCGTACCTCGGGCTGCACGTCCTCTGGGCGACGGGATGGGCGTTCCGCTCCGGAACCAGCGACGCGTGGCTGTACGAACTGCTCGCGGCGCGCTTCGACGAGTCGGAGTACGCGCACGTCGAGGGCCGCGGGAGCACGGCGCTTCTCGCGACGTCGGCGGTCACCGCCGTCGCGGGCGGCGTCCTCTACGGCGTCGATCCCACGCTGCCGTTCCTCGCGAACGCGGTCCTGGCCGCGCTCGGCCTCCCCATCCTCTACACCTTCCCCGCGGTGGCGAACGACGCGGACGAGACGTTCACCGTCCGGGAGGCGGTCGAGATGCTCAGGTTGCAGGCGAGTCGCCCGGCGGTTCGCTGGCTCGTCGCGTACGCCGCGCTGTTCCAGGCGCTCTTCTCGGTCACGCGGACGCTCGAACAGCCCGCCCTGGAGGCCGTCGGACTGCCTGTCGCCGGACTCGGCCTGCTGTACGCCGGTTTCAAGGTCGTCTCCGCGAGCGCGGCCTCGGCCGCGGGCTGGTTCGAGGACCATCTGGGCGTCCGCCGGGTGTTCGCGCTGCTCGTCCCCGTCTACGGGCTCGCGTACGTCGGCGTCGCGCTCGCGCCGCTGGTCGTGGTGCCCGTCCTCTTTCTCAACCGCGGTCTCCGCGTCCTCACCCGCCCGATACGCAACCAGTACCTCAACGACCGGCTGGACGACGTGGGACGGGCGACGGTGCTCTCGGGGGCGTCGATGATGCTCTCGCTCGCCGGCGGGACCGCCAAGCTGGTCGGTGGCTGGGCGGCCGCCCGGACCGGTCCCGTCGGAATCCTCCCCTGGGCGGGCGTCGCGACGGCGTGTGCAGGCGGGCTCCTCTGGCTCGCCGTCTCCCCGGTGCGTTCCGACGAGGCGGCCGTCGACGGCGAGACGGCGGTCGTCTCGGATTGACGCGTATCGACCGTGCGCTGGGTTTAGGAACCTCTTAACTTCCCCGCGCTGCCGGAGCCGAGGACGGCAACCGGGGGACGCGGCAGTCGAAATATTGAAACGTCACTATTTCGTTTCGAAGGAACGATGAGCAGCACAGAGGGGGGTGGGTCGATCACCGAGGGCGGCCTCGTTCGGCCGATGTTCGAACTCGCGTGGCCCATCGTCGTCATCCAGCTCCTCCAGGTGACGTACAACGTCGCCGACACGTTCTGGCTGGGTCGGCTCTCCGCGGACGCCGTCGGCGCGATGAGCCTCGCCTTCCCGCTCATCTTCTTCCTCATCTCCATTGCGGGCGGGTTCACGTCGGCCGGAAGCATCCTCGTCGCCCAGTACACCGGTGCGGACAGCGAGGGGTCCGCTGGGGAGGTGTCCGGCCAGGTCGTGTCGTTCGTGACGATGATGGCCGTCGTCCTCGCCGCGGCCGGGTACGTCCTCACGGAGCCGATGCTTTCGGCCATCCCGAGTCAGGCGGCGACGAGCCAAGATGTCGTCCCGCTCGCCCGCCACTACATGGAGGTGTTCTTTCTAGGACTCCCGTTCCTGTTCGGCTTCTTCGTCTTCAACTCGCTCATGCGCGGCTACGGCAACACCCGGACGCCGATGCGCATCATGGTCGTCAGCGTCGCCATTAACGTCGTGCTCGACCCCCTGCTCATCTTCGGGTGGGGGCCGATAGACGGCATGGGCATCGAGGGGGCGGCACTGGCGACCATCGTCGCCCGCGCGGTGGCGACCGTACTCGGGTTCTACGTCCTGTTCTGGACGGACGCCGGACCGGACGTGCGCCCGGGGTATCTCCTCCCCGACCTGGGGTACATCCGCGACATCGTTCGTCTCGGAACGCCGAGCGCGCTCGAACAGTCGACGAGCGCGCTGGCGATGATAACGCTGACGGCGATGGTCGTCCAGTTCGCGCCGCCCGTCGTGAGCGCGTACGGCCTCGGCAACCGCCTCGCGTCGCTCGTCTTCCTCCCCGCGATGGGGCTGGGTCGGGCGACGAACACGATGGTCGGCCAGAACCTCGGCGCGGAGAAGTCCGACCGCGCCGAGCGGGCGGTCTGGCTCGCCGCCAAGGTCGGGATGGCCGTGATGTTCGTGGTCGCCGTCGTCGCCGCGCTGTTCCCCGAACCCATCGTCGGCGTGTTCATGGCAACCGGCACAGAGAAGGCCGAGGCGACCATCGGGTACGGCAGCGAGTACCTCCGCATCCGCTCGGTGGAGTTCACGTTCATGGCGCTGTTGCAGGTGTTGCTCGGCGCGTACCGCGGTGCGGGCAACACCAAGACGGCCATGGCGTTCTCGATGGTCGCGCTGTGGATCGGCCGCGTGCCGACGGTGTACTACCTCGCGTTCGCACGCGACATGGGACCGACCGGCATCTGGGTCGGGATGGCGTTCGGCAACGTCCTCGGCGCGACTGCCGCTGCGCTGTGGTTCACCCGGGGAACCTGGAAGGAGGCCGTCATCGACGAGCCGACTCCGGCCGTCGCGCCGGACGGAGAGGACTGATTTAGGCGTGGCATAATAAAATGACCTGGGTGTGAATGGCCTGGTAATGAGTGCGGTGAACGTTGCGGGGGGAGTCTTCTACTCCGCTCGCCTCGACGAACGAGAAACCGGAACTATCCGTTTCAGGGGGTGTGCGTGATGGCCGAAACGAACCTCGACGTCCTGCTCGTCGGCATCGACGCGGGGTGTCTCCCCGTCTTCGACCGGCTCTGTGACGACGATATCCCGAACATCCGTTCTATCTGTGACGACGGCGTCGCCGCGCCGCTGGAGTCCCAGATGCCGCCGTGGACGCCGAGCGCGTGGCCGTCGCTGTACACCGGCGTCAACCCCGGCAAGCACGGCGTCTGCGGGTTCGTCACCTACGACGGGTACGACTTCCACGTCGTCACGGGGAACGACGTCGAGGAGCACTCCATCTGGTCGCTGCTCGACGACCACGGCGTGACGAGCGTCGTCGTCAACGTGCCCGTCACCCACCCGCCGGAGGAGATCGACGGCGCGGTGCTCCCCGGGTTCATCGGCCCGGAGGACCCGCGCTGTCACCCCGAGGGGCTGCTTGACGACGTCCGGGACGCCATCGGCGAGTATCGCGTCTATCCGACCTACTCCCGCGAGGACTCGGACTACACCGACGCCCAGAAGATGGAGGAGTACACCGACCTCGTCAGGATGCGCGGCGAGGCGTTCCGGTACCTGGCCGACGAGAACGACCCCGAGTTCGGCTTCGTCCAGTTCCAGAAACCGGACACCGTCTTCCACGAGTTCGAGGGCGACTGGAACAAGGTGACGACGGTCTACCAGGAGACCGACCGCCAGATCGGGAAGATACTCGACGAGTGCGACCCCGACACCGTCATGATAGCCAGCGACCACGGCATGGGGCCGTACGACGAGTACGAGTTCCGCGTCAACGAGTTCCTGCGCGACGAGGGGTTCGTGAAGGCCACCCGGGGCGGCAAGGGGATGCCGTCGTGGAACCCCATCCAGGAGGAACTGCGCGAGGGCAAGGAGACGACGACCTGGGAACCGAACACGGTCGAACGCATGGCGGCGACCGCGGCGAAGTTCGGCTTCACCGCCCACCGCATCCGGACGGCGCTGGAGAAGGTGGGTCTGGCCGACGTCGCGCGCCAGTACGCACCGAAGAATGTCGCCCGGACCGGCAACGAGCAGGTCGACTTCGAGAACTCGACCGCCTACATGCGCGCCCGGACCGAACTCGGCGTCCGCATCAACCTCGAGGGCCGCGAACCGGAGGGCGTCGTCCCGCCCGAGAAGTACGACGACGTGCGCGAGGCGCTCATCGAACGCCTGAGCGGCGTCCAGACGCCCGACGGCGACCCCGTGTTCCAGGAGGTCGCCCCGCGCAAGAAGTACTTCCACGGCAAGAACGTCGAGAACGCCCCCGACGTGGTCACCATCCCGAACGACATGGGACAGTTCCTGTCCGCGCAACTGCTCGGCGACTACTTCGCACCGCCCAACGAGCCCTGGAACCACAAGCTCGACGGCGTCTTCGCGGCGAAAGGCGAGGGCGTCGACCCCGACGGCATCGAGGAGCGGCCCCATCCGCACCTGTTCGACGTGGCCCCGACGGTCATGTCCGCGCTCGGAATCCCCTACAGCGACCGGATGGACGGCGAGGTCATCCCTGTGGTCGAGGACGCCGGCGTGACGTCGTACCCCGAGCACGACGAGATGGACGACGCCGCGGTGGAGGAAGAGGAGGAGGTCGAGGAACGGCTGGCCGACCTCGGCTACATGCAGTAGCCACCGCCTTTTTCGCTCTCACGCCCCTCCGAACGTCCCATGGGGGAGCCCGACTTACCCGGCAGGGACGCATCGCTCTGGCTGGAGACGACGGAGACGACCGATTTCGACCCGCTGGACGGCGACGTCCGGGTCGACGTGGCAGTCGTCGGCGGCGGAATCGCCGGACTGTCGGCGGCGACCGAACTCCAAGACGCCGGCGAGACCGTGGCGGTCGTCGAAGCCGACCGCATCGTCTCGGGCGTCACCGCGCGGACGACGGCCAAGGTGACCGCCCAGCATGGACTGATATACGACGACGTCCGCTCCGAGTTCGGCCCCGACCGCGCACGCCAGTACGCGCAGGCCAACGAGGCCGCCGTCGAGGAGGTCGCGTCGCGGGCCGACGACCTCGACTGCGAGTTCCGCCGGCTGCCGGCCTACACGTACGTCGACGGCGACGACGCTCGGAAGAAGGTACGCCGCGAGGTCGACGCCGCGCGGCGTCTCGGCCTGCCGGCGTCGTTCGTCGAGGACGTGCCGGACCCGGTGGACGCCGACTGCGCGGTCCGGTTCGACGACCAGGGGCAGTTCCACCCGCGGAAGTACCTGCTCGCGCTCGCAGAGGTAATTCCGGGCGAGGGGAGTTACGTCTTCGAGGAGACGCGCGCGACCGATATCGAGGCGGGCGAACCGTGCCGGGTGGAGACGAATCGGGGGTCGGTGACCGCCGACGACGTGGTCGTCGCCACCCACTTCCCCATCTCCGACCCGGCGGGCTACTTCGCCCGGGCGTACCCGAAGCGGTCGTACGTGCTCGCGGTCCGGACGAACGACCCGCAGCCGGAGGGCATGTTCTACCGGACGGGCGATTCGTACTTCTCGGTGCGACCGCACGAGACCGACGACGAGGAGTTCGTCCTGGTCGGCGGCCAGAACCACAAGACGGGACAGGGCGGCAGCACGGCCGAGCGCTACCGCCGACTGGAGCGGGAGGCCCGCGACCACTTCGACGTGGAGTCGGTCGCGTACCGCTGGTCGACCCAGGACTACGTCTCGGCCGACAGCGTTCCGTTCGTCGGTCCCATCGCGCCGTGGCGGTCGCACGTCTACGTGGCGACCGGGTTCGGGGGCTGGGGGATGACGAACGGGACCGCGGCGGGGAAACTCCTCGCCGACGAGATAGCGGGGACGGGCAGCGAGTGGGCGGACGCGTTCGACCCGGGGCGGCTACCGCCGCTGGAGAGCGCGGGAGAACTCCTCAAGGAGAACGCGAACGCCGGCAAGCGGTTCGCCGGCGACTGGGCGACGAAGCTCCGACGGAGCGAGGCGTCGCTCGCGCCCGGGGACGCCCACGTCGTCCGCGACGGCGGCGACGTGGTCGCCGAGTACCGCGACGAGGACGGCGACCGTCACCGCGTCTCTGCGGTCTGCACCCACTTGGACTGTCTCGTGGAGTGGAACGACGCCGAGCGAACCTGGGACTGCCCGTGTCACGGCTCGCGGTTCGACGTCGACGGGGGCGTCCTCGACGGCCCGGCGAACAGCGACCTGCCGAAGAAGTGATCGCGGGTGCCCGCTCGCCACCGCGTCAGCGCCTGCGCGCCGAGGGAGTGCGAGAGGGCCCGAGGAACGTCGGGACGCCGGAGAGCGACGCCGCCGACGAAGAACGCCCGCTCGCTGCCGATGCTAACGCCAGCACGTCGCCGCGCTCGCGGTACTTCGACGGTCGTCGGCCGGTCAGTCGTCGGCGGGCGCGACCGGCCCCGAGAACGCCGCCTCGGCCGTCGCCGTCAGTCGGTTCACGACGGTCCGCCCGTCGCGCTCGCGCTCGACCAGTCCGTCGTCCGCCAGACGCGACAGGTGGTGGGAGACGGTGCTCGGGTCGCGGTCGAGGTCGTCGGCGAGTTCGCCCACCGAGGCGGCCTCCCGGCGCGCGACGGCGTCGAGCACCGCGGCGGTCGCCGGGTCGGCCAGCGCCGCGGTGAGTTCGACGTCCTCGTCGTCGGGGAAGAACCGCCGCTTGCCCCGGAGTTTCGCGCTCGACACAAGTCCCTCGTCCTCCAGCGTCCGGAGGTGGTGTCGAATCGTCGACAGCGAGACGACCGTCCCGTCGTCGAGTTGCGAGAGGTAGACACCGGGCGTGCGCTCGACGCGCTCGTACAGTTCCGCCCGCACCTCGTGGTCCAGTGGGTCGGGCCCGTCGTGGCGACCGTACCGGAACGGCGCGAACAGTCGCCAGAACCGCCCGCTCGGTTCCGTCCGGCCGACGCTCGCGGTCCCGGCGTTGGCGACCAGCGAGGCCGTCTCGGGGACGTGAACGGCGACGCCGGCGGCGACCGCCGCGCCGACGAGTCCTGCCGTCCGCGCCAGTCCGACGGGACCCCTCGGCTCGGGGTCGCGAGCGTCCCCAGCGGAGTCGGTCGCGCCCGCCGCCACCGCGGCGTCATCGCTCCCTGCCGCGTCCACTCGCCCGGTCGTCGCTCGCGCTCCCGCCGACCCGCGGTCGGCCCCGTCCGCCGCACCCGTGGTCTCGGCTCTCGACGACCCGTCGCCGGTCGCGCCCGGCGTGGCACCGGCGGCGGCCGTGCCGCCCGTCCCGGTCGCGTCTGCGGCGTCGACCGTCGCGTCGGTGACTGAACCGACCGCGGTCGTCGCGTCGACGGAGTCAGTCGTCGCGTCGGTGGCAACCTCGCCGACGGTTTCGGTGGCGGATTCCGTCGCGTCGGTCGCGTCGACGCTGCTCCCGGGCGTCTCGACGACGGTCGTCACCGTCGCGGTGCTCGCTGTGGTGACGTTCGTCGCGTTCTGGAGGGTCGTCGCGTTCTGGACGTTCGCTGTGTCACGGACGCTCGTCGTGCTCGGCGTCGAGCTAGCGTCCTCGGTGGTCGTGTTCGAGGTGACGGTGGCGTCCGGCGCGGTCGTGACCGTCGCGTTCGGGCTATCCGTCGTGGCGGTCGCGTCCGGACCGTTCGGTGCGGGCGTTCCGCTCGCCGGGCCGCCCGGCGCGCTACCCGCGGACAACGCCGTTGCGAAACCGGGGAGACACAGAAGTACGGCGAGCAGTATCACGCCGGGACGGTGGCAGGGTCGGTCCATCCTCTCGTTCGTCGTTAGCTAACACGACGACTCACGAACACTTAGAGCTGTTCGCCGTAACATCAACCGGCTATCAGGATTGTACGTTTTGACGGTTCTGCCACAATTCATTTACTTTCTATTAACTTTCCGTGGTACATGGGAACGAACTTCCTGGACGACGAAGAGAACCACCCGCTGACCCGTCGCTCGTTTCTCGCGGTCAGTAGCGCGCTCGCCGGCGCCGGCGCACTCGGCGTGGGTGCGCACGGCGTCAGCGCAGCGAGCGACGCGGGAGCGAGCGACGAGTTCCTGAACTGGCGCGCCCGAGAGGCGAGCAACGTCTGGAAGCGGGGCTATCGCGGGCGACAGGACCGGACCGTCGGTCTGACCGACAGCGGCCTCGACGCGCGCCATCCCGGCGTCGGTCCGTGGAACGGCGTCCAGGCGTTCGTCGAGGACGGCGAGGTGAAGCTGACGAAGCCGGACCAGAACGACGTCGAGCGGGAGAAGACCGGCGACGCCGAGTCGTTCTCCGGCACGGTCGGTCCCGGCACCTTCGCCACCGGCGAGGAGACGTACCACGAGTTCACCGCCCCGAGCGGCGTGGCGGAACTCGACGCGGAACTGTCGTGGTCGCCGAACGTCGACGCCGTCAACGACCTGGAGTTCCGCCTCGACGAGAAGGTCACTGACGGCTGGCAGACGGTCACTCGCGCGGCCACGGCGAGCATGCCTGAGACGATGTCCGCGCCCGTCGAGGCCGGCACGACCTACCGACTCGTCGTCGAAGTGTACGTCAACACGACCACGACCTACGAGATATCGGGGACGTACTACGAGATCTCCGGAACGGTGGAGACGTACGACCCGAGCGTCGTGTTCGACTTCGTCGGTGGGAAGACGACGCCCGACACGCCGAAGACGGTCGGCTGGTACGACCCGGGGTCGCGCTACGGCTACCACGAACGACCGCGCGACCCGAACGGCCACGGCACCCACTGCTCGTCCATCATGGGCGACAGCGGTCGCGCGACCGCCATCGACCCCGACCGCGTCCGGGAGGACGAACCGCGGACCGCCCTCTCGGCCGTGACCGGGAACGCACTCGCCTACGAGGTCGAGGCCGAGCAGGGCGAGGGCGTCTACGGGTCGGCGTACGGCGACCTCATCGACCTGCGCATCGAGGGGCCGGACGGGGAGACCCGCGACACCTCCGCGACGACCAGCGACGCGAGCACGCTCGACAACAACGTCGTCGAAGCGCCCGCCGACCGGTCCGGCACGTACACCGTCTACGTCCAGACCGCCGGGGGCGAGACGGCGACGGCGGCCTACGTCGAGACGGTGAGCGTCGGCGCGTTCGTCGACCCCGACGCGACGGTCGGCGACCGGACCGCCGGCGGCGACCAGGCGCTGCACACCGGCGTCGCGCCGGACCAGAGCCTCGTCTGCTTTCAGGGACTCTCCGCGCCGACCGAGGACCTCGCGGACCAGGCCGACCAGTTCTCTGACGTGTTCAACCTCCGCGCGGTCAACATGTCGTGGGGGTACGCCGGTGGCCTGCCACTCGGCGCGGCGGCCGGGACGCTCGACACCATTCCGAACGCCATCAAGGACATCGCCGAGGCCGGGGTGCTGACGCTCGCCGCGGCGGGCAACGCGGCGACGCCCGTCAACGGTAACGGGTCGCCCGCCGTCGCCGACGAGTGCGTCTCCGTGGTCGCCACCGGCCCGCTCGACGGCATCTCGGCGTACTCCAGCGGCGGCGTCGCCGGGGTCGACGAGGACGCCGACTTCACGTCGCCCGAACCGGACGACGCCTACATGAAACCAGACGTGACCGCGCCGGGCGGGTACGTCACCGACCTCGTCAACGCGGCGAAGACGGGACTCGCCGACGCGCCCGAGAGCGACCAGGACCCCATCCGGGACTACACCGGCAAGGCCGGCACCTCGATGGCGACGCCGTTCACGACGGGCGCGACCGGACTCGTGGCGCAGGCGATGGAGGAGGACGCTCCGGACTCGCTCTCGCTGCCCGCTCCCGAGGATACGACGTTCGACGACGTGATGGCGCTGAAGCAGGTGCTGCTGGCCACGGCCACCGAGACGGCGTTCACGGCCACGCCGTACCACCGCGTCAAGGCTCCCGAGTACGACTTCGGCGGGCGCGACCCGTGGGAGGGGTACGGACGGCTCAACCCCGGGCCGGCCGTCGACGCCGTCACGCGCGAGATAACCGAGGGCACCATCTCGGACGTCTTCGGCCTGAACATTCCCGACGACGAGCGTGCCGTCGCCGGGTTCGTCCGCTGCGGCCGGGGCGCGTTCGACGTGAGCGTCGACTTCTCGCACTACTCCGGCGGGAACGCCGGCGCGACCAAGGGCGACCCGCACGTCGACCTGTTCGTCTACGACGCCGAGAACCCCGCCCAGCACGGCGAACCGAACGTCGTCGCCCGGGACGCCGGCCTCCAGGGCTCCCCGTCGGTGTCGGTGACGACCGACGAGTCGAAGTACTTCTTCGTCGTCGCGAAACTCGTCAACGCCCCCGGAGCCGTCAACGGCGACGACGTGCAGGCCCACGTCGACCTCTCATTCGACGTGACGCGGGACTTCGTCGTCTCCGGCACGCGAACCGACGACGGCTCGGTGTTCACCGGCGGCCAGACCGACCAGATAGACCTCGACGTCACGGCCAACGAGGCCGTCCAGGTCCGCGACGTCGTGTCGGAGGAGTGGGGCGTCGAGACCGACTACGGCGACGTGGCGCGGGTCGAACACAACCCGGACCGCGGCGTGAAGTACGTCTACTTCTCGCCCGGCGCGAGCGACGACCTCTCGGTCACCTACTTCGCAGAAGCCCCGGCCGAGGCCGCCCAGAGCAACCGGTACACGTTCGGGCCGGTCCAGGCGCGGCCGGACGGTTCCAGCACGTGGTACGACGTGAGCGGCACGAGCGACGCGAACACGGTCGTCGCCAAGAGCACGTAGCGACCACGAACCACCGCCCGACTCGTCGCATCCAACTCCGGGTAATTCCAACGTCCGCCGAAGCGAACTGGTTCAGCAGACGAACGGTGCCGAAGACGACCGGCGAGACCTCACTGCTCCGTGACGTCGAGCAGCCGGTCGGCGGGCGACGCTTCCACGCTCCGCTCGGCGACGGAGGGGTTACCGGACGACGCGGCGAAAAAAGTCCCGAACTCACTCGCGGCAGTCGGGACAGCGTCCGTCCTCGATGTAGACGCCGAGCACCTGACTGCCACAGCTGCTACACTGCTCTACTATTTCGTCGGCTTCGGGTTCGCTCACGGCAATCGGACGCCCGTACGGGAGACGGAATTATAGCTATATCGCTCTGGAGCGCAGCGGTCGACGAGACTCGTCGCCGGCCGTCGCGAGGGTACCGGTCTCCGCACGCGCCACGGCGTCGTCGGCGTGGATGAATCCAGTGCCGACGCTCCACGGGGTGTCGTCGGCGTGGACGTCCCCGGCGGTCGGTTCGGTTACAGCGGCTTCTGCATCGTCGGCTCCAGCACGTCGTACGGACCGAGTTCCTCGTCAGTCTCCCAGTTCTGCGTTCCGGGCGTCTCGTGTTCGAGTTCCAGCACGGTCAACCCTTTTCCGATGTCACTGCCCACGGTGTAGTGTCTCGGCCCGTCCGTCGGCAGGACCCGTGCCCCCCAGTAGGCGGTGCCGTCGGGCGCAAACGCCGCGAGTTCCTGGGGGTCCGTCGGGTCGTCGATGTCGTACGTCCGCACACCGCCCTGGTAGAAGCTGGCGAACAGCTTCGAGTCGGTCACGTCGAAGTTGTGGCTCGTCGACAGCGCACCGTCGGGCTGTTCGGGCGCCGGGACGTAGGCGACGTGGTCCGCGTAGGGGTTCGACGGCGTCGACGCCGCCGAGACGTCGCTCGTGTCGAAGACGCGGATACCACCGTGGTCGCCCGGGACGACCGTGTCCTCGAACGGACCGGGGAACGTCTCGGCACCGACGAAGGTGTAGTCCCCCGAGGGCGTCGGCTGGACGTAGTGTGCGTTGGTCTCGTGTCCGCCGAGGTAGCGCCGGTACCGTTCGGCGGTGTCCGCCGGCTTTTCGCCGGCGTCGTCGGCCGCGCCGAAGTGGGCGACCGCCGTCGGGTCGGTCGGGTCCGAGACGTCGGCGACCACGACGCCCGCGTCCCAGAAGCACATGTACGCGAGGTCGTTCTGGACCCAGATGTCGTGGATGGGATTGACGCCCGCCTCCGCCATGTCCTCGTGGGCGTCCCGGAGCATCCACGCGCCGCCGGAGCCGCGCTCGTCGCCCTCCAGACTGACGGGATTCGCCGGGTCGGAGACGTCCACGACGACCATCCGCGAGTGCGCGAAGTCGTCGTTGATGCAGAGGTACGCGTAGTCGCCGTCGATGAAGAGATTGTGGACGCCGCTGGCGGCCTCGTAGAACGAGACTCTCGTCGGCGTCGTCGGGTCGCTCACGTCGAAGAACGTGACGCCACCGGGGTCGCCGTCGTTGGCGAGGCCGGCGACGTCGCCGTCGACCTTCGCGTCCACGTTGTCGGTGCCCTCGCCGGTAGCGGTCCCCGCGAGCAGCGGCGTCGACGGGTCGCCGAGGTCGACCGTGGCGATGCTCGCCGACTGGGCGGTGTACGCGTAGTCGCCCTGGACGTCGACCTCTTGTGTCCCCGGGTCGAGCGCCTCGCCGACGAGTTCGTAGCGCCACTCCGAGGCCGATGCTGCACCGGCAGGGAGTGCGGTGGTTCCGAGTACTGTTCCCGTCGCTTTGAGAAAGCTGCGTCTGTCGAAAGTCATGGTCGTGGTGAAATTCGGGTCGTTCGTCGAGCAGTTCGCCGACCGCGTCGCTCACGTCGCCGCGATACGTGCCTGCCGGCCCTGCGAGCGCGGGTCCGTCGGCCGCCGAGCGCCGCGAGCACTGTGCGTCTCGTCGCGTCCGTCGGCGTGGTGCAGTCGTTCGTCACGTGTTCGTGGCGTTAGGTGCGTCGTTCGCGCTGGTTGCGTCCGTGAGACGTTCGCCTGGCCGTCACCGTGGTCAGTCGTCGACCAGTTTCACGGTGCCGAAGGTGCTCCAGTCGCCCGACTCGGCCCGCCGGACGGCGTCGTAGGCGTCGACGAAGCCGGCACCGATGCTCTCGACGGTGTAGCTGTCGTGGACGTCCTCGGCCTCCGCCTCGACGGTGTTTAGCACGTCTATCGGGTCGGGGTACTCACCGTGATTCTGGTAGTAGGCGTCGACGAGCAGCGTGGCGGCACCGGCCGTCACGGGGCAGGACATGCTCGTCCCGCTGATGCGGCCGTACCACGTCTCGGTGTCCTCGTAGTAGGCCTGCAGGGGGTCGTCGGGTTCGAGCGTGCTCATCACGAGCTTCCCCGGTGCGCCGACGCCGTTGCGGTAGAGCCCCATCGGCGTCACGTCGCGGTTGATGCCCTCGTAGGCCGTGAACTCGATGGCGTAGTCGGCGACCACGTCGATGAACGGACGGACTTCGAAGTAGTACGTCTCGCCGCCCGCTATCTGTCCCGCGAGCGCTTCCGGTTCGTTCAACGAGGCGCTGGAGGCGACGACGTCGCCGTCCTTGCTCCCCTCGTGGAGGTAGAAGTCGAGGTCCTCGACGCTAGGGGTCCACGACAGCGTCGCTTCGACGTATCCGGCGTTCTTCGGGGCGTCCCAGCGGTGGTACTCGCTGCCCGTGACGTCCACGGTCCCCGAGTAGGACCCGGCGTCGACCTCCGTCTCGGTCTTGTCCGCGGCGTGGTACTCGCGGAGGTTGTCGAGCGCCTTCTTCCGGTCGTAGTTCGTCGGGCCGTCGTAGTCCGGCGAGCGCCCGCGCGAAGAGAAGTCGGTCACCGTCTTCCGGTCGTCCGTGGCGGCCACTCCGAGGACGTGCGGGGCGGTGGCGTACTGGTTCAGCGTGTTCGTGCCCGGTCCGCTGTTGCCGGCCGAGAACACGGGGAGGATGCCCTCCTTGAAGGCGTGCCACGTGGCGACGTTGACCGCGTCGTCGGGGTCGAAGTCGGTGCCGTTGTTGCCGCCCCACGAGTTCGAGACGACCTGTACGTCCGTTTCGCCGGCCCGGACTCGCGAGAGCAGGTGGTCGTACGCGGCGACGGGCTTGACGATGAGCAGGGTCAGCCCCGCCGAGTAGACGGTGAGGTCGGCGTCCGGAGCCAGCCCCTCGTACTTGCCGTCGCTCTTCCTACCCGACCCGGTGATGGAACCGGAACAGTGCGTGCCGTGGCCGTTGTCGTCGGAGTCCACGGCCCCGACGTCTTCCCACGTCGTGTCGTCGCTGCTGGAGAGGGGGTTGACGTACCGCCAGTTGTGAACGAGGTCGTCGCCGAGGTCGGGATGGTCGCCGTCGACGCCCGAGTCGATGACGACCGAGTGGGCACCGGACCCGGTGTAACCGAAGTCTCCGTGGACCGCGTCGGCGCCCGTCGTCTCGCGGGCGTCGTCGTTGTGGTACTCCAGTTCGACGTTCTTCTGGACGTAGCGCACCTCCGGCCAGTCCGCCACGATCCGAATCTGGTCGCTCGTCAGTCTGGTGTAACCGATGGGGAGCACCTCGAACCCGTGGAAGCCGTCCTCCAGGTCGAGGTGGCGCAGGCGGTCGACCTGGGCGTTCGAGGTGAACACCACCAGCGCCTCCTTCAGTCCGCTCGTCGAGAGGTCGAACGCGTCGTCTATCACGTCGCCGGACCCGGCGGCTGCCGTACCGCTGAACGGGAGCGCGAACCCAGCGGCGGCCACGCCCGTCGCCTTCAGAAATCGACGTCTGTCATGGTCGTTCACGTCCACCATTGTAGTCGTCCAAACTTATAGAAGAAGGAAAACATTATTCGCCGTTACTTGAAATTTTTAATGGTATTGGATTTTTTCAGTACTAGCGGATCTCCGACGCTACCGTCTGACGGCGCTCGTCCGTCGACCGCGGAGCTCCCGACGGTAGGGGAGACACCCGAACGCTGGGAGAAGTCGCGGCGGCGTTACTCGACGTTCTCGCCCTGGTAGTCGCCGTCGTACGTCCCCTCGTGGTCCGCCTCCGCGAGAACGAGCTGGCCGATACGCGCGCCGCGCTCGATTTCGACGTCGTGGTGGACCTCGAGCAGCCCCTCGCCCTTGCCCTCGTAGCCCGCGTCCCAGACGGCGGTGTGGAGCATACAGGAGTTGCGCATCAGCGACGAGCGCGGGTAGAGGAAGCCCACGTGGCCGTCCGGGACGCTGATGGTCTCGCCGTACTGGACGATGTAGGTCCCCCGGCGCAGGTAGTACGTCTCGGGGACGTTCTCGCCGACCTGCTCGGGTTCGATCTCCTGTCGGTCGCCCACCTCCTTGTCGTCGCGCCCGATGCGACCCGAGTCGCGTTGCTCGTACACCGCCGCCAGCGTCAGGTCGACGCCGTTCGGCTGAACCTGCTCGTCGGCAGTCTCCGCTATGCGTTCGGCGACGAAGGTTCCACTACGGAACATGACCCAACCCACCCCCGCCCCTTGTATAACCTTGCCGGATTTCCGCGTCGGCCCCTCCCGGCGACCGACGGTGGCGTTCCCGACGGCGGCGTTCCAGGCCGGCGTTTCCGCGAGTATTGCCAGCCGGCGCGGGAGTTTACCCGTTTCCGAAGTAACACGAACACGCGGGATTTATACGCGAGGAGGGTCGATATTCGCGCGTTATGGGACAGACACTGACGGAAAAGATTCTCGACGACCACCTCGTCGAAGGGAAACTCGAGACAGGCGAGGAGATCGGGATCGAGATCGACCAAGTGCTCACGCAGGACACCACGGGAACGATGGTCTGGCTCCAGTTCGAGGCCATGGACCTGGACGAAGTCCAGACCGAGCTGGCGGCGCAGTACTGCGACCACCAGACGTACCAGTTCGACTTCAAGAACACCGACGACCACCGCTTCCTCCGTTCGGCGGCCGGCACCTTCGGTGCTCACTTCTCCCGGCCGGGCAACGGCATCTGTCACAACGTCCACAAGGAGAACTTCGCCGCACCCGGGAAGACGCTGCTCGGCAGCGACTCCCACACGCCGACCCCCGGCGGCCTGGGCGAACTCGCCATCGGCGCGGGCGGTATCGACATCGCGGTCGCGATGGGCGGCGGCTCCTACTACATCGACATGCCCGAGGTCGTCAACGTCCGGCTCGAAGGCGAACTCCCCGAGTGGGCGACCGCCAAGGACGTCATCCTCGAGCTGCTCCGGCGGCTCTCCGTGAAGGGCGGCGTCGGCAAAGTGCTGGAGTACACCGGTCCGGGCATCGAGAGCCTCTCCGTCCCGGAGCGCACCACCATCACGAACATGGGGACGGAACTCGGCGCGACCACCTCCATCTTCCCGACCGACGAGAAGACCGAGGAGTACCTCGACGCGCTCG
This sequence comes from Halomicrococcus pelagicus, assembly GCF_050954125.1. Lineage (NCBI taxonomy): Archaea > Methanobacteriati > Methanobacteriota > Halobacteria > Halobacteriales > Haladaptataceae > Halomicrococcus > Halomicrococcus pelagicus. The sequence goes on along the minus strand of NZ_JBPBWC010000002.1, from coordinate 382,997 downwards.
GTCGCGGCGACGAGTACGTCGAACTGAGCCCGGACGAGGACGCCGAGTACGACGACGAAATCGTCGTCGACCTCTCGGACCTCGAACCGCTCATCGCCAAGCCGTCGATGCCCGACAACGTGGTGCCCGTCCGCGAGGTCGCCGGCCAGTCGGTCGACCAGGTCATCATCGGCTCCTGTACCAACGGCGCGTACGAGGACATCCTCCCCGCCGCGAAGATGCTCGAAGGTCGTACCATCGACCGCAAGACGGACATGATCGTCGCGCCCGGTAGCAAGCAGGCCTCCGAGATGCTCGCCCGCGAGGGCCACGTCGCCGAACTGATGGCGGCCGGCGTCAACTTCTCCGAGGCGACCTGTGGCGCGTGTATCGGCATCGGTCACGTGCCCGCCTCCGACTCCGTGAGCCTCCGGACGTTCAACCGCAACTTCGAGGGACGCTCCGGTATCGAGGACGACTCGGTCTACCTCTGTTCGCCCGAAGTCGCCACGGCGGCGGCCCTCAAGGGCGAAATCGTCGACCCGCGCGACCTCGCCGACGAACTCGGCGACCTCGAGGACCCCGGCTTCGAACTCGGCGACCGGTACGACACCGGCGGCGAAGACCCCGACCTCATCTCGCCCGACGAGGCAGTCGACGACGAACTCGTCAAGGGTCCGAACATCGGCGACGTGCCGCTGAAGGACACGATGGAGGCCGACCTCGAGGGGCCGGCCCTCCTGAAGATGGGCGACAACATCACGACCGACCACATCATCCCCGCAACCCAGGACATCCTGATGTACCGGTCGAACGTCCCGAAGCTCTCCGAGTTCACTCTCTCGCGCGTCGACGACTCGTTCGCCGAGCGCGCGCTGGACGCCGACGGCGGCTTCCTCGTCGCCGGCGAGAACTACGGACAGGGTAGCTCCCGCGAGCACGCGGCGCTGTGCCCCATGTACCTCGGCGTCGAGGGCGTGCTGGCCCAGAGCTTCGCCCGCATCCACAAGGCGAACCTGTTCAACTTCGGTCTCATCCCGCTCACCATCGACGAGGAGACCTACGAGAAGATAGAGCAGGGCGACGACGTCGAAATCGTCGACGACGTGGCCGAGGCCGTCCGCTCCGGCCAGGAGGAGTTCACGGTTCGCGTGAACGACGACTGGGAAGCGACGGCCTACCTCGACGCTTCCGAGCGCGAGCGCGAAATCCTCGCGGACGGCGGCAAGCTGGCGCACACGAAGAAGCAGGCCCAGTCCGGCGGCAGCGGCGCGACGCCCGCCGACGACTGACGCGACGGTCACCGACGGCGGCACGCGCCGACTGGCGTCCCCGCTGTGCGCCCCGAGTGCGGAAAAGCGACTCTTCTTTCGCCGACGGTCTACAGCGGCAGCCTCGCTCGCCGCACGCTCGCGGCCCGCGATAGTTCTCGCGTCGGTGGGACGGGAACGGGAAGACGTCGCCGTGCGGGCGCGAAGGCGGCATCCCCGCGGGTGGTCGACCACTGCAGCCGCGAGCGAGGCGGGACGCTGGCCGCGACGCGGTAGCGGTGGGGCATGAATCATTTATTCCCCCGCGTCGAAGACATACGTGTGACGACAACCGCCAGCGCGGCGGACACCATCTCCATCCGCTCCGCGGAGGAGCCGGACCTACTCGCCGTCTTCCGCATCGAGAAGGCGTCGTTCGACCAGCCGTGGCCGTTCTCGGCGTTCGAACGCTACCTCGACGAGTCGACGTTCCTCGTCGCGGAGGACGACGCGAAGGTGGTCGGGTACATCGTCGCCGACGTGGTGCCGAACCACGGACAGGGACTCGGACACGTCAAGGACATCGCGGTCCACCCGTCCCGGCGGGGCGAGGGCATCGGGTCGAAGCTGCTCGAACGCGCGCTGGCGGGCATCGAGTCCCGGGGCGCACACAGCGTCAAGCTCGAAGTCCGGGAGAGCAACGAGTCGGCCATCGACCTGTACCGCGAGTTCGGCTTCCAGTACCTCCGGACGGTGCCGCGCTACTACGACGACGGCGAGGACGCGCTGGTGATGGTGGTCGAGCTAAACTGAAGGGTTTTCAGTCCGCGGCCGCTACCTGCGAGCATGGGATACGCCTGTCCGGTCTGCGAGACGCCCCAGTCCGACGGGGAGCATCTCGCCAACCACCTCGCGTTCACCGCCATGCTCGGCGACGACGAACACGCGGCGTGGCTCGACGAACACGCCCCGGGCTGGGAGGAACAGGGGCCCGACGAACTCGCGCCGACCATCACTGACCGGGTCGCGGAGACGGAGTTCCCGCAGGTGTTCGAGGACACCCGACCGACGGACCACGACCACGCCGGAGACGACGCGCTCTTCGAGGACGAACTCCAGCGCGCCGGCGGGTACGGCCGGACGGCCGGGGCGCAGGGAGGGCGACCGATGGACGAGGACGCCCAGCGGATTCTGGCGGAGGCGCGCCAGATGACGGAGGAGATGCTCTCCGAGGAGGACGACGACTCCGGGGCGGGCGAGTCCGACGACGAGTAACCGGGTCGGGTCCGGCCGCCGGGCGTCAGATGGCGCAGTCGTCGACGAACTCGTAGCTTCCCTCGTACTCGTCCTCGTCGGCGTCGAGTTTGCGTTCGACGGCGTCGCGGAGCCACTCGTCGACGGTCTCGTCGTCGCAGTCGGCCTCTATCCGCTTCCGGGTGTCGGCGTCTACGGTGAGGACGAGGTGGTCGTGGCGCATCGACGTTCGTTAGGAACCGGGAGTGCAAAAACCTGACCGCTACGGACCTTGCTTCGGGACTGGTCCGGCCCGTCGTCGCGCGGTCGCACGCCGGTCGGCCGCCGACACGCCGCCCGCCGCTGAAACCCTTATCAGGACACCGTCCGAAGAGACACCCATGAACGTAGTGCCGGACACGAGCGCCGTCGTCGACGGACGCATCTCGCAGAAAGTCGACGCCGGCGACTTCGCCGGAGCGACCGTGCTCGTCCCGGAGGCGGTCGTCAGCGAACTCGAATCGCAGGCCAACGAGGGGATGGAGAGCGGCTGGGACGGCCTCTCCGAGCTCCAGCGGCTCGCCGACCTCGCGGACGGCGGCGAGATAGAACTGGAGTACGTCGGCGAACGCCCCGGTCCGGAGGAGAAGGGGTACGCCCACCGCGGCGAGATAGACGCGGTCATCCGCGAACTCGCCGCCGACCACGACGCCGTCTTCCTCACCAGCGACCTCGTCCAGAGCGAGGTCGCGGCGGCGAAGGGTCTGGAGGTGGAGTACGTCGCGCCGAAGACCCGCGACGTCGGTCGGCTGAGCATCGAGGACTACTTCGACGAGACGACGATGAGCGTCCACCTCCGCGCCGAGAGCCGCCCGATGGCCAAGCGCGGCGAGATCGGCGACATGCACTACCAGGAGATCGGCGACGAGGAGCTCTCCGAGGAGCAGATGAAGGAGTACGGCGAGGAGATACTCCAGGTCGCCAAGCAGAGCAGCGATGGGTTCGTGGAACTCGACGAGCCGGGGATGACCATCGTCCAGTTCCGCGACTACCGCATCGCCATCGCGGAACCGCCGTTCGCCGACGCCTGGGAGATAACGGCGGTGCGGCCCATCGTCAAGACCGACATGGAGGACTACGAGTTCGCCGACGAACTCAAAGAGCGCCTGATGGAGCGCCAGCGCGGCGTCCTCATCGCCGGGTCGCCCGGCGCTGGGAAGTCGACGTTCGCGCAGGCGGTCGCGGAGTTCCTCGCCGGTAGCGACTTTGCGGTGAAGACGATGGAGAAGCCCCGCGACCTCCAGGTCGGCCCGGAGGTCACGCAGTACACCGAACTCGGGGGCGAGATGGAGAAGACCGCCGACTCGCTGCTGATGGTGCGCCCCGACTACACCATCTACGACGAGGTCCGGAAGACCGACGACTTCGAGGTGTTCGCGGACATGCGCCTCGCCGGCGTCGGCATGGTCGGCGTCGTCCACGCCACGCGGGCCATCGACGCGCTCCAGCGCCTCGTCGGCCGGGTCGAACTCGGGATGATTCCCCAGATCGTCGACACCGTCGTCTATATCGAGGCCGGCGAGGTCGAGACGGTGTACGACGTGACGACCCAGGTGAAGGTGCCGGAGGGGCTGATGGAGGAGGACCTCGCGCGTCCGGTCATCCTCATCGAGGACTTCGAGACGGGCCGGCCGGAGTACGAGATCTACACGTTCAACCGCCAGGTCGTCACCGTCCCCCTGAACGAGGGCGAGGGAGACGAGGGCGGCGTCGACGCCCTCGCGCGCCAGGAGATAGAGCGCGAGATACAGTCGGTCGCCCGCGGCCGCGTGGACGTGGACCTCCAGGGCCAGAACAACGCGACGGTGTACGTCGAGGAGGACGACATCTCCTACGTCATCGGCAAGGGCGGCGGCCGCATCGAGGACATCGAGAACCGTCTCGGCATCGACATCGACGTGCGAACCCACGACGAGAAACCCTCGTCCGCCTCGGGCGCGGGCGGAGCCGGCGCGAACGCGGCCCAGCCGCGCGGCGAGGTCGTGACGCCGGAGATAACGTCGCGCCACGTGGTCATCCCCATCGACGGCCACGCCGGCGAGACGGTCGAGGTCCAGGCCGACGGCGAGTACCTCTTCACCGCGACAGTGGGTCGGGGCGGCGACATCCAGGTGTCGCGCGGCAGCGCCATCGCCGAGGAACTGGAGCGCGCCATCGACAGGGAACGACAGATAACGGTTGTCACGTCCTGAGAGCGCCGAACGGTGCGGTCAGGCGTCGGCGCAGCACTCGGCGTCGGCGTCGGACTGCACCGTTATCTCGTAGAGATTCTGGCGGGCGTCCGCGAAGTAGATGTCCTCCTCAACGACGCCGATGTCCTCCAGACGTTCGAGGGCGTACCGCACCGTCCGCGCCGACAGCATCGACTCGTCGACTATCTCTTTCTGCGTGAGCGATCCCTTGTACTCCAGAACTTTGAACACGAGCTTCGCGCTCGGGGGCAGGTCGTCGATTTCCTCCCGCTGTGTCTGGGACATCATCGTTACGAATCGAAACAGGCCAGCAGCATAAAACTATTGAGACACTGTGACATGCACCGGTCGGGGCCGACGACCGCCCGTCGGCGCTCCCCGCCGCTGACCGGAGGTTTTAGCCCTCCTCGCCCGACGGTCTTCCCATGGAGTTCGCAGACGAGACCGAAGACGAACTGCGCGCGTTCGCCGAGCGGCTGCTCGCGTTCGACACGACGGGCGGGAAGGAGGGCCCGGCCCAGGCGTGGCTGGTCGACCGCCTCGAGGAGTGGGGGTTCGAGACCTACGAGTGGACCGCGGACGCGGCGGCGCTCGCCGAACATCCGTCGTTCCCGGACGACCCCGACGCCGTCGAGAACACCGAGGCGAGCGCGGGCGGCCCCGGCCTCGACGAGCGCCCGAGCGTCGCGGGGGTTCTGGAGTTCGGGGATAGCGTCGAGCGACGCTCGACGGACGATTCGGACCCGACGCTGGTGCTGAACGGGCACGCGGACGTGGTGCCGGTCGCCCGCGAGTCGTGGGACACCGACCCCTTCGAGCCGACCTGGGGGGAAAACGAGTCCGGCGACCCGACGCTGACCGCCCGCGGCGCGGCCGACATGAAGTGCGGGCTGGCGGCCTGCGTCTTCGCGGCGCGCCGCCTCGCCGAGCGCGCGGACCGCGCGGACCTCGACGGACGCCTCGTCGTCGAGAGCGTCGTCGGCGAGGAGGAGGGCGGCATCGGCGCGGCCGCGGCCGCGCTCTCGAACCCCTACCCCTTCGAGCGCGACGCGGCCATCGTGGCCGAACCGACCGACCTCACCCCCGTGGTCGCCACCGAGGGCACCGTGATGAAGCGCCTGCGACTCACGGGTCGCTCCGCGCACGCCGCGACGCGCTGGCGCGGGGAGAGCGTCCTGCCGCGGTTCGAGCGCATCCGGCGGGCGTTCGAAGCCCTGGAGGGAGAGCGCGGCGAGTCGGTCGACCATCCCCTCTACGAGGAGTTTCCCGTCCCGTGGCCGGTCACGTTCGGCACCGTCAGCGCGGGCACGTGGTCGTCGTCCGTCCCCGCGACGCTCGAAGCGGAGGTCCGCATCGGTGTCGCGCCGGGCGAGTCGGTCGCGGAGGTCGAGGCCGCGTACGAGCGGCGACTGGCCAAGGTCGTCGACGAGGACGAGTGGCTCCGCGAGCATCCCCCGTCGTTCGAGCGCTTCTCCATCCAGTTCGAGTCGGCCGAGATATCTCCCGACGAACCGGTGGTCGCCGCACTCCAGTCGGCCATGGCCGAGCGGGACCTCGACGCCGCCCCGCGCGGAGCGACGTACGGTGCGGACTCGCGTCACTACGTCGCCGCCGGCATCCCCACGGCGGTGTTCGGCCCGGGCACTATCGAGCAGGCGCACTTCCCGAACGAGACGATAGACTGGCCGGACGTGCTGACGGCGAGCGAGGTGCTCGCCGACGCCGCACGCACGTTCCTGGGCTAGTCGAGGTACTCCTTGAGCGCGCGAGCGACGACCTCGCCCGGGTCGTCGTGGGCGAGCGCGGCCTCCCGCCGGAGCTCCCGGTACGCCGCGGGCGGCAGCGAGAGCGTCACTTCACCCGGCGTCACGCCGTGGTCCGCCAGCGCGCGCTCGATTGGGACGCCGTCGTTGACCGCGCTGGCGACGGAGCGCACCTCACGGACGGTCAGATCGCCGTCGAGCGTCGCCCACGCGAGGTGGAAGCGCGCGTCGCCGCCCACGCGTGCGATGTGCTTGGCCGCGGTCGGCGCGATGTGGCCCAGCGCGACGTGGCGACGGATGGACTGCGGCAGGTCGTGAACCCGCGCCCACTTCCGGATGAACGAGACGCTGACGTCGCCGCCCGCGCGCTCGGCGGCCCCCTTGTACGACGTTTCCGCGCGGACGAGCGCGGCGCAGGCCGCGGCACCGCGGAGCATGAAGACCTGGTCCTCGTCGCCCGCGCTGTCGGTCGCGAACGCGTGGACCGTCTCCGCGGCCGCCGCGACGCTCTCGGGGTCGTCGGGGTCGAACGCCTTCGCCTCCTCGGCGCGCTCGCCGGTGACGGACGCGTCGCCGCGAACGACGGGTTCGCCGACGGGCGACTCGCGGTCCGTCGGCGGTTTCTCGTCGCCCCAGTCGTCGGTCGACCTCTCGTTACCCCAGTCGTCGGTCATGGAGATTCCTTTGGAGTGGTGACGGCAAAAAGGGGGTGGTTCGGGTGATTACTCCCTCTTTCGCGGTCGTCGGTGCGGGGGGCGGCCGCCGCGCGCCGTATTTTTATGTGGGACGACGCCGAAACTCGCGCCGTGTCGAGAGCCAGCACCGACTACGCGACACAGGAACGGCAGGTTCGTGCGCGCGACGAGAAGGAGGGAGTCGAGCGCTGGCTGGAGGACGTCTTCTTCGCGCTCGGGGAGGTGACGTTTCTCGCGCTGCCGGCCCTGCTCTCGCTGATGGACGCCGAGCCGAACGTCTCGCTGAAGTACGCCGCGATGTTCGTCTGGGCGACGCTCGTGCTCGCCACCGGAACGATGCGGGACGACCGGTTCGGTGGCCGGTGGCCGCCAGTCTCCCCGGTGCTCGTCGCCGTCCGGTTCGTCTACTACAACGCCGTCGTCCTCGCCGCAGCGTACGCCGGGGCGGCGGTGGACCTCTCGCTGGGTTCGCCGGTCGTCACCGCGGCGGTAGCGACGCTCGTCGCTCTGGCCGCTGCCGCCGGATTCCCCCGACTGGTCGCCGCGCTCGGCGCTCGCCGGTCGGGCCGATAGCGGCCGCGACGGCGTCGCTTCTCGGCGGAGACGCATCCGGCGCTGCCGACGAACCGCTCGTCCGCCGCGAGCAGCGAGGCGACGAACGTCCGCCGAGACGCCCGTCGGGGCGACGACGGGCGTCGGCTTGCAGCTACCGGACCATGTTGCCGCTATCTCGGAGCGATTTGCCGCCAACTTATACGCCGGCAGTTCGAACCACTGCCCGAAGGCAATGCTCGGCCCACCACTCTTCCAGTCGTCGCTCGACCGATGGCGCAGGCTCGACCGCGGATGGAAGGCAGTCGCCCTCGGCGGTCTCCTCATCGCGGCGGTTCAGTTCGGGGTCGCGCTCCCGTGACGGCCGCCGCGAGCGACGAGGCGACGCCGCTGCGGGCGTACCTGCCGGGGCTGGCCGCACTCGTCGTCGTCGGCCTCGCCGGGCGACTGATCGGCGCTGCGGTGCCGTATCTCGACCCTCTCATCGCCGCCGTCGCCGTCGGCGCGCTGGTGGCGAACACGGTGGGGGTTCCGGCAAGTTTCCTCCCGGGCGTGGAGACGAACAAGCTCTGGCTGGAGACCGGCATCGTCCTGATGGGGGCACGGATAACGCTCGGCGCCCTGCTCGACGCGGGGCCGACGCTGGCGCTCGTCGTCGTGGTCGGCGTGACGGCGACCGTCCTGCTGGTCGAGGGGCTCTCCCGGACGCTGTTCGACGTTCCGCGCCGTCTCGGGTCGCTGCTCGCGGCGGGGGCCGGCATCTGCGGCGTCTCCGCGGTCGTCGGCGTGAGCGGCAGCGTCCGGGCCGACGAGAACCAGATAGCCTACGCCGCGGCGACCGTCCTGCTCTTCGACCTGCTGACGCTGTTCGTCTATCCGGCGCTGGGCGGCGTCCTCGGGCTCTCGGACCGCGTGTTCGGCGTCTGGGCCGGCCTGACGATGTTCAGCACCGGGCCTGTGACCGCGGCGGGGTTCGCGGTGTCGGAGGCCGCGGGACGGTGGGCGACCGTGACGAAGCTCGCACGGAACCTGCTGCTCGGCGGACTGGTCCTCGCCTACTCGCTGTACTACGTCGACGGGCCGTCCGGCGACGCGTCGTCCCCGCGGACGACGCGCCGGTCGAAGCTCGCGCTCCTCTGGCGGTCGTTCCCGAAGTTCGTCGTCGGATTCTTCGCAGTCGTGGCCCTGTCGTCCGCGGGCGCGTTCTCGCGGGTCGAGACGGCTCAGTTGACGACCGCGTACGAGTGGCTGTTCCTCGTCGCGTTCGCGGGCCTCGGTCTCACGGTCGACTTCGACGACCTTCGGGACGCCGGCCTCCGACCGGTCGCCGTCGTCCTGACGGCCCTCCTCCTCGTCAGCAGCGTCTCGCTCGTCGCGATACGAACCGCGTTCGGCCCGTGACCGTCGTCCGCCCGGCGAGACCCCACCGAACCGATGGACACGGTTAATTACCGGGCGTGTGACACGCGACCATGGGCGTCAAATCACGCCTCGCGGCGGTCGAAGCGATCCCCGAGAACGGGACCCTCCTGTTCACAGTGCGGGAAGAGGACGGGCGAAAAGAGGAGGTCGTTCTCGTCCGGGGTGACGACTGCGTCGAAGCGTGGAAGAACTTCTGTCAGCACGAGACCGACCAGCGACTCGACCGCGGTTTCGGTGCCGCGATGCGGGACGGCGAGATAATCTGTCCGAAACACGGGTCGATGTTCGACGCCTGCACCGGTCACTGCGACAACGGGAAGGCCGCGGGGTCGACGCTCGTCGCCGTCGACGTGACCGTCGAGGACGGCGACGTGTACCTTGTCGACGACGACTGCCGATACCTCCACGACGGCGGCATCGACGACGACGCGCCCGGCACCTCCTCGCACCTGACGTTCTGAACGCTCCGGGCCGGCGGTACGCCTCGCGCCCGCCACCTCGTTTTAGGCGATGGGGACGGACGGACAGGACATGGACGGCTACTTCACCGACGTCGCCGAACGCGACTGGCAGACGACCGACGAGGGGACGGTCCGGCTGGCGCTGGTCGGTCTCGGCCGGTTCACGCGGTCGGAAGTGCTGCCGGCGGTCCGTAACGCAGACCTCTGTGAGGTGACCGCGCTCGTCAGCGGTTCGCCGGAGACGGCGTCGGCGGTCGCCCGCGAGTACGGCGTCGACGTGACGCTCGACTACGACGCCTTCGAGGACGGCGAGCGGTCGGACGCCTTCGATGCCGTCTACGTCGGCGGGCCGAACGGCCTCCACCTCGATTACACGCGAACGGCCGCTCGCCTCGGCAAGCACGTCGTCTGCGAGAAGCCGATGGAGGTGAGCGCCGACCGGGCGCGGGAGATGGTCGAACTCTGCGACGACGCGGGCGTGACGCTGGTGGTCGCCTACCGACCGCAGGTAGAGCCGACGATGCGCCGGGTCCGGGAACTGGTCCGCGACGGCGCGGTCGGCGACCCGGTCCAGATTCACGCCTGGTTCACGGGACACATCCTCGACCAGAACGCGGACGCCGACCAGTGGCGGCTCGACCCCGACCTCGCCGGCGGCGGCGCGCTGATGGATGTCGGCGTCTACCCCCTCAACGCGAGCCGGTTCCTCCTCGACGCCGACCCGGTCGCCGTCCAGGCGACGACGCACGCGCCCGACGCGGCGTTCGAGGGCGTCGACGAACACGTCGCCTTCCTGTTGACCTTCCCCGGGGGCGCGACGGCGTCCTGCACGGCCAGCTACGACGCCCAGCAGGACGACCGACTGCGACTCGTCGGCACCGAGGGACAGGTGCAGGTGAATCCCGCGTTCGACGCGGGCGTGACCCCGACCGTCACGCTCGAACGCGGCGAGGAGACCGTCGAGTACACGGGACCGTTCGTGAACGAGACGACCGAGGAGTTCGACTACTTCGCCCACTGCGTCCTCACCGGGACGGAGCCGGAACCGGACGGCCGTGACGGCCTCGCGGACGTGGAGGTCGTCGAAGCGGTCTACGAGTCGGCCGAGACGGGACGGCGCGTCGACCTCTAACGGACGAGCCCGCAGTTCGACCGGAAGCGCCGCGCCGACGAAGAGGGGAAGACGGGAGTCTGACTCCGTCAGAGCCAACTGTCGGCCCAGTTCTCGATGTCGTCGAAGACGGGACAGAGCGCGCTCCCTCCTCCGTCAGGCTGTAGTACGTCGTGCTGGGCCTGTCCGAGTGGGTCTTCAGCGCCGGCGTCGGCCTCTTCTGAAACGGCCGAAGCCGTTCCGCCTCGACGAACTACCGTGCGTAGCTGCGGCCGAGCTCCGCCGCGCTCGCGTCGACCCTGTCCTCCCGCAACTCCTCGGCGAACGCCTCACAATCGTCGCCGTGATTGACCAGGATTTCGGCGTCCCGGTAGGAGTCGAGGAACGACCGGAGGCCGTCGTGGTCCGCGTGCGCCGAGAAGTCGTACTGCTCGACCTGCGCGCCGACTGGCATCACGCGCCCGTCGATTTCGGCGCTCCCGGTCTCCAGCAGATCGCGTCCGGGCGTCCCCTCGACCTGGTACCCGGTCATCGTGACCATGTTCGTCGGGTTCCGCCGGATTTCGGGGATGTAGGTCATGGCCGGGCCGCCGGAGAGCATCCCGCTGGTGGTGACGATGGCCGCGTTCTGGTCGGCGATGCGCTTTCGCTGGCCGTCGCGGCCGGTGACGAACCGGGCGTGGGATTTCGCCCGCCGAAGAGCGTCGGCGTCGCGCACGAACTCCGGATGCCGGCGAAGCATCTTCGTCACCTGCTTGCCCATCCCGTCGACGTAGCACGGGACGTCGTGGGCCTCGCAGACGAGCAGCATCTCCTGGGTGCGTCCGATGGCGAACGCGGGGACGACGACCGTGCCGCCCTCCCAGAGCGTCGTCTCGACGCTCTCGACGAACCGCTGCTCGACCGCGGCGCGGTCGTCGTGTGCCACGTCGGCGTACGTGCTCTCGCAGACTACCACGTCCGCGTCGGGGCGCGCCGTCGTTCCAGAGAGCAGACGCTGGTTCTCCGTGTGGAAGTCCCCGGTGTAGAGCAGTCGCGTCTCGCCGTCGTCGATCAGTACGTGCGCGCTCCCCGGGATGTGGCCGGCGTCGTAGAAGGTGACCTCGTAGCCCGCCGCCTCGAACGGTTCGCGGTAGCCGTGCGTCTCGGAGACCTGCGTGACGCGCTCGACCTCCGCCTCGGTGAACGGGCAGTCGTAGCTTCCACCGCGGCGTCCGCGACGCCGCGAGCCTCCGGTCGCTCCGCTCCCGGAGACACCGTGCAGTTTGAGGGTGTCGCGGGCCAGCGTCAGGGTGAGCTCCCGGGTCGGCGGCGTCCAGTGAATCGGTGGGCGGTCGTCACCCGACAGCAGGGCGGGCACGGCCCCGGCGTGGTCGAGGTGGCCGTGCGAGACGACGACGGCGTCCGGGTCGACGTCCCCGACCGGGAACTGCGGCGGGTTCCCCGTCAGGATTCCGTAGTCCAGCAGGAGAGAGTCGTCGACGAGGACGGCGCTCCGACCGACCTCGCGCGCACCGCCGAGAAATTCGACGTTCATCGTCGGTCCGTACTCGCCGCACGCCTTTTCATGCGTCGATTGCTCGCACTGCAGTACCCCCGTCGAACCTGTGCCGGCGTGCGAAACCGAAGAGTGCGGTCAGTTCCCTACGAGCACTCGCTCCAGCCGCAGGACTCGCAGGTCTTGCAGCCCTCCGAGAAGTACAGCGACAGCGAGCCACACTCGGGACACTCGGGGCTCTCCCCGGCGTCGATGATGCTCTGCTGGTCGGCGTCGTTCTCTTTCGTGCTCACGCCGGAGGCCGCGGCCGCGCCGCTGCCGTCGGTCTCGCGGGCGACGTCGACGTTCGGGCCGGTCACGTCGGCTTCGTCGGCCGTCTCTTCGAGCGTCTGCTGCTGGGGGTAGGCCTTCTCCACCTCGCCGTCGAGGTAGCGCCGCATCGCCGTGCCGATGGCGTCCGGGATGGAGTTTATCTGCTCGCCCTTGTCCCAGGCGACCTTCGGACTGCGGATGCCCCGCAGTTCGTCGGCGATCTCGTCGGGGTCGACGCCCGACCGGAGCGCCGTGCTGATGGTCTTCGCCAGCGCTTCCGTGAACGAGGCCGTGAAGCCGCCGGAGTTGCCGATGTTGGCGAACAGTTCGAACGGCTGGCCCTGCTCGTCCTCATTGATGTTGACGTACAGTTTACCGTAGCCGGTGTCGATGCGCTGGGTGACGCCGTGGAGCACGTCCGGGCGCGGTCGCTTCTTGCCCAGTTCGACGTCGGCGTCGGACGGTTCGAAGCCGACGTCGAGGTCGTCGCCGATGGCCGCACGGACGTCCTCGTTGTCGAGGAAGCCGTCGATGCCGCCGAACACCTCCTCTATCTGGGCGACGATGGTCTCGGCGGCCTCCTCCTCGTCGGCGAACTCCTTGTTGTCGGCGCGCGTCGTCAGCACCTGCTTGCTCCGCGTGCCGTCGCGGTAGACGGTGACGCCCTTCCCGCCGTTCTCGTAGATGTAGCGGTACACCTCGTCCATGTCCTCCTTCGTCGCGGAGTTGGGGAAGTTGCAGGTCTTGCTGATGGCGCTGTCGACGCCCTCCTGGCAGGCGCACTGGACGGCGGCGTGGTCCTTGCCGGAGAGGTCGCTCGTGACGACGAACAGCTCGCCGATGGCGTTTGGCACGGTTTCAAGTCCCTCGACGCCGTCGAACTCGTTCTCGGCCATCTGCTCCTGGGCCTCTCGCTTGACGGCCTCGACGTCGATGTCGTTCGCCTCCAGCGTCCGCAGGAAGTAGTCGTCGAACTCCACGAGCATCTCGTCGCCCTGCACGTCGTCGGAGACGTTCTTGTAGTAGGCGACGTTGTAGATGGGCTCACAGCCACCCGTGGTGTTGCCGACCATCGAGGTCGTGCCGGTGGGCGCGATGGTCGTCGTGTTGTGGTTCCGGATGGGGAAACCGTCCTCCCAGTTGTCCGCGTCCAGGCCGGTCTGGTGTTCGAACCACTCGCGGTACTCGGTCGGGTTCGCGTACTTGCTCTTGTCCCACTCGTCGAACGAGCCGCGGTCCTCCGCGAGTTCGTGGGAGGCCCACTTCGACTCGTGGTTGATGTGGGTCATCAGCTGGCGGGCCATCTCGTTGCCCTCCTCGCTGCCGTAGCGGACGCCGAGCTGGATGTACAGCTGGGCCAGCCCCATGATGCCGAGCCCGATCTTGCGCATCTCCCGGACTTTCTGCTCTATCTTGTCGACCGGGAAGTCCGACATCGTGACGACGTTCTCGAGGAAGCGGGTGCCCCACTCGATGCGGTGGTCGAACTCCTCGTAGTCGATGGCCTCGCGGAGGAACGCGTCGACGGCCTCGTCGAGCGACCCGTAGTCGTCGCCGTGCTCGTCGTACCAGACGCGCCAGTCCGGGCCGTCCTGGTCGGCGAGCGTCGAGAGGTTGATGTGGCCGAGGTTGCAGGCCTCGTACTCTTCGAGCGGCTGCTCCCCGCAGGGGTTGGTCGCCAGAATCCGGTGGTCGGGGTGTTTCTCCACGTCGAACGAGTGTTCCTTGTTGACCCGTTCGAGGTAGATGACGCCGGGTTCGCCGTTCTCGTGTGCGCCGTCGACGATGCGGTCCCAGAGGACCTCCGCGGGAATCGACAGTTCCTCGCCGACCTCGACGTACTCGCCGAGGCCGAACATCTCGTACAGCTCCTTCGTGTGCTCGGTCGCGACGTGGGCCTCGCCGGTGCGCGGGTTCGTGAACGTGAACTCCTCGCCCGCGTCCAGCGCCTCCATGAAGTCGTCCGTGACGCCGACGGAGATGTTGAAGTTCGAGAGATGTCCCTCGGCGGCGTTCCGGAGGTGCTTGGGCACGCGGCCGTCCTCGTCGATGAGGTCGCGGGCCTCTTCCAGGGCGTCCTTGAAGGAGTTGTGCGTGTAGTCGTCGGGGTCGTTCAGCCGCAGCGTCTCGGCCAGGCTGACGTCCTTGTTCTTGGCGTGGATGAACTGGATGACGTCCGGGTGGGAGACGCGCATGACGCCCATCTGTGCGCCGCGCCGGGCACCGCCCTGCGCGATGGTCTCGCACATCTGGTCGTACGTGCGCATGAACGTGATGGGGCCGGACGCGATGCCGCCCGTGCTCCCCACCGCGTCGCCGTACGGCCGGAGCTTCCAGAACGCGTAGCCCATGCCGCCGCCGGACTGGAACACCTGGGCGGCCTCCTTCGCCGTCTGGTGGATGTCGTCGATGTCGTCCTCGGGGGAGTCGACGAAGCAGGCGGAGAGCTGCTGGAGTTCGTCGCCCGCATTCATCAGCGTGGGCGAGTTCGGGATGAACGAGAGGTTCTCCATCAGGTCGGTGAACTCCTCGTCGACGGACTCGACGTGGTCGCGGATCTCGTCGGGGAGCTCCGGGACGACCGTCTCGTAGGCGAACTTGTTGACGTTGTAGATGGACAGTTCGGTCTCGACGTCGTCGTCGGCCGTCGTCCCCTTTCCGAACACCTCGGCTGCCAGCTCGTCGCGTCGCGGGTGGTCGGGCTTGAGCTGGTCGGGCGTGACGGTTATCTCGACCCCGCGCCGATCGGCCTCGTAGACGGCCTCCGCCAGCGCGATGTTGTGGGCGACGCGCGGGAACAGGTCCTCCTGCTCCTCGATGAGGTCGCCGTCGGCGTTCTTGCGGAGGTACCGCGCCTGGAGGATGTTGTGGTAGGCGTTGCCGGTCAGGCGGTCTTCGAGCGTCTCGCCCTCGGTGCGCTTGACCGGTAGCGTGACCTCGCCGGCGTCCGCGTCGTGCGCGCCGCTCATGCGTCCGTCACCGCCCCCGGTTCGGTGCTCTGTATCGCGATTCGGCTGTCGGTGGTTGGGTAGTACCGTTCCATTCGTAACGGAGAATGCATCTTCTCCCTCCTAAATTAAGCTTGCTTTCCTTACTGCAAGTCCATTTGCAGAAGGGCGCCGCTGGTCGTTCGGAGTGAACGCTTGACCGGCCCTGGATTGGCCACGGTCTATCACTCTCTGGTAAGGCCCGGAAGGTTATAAGAGTGTTCAGACCGGGGTGAAAGTGTCTAATAACTACCCGTTACTTCTCGTAATCGTCTGTTGAAAGGCCGCCCTCTTGCGATTATCCTTCTGGGGCCTATCCTCACCTCCGGTACGTTTAACCCTCGCCGCTACGGACGTCCCGGATATGCTCACATCGGTTCGGGCAACGCTCGCACCGCCGTCGACGCTGGTTCCGCTACTCGGAGTGACCCCCGAGATGGCGCTCGTCGGACTCGGCGTCGTTCTGGTGGTCCTCCTCGTCGGCCGCGTTCTCCTCAAGATGGCCTGGCGACTCGTGCTCGTCGCGCTGGTCGTCGCCGCCGCGCTGTACGGCTTCGGGGTCCTGTCCGTCTAGCCCGTCGACGGTCGGAGAGAACGGTGGTTCCGGAGACCGGTTCGGTCGCGTCGCGTGGCGCGACGAACGCGACGAGGAGTCGCGACGTCAGGCCGGCGCCGTCGTCCGGACCCGGTGGACGAAGTTCGCCACGACGTCGCGACCGTGCGCCGTCAGCACGCTCTCCGGGTGGAACTGCACGCACTCGATGGGATGCTCGCGGTGGCGCACGCCCATCACGAGCTCCTCGTCGACGCCGTGCGTCGTCGTCGCGGTCACGTCGAAGCAGTCGGGAACCTCGGTCGCCACCAGCGAGTGGTACCGGCCGGCGCGAAAGCCCTGCTCGATGCCGTCGAAGACCCCCTGACCGTCGTGGTCTATCGGGAACGCCTTGCCGTGGACCGGTTCCGGGGCACGTCCGACCGTGCCGCCGTAGGCGTACACGGCCGCTTCGAGCCCGAGACAGACGCCGAACGTCGGCACCTCGCGCGCGAGGTCCCGGAACACGTCGAGGGTGACGCCCACGTCGCGGTCGTTCTCGGGGTGGCCCGGTCCCGGGCTGACGACCACGGCGTCCGGGTCGGTCGCGCGCACCTCCTCCAGCGAGGCAGTGTTCCGGAGGACGGTCGTCTCGGCGCGTTCGCTGACGTACTCGACGAGGTTGTAGGTGAACGAATCGAAGTTGTCGACGAACGTCACCCGGGTCATCGCGACACCCCCGGCGGCTCCGCGGCCGCGTCGTCCGCCGTCCGGTCGTCGGTCGCCTCGTCCACCTCGATGCGTTCCAGCGCCGCGAGCACGCCGTCCATCTTCTGTTCGGTCTCGTCGAACTCCGCGGCGGGGTCGCTGTCCGCGACGACGCCCGCGCCGGCCCGGACCGTGACGAGGTCCGCGTCGCCCGCGGCGTCCTCCCCGCCGCGCTCGACCGTCGCGGTCCGGATGACGATGGCCACGTCGGCGTCGCCGGTCCACGAGTAGTAGCCGACGCCGCCGCCGTAGAGACCTCGGGGCGTGCGTTCGAGGTCGTCGATTATCTCCATCGCCCGGATCTTCGGCGCGCCGGAGAGCGTCCCGGCGGGGAACGCGGCCCGGGTCGCGTCGAAGGCGTCCGGCGGACGCGCCGGCGTCGTTGCCGACCGTCCGGCGGCGGTCGCCTTCGCGGCGAGGTCGCCGACGACCGTGCTCTCGATGTGCTGGACGTGGCTGTACTTCAGGACGTTCATGAACTCCTCGACGCGGACGCTGCCCGCCTCGCTGACGCGGCGGACGTCGTTGCGCGCCAGGTCGACCAGCATCGCGTGCTCGGCGCGCTCCTTCTCGTCGGCCAGCAGTTCGCCTGCGAGCTTGCGGTCCTCCATCGGACTCGCGCCGCGCTCGCAGGTGCCGGCGATGGGGTTTGCCACCACCTCGCCGTCCCTGACGGAGACGAGCGTCTCCGGACTTGCGCCGACGACGTGCAGGTCGTCGTACCCGAGACAGTACATGTACGGCGAGGGGTTCACCTCGCGCAGGGCGTCGTACAGCCCCAGGGGGTCGACCTCGCCGCGGAGCCGACGCTCGCGCGAGACGACGCCCTGGTAGATGTCGCCCGCTGCGACGTGCTCTTTGGCCGCCCGGACCGCGTCCTCGTACGCATCGCGCGGGCCGGCGGTCTCCCCGTCGGGGACGAATCCGCCCGTCTCGGGCGGTGCGGCGTCGGCGAGCGCCTCGCGCACGCGGTCGACCTCCGCGACCAGGTCGTCGTACACCGTCCCGGCGTCGTCGTCCGGCCAGACGACCGGCGTCACGGACAGCGAGAGCGCGTCGGCGACGTGGTCGAAGACGAGCGTCGACGTGCTCAGGACGAACTGGGCGTCCGGGAACCGCGAGTCGGGGTGGTCGACCCCGCGCTCGTCCAGCCAGAGGTCGTAGACCGCGTCGTACGCGAGGAAGCCGACCAGCCCGCCGGCGAAGCGTTCGTCGCCCGAGAATCCCCGTCGTTCGAGGTCCGGCAGCGCGCCCCGGAGCCTGTCGAGGGTGTCCCCCTTCGCTTCGGCCGCGCCGGCGCTCGGCGACGACCCGAGGAGCTCCTCGTACCGGTCGTCGCCGAGCGCGTCGACACGCGTCCCGTCCCGTTCGACCGTCACCACCGCCGCCGGGTCGTAGCCGACGAACGAGTGGCGGGCGTGGCGGTCCTCGGCCTCGGCGGCGAACGCGCCGTTCGGGTCGCTGGAGGCGACCTTCTCGGCGCTCTCTAAGAGGAAGTCGTAGTCGCCGTCGCCGAGCGCGGCGTAGGCCGCGAGGGGGTCCACGTCGACGTCGAGGGCGGTCGAGAGGTGGACGACGACCGGCGCGTCGCCGGCGTCGGACCGCGATTCGTCTCGCGTCGCCCGCTCGACGAACGTCTCGCGGTCCATCATGGCGTGACGGTCCTGCTCTCCTTCCGCGCGTTCTCGACGAACGACTCGACCGCGTCCGCGTCCTTCCGACCGCCGGTCGCTTCGACGCCGGACGCCACGTCGACCGCGAAGGGGTCGACGGTGTCGACCGCCTCGGCGACGTTCGCGGGCGTCAGGCCGCCCGCGAGCACGACCGGCGAGTCGAGGTCCGCAACCGCGTCCCGGGCGCGCTCCCAGTCGTGCGTCTCGCCAGTCCCGCCGGCGGCCGCTGCGTCGAGCAGGATGGCGTCCGCCACCGCGTCGTACCGCGACGGGTCGTCGGCCGCGGCGTCGACGGCCTGGACGAGGCGCGCGTCGACCATCGACGCGAGATACGCCAGGTCGCCGACGCCGGTGCCGTGGACCTGCACCGCGTCTGGTTCGACCGCCTCGACGACGTCGACGGTGCGCTGGGGGTCCTCGGGCATCGTGACCAGCACGGTCGTGACGAACGGCGGGACGGCGGCGGCGAGTTCGGCGGCCCGCTCCGGGGATATCTCGCGGGGGGAGTCCACGGGCACGTCGACCAGGAGACCGACCGCGTCCGCGCCCGCCGCGACGACGTGCCGGAGGTCGTCCTCGTCGGTGAGTCCGCAGATCTTCACCCGCGTCATGCCGACACCGTCCGCGTCATCGACGCCAGTTGCCTGCCGGCGTCACCGTCGTCGATGGCTTTCGCGGCGCGCTCGACCCCGTCCTCCAGTGAGGTCGCCTCGCCAGCGACGTAGACGGCCGCGCCGGCGTTCGCCACGACGATGTCGCGCTTCGCGCCGCGAACGTCGCCCTCGACGATACCGCGCAGGTCGCGAGCGTTCGCCTGGGGCGTGCCGCCCGCGACCGCGGCGACGTCGTGGCGCTCGACGCCGACCTCGGACGGGGAGAGCGCGTACTCCTCGACATCGGTACCGTCGACCTCGGCGACGGTCGTCTCGCCGTGGACGGCTATCTCGTCCATGCCGGAACCGTGGACGACCAGCGCTCGCTCGACGTCCATCTTCGCCAGCGAGCGCGCGAGCACCGGGACGAGGTCGGGGTCGTAGACGCCGACGACCTGCGCGTCGGCCCCCGCGGGGTTCGTCAGCGGGCCGAGGACGTTGAACAGCGTTCGGATGCCGAGTTCCTGGCGCGGGCCGATGACGGCCTTCATGGCGGGGTGGAAGACGGTCGCCAGCATGAATCCGATGCCGCGCTCCTCGATGGCCGACTCGACGGCGGGCGGTTCGGCGTCGATGGTGACGCCGACCTCTTCGAGCACGTCCGCGCTGCCCGAGGAGGAGGAGACGGAGTAGTTGCCGTGCTTCGCCACGGGGACGCCGGCACCGCTGGCGACGATGGCGGCGGTCGTGGAGACGTTGATCGTGTCGTAGTCGTCGCCGCCCGTGCCGCAGGTGTCGACCAGCGGCGACCGGTCGGGGTCGATGGTCCGGGCGGCGTCGCGCATCCCCTGGGCGAAGCCGGCGATCTCGGACTCCGTCTCGCCCTTCGAGCGGAGCGCGGCCAGCAGCGCGCCGATCTGCGCGTCGGTCGCGCCCTCGAAGACCGCCGTCGCCGCCTCGCGCGCCTCGTCGAGCGTGAGATCCTGTCCGTCCGCGACGCGTTCGATATGTGCCTGCATTTTGGAACACCGATGTACTGTTTCGAGTTGTAATGGACAAGTTCGTACATCTCCTTAAATCTGCCGGGCCGGCCGGCCCGGAGGGAACTCGCCGACTGCGCCGGATTCCGAAACCTTCAATTATCCCTGTCGCAAACGATGAGATGCGTTCGAGAAGCCGACTGGGTTTGTGGTCTAGTTGGTTATGACACCTCCTTGACATGGAGGAGGCCGGCAGTTCAAATCTGCCCAAACCCACTACTTCTCTCCGCGACGCTCTCGACGAGCGAAGCGAGTCGCGGTATCGCGGAAGATGCTTTTGGACGTTCGAACGAGAAACGTGTGAGGTTCCAGTTGCCGACGAGGAACGCCCGTGGACGAGTGAGCGTCTCCGACCGGTAGGAACGTGGTCGAACGAACCGAACCGGACCGGTATCCTCAACTAACGGCCATTGGTACGTGCTAGCTTATATCTTGGAGCGTCGTACTCCCTTCCAGGGAGTACCCATGAGTGAATCGGAACACCATTCGGAACAAGTCGAGGAAACCGTCGGCCGAAAGGCGTGGCACACGGGCACGAAAGTAGCGGGAGTCTGGCTCGCGGTCGGGTCCCTCGTTTTCGTGGTGAGCCTCGTCCTCCACCCACCGCTTTCCCCCGATCCAGGCGAGTTCATGGCGACCATCGCCGACGGACCCACCCGGTGGGTAGCGGCCCACTGGACGGCAGCGATGGCGCTCACCCTCTTCGCGATAGCGGGTCTAATCGTGCTTACGGCGGGGTCGCGTCTCACCCAGAACGGATGGACGATGACCGCGTGGGCCGTGCTGGTCGTGGGCGCGCTGTGGGTCACGACGACTGCTGTCGCAGAGGCCACCGTGATCACCGAGGCCGCCGTAGCCGGTGACACAGCGACGTTCGAAGCGTGGCAGCTCTTCGCCGAAGGCAAAGCCGTCGGGTTCGGATTCCTGGCACTGGCCGTCGCCATAATCGCCGGCAACGAGGCTCGGAGTACCCGTTCTGTGATTCCCGTGTGGGCCTCGTGGATCGGTGCCGCTGCAGGGGTCGTGGCCTTCGTGGGGTTCGTCGTCCTGGGGTTACTGCTCGGAATCGCCCTGGGCGGTCCGGTCTGGATAGCGTCCACGATCGTGATGAGCCTGTGGACCCTCTGGTTCGGTGTCGCCCTGGGGCGGTCCGATGATTCACGAGTTCGGCTTGCGGACGTTGGGACCGGTAGAGAAGGGGCAGTCTGACGGGCGTTCGCCGTGCCGCGAACGGCGCGACTCGCCGTTCGCCGGTTCGGAGAACTGACGACTCTAGCTGCGACGCTCGACGACGACTTCCTTCGTCTTCTTCGCGTCGACGCCGAACAGGAACCCCGAGACGAACAGCAGTTCGTTGCCGACGTAGTACCGCCGGACGACGTGGTCGACGAGCGGCAGTATCGGGTCGGGGGTAATCTGGAGGACGACGAGGACGAGCGCGACGACGGCGGCGAGCCCGGCGAACCAGCGGACCACCGTGCCGGAGAGGAACCCGACGACGAAGACGGCGATGGCGGCGAGGAGGGTCACGGCCGTCCCCTATGTGGAGGCGACGTTTCAAGCTATCGCCGAGCGGGACTCGTCGACGACGGCGAAGGCCGTCACTTCTACCCGTCTCCCCTCGCTACGATGCGAACCACCGACGGCCGTGCGCCGCGCTCTCGTCGGAGGGACGACGGATGGACACGAGCGGAGCACTCGCGACTCGCGACCGGTTGGCGCGTCTCGCCAGGTTCGCGACCGTGGGCGTCTCCGGGTTCGTCGTCAACCTCCTCGTCTTCGCGGTGACGACGCCCGCTCTCCAGTACGTCCTGGCCGGCGTGATCTCCTGGGCCGTCGCGAACTTCTCCAGTTACAACCTGAACCGCCGGTTCACCTTCAGCGACGTCGAGTACGGCTATCTCCGCGGCTACCTCCGGCATCTCTCGGTGTACGTTGTCGGGTTCGCGGTGTACGTCGTCGCGCTGTCGCTGCTCGGGCTGTTCGTCGACCGCTTCCTCGCGCTCGCGGTCGCGGTCACGCTCAGCGGCGCGCTGAACTTCGTCGGAAGCGAATTCTGGGTGTTCGACCCGGGGCTGTGACAAGGGTGACATCGCAAGGTCAAGACCTACCCGTGCTGGCCGTCACGAATCCGTATGGGATTCAGAGAGCGCGTCGGCGACGCGGCCGAGTCGGCGTCCGTCGGGGACGTGCGGGAAGCGGTGAAAGAGCGGGCCACGGAGGCGTCACGGCGGGCGGCCTCGACGGGGAGCGAGGTCGTCCGTGAGACGACGAGCGCGGGATCGGTCGCCCGCGACGGGGTCGCCGACGCGACGAACGCGACGCGGGAGACGGTCGAGACGGCGTTCGAGCGCTTCGACCTCCCGGACGTCGCGGTCGGGCCGCCGGACGTCGGAATCACTCCGTCGGATGTCGCGATAGATCCGCCGGACGTCGCGGCCCCGACCGGGGAGTCGGCGTCGGCGGCCGCGGTGGCCGAGGAGATTCAGGCCATCGTCGAGGACGTCGACCGCCGATACGCGGCCAGAAACGCCCTCGAAGGCGCGCGATACGGGATAACGGCCGGTCCGTACGGTGCCGCCGTCGGGGCCGGCGTCGGGACGGCGTACGGCGCCTACAGCAGCACCCGGGGCGCGTTCGACCCGGACGACCCGTCCGGTCCGGTCGGCGAGCGGGTCGAGTCGGTCACGGAGGGGGTCGACGCCGGCCGCTACCTCGACGGCGTCCGGCACGCGAAGACGGAGTACAGGGTCGGTGGAAAGCTGGGAACCGAAGGGAAGATCGCCGGCGCGGCGCTGGGCGGCGGCGTGAGCCTCCTCGCGGCGCTACTCCGGGAGTACTCCGGGGACGACGAGTCGATCGGGGAACTGCTGGCAGACGACCGCCTCGAACCGGTCGTCGGTGTCGCGTCGGGCGTCGGCAACCGCCTCGGACCGGTCGGCGACGCGCTCGAAGACGGCGTTCGTCGGACGGGAGCGGTGCTGGCCGAGAACCGGGAGACCGTCGAGCACCTCGGCGTGGTCGCGGCGAGCGTCGACTGGGCGAGGACCCAGGAGGCCGCGACCCAGTCGTTCGCGGCGTTCAGCCGCGTCGCCGGTCAGCCCGGGACGGTCGGGAAGGTCGTCGAGGGCAGCCGTGCGGTGTCGGAGTCGGCCTCGCTCTGGTACGAGGTGTACGCCGACGTGCAGGCGTCCACGGAGCCGTAGCGTCGGTAGCGAGTCGGCGTGGACCCGTCGGGGACGGGTCCTGTCGTCGAACTCCCGAACTATATGTAATCGCACAGATAACGTAACATATGAGAGAGAGATTATATGTTCGGTCAGCGGCGGTCGCGCTTCCAACTTGTCCCTCCGGCGGTGGTCGGTCGCTCCGGAACGTTCCGGCGCGGACTCGTGTCTGAAATATTCCAAAACAGATATCAAGGATAAGTCGTGTAGGTTGAGATAGAGTACCGTGGGACTCGCTCACTCAGTGTCCGACATGTCAGCCGTTGCTCGCTCGCTCGACGCCACTATCCCATTCTTCGCGGTGTTACCGGCGTTCGTCGGCATCGTCGTACTCGTGTGGTTCTTCTTCCCGGACCTGTCCAACTGGTCGAGTCCGCCCACTCGCGAGAACGAGTACAGTTTCGACCTCGACGAGCTGGAGTGACGGCGTCGGCGCGGGCCGTACTCGGACCGCTCGTCGAGTCGTTCAGTTACCGCCGAGGAACCGGAGCGCCACCCCGAGGGCGATGACGATGATCCCGAGAATCGTCGCTATCGGCGGTATCGGGACGAACAACAGTACGATTCCGGCGAGGATGACTATCGTCGACGTGTTCACGATACTACGAAGTACGGCGAGAAACCGAATATGAATTGTGGCTGTCGGCTCGAGACGGCGTGAAAGCTACTCCAGCGCGCTACCGACCCGGACGACCGTCTCCTCGTCGAACTTCGGACCGATGAACTGCGCGCCAACGGGGAGACCGTCCGTCTCGCCGGCCGGCACGGAGATGGCGGGGAGGTTCGCTAGGTTGACCGGGACGGTGTTGGCGTCCGCGAGGTACATCTTCAGCGGGTCGTCCAGGCTCTCGCCCATGGGGAACGGCGGTGTCGGCATCGTCGGACTCGCCAGCACGTCCACGTCCTCGAACGCCGCGTCGAAGTCCTGTTTCACCCACGCCCGGGCGTCCTGGGCCTTCTTGTAGTACTTGTCGTGGTAGCCCGCCGAGAGCGCGTAGGTGCCGAGCAGGACGCGGCGCTTCACCTCGTCGCCGAACGCCTCTTCGCGCGCCTTCGCGAACGTCTCGTTCCAGTTACCCTCGAAGCCGCCGGAGTGGCCGTAGCGCACGCCGTCGTAGCGTGCGAGGTTCGAGGACGCCTCGGACATGGCGATGACGTAGTACGCCTCGACGGCGTGTTCGACCGACGGCAGCGAGACCTTCTCGACCGTCGCACCCTGCGATTCGAGGTCGTCCAGCGCGGCCTCGAACTGCTCGACGACGCCCTCGTCGGCGCCCTCGACGAGTTCGGTCGGGACGCCGATCGTCAGCCCCTCGACGTCGCCGTCCGCGGCAGCGGCGTAGTTCGAGTCGGCTCCCTCCTCGCGCGTGGTCGCGTCGTGGTCGTCCGGACCGGCGATGACGTCCAGCAGTTCGGCGGCCTCCGCGACCGTTGGTGCGATGGGGCCGATCTGTTCGAGGCTGTTGGCGTACGCGATCAGGCCGTATCGCGAGACGAGACCGTAGGTGGGCTTGATGCCGACGACGCCGCAGAATGCGGCGGGACAGCGGATGGAGCCCCCGGTGTCGGTGCCGAGTGCAAGGTCCGTCTCGCCGGCCGCGACCGCGGCGGCGCTCCCGCCGGAGGAGCCGCCGGGAACCCGTCCCTCCGAGACCGGGTTCTCGGTCGGACCGAACGCGGAGGTCTCGGTTGTCGTGCCCATGCCGAACTCGTCCATGTTCGCCTTGCCGGCGACGGTCGCCCCGGCGTCCGCGAGTCGGGCGACGACCGTCGCGTCGTACGGCGGGACGTAGTCGTCGAGCATCTCGGAGCCACAGGTGGTCCGGACGCCCTCGGTGCTGATGTTGTCTTTCACCGCGACCGTCTTGCCGGAGAGCGGGCCGTCGTCGTCGCCCTCGATGGTCTCCTCGGTGATGAACGCGTTGTGGCTCATGAGACGTTCGGTCCCTTGAAGTAACCGTCCTCGGTCTCCGGCGCGTTCGCCAGCGCCTCCTCCTGGGAGAGACCGTCGTGCACCTCGTCGTCGCGCATCACGTTCACGAGCTCGACGTCGCGCTCCACCTCCGGCACCTCGTCCAGCGTCTCGAAGTAACCCAGGATGTCCGCGAACTGCTCGGCGAACTCCTCGGCTTCCTCGTCGGAGACGCCGACGCGCGCCAGCCGGGCGACGTAGCGGACCTCGTCGGGGCCTGGGGCCGTGTCGCTCATGTGTTGAGGAAGCCCCGGACGCGCGGTAAGGGTTTCGATACACCCGTCTCCGGATTCTCGCCACGCCCGCCGCTCGTCCGTTCACCACGTAACAGATAAACGCCGACAGAATTGTTCCGTCGGAGAAAAACTCGATATCCGGGTTCTGTCCCGACGCAGTCCATTAATACGGCCGATTCCAGTCGAGAAAAACCGCTCCACAATCCACTGGATTTAAGTAGCAGGAAACCATACGAGATATGTCTATCGGATTCTCTGGGCTCTCCACGTTTTTGCGGTGTTCCCGATACTACGCCCATGACTGACACACGAACCCGAACGAACCGCGAAGAAACACGCAGTGAACGAACCGACGAAACGGTCGACGAGAGCCAGCAGTGCCCCGAGTGCGACGGGCAACTGGTAACCGACGAGGAACGTGGCGAGACGGTCTGTGCCGAGTGCGGCCTCGTCGTCGAGGAGGACAACGTCGACCGCGGCCCCGAGTGGCGCGCGTTCGACTCCAAGGAGAAGAACGAGAAGTCCCGCGTCGGCGCCCCGACGACGAACACGATGCACGACAAGGGGCTGTCGACGAACATCGACTGGCGCGACAAGGACGCCTACGGCAACTCGCTGGGGTCGCGCCAGCGCGAGAAGATGCAGCGTCTGCGCAAGTGGAACGAGCGCTTCCGCACCCGCGACTCCAAAGAGCGCAACCTCAAGCAGGCGCTCGGCGAAATCGACCGCATGGCCTCCGCACTCGGTCTCCCCGAGAACGTCCGGGAGACGGCGTCGGTCATCTACCGCCGCGCGCTCGACGAGGACCTCCTGCCGGGCCGCTCCATCGAGGGCGTAGCCACCTCGTCGCTGTACGCCGCGGCACGGCAGACCGGCACGCCCCGCAGCCTCGACGAAGTCGCGGCCGTCTCCCGCGTCGAGAAGGACGAAATCGCCCGCACGTACCGCTACGTCGTCCGTGAACTCGGCCTGGAGATCGAACCCGCCGACCCGAAGAGCTACGTCCCGCGATTCGTCTCCGAACTCAACCTCTCGGAGGAGACCGAGCGCCGCGCACGCTCGCTGCTGGACACGGCGACCGAGAAGGGCCTCCACAGCGGCAAGTCGCCGGTCGGCCTGGCGGCCGCCGCCGTCTACGCCGCCGCCCTGCTCACCAACGAGAAGGTGACCCAGAGCGAGGTCAGCGACGTCGCCAGCATCAGCGAGGTCACCATCCGCAACCGCTACCACGAACTGCTGGAAGCCGAAGAAGGCACCGTCGCGCCCTGAAACTCCTGTTCTCTGCCCGTACGCGGAACCGGTCGGTGCCCGTCTCTCGAGCGGCGCGTCGACGACGCGCTCGCGGCGATTTTCGGCCGTTTCCCGCCGCCCCCGACTGCCGGTCGCCCAGTTGTCGGCTGCTGGTCGGTCGGTCGCCCTCGGCGGTACGTCGACGGGTACGACCCTCCGGTTGCCGCGACTGTTGTTCGCCGGGACCGTGAACCGCAAGGGCGAAATTCCCTCGCTCGCTGGTCTCGCGCATGGAGACGACACGTCACTTCACCGCGACGACGTTCGTCGTCCACGACGGCGCGACGCTCCTCCACAACCACGACCGCCTCGACATGTGGCTCCCGCCCGGCGGACACCTCGACCGCGACGAACTGCCGCGCGAGGCAGCCCGCCGCGAAGTCCGCGAGGAGACCGGCCTCGCCGTGGACCTGCTCGCACCCGCGACGGACGTGACTCCCGACTTCGGCCGCGAACTCCCGCCCGCCGAGCACGTCATGCTGTACGACATCGACCGTCTCGACGGCGAGGTGGCCCACCAGCACGTCGACTTCGTCTACTACGGCGTGGCCGAGGACCGCGCGCTGACTCCCGACGACGGCGAAGCCGCGAGCGAGCGCTGGGAGTGGTTCGACCGCGACGACCTGCGAGCGCACGACGGACTGACCGACGAGGTCGTCGCGCTCGGCCACGAGGCCATCGAACGCGTCGCGTCCCGACGCTGGTAGGGGATTAAGCGGTGTATAATAACGTCGTCACGGTGGGTGGCGTCTGCCGTGAGCCTCATCGCCCGCCTCCGTCACCGACTCTCGGACGACCAGGAAGACGAACCCACGTACGTCTGCCCCGACTGCGGTCGGGCGTACGCCGAAAAGTGCAAGCTTTGCTCCGAATGCGGCGGCCAGCGCGTCCTCCGTGCCGGCACCTGACCGTCGTCGCCGGACGTCACAGAAGTAATACAGGTGAGAGGAACTACAGGACGAAGATGGCCAGTAAGCGCCGACTAGAGGGGGTTATGCGACGTATAATAAAACAGTATAACGTTCTCTGACCAATAAGAAATGGAATTTGTCAGTCGGTTCACGGTGCCGTTCGTCCGGGACGCCGAACCGGAGCCGTTCGAGTGCAAGACCTGCGGGGCCACGTACGCGCTGGACCGACAGGCCTGTCCCGAGTGCGACGGCTTCAGCATCGGCTATCGCGACTCGTGGCTCGAGCGAGAACTCGACGACGTGGCCGCGACCGAGAACACGCACTGACTCGCGGGTGACGCACCTCAGTCGCGCGACGCCCGTTCGGCTCGGACGCGCGATTCCACGTAGCTCGTGACGTGGTCGTCCCGACGGCGCTTGAACCCGGCCTGCCGGGCGAGACGGTCGAGTTCCCGGGCGACGAGGCTCCCGTACTGCACCGCTTTCTTCTCCCTGAACGCGACGCGGTCGGGGACGAACTCCCTGGCGGCGAGCCTGAGCGCCCACTTGCGCTCGCCGCACTCGCTCACCAGCAACTCGCCCGGCAACCGGAGCGCCGCCGCGACCACTCGGTCGTCCAGCAGGGGGGCGACCGGTTCGACGCCGCCGGCCCGGACCGCCAGCGCGTCGCGGGGCAGTTGCTCGGCGAGACTCCGGACCGTCTCGCGGGCCGCGCCGCGCACGGTGTCGGCCGCGACGCGGTGGTCGGCGCGCGCCACCTTGTCGTACCCGCCGAAGAGTTCGTCCGCGCCCTGTCCGACCGCGAGGCGGTCGTGGCCGTCGGCCGCGACTCGCTCTGCGACCAGGAAGAGCGGCAGCGCTATCTCCACGTCCATCGCGTTCGTCCGCCCGGTCGCGCGCGCCACGGCGGGGACAGCGCGCTCGACCGCGTCGTGGTCGAGTTCGACCACGGTCAGGTCGCAGTCCAGCATCGCCGCCGCCTCGCGGGCCGCGGTCACGTCGTGGCTCTCCGGGAATCCCGCGACGTAGCAGGGCCGGTCGAGCGCCGCGGCGACCAATGCGGAGTCGACGCCGCCCGAGAACGCCACCGCGGTCCCGTCGGCGGGCGCGTCGGAAAGCGACGCGTCGACGGCCGTTCGAACCGCGTCGACGGCCTCGCGCCGGTCGTCAACTGGGGGCGGGTCCGGCAGGTTCCAGAGTCGCTCGTCGCGGGCCGCTCCGTCGTTCGCGTCGCTCGCCGGAACCCGGGCGTGTCCCGCCGGGACGGGGTCCGGAGCGTCGAGGTCGGTCGGGTCGTGGCTCCACGCCGTCGCGTCATCGGCCTCCGAGAAGAGCGGGACGCGCCCGAGCACGTCCCGGACGAGGCGACCGTCCAGGAGCCGTCCTGCGAACCCCCGCGTTCCCGGCAGGGGGTCGCCGGCGTCGACGGCCCGGCGGACGAGTTCGACCTCGGCCCCGGATAGCCCGCTCTCCCCTGCCATCCGGCGTCTCACCCCAGGAAGCCGGTGACGCGGCTGAGGACGCGGCGCTTCGCGCCGCCGGCCGCCTGTCGGAAGCTGATGCGCCACGGCGTTCGCTTGCCGTCGATCTCCGTGCGGCCGGCCTCGATGGCGTCGAGGATGGCACCGGCGTTGCGGCCGTCGGCGTCTATCTTCGTCACGGCCTGGCCGACCATCTCGCTGATGTGGGCGTCGCTGCCGGCCGTCATCGGCAGTCCGTGGGCGTCGGCGAACGCGTGGGCGCGGCGGTTCCCGCGCCCGGTCAGCAGCCGGGAGTTGTACACTTCGATGGCGTCCGCCTCGGCGAGTTCTCGCCGGGAAATGTTGGCGGCGACGCCGCTCCTGGACTTCTGGAACGGGTGGGGAACGACCGCGACGCCGCCCTGGGCGCGGATGCGGTCGAGCGTCTCCCCGAACGGGAGACCGGCCGGGACCCGCTCGTCGACGCCGAGTCCGAGCACGTGGCCGGCCCGGGTCGTTATCTCGATGCCCGGGATGCCGACGAGCCCGTAGTCGGGTGCCAGCTTCGCGGCACGACGGCTCGCCTCGATCTGGTCGTGGTCGGTGACCGCGAGCGCGTCGAGACCGACCGCCTCGGCCTGCTGTAGCAGGAGCTCGACCGGGTCGCGACCGTCGTGGGAGAGTTCCGAGTGGCAGTGGAGCTCGACCGTGAGCACGCGAGTGGGTTCGCATGGCGGTGGCAAAAGCGCCCCGGTCTGGAAATCGACGGCCGACCGACCGGTCACCGACCCGGTAGCTGTCCCTCGGTCATGCCACCCGGTTGACGAACGACTCGCCGGCGGCGACCTGCCGGACGTTCCGGCCGACGAGGTCGGCGATGTGGCGGTAGTAGTCGCGCTCGGCGGCCGCCGCGTGGGGCGTGACGACGACGTCGTCCATCTCCCAGAGCGGGGAGTCGTCCGGTAGCGGCTCCGTCTCGAACACGTCCAGCGCCGCGCCCGCGATGGTTCCCTCGCGCAGCGCCGCGACCAGCGCGTCCTGGTCGGCGCACTCGCCGCGCGCGACGTTGATGAAGTAAGCGTCCTCGTGCATGGCCTCGAACGCCGCCCCGTCCATCAGCCCCCGCGTCTCCTCGGTGAGCGGCGTCGCCAGTGCGACGAACCGCGCGTCCGCGACCGCCTCGTGGAGGTCGGCGGCGGCGTGAACCTCCCGAACGTGCGGCACGGGGTCCGGCGAGCGCCGCACCCCATCGACGGTCATCCCGACGGCGTCCGCCCGCTCGGCGATACCGCGGCCGAGCGTCCCGAGACCGACGACGCACAGCCGTTCGCCGTCGAGCGTGAAGGGTTCGTCCCACGCCGGACGGTCCCAGACGCGTTCGGTCTGGTTCCGGGCGAACGCGTGGAGGCGGCGCGCCAGCGAGAGCATCATCCCGAGCACCGTCTCACCGACGCTGGTGTCGTGGATGCCGGTGCTGTTCGTCAGGACGACGCCCCGCTCCTCGAACTCCTCTAGCGGGAAACGGTCGTACCCCGCCTGGATCGAGTGGACCCAGTCCACGGCGTCGAGGAAGGCGTCGCGGTGCTCGAACGTGACGATTGCGTCGCACGTCCGGAGGTCGTCCGGGTCGTCGCCGACGACGCGAACGTCGGGGTCGCGGTCCGCGAGCGCGTCGCGGAGTCGCTCCGGCGGGAAGATGGCTACCACGGACTCGTGGACGCCGAGTTCGGACACCTGCATGGCTGCGAGTAGCGTCGGCGGCGGGTTGAATCTTCGCACGGAGGAAATCGAGGCACGCGAAACGTCCGACGCCGACCCGGTAGTCGAGGAGAACTGCCCGCTCCGCTGGTCGGGGTCGTCGGAAGGGCGGCTCGGGAGAAGTGCCTCGTCACAAGGGGCTCGGAGGGGGTAACTTTCGTCACCGCCGCCCGGACGGAGGTAGTCCCCCAAGCGATTTGACTCTTGTGCGTCTCACTGCTCTCCGCCGGTTTCGCGCCACGCCGACAGCTCCCGGTGTTCGTCCGCCACGTCCCGGACGCCGCCGGCGTCGAGGACGCCCCGCTCGGTGACGTAGCCTGCGACGCAGTCGGCGGGGGTCACGTCGAACGTCGGGTTCAGCACCTCGACGTCGGCGCTGCCGTCGTACACCGCGGTGGGGTCGCCCGTCTCCAGCGCGGGGTCGTCGTCGGTCGCCACCTTGTCGCTGGCCGCCACCGCGTAGACGGGGACGTCCTCGCGGTCGGCCGCCAGCGCGGTCGCGCGGGTCCCGGTCTTGTTCACCACGTCGCCGCCCGGGAGGACGGTGTCCGCCCCGACGACTACCGCGTCCACGTCCCGGGTCGCCAGCACGTGCGCGACGGCGGCGTCGGTGTGGAGCGTCACCGGGGCGTCACCGCCCCCGGCGAGTTCCTCGGCGACGCCGACGCCCTCGCGGGCCGGCCGCGACTCCGCGACGAACACCCGCTCGGCCGCGTCGAGCGCGGCGAGGACGGTGCCCGAGCGCGAGAGCGTCAGCGCGGCGTCGCCCTCGATTCGCTCGCGGGCGACGGCGGCCGCCTCGTCGTCGGCCGAGAACGCGCGTTCGACCCCGACGGCGGCCGCCCGCTCGACCGCCGCGGGGGTGCGGTCGTCGCTCGCGGTCGCCATCGCCTGGTCGACCCGGTTGCCCAGCGCGGCCATGCTCGGCCGGGCGTCGCACAGCGCCTCGGCGAGGGCGGCGAGGTCGGACCAGTCGCCGTCGCGCTCGCCCGCCGCGACGGCTCCCGCCCGGTCGCGCAGGACTTCGAGCGCGCGCACCGAGACGTAGGCGGAGCCGTGTTCGTCGTCCGCCGCGACGGACTCGATAGAGGGCGCGACGCGGGCGTAGGAGGTCCAGAGCCGCGGGACGGCGTCGCGCCGGAGGATTTCGGTCGGGGGAACCCACTCGGCCGTCGTCGTCTCCTGGTCGGTCCGGACCGCGCGTCTGTCGCAGTCGAAGAGGTAGGGGTGGACGACCCAGCGCGTGTCGAGGTCCTCGTCCTCGACGTCGAAGGCGTCGCCCGACCGGACGAACGTGCAGGCGTCGAGCAGGCCCGACTCCTCGTCTATCTCCGCGCGCGCCGCAGCGTCGGGGTCGCCCTCGGCGTGTCCGGCGACCGCCCCCCACCGGCCCGAGTAGGACCCGACCTCGTCGCTCCGGCGGAGCAGGAGCACGTCGCCCCGGTTCCGCAGGAAGCAGGTGACCACGTCCGTCTCTTCCATACCGGACCTGTCCCCCTTCTCGGCCTTGAACGTGCGGGTGGCCCCTCTCCGGACTGCGTCTGCTGTGAAGATGTAAGCGGTTCGTAACGAACTGCTGACCGACCCTTCCGTCGCCGGTGAGGGAGTGGCGAGAGGCGACGGATTCCGCGGTAGCGTCCCGGTCGCGCGCAGTCAGCCGGTCGTGCGTCGCCGTGGCGGGACGAACTCCGGGACCGTCGTTCCGTGTCTAAATACTACATGATATGGCAATCTTCCCGACAATGTTTAATAGGTTGATTTCGTACGCCCAAACGTAATGTCGGAAGTCTGCTCGACGTGCGGGCTGCCCCAGGAGCTCTGCGTCTGCGAGGACGTTGCGAAAGAGTCCCAGCAGATCAACATCCGCATCGACGAGCGCCGTTACGGAAAGGAAGTAACGATCATCGAAGGATTCGACCCCAAAGACGTCGACCTGGACAGTCTGTCCTCTGACCTGAAATCGAAGTTCGCCTGCGGCGGGACCGTCGAAGAAGGCCAGATAGAACTCCAGGGCAACCACACCGGGCGCGTCGAGGATTTCCTCCGCGATAAAGGATTCAACGTCGCCTGATAGCGTCGCCGACTCTGCCGCTCTCGCGGGTCGAGGAGTATCACGCGGCCCCTCCGGACCCGTAGACGTTCTGTCTTTTCGCTCCCGACGACCGATTAGAACGGCGCGTCGGAGGCGGTCTCTCCGTCCTCGTCGGGCGCGTCGCTGGACTCCAGCTCGCGTTCCCACGCTCTGAGTCCGCCTTCCATGCTCTCGACGCGGGCGTCGTCGGGGACCCCTTCGTAGGAAGCGATCAGCCGCGCGGCCTGGACGCTCGACTTGCCCTCCGGACAGACCGTGACGATGCGGTCCGCGCCGTCGAGTTCGTCGATGCGGTCGGCGAGCGCGTGGAACGGGATGCACTCGCTGCCGGGGACGTGGCCGCGTTCGAACTGCGCTTCGGGTCGGATGTCGACGATTCGGACGTCCTCGTCGTCGAGGAGTTCGTACACCTCCGCTGGGGAGATTTCGGCGTCCATCGACGCCACGTTGGGTCGCCGCCCGAATAAGCGCCCCGGTAGCCCCCACCGGCGGCGTTATCCCGTGTTCTTCATCCCGGCGGCGATGCCGGTCACCGTCAGCCGGAGCGCACGCTTCTCGGTCTCGTTCCGGTGGGTCTGGCCGAGCAGGTGCGCCTGAAGCAGGTTCAGGGGGTCGACGTAGGGGTTGCGCCGGTCGAGGCTCTCGCGGAGCCACGTTCGCGAGAGCAGATCGTCGCGCCCCGCGATGGCGGTGACGAGCTCCACCGCGCGCTCGTACTCCGACCGGATGTCGGGGAAGAACCGCTCGCGTCGCTCTCTCCCGGCGAGCGCGGCGTACTCCTCGGCGATCTCCAGGTCGGTCCGGGCGAGCGCCAGCGCGGCGTTGTCGAGCGTCGTCCGGAAGAACGGCCACTCCTCGTACATCTCCTGGAGGGTCGCGAGCGCCTCGTCCTCGTTCGCTGCGCTCTCCAGGTAGGCGTCGATTCCCGACGCCAGCCCGTACCAGCCGGGCAGGATGCAGCGCGTCTGGGTCCACGAGAACACCCACGGGATGGCCCGGAGGTCCTCGACGGTGCGCTCGCCCGACCGGGACGCCGGTCGGGAGCCGAGGTTCAGCTCCTCGATGACGGTGATGGGCGTCGTCTCCTCGAAGTAGCGGACGAACCCCTCCGCGTCGAGCAGGTCGCGGTACGCCTCCCGGGCGGCCGACGCCGCGGTGTCCATGGCGTCGACCCACGCCTCGTCGGGGGCGTCGCGCTCGTCGGCGACGGTGGCGTGGCGCGCCCGAATCTGGGCGTTCAGCATCTGTTCGAGTTCCCGTTCGGCGACGGCCGGATTGGCGTACTTCTCGGCGATGGACTCGCCCTGCTCGGTGAACTTCACCTCGCCGGACACGGTCTCGGGCGGCAGCGCCAGCAGCGCCTCGTTCATCGGGCCGCCGCCGCGGGATATCGAGCCGCCGCGCCCGTGGAACAGCCGCATGTCGACGTCGTAGTCGGCACAGATGGCCGCCAAGTCGGTCTGAGCGCGGTTGAGCTCCCAGTTCGCGGCGAGGAATCCGTTCTCCTTGTTCGAGTCCGAGTACCCCAGCATCACCTCCTGGGTGCCGCCGCGGGCCTCCAGCGAGGCGGCGTACGCCTCGTTCTCGAACAGCGTCCCGAGAATCGTCCGGGCGTTCGACAGCGCCGACTCGGTCTCCAGCAGGGGCGCGACGTCTAGCCCGGAGTGGCCCGGGAGGTCGACGACGCCGGCCTGGTCGGCCAGGAAGAGCACTTCGAGCACGTGGCTCGGCTGCTCGGTCATGCTGATGCAGTAGGTGTCGATGGCGTCCGCGCCGTACTCGCGCTGCCACTCGCCGAGTCGCTCGAACAGCGTCAGCACGCGCTCAGCCGTCTCGGAGAGGCTGCCGTCGAACGACAGGAGCCGTTCGTCGTCCAGCATCGCCTCGGTGAGCAGTTCCTGGCGCTCGTTCTCGTCCATCCCCGCGTAGTCGATGCCCTCGCGTTCCAGGGCCTCGGTGACCGCCTTCGTGTGGTTCTCGCGGTGGTCCCGGAGGTCGAGGCTCGCGAGCGCGAAGCCGAACGTCTCGACCTGCCGACGGAGGGGGTCGACCTCGGTGTCGGCGACGTCCTCCATCCCGCTCGCCCGCAGGCTGTCGGCGACCGTCTCGAGGTCGTCGAGCAGTTCGTCGGCGTCGTCGTACCCGCCCGGCCGGACGCTACCCACGCGGTCGACGCGGTGGACCATCACCGCCAGCTTCTGGCGGTACGGCTCGTCGGGGTACCGCTCCTTCGCCTCCTCCGCGACCCGGGGCAGTCGCTCGCGGTCGGCGTCCAGGCTCTCCTCGAACGCCGCCGTCGTCGGGACGCGCTCGCCGTCCTGGCTGAGCACGCCGATGAGCCGCTCCAGCGCCTCGGTGTACCGCTGGCAGGCGATGCCGCGCTGGTTCTCCAGCGTCTCCGCGGTCACATCGGGCGTGACGTGGGGGTTGCCGTCGCGGTCGCTGCCCGCCCACGACCGGAACTCGACGAGGCGGGAGACGTCCGCGTCGAAGTCCGCGAACGCCCGCTCCAGTTCGTCGTACACCTCGCCGATGACGTCGAACAGGACGTTCTCCAGGTACCACTGGACGTTGCGCGCCTCGTCGGCCACCTCCGGGCGGCGCTCGCGCACCTGCCGGGTGGTCCACAGGCCGACTATCTCGGCGTCGAGGCTGCGTTCGAGGCGCTCCTGCTCGCGGTCGGTGAGCCGGTGCTCGTCGAGTTCCTCCAGCAGTTCGGCGATAGAGCGGAGCTTCGACTTCACCGTCTTCCGGCGGGCTTCGGTCGGGTGGGCGGTGAACGTCGGTTCGACGAACACGTCGTCGAGTACCGTCTGGACCGTCTCCGAGTCGACGTCCTCGGCGGCGAACCGTTCCGCGGCGGCCGCCACGTCGTTCGAGAGCGTGCCACCTTCGCGGCCCTCGCGGATGGCCCTGACGCGCTGGCGCTCCTCGGCGAGATTGATGAGTTCGAAGTAGAGGGCGAACGCCCGCGCCACGTGGACGGCCTGGTCCGGCGGGAGTCGCTCGACGCAGTCGCGGAGCGGGTCGCGGGAGTCGGCGTCACCGCGTCGGTAGTCGATGGCGTCGGTGCGAAGGGCTTCGACGGTCTCGAACGCCTCCTCGGACGCGTGGCGTTCCAGCGCCTCGCCGAGCAGCCCGGCGAGTTCGCGTACGTCCCGACGAACGTCTCTGGCGTGCAAATCCATAGCACAACATTACGCACCCACAAGTAAAACGTCCCTGCCACCGCAAAAACTGCGAACGGTTCAGTTGTACTCCCGCCAGCGGTAGCCACACTCCTTGCACTTGAAGAAGCGCGTCGGCGGTTCGTCGGCGGCCCCGGTCTGCTTGATGGTGTACCACGCCTCGCCGTGACCGCACTCCTCGCAGGTGACGTCGGTGGCGGTTGGCTTCCCCTCGAAGTTCGCGCCCTCCTCGGTCTCGATGACCTCGTCGCCGCTCTGCTCCTCGGTCGAGACGAACTCGGCCGCCTTCTCCTCGTCTTTTACGACCGTCGCCTGGCAGTCGTCGTTCGCGCAGACCATCTGTGACCCCATGGACTTCATCATGGAGCCGCAGTCGTCGCAGAATTGCATACTCGCCCTACTCGTTCGGCGTTCAAAAGCGCCACGTACTGGACCTGCGGTAGCGCCGTCAGACCACGGGTCGGGCGAGGTTCCCGGAGTTTCTCCGCCCACCGCCGCCGCCGAATTCGGCGGTCACGTCGGCAGGGCGTGCAGCAGTTCGTCGCGACCGAAGAACACGAGCGCGGCGATTATCGCGTTGAACAGCGCCGCTCCCCCGGCGGTGTACGCGAGGAACCGCCAGCGGTCCATCTCCGCGAACCCGGCCGGAATCGAGATTATCGACCGCAGGACGGGCAGCAGTCGGCCCCAGAACACCGCCGTCTCGCCCCACCGGCGAAACCACCGGACCCCGCGGTCGACCTCGTCGTCGGAGACGCGGACGTAGCGCCCGTAGCGGTCCACCGCCTCGTGGCCCTCCCGACCGAGGAGGTAGGGGACGAGGCCGCCGAGGGTCGCCCCGACCGTCGCCGCCGCGACGAACAGGGCGAACGAGAGCGGCCCCTGGACGAGGATGCCCGCCGCCGCCGGCACGACGAGTTCGCTCGGCGCGAACGGGAACAGCATCGACGATTCGAGGAAGGCGAACGCGAGCAGCGCGAGATAGCCGTACTGGTGGACGAACTCCAGTATCGTGTTGGCGAAATTCATCGTGTCGCGGGTGGCGACGCTCACTCCCGGGCGTCGAACTCCATCGCGTCGAGGTCGAGTTCGGACTCCTCGACGACCACCGGACAGTTCGCCACGCGGAACCGTCCACTGTCGACGACCGACAGGATGTCGGTTCCGTCGTGGGTGCAGCGGAGCGCCGGCGGGTCGCCGAAATGCGGGCAGCCGTGACAGATGCTCTTGTCGACGGTCCGGACGTCGCGGTCGTCGTCGTCCGCCTCTCCGGCCGCGGTCCGGTCCGGGGCGGTTTCGCCCCGCAGGTCGGCCCAGAGCTTCTCGCGGTCGATCGCCGCCACGTCGACTTCCGTGAACGCGTCGTCGTCCGCCTCGCGTTCGCGGTCCCGGCGGCCGTCGACCTCCGCGGCGAGGTCTGCCAGCGGCTCTTCGTCGTCGCTCACGCTCCCGTTACCTCCCCGGGAGACTTACCTCCGTCGGTCATTCCTCGTCGTCCTCCGTCAGCAGGTCGTCGACGTCGTCGTCGAGCGTCTCCCCCTCCAGCGCCGGCGGGTCGCCGACGAGCAGCGTCGACGAACCGAACCAGCCCTCCTTCGGCCGGAGGTCGCCGAACGACGCACCGCAGTGGGGGCACTCGGGTTCGTACAGCAGCGAGACGGTGACGCTCAGCTCGCAGCTCTCGCAAACGGCGGTCTCGACGCCGTTGCGGTTCGCGGTGCGCGCCAGTTCGGCGACGGCCGCCCGCTTCTCCTCGTCGACGGCGAGTTTCCGGGTGCGGTCGCGCACGCCGACCAGCGCCGTCGCGAGCACGTCGAGGCGTTCTTCCAGTTCGTCGGTCGTCTCGGTGAGGTAGGAGAGCACCTCCTCGTAGTTCTCGAAGCCGGAGTCCATACGGTCGCGGTTCTCGACCACCCGCTCGCGAAGTTCTTCGACCTCGGCGACGGCCGTCCGGAGGTCCTCGACGTCGTCCCGGAGGTCCGGATGGCCGTGGTCGGCGGGAGCTTTCGCGTCCGTTTCGCGCTTGACCTGAATGACGCGCTCGCGAACGTCCTCTATCTTCGCCGCGAACTCCTCTCGGAGGCCCTCTCCGTCAGACGCCTGCTTCGGATCTTCGCTCGCCATTCGAGTCCTTGCGTTCTTCTCACACGCTCGACTTAACTGTTCGGTTGGTGAGGTTTCCCCGCCACGCGGGACGCGTCGCCGTCGAACGCTCGACGACCTCTCGCGGCCCTCCGGTGGGAACGCGACCGCGGCTCGTCGCTCCCCACTGGAAGGAAAGGAACTTGCCGGACCGTCCCGTTCGAAGAGACATGCAGTGGAAGCTCTTCGCGGACCTCGCTGACGTCGCCGGGGGAAAGGAGGTGGCGGTCGACGCCGAACCGGGCGACACGGTCGGCGACGCGCTCGACGCGCTGCTGGAAGCGCGTCCGGAGCTGCGCGAACGCGTCGTCGAGAACGGTCGGCTACGCGACCACGTCAACCTCCTCCGGAACGGGACGAACGTGGCGAACGAGGACGGTCTCGGGACCGAACTGGAAGAAGGCGACGAACTCGCGCTGTTCCCGCCGGTGAGCGGAGGGTGACGTGCACGTCCTGCTGACGAACGACGACGGCGTCGGAGCACCCGGTCTGGACGCGCTGTACGACGAGTTCGCCGCCGCTCCGTCCGTGACCAGGGTGTCGGTCGTCGCCCCCGCCGAGGACCGCAGCGGCGTCGGTCGGGCGAACTCCCACGCGGTCGGGGTCGAGGAGCGCGACCGCGGCGTCGTCGTCGACGGAACGCCCTGCGACTGCGTCGCGGTCGGCCTCCGGACGCTCGCCCCGGAACCGGACGTGGTCGTCTCGGGCGTCAACGACGGTCCCAACGTCGGCGCGCACAAACTCGGACGCTCCGGGACGGTCAGCGCCGCGAAGGAGGCGGCGTTCCTCGACGTGCCGGGCGTCGCCGTCTCGCTGTACGACCCGGTCGTCGGCAACCGCGAGTTCGAGGACGGGGAGTTCGACCCGGCGGCCGACGTCGCGCGGTTCCTGGTAGAGCGCGCCGACGCGCTCGCCGACCGCACCTACCTCAACGTCAACGTGCCCGTGGCCGACGAGCGTCCCCCGCTCCGCGTCACCCGGCCGACCAGCGACTTCGACGTCCGCGTCGAGGAGGACGGCGACGAACTCGCGCTCCGGGACTGCTTCTACGACCCGTTGCGCCCGGACCGCCCCGAGGAACTCGACGACCCCGTTGGAACCGACCGTCGCGCGCTGGCCGACGGCGAGGTCAGCGTCTCGCCGCTCGGCGTCGGTCACGAAACGCGCCAGATGGAGACGCTCGCCGATATCGCCGACGATTTCGCGTAGACGACTGTCGGCATGATATGTAAACCAGAAGCCCTTACCCCTCGCTACGAGTAAAATAGAACGAGAAATATGAATCCTGACGACCACTCCTTCGAGTCTCTCTTCCCGGAATCGGAGATGAGAGACCGAAGGTCGATTTTCAAGAAGATTAGCAGGTGGTTTCTCCTTCTCGGCAGGCGTACCTCCGTGACGCTGTTTCTGCTACTGTGCGTCCTCGCTGTCCTCCTGGTGATGTCGGTTCAGGGAACCGGGGTGGACATGCGGAGGTTGCTGACGGAGACGAACACGGTGCAGACGCTCTTCAACACGCTGTTGAGCGGTATCATCCTGCTGGTCTCCATCGTCGTCTCCATCAACTCCATCGTCTTCTCTCAGGAGATCACCGACATCGAGGACCAGCGCGACCGCATCGACGCCTCGATTCGGTACCGCGACCGCATCGACCAGTTCATGAAATCGGACGTGAGCCCCGCTCGTCCGGCGGAGTTCCTCCGCGCCATCCTCCAGGTCATCGACCGGCAGGCAATGGCGCTCGCCAACATCGCCGAAGACAGCGACGACGGCGAGTTCCGCGAGGAGGCCAGGGCGTTCGCCGACCGCGTGACCGCCGACGCCGAACGTGCCGGCGAGACGCTGGCGGACGCTCAGTTCGGCACGTTCAAGGTGTTGCTCGCCGGCCTGAACTACGACTACTCGCGCCAGCTCCACGCCGCCCGCCGGTTCAAGCGCAAGTACCGCAACCAGCTCGACGACGAGGAAGCCGAGGCCATCGACGACCTCGTCGACACGCTGAAATTCTTCGCGACCGGCCGCGAGTACTTCAAGTCGCTGTACTACAAGCGCGAACTCGCGCGCCTCTCCAGTCGCCTGCTGTACGTCTCACTGCCGGCCATCGTGTTCACGTCCTACGTCCTGCTGGCGCTGGACGCGAGGCTCTTCCCGCGCCAGATGGCGCTCCCCATCTGGCGCGCGTTCAGCATCCCGCCGCTCCCGCTGTTCGTCAGCTTCGCGTACATGGTCGCGCTCGCGCCGTTCGTCATCCTCACCGCGTACGTCATCCGTGCGGTGACGGTGACGCTCAACACGCTCGCCGCCGGTCCGTTCATCCTCGAACGCGGCGCGGCCATCGACGAGTTCGACTGGGAACACGAGAACGAGGACGACTGGGAGATAACGGACCCCGAAACCCCCACCGCTGACGACTGAGTCCGGAACCGACGGGGTCACCCCGTCGCCGGACTCGACGCTATCGACGACGGTGGTCGGCAGTGAGGTCGGCCGCGAGCACGAAGTCCGGTTCGTCGGCGACCCCCGTCCGGCAGTAGGCGGCGTCGCTGACGTACCGTGTGGTCTCGGGCACGAGCATCCGCGTCCGGGTCGCGCCGCGTTCGGCGGCGTCCCGGGCCACGGCGGCGAATAGGCTCCGGGCGGCGTCGACGTCCGCCCACGCTCCGACGCCGTACTCGACCCACCTCTCCTCGCCGCCGTCGTCGCCCTCGCGGTCGTACTCTCGGACGCGATACGCGAGCCCCCTCGTTCCGTCGGCCTGGACGACGAACAGACCGTCCTCGTCGGCGGCCCGGCGGAGGTCCTCGCGAGTGAGTTCGGAGACCGCCCACGACTCCTCAGCGTCGAGCGCCAGCCCCGCGAGATGTTCGCGGGCCGCGCTGTCGGTCCAGTAGCGCCACGCCGCCCGCGGGTCCGCGGTCACGTCGAGGGCCGGGTCGGCGTCCGGGTCCGGGTCGGGCGTCGCCCACCGGAACTCGGTGACGGGGTCGTAGCCGGTGGCCCGGGACTGGCCGAGACCGGCGACGTTCCACGAGAACACCATGTTCCGGAGGACCGTCGCTCCCCGTTCGCGCGCCCAGTCGAAGAGGTCGCGCGTCATGCGCATCCCGACGCCCTCGCCGCGGAACGCGGGGTTGACGCGCATCCCCTGGCCCCACGCCTCCCAGTCCGAGAGCAGGACGCCCTGGGCGATGCCGGCGATGGCGTCGCCGACCTCGTCGGACGACCCCCGACCGCCCGTCGAATCCCGTTCGACGACGTCCGCGACCACCGTTCGCTTGTCGTCGCCCTCTATCCAGTCGTGGTAGACGTCGGGGATGTAGTCGCCGCCGT
Source organism: Halomicrococcus pelagicus (assembly GCF_050954125.1). Taxonomy (NCBI): domain Archaea; kingdom Methanobacteriati; phylum Methanobacteriota; class Halobacteria; order Halobacteriales; family Haladaptataceae; genus Halomicrococcus; species Halomicrococcus pelagicus. The sequence goes on along the minus strand of NZ_JBPBWC010000002.1, from coordinate 341,270 downwards.
CACGTTCGGGCCACGTGTCCCGGGTGAACTCGGCGACCGCCTCGAAGTCGTCGTGCGTCGCCTCCCTGAGTTCGACGGTCGCGCCCGTCATCTCACTCCCAGGGCACCGACCGTTCGCGTATCTCGCCCGCGAGCGGTTCCCGCATCGTCGCCGCGGGGTCGCCGGCGTTCGCCAGCGCCCACATCAACTTCACCTTCGCCGTGCCGGGGAGCATGTCCTCCCCCTCGACGACGCCCGCGTCGAGCAGGTCCCGTCCCGTGTCGTAGACGCGGTCGCAGACCCGTCCCTGGATGCACTGGCTGGTCATGACCACGGTGGTACCGTCGTCGACTAGGTCCGCGATGCGGTCGGCCCAGTCGGAGTGGACGTGCCCCAGGCCCGTGCCTTCGAGGACGAGGCCGGCCTTCCCCTCCGCGAGGTCGAGCGCGGACTCGTCCGTACCGGGCGTGAACTTCAGCAGTTCGACATCGGACTCGACGTCGGCCGCGAGCGCGAGGTCTGCTGCGCCGCGCTCGTCGTGCTCGCGCCGGAACGCGACCTCGCCGGTGTCGTAGTCGACCTCGCCGAGCGGTTTCGCACCGACCGTCTCGAAGGCGTCCCGGCGGGAGGTGTGGTTCTTCCGGACGCGGGTACCGCGGTGGAGCGCGCAGACGTCGTCGCTCTCGGAGGCGTGCATACAGACCATCACCTCGGCGGCGTCTGACTTGGCGGCCTCCACCGAGCAGACCGCGTTCATCACGTTGTCCGAGGAGGGCCGGTCCGCCGAGCGCTGGCTCCCGGTGAACACGACCGGAACGGGGGTGTCCAGCATGAAGGAGAGCGCGCTCGCGGTGAACTGCATCGTGTCCGTACCGTGCATGACGACGACGCCGTCGGCCCCGTTCTCTATCTCCTCGTGGACGGCGCGAGCGAGGTCCTGCCACACGTCCGGCGTCATGTTCTCGCTGAGGATGTTGGCGACGACGCGGCCGCGGTAGTTCGCGCGACCGGCGAGGTCGGGCACCGCCCGGAGCACGTCCTCGGCGTCGAACTGTGCGGTGACCGCGCCGGTGCGGTAGTCCACGGTGGAGGCGATGGTGCCGCCCGTGCTGATGAGCGATATCGTCGGCAGGTCGTCGTCGAACTCCACGACCGACGACTCGCTCGTCTCGCCCTCCTCTATCTCGTAGACGTCCGATTCGAGCACGTCGACCGACGCGTCTTCACGGTCGACGCCGACGTTGTACCCGCCGTCGAGTTTGACGACGAGGTGGTCCTGCGTCGTCGAGGGCAACAGCACCCCTTCGTACGTCTGGTCCGCCCGCTCGACGCGGACGCGGTCCCCTGCGTTCATGTCTCGGAGTTACGCTCCGCCAGACTTGAATCCCCCCGTTCCGGGTCGTTCGGTGCGAGCGTGCGTCCGCGCCGACACCTGGCCGACGTCAGAGGTCGGAGACGTTCATCACGGCCTCGTCGAGCGGCGGCGCGTCGAACAGTTCGCGGCCCACGTAGGCGTTGGTGCCGGCGACGTAGAGGTCGCGGGCGGCCGAGACGACCTCGTCGGGCAGCGGCGCGGGCCGCTCGTCGCACAGCGACTTCCAGTCGGCGACGTCGCGGCGCTTCGCCTCCGCCTTGGCGTCCGCTACCGCGTCGGCCCAGGCGGGCTGCTCGCGCTTGTGGTACTGCCGGAGGAACTCCTTGCTGACCGGCTGGCCGTGGAACGTGAACCGGCTCTCGTCGAACGTGCCGACCACGTCGGCGACGCGAACCTCGCCCTCGTAGTACAGACACTCTATCTTCCCGTCCTCGTGGGTGAGTTCGGCCTTGGCGGCCCGCTCGGTGACGACGCGGTTCACCTCGCGGGCGACCGATTCGAGTTCGTCGACGTCGGCGGCGCCCGCGATGCGGTCGGCCTCCTCGCGGGAGAGGTAGCGGTCGCTCTCCTCGAACTTCGTCGAGAACTCGACGATAGGCTCTTCCAGCTGGACCGCGCCATCGGGCCACTCCGGGAAGTCCAGTCCGTGGTCCTCGGGGTCGGTGCGTCGCCGCAGACTGGAGCCGACGGGGACGCTGTTGCGGAAGACGACCTCCAGCGGGACGAGGTAGTTGTCGTCGGCCGCGCCGTGGAACATCTCGTAGTCGTAGTTCCGACCCTCTCGCGGCAGGTTCGGCACCTGCGTGAGGTCGATGGCCATCTCCGTCGGTGGCGACGTGGTGTCCGAGACCGAGACGACGTTCCCGTCGCTGACGACTCCGCGATAGTGGGTGGGTACGCCCTCCTCCTCCAGGAGTTCGAAGTTGAACGCCCCCATCGTACAGAGGCTCGCACCCTTGTCGGGAATCTCGTCCGGCATCTTCCCCCAGTCGAACACCGAGTAGTCGTCGGTGAAGACGAACGCCCCCTGCCCGAGCGAGTCCGGAGTCGGCTCGCGTTCGACCCGGAACTCCTTGACACTCGTCATGCAGGTGGAGTTGCCGTGACCCGACTAAGTAGTTTCCATCTCCGTGCTGAACCGTCGTCTCGGCACGGGGAGTACTGTGCACGAACGTGGGATGGCCGGCCGGTCGACGGAGTCCACGCGACTTCGGTGTCGCGACGGCGACGGGAACGCTGCCCGGTTCGGTCGGCAGTGCGCCGCCTGACGCGTCGCCGCCCGGTCGCCGCCTTCATCTCAGCAAAGATTTATATGCATTCGGGAACAAATACCCTGCGAACCTCCGTCGAAACGGTGGTTCATGGGTGTGCATCGAGCTAGCATCCCGCATCACTGCTCTCCTGAATCGACGACCGCCGAGCGGCGAGCGCGGCCGGCTCTACTCCGACGCCCGGCGCTCGTCGCGGACGGTCCGGAGCACGTCCTGGCGAGCGATGATGCCGACGAGGTCACCGTTCGACCCGTTCGCGGAGCCACGCTCCGCGCGCTCCACCACCGGCAGACGGTTGATGTCGCGCTCGTCGTCCGCCAGCAGGTCGAGGATGTGGTCGAGGTCGTCGTCCGGCTCGACGGTCACGACGTCTTCGGTCATCACCGTCCGGACGGGCTTGCCGGCGTTCCTCACGAGGTCGATGCCGGTGTCGAGTTCGTCCCACGAGAGGTCGATGGCGTACTCCAGGCTCTCGAGGAACGGCGGGAAGCCGATGGGAATCCACAGCGTCCGGTCGCTGGGCTGGAACAGGTCGACGAGGTCGCTCTGGGTGACGATGCCGATGAGGTCTCCGTCCTCGACGACGGGGAAGCCGTTGAACTCCGCGCGGGCGAGACGCGTCAGCACCTCGCTGATGTCGTCGTCGGGGCTAACTGTCTCCACGTCCGTCGTCATCAGGTCGCGAGCAGTGACTGCCATGTTCGGGGGGAGGCGAGGATGCGTGTAAGCTCTTGTGTCCGTTCCCCGACCCTCCACAAGGTTCATCACTCGACTCCGGTAAAGAGGAAGTATGCCCGGAACGTCCTACGAGGAGGGTCTCCTCGAACTGCAAGAGGACGTGCTCTACATGAGCGAACTCGTCATGGAGCGCGTCCGCAAGGGGTTGAACGCCCTCGAACAGAAAGACACGGAACTGGCCGACGAGCTGATCGACACCGACCACGAGATCAACCAGCTCTACCTCGACATCGAGAGCGACTGCATCGACCTGCTGCGCCTGCACGAACCCATCGCGAGCGACTTCCGGCTCATCGCCGCCTCGTTCAAGATAATCACGGACCTCGAACGCATCGGCGACCTCGCGGTGAACCTCGGCGAGTACACGCTCCAGGCGGAAAAGGACGTGTTCCCCGAGGTCGACGTCCAGGCGCTCGGCGACCTCGCGCTCTCGATGATAGAGGACGCGATGGCCGCGTACGACGCCGAGAACGCGGACGACTGCTACGCGGTGGCCGAGCAGGACGACGAACTGGACGCCCTCTGTGAGCGCGCGAGCGAACTCGTCGTCCGCGACCTCATCGAGACGGAATTGGAGGCCAACTCCGACGAGGAGGTCGAGCAACTGCTCCAGGACGTCTCGCGGCTGCTGTTGACGGTCCGGGACCTGGAACGCGTCGGCGACCACGCGGTCAACATCGCCGCCCGGACGCTGTACATGATAGAGAACGACGACGAACTCATCTACTGAGTCGGCGCGTTTGCGCGGCACCGCTCCGGCGCGTCGATTCGGGAGCCGATTTGAAAGCGCCGTACGTACACCACTATCCCTTTGTAGGGCCAACACGTAATTACCCGTAGCGAACGCAGGATGAGTCCGGCGATATCGGGTGACTCTCTGGTCGAAACCCCCGGTAACAAAGGGCTTATGCCTCGCGAACCACGACCCACGAACATCCCCGCGAGTGTAAAACCATGAACGAAGTGCAACTAGAGGTGGCGAAAGCGTACCCGAACGACTCGGGACGCGGTATCGCCCGTCTCGATCCTGATACGCTCCTGCACCTGAAGTTGAGTCCAGGAGACATCATCGAGATCGAAGGTGCCGACACCACGGCGGCGAAGGTCTGGCGTGCAGACCGTCAGGACTGGAACACCGATACCGTGCGAATAGACGGTTTCACGCGCCAGAACGCCGACGTCGGTATCGGCGAACGCGTCGAAATCCGCAAGGCCGAAGCGGAGAAGGCCGACAAACTGGTGCTCGCGCCCCCGGAGGAAGCGAGCGTCCAGTTCGGTAGCGACGCGGCTGGCATGGTGAAACGCCAGATACTGAAACGGCCGGTCGTCGAGCGCGACATCGTGCCCGTCATGTCGAGTACGAACCATCCGTTCATGCGCTCGCCCGGTCAGGCGATTCCGCTCATCGCGGTCGAGACGGAACCGGAGGGGGTGTGTCTCATCACGGAAGACACCGACGTCGAACTCAGGGAAGAGCCGATATCGGGCTTCGAGAAGACCGGTGGGGGTATAACGTACGAAGACATCGGCGGTCTGCAGAACGAAATCCAGCGGGTCCGGGAGATGGTCGAACTCCCGATGAAGCATCCCCAGATATTCCAGAAACTGGGCATCGAGCCGCCGCAGGGCGTCCTCCTGCACGGCCCGCCCGGCACGGGGAAGACGCTGCTGGCGAAGGCGGTCGCCAACGAGACCTCCGCGAGTTTCTTCTCCATCGCGGGGCCGGAGATAATCTCGAAGTACTACGGCGAGTCCGAACAGCAACTCCGTGAAATCTTCGAGGACGCGGCCGAGGAAGCGCCTTCGATAATCTTCATCGACGAACTCGACTCCATCGCGCCGAAGCGCGAGGACGTGACCGGCGAGGTCGAGCGCCGCGTCGTCGCCCAGTTGCTGACGATGATGGACGGCCTCGAGGCGCGCGGCCAGGTCATCGTCATCGCGGCGACGAACCGCGTCGACTCCGTCGACCCGGCGCTGCGCCGTCCCGGCCGGTTCGACCGCGAGATAGAGATCGGCGTGCCGGACGAGTCGGGGCGCAAGGAGATTCTCCAGATTCACACGCGTGGGATGCCGCTCTCGGACGACGTGAACCTCGGCGGTCTCGCCAACGACACGCACGGGTTCGTCGGCGCCGACATCGAGAGCCTCACCAAGGAGGCCGCGATGAAGGCGCTCCGGCGCTACCTGCCCGAGATAGACCTCGACGAGGAGTCGATTCCGCCGTCGCTCATCGACCGGATGATCGTCAAGCGCCAGGACTTCCACGGCGCGCTCAACGAGGTCGAACCCTCCGCGATGCGGGAGGTCCTCGTCGAACTCCCCAAGATTTCCTGGGACGACGTCGGCGGCCTCGAAGAGGCCCAGGAGGAGGTCAAAGAGAGCGTCGAGTGGCCGCTGTCCTCGCCGGAGAAGTTCGAACGCATGGGCATCGACCCGCCGAGCGGCGTCCTGCTGTACGGCCCGCCCGGCACGGGGAAGACCCTGATGGCGAAGGCGGTCGCCAACGAGACGAACGCCAACTTCATCAGCGTCCGCGGACCGCAACTACTGTCGAAGTGGGTCGGCGAGAGCGAGAAGGCGATTCGCCAGACGTTCCGGAAGGCCCGGCAGGTCAGCCCCACCGTCATCTTCTTCGACGAACTCGACAGCCTCGCCCCCAGTCGGAGCCAGGAGATGGGGAGCAACGTCAGCGAGCGCGTCGTCAACCAGCTCCTGACGGAACTCGACGGACTCGAGGAGGCCGGCGACGTGATGGTCATCGGTGCGACCAACCGCCCGGACATGATAGACCCGGCGCTCATCCGCTCCGGTCGGTTCGACCGTCTCGTGATGATCGGCGAACCGGACACGGACGGCCGCGAGCAGATCCTCAAGATTCACACGGACGACACGCCGCTCGCACCGGACGTGAGCCTGCGCGAACTCGCGGAGATGACCGACGGCTACGTCGGAAGCGACCTCGAATCCATCGGGCGCGAGGCGGCCATCCAGGCGCTGCGCGAGGACGACGACGCCGAGGAGGTCGAGATGCGACACTTCCGCTCGGCGATGGAGAGCGTCCGCGCGACCATCACCGAGGACCTGCTCGACTACTACGAGCAGATGGAACAGGAGTTCAAGGGCGGCTCGTCGGGCCCGCAGCGCCGGACCAGCGGTCGCATCGGCTTCCAGTAACCGGAGTCCGTCGTCCCGGCAGCTTCGTTCTTTCTTCCGTCGGTTCGTGACGAGCGGCCGCATCGGACGCGTCTCTGCGCCCGGTCGAGAGCGCGGTTCCCGCCGGCGATTCCGTAACGGCTACCACGCTCGCGGCCCAGCGACGAGGTATGGACGACGCGCTGGACGGACTCGCCGAACAGGACGGCTGGCAGGTCGAGGGCTTCGCGGCCCGCGTCCACTACCGCGGCGCGGACGACTACTACAGCATCGAGTACTACGACCCCAGCGAGTGCGTGCTCTACTGGAAGGTGAAAGGCGACGGCGAGACGGCCGTTCCCGTCGGGCGCGGAACGGTGCCGACGCCCCTGCGCGAACGCGTGCGCCAGGACCTCGCGGACGCCGGCCTCGACCCCGCCATCGAAGACCGGCCGCTGTGACGCCCGGGGCGTCACGTCCTGCACTGAACGTCAGACTTTTGTCACTGGTCGGAGAGCCATCGACTCCGCCGGCGAAGCGCTCCTGTCGCATCTCCCACTGTTTCGATTCGTAGGAAACTCTTATCAATCGAGCGGCCTCTCTGTCTCGATAATGGACATTCACGATGAAGAAGACGACCCCTTCGAGGAGCAGAAGGAGCAGGCGGAGAATCCGATGCGGCGGTTGTTCCTCGAATACGGGGCCGAGAACAAGCTCGCGTTCGTGACGGGCGTCGTGGCGAGCATCTTCGCCCGGGTGCTCAACCTGCTGCCGCCTATCATTCTCGGCGTCGCCATCGACGCGCTGTTCGCCGAGGACGGGACGATTCCGTACTCGCAGGCGCTCGCCGGACAGGTGCCGTTCATGTCCGAGGGCCTGGCCGCCCGGATCGCTCCGGCGACTGTGGATGCCCAGTTCTGGTTCTCCGTCGTCGTCGTGGGGCTCGCGTTCGCGTTCGGCGCGGCGTTCCACTGGGCGCGCAACTGGGGCTGGAACTCTTTCGCTCAGAACATCCAGCACAACGTCCGGACGGACACGTACGACAAGATGCAGCGGCTGAACATGGACTTCTTCGCCGACAAGCAGACCGGCGAGATGATGTCCATCCTCTCCAACGACGTGAACCGCCTCGAACGGTTCCTCAACGACGGGATGAACTCGGCGTTCCGGCTGGGCGTCATGGTGGTCGCCATCGCGGCCATCCTCTTCGGCATCAACTGGCAGCTCGCGCTCGTCGCGATGGTGCCGGTGCCGCTCATCGCCGCCTTCACCTACAAGTTCATCGAGATAATCCAGCCGAAGTACGCCGACGTGCGCTCGGCGGTCGGCAGGGTCAACTCCCGGCTGGAGAACAACCTCGGCGGCATCCAGGTCATCAAGACGAGCAACACCGAGACCTACGAGTCCGACCGCGTCGAGGACGTCTCCAACGACTACTTCGACTCCAACTGGGGCGCCATCGTCACGCGCATCAAGTTCTTCCCGTCGCTCCAGATACTCTCCGGTCTCGGCTTCGCGCTGACGTTCATCGTCGGCGGGCTGTGGGTGCTCAACGATGCGGGTCCGTGGCTCTTCACGGGCGACCTCAGCGCCGGTGAGTTCATCACGTTCATGCTGCTCACCCAGCGGTTCATCTGGCCGATGGCGCAGTTCGGCTCCATCATCAACATGTACCAGCGCGCCTACGCCTCCAGCGCGCGCATCTTCGGACTGATGGACGAGCCGAGCCGCATCAAGGAGGACCCCGACGCGGAGGACCTCGTGGTTGACGACGGCGAGGTCGTCTACGACGACGTCACCTTCGGCTACGACGAGAGCGAGACCATCGTCGAGGACGTCTCCTTCGACGTCGACGGCGGCGACACCCTCGCGCTGGTCGGCCCCACCGGCGCGGGCAAGTCCACCGTCCTCAAGCTCCTGTTGCGGATGTACGACGTCGACGAGGGTGCGATTCGCATCGACGGCACCGACCTCCGGGACGTGAGCCTGCCGAGCCTGCGACAGGCCATCGGCTACGTCAGCCAGGACACGTTCATGTTCTACGGGACGGTGCGGGAGAACATCGCCTACGGCACGTTCGACGTGGACGACGAGGACATCGTCGAGGCGGCGAAGGCCGCAGAGGCCCACGAGTTCATCACCAACCTGCCGGAGGGCTACGACACCGAGGTCGGCGAGCGCGGCGTGAAGCTGTCGGGCGGCCAGCGCCAGCGCATCTCCATCGCGCGAGCCATCCTGAAAGACCCCGACATCCTCGTCCTGGACGAGGCGACCAGCGACGTGGACACGGAGACGGAGATGCTCATCCAGCGCTCGCTGGACAGACTCACCGAGGACCGCACCACGTTCGCCATCGCTCATCGCCTCTCGACCATCAAGGACGCCGACAAGATCGTCGTCCTCGAGGGTGGACGGATAGTCGAGCGCGGCACGCACGCGGACCTGCTCGAAGACGACGGGCTCTACGCTCACCTCTGGGGCGTCCAGGCCGGCGAGATAGACGAACTCCCCGAGGAGTTCATCGAGCGCGCCGCGCGCCGCACCGCCCGGACGGAAGCCGGCGACGACTGACGGCACTACCGCCGACCGCGGTGGTACGGCTGGCCGCTCTTGTTCCGTTGGAGGTCGCGCTGGCGTTCCAGCGCCCGGTCGATGCGGTACTCGTACGACCGCAGTTCTGCCTCGCTGCGTCCCCATCGACGCCGGGACTGCCAGTCGGGTTCGAACGGGCCGCCGTACTTCGGAATCTCCGTCTCCTCCTCTTCTGTTTCCTCCCCCTCGTCCTCGCTCCGTCCGGCCTCCGACTCGTCGGATTCGCGTTCGTCGCCCTCCCCACGTTCGGGGGCGGATGCCGACTCGCGGCGGCCCGCCCCTGCACGTCGACCTCGTTCCGGTTCGCGTCCGCCGAACTGCCGGCGGGGGACCTGCTGCCAGCCGCGCTGCTGGGGTTCGTCGACCCCGTACCCGCCGCTCCCGCCTCGACCGCCGTAGGCGTTCGTCCGCTGCTGGGGGTACCCCAGTGGCGGTCGATACGTGTCCGGACGGCGTCGTCCCTCTCGCTCCGCCTCGCCTCGCTCGCTGGCCGCGTCGGCGATTCGACGCTGGCGCTCCTCGTCGGTCTCGGTTCGCTCTTCGTCGCCCTCGCCGGACTCGGTCGCGTCGTCTTCGGGTGCCATGGTACAGTACGCTCGTACTCCAAATCCGTCGATAAACGGCACAGTCCGTTCAGACCGTTCGACGCGGTCGTCGCGCGGTTACCGATACGTCGCCGGCGTCGGTACCGACGGTCGCCGGGCGAGACGGGAGCGTAACTTCGAGTTACGGGGAGGAGAGCGACGCGGTGGTCTCACTCCGTCGGGCGACTGGACCGGGGGTGCTCGCCCGGTTCGGCGTCGAGGAACGAGAGGCCGTAGTCCACCAGCCACCGCAGCGTCGCGTGGACGGCGACGGGGCCGTCGACGCGGTACTCCGCGACGGTCGGCGGTTCGTGGCCGACCTTGATGCCCATCCCCGGGGAGTCAGCGTCCGTCAGCACGTCGAAGGCGTCCTCGTCGGTCCGGTCGTCGCCGAGATACAGCGAGAGCCACTCCTCGTCGTCGGGCACGAAGCGATCCGAGAGCCAGTCGGTCGCCCGGCCCTTGTCCCAGTCGACGTCCGGCCGCAGTTCCAGTATCGACTTGCCGGCGGTGACGCGCACGTCGTCGACGTCGACCGCGGCCTCCCGCACCGCGTCTTTCACGTCCGGGACGGCGTCCTCGCTCGCGCGACGGTAGTGGACGGTTGCGGTCACGCCCTTATCCTCGACGAACGCGCCGTCGACGTCGGCCAGTTCCGACTCGACCGTCTCGACGACGGCGTCGACGTCCTCGCGTAGCTCCCGGGCGGTCGGGTTGACCTGCTCCTCGCCGTCCGCCCAGAGTTCGAGTCCGTGGTTGCCGGCGTAGGCCACGCCGTCGACGTCGACGCGCTCGCGCAGGTCGGCCAGCTGGCGGCCGCTGACGATGCCGACCTGGACGTTCGGGGCGTCACGCAGGTCGACGACGGCCTCCCGAGTCTCGTCCGGGAGCGCGGCTGCGTCGGGGTCCTCAACGATGGGAGCGAGCGACCCGTCGAAGTCGAGCAGGACGAGCAGTCCGTCAGCCTCGCGCAGTCGGTCGACGAGGGCGTAGAGGTGCTCGCCGAGCGGATTCGTCGCGTCGGTCATCGGCCACGGGGCGGCGTCGCTCGTTGGCGCCCGCGACGAATCGCCCGGACGGTGCGGAACTGCGCGTCGAGCCAGGCGTACACGTCGCTCGCGTGCACCTGCCGCTGCAGTTCGCACATTCGCCTGCTGCGGTCGTCCGACGGGAGCCGGAGTCCGCGCTCGATGGCGTCGGCGAACCCGTGCGTGTCGCGGGGGTGGATGGTCAGTGCCTCCTCGCCCAGTTCCTCGCTGGCGCCGGTGAGTTCGCTCAACACGAGTACGCCGGGGTCTTGCACCTGCGAGGCAATGAACTCTTTCGCCACGAGGTTCATGCCGTCCCGGAGCGCGCTGACGAGACAGAGGTCCGCCTCGCGGTACAGCGCGGCGAGGCCGGTCTGGGGGAGGTGGTCCTCGACGTACACCACCGGCTGCCAGTCGTCCGTGGCGAAGCGGTCGTTGATGCGCTCGACCTCCGACCGCACCCGTTCCTGGAGGCGCTGGTAGGCCGGAATCTCGCCGCGGCTCACGCTCGCCTTCTGGACGTAGGTGAGTTCGCCCCGCCACGCCGGGCGCGTCTCCCAGAGCCGTTCGAGCGCCGCGAGTCGCTCCGGGATGCCTTTCGTGTAGTCGAGGCGTTCGACGCCGAGCGCGACGGCGACGTCGGCGAGGCCGTGGCGGTCGCCGAACTCGCGCCAGAACCTGCTCGCGGCGTCGGAGCGAGCGAGGTCGCGGTGGTGATCGGCGTCCACGCCGAGCGGGAACGGTCGGACGAACGTCCGGTGGCCGTCGTAGACGACGCTCCGGGTCGCCCGGTCGACGGTCGCTCCCGGCAGCGCCGCCGCGCAGTCGAGGAAGTTCCGGCAGTAGGCGTCGGTGTGGACGCCGACGAGGTCGTTGCCGAGCAGCCCCTCCAGCAGTCGCTCGTACTGCGGGCAGGCTCGGAAGACGTCTCGGGACGGCCACGGGATGTGCCAGAACTGCATGCAGAACGCGTCCGGCCGGTTCGCCTTCACGAACCGTGGAGCGAGCGCGAGGTGGTAGTCCTGGAACCACACCACTGGGTCGTCGCCGGCCTCTCCGCAGACGGCGTCGGCGAACGCTCGGTTCGCCTCCCGGTACTGCTGCCAGAACTCCTCGCGAGCGTTCACCTTCGCGGTGTCGAGGTGACAGACCGGCCACAGCACCTGGTTGCTGTAGCCGTAGTAGTAGCCCTCGACGCGCTCGTCGGACAGCGGGACGCGCCGGAGCGTGTAGGCGGGCGACTCTGGCGGCACGCCCACCCGGCCGCCCTCGTCGGTGACCGCGTGGTCCGCGTCGCCGCTTCCCCACGCGACCCAGGTACCGCCGACGGACTGCATCACCGGGTCGAGCGCCGACGTGAGTCCGCCCGCGGGTCGGCTGACGGTCACCTCGCCGTCCTCGTACTCGTGACTGTACGGTTCCCGATTCGATACGACCACTAGGTCACGGTCGTCGAGCAAGGACGACACCTGTTCGGTCGTCGGTGCGTTCCCTGTCATAGCGGCGGATATACGGGGAGCTCCCCGGATCCGTGTTCACCCCTCATCTGTTACAGGTGATTCCTCGCTGCACCGAATAAGGCAGTCGCTCGTTCATCTCTGTTCGCACGGTCTGAACGGTGGCAAGGGGCGATTACCGAGATATCGGGCTCCGGCTAGCGGTCGAATGCCGCGCTTACCGGTCGAGAAAGGAGGCCTCAGAACGATTCGGCGTCGGGGTCCTCTTTGCCGTCGGAGTGGTGTCCGGCACCGCGGTCGGTGTAGTTCTGGCGACCGACGGCCTCGCTCCCGACCATGTTGAGGATGGACTGCTCGACCTCGTCGGCCGACTCGTAGTCCTCGTTCAGCGGACCGAGCGCGGATTCGAGCGTCTCCGACCCGCCCCCGTACTCGATCTCGCGGTCGCCGTACTCCGAGACGAGTTCGTCGGCCGACACCGGATAGTCCACGCTCTCCAGTTCGTCGCTCAGGTCCCCGAGCTGGACTCCCATTTCGCGTTCCGGCTCTTCGTCATCTGTCATGGGTGAAACGACGTTCGACTGCGGGTAAATCCTTCTGGCCGAGCAGTTCCCGCGGTGCGATTCGTGGCGACTGGCCCGGTGAACGGGAGACGAAAACCAGTAGTCGCCGGCGCGAGAACGCCCGGCCATGGAGACGCACGGATTGCTCTCGCCGGACGACGAGGCGGCGGCGCGCGAGCGGTACGAACAGGTCGGCCCGGCGGCCCAGACGGTCGTCAAGGAGACGGCGAAGGCGATGCGGTTCGACCGCGCGGAGTACGACGAGCGCGTGACGGGCGACGTGGTCGAGACCGCCCGCGACGCGCTGTTCGCGTCGCTGCTCGAAGTGCGGACGGGAACGAGGGACGAGTTCGAGGACGCCGTGCCCCCGGAGTACGAGGTGAGCGAGGAGGGGAGCCGGAACGTCGAGCACGTCGCATGGCACGTCGCCCCCGCCGCCGAGACGGTCGTCGCCGCGACCTACCACGACCGCGAGCGCGCTGCCGTGGCGACGCTCCAGCGTCAGGCGTTCGGAAAGGTGTACCGCGATCTGCTCGACTAATCGTCGCGGGAGAGGTCGGTCTGCACCTCGTTGGAGCACTCGCTGTACTCCTGGTCGGGTGCGCTACACTGCCCGTCGCAGGGGTGGTCGATGCGTTCGCGCAGGCTCGCGGCCACCTCGTCCGAGAGGGCGTGACCGATCTCCTGGGCTTCTCCGGGGTCGTCCAGCGCGAGGTCGTCCGCGAGGAAGTTCTCGGCGACGCAGTGTTTCCACAGTTGCTCCCGGGCGAGACGCTCGCCCTCGCCCGTGAGCGTCGCTCCCTCGTACTTCTCGTAGACCGCGAGCCCCCGTTCCTCCAGCGTCGCAAGCATCTCGGTGACGCTGGCGGCCTGCACGTCCAGCGCGTCGGCCAGTTCACCGGTCTTCACGGGACGCCCGGTCTCGGCGGAGACGAGGTGGATGTAGCCGAGATACCGTCCGACGCTCGCCGAAACCTCCGTCATAGTTGGAGCCCATTACGCGCGGGCCGCATAAGTATCTGCTCCCACCTCTTTACGTCGTCGGGCGTCCTCGCGCGTTCGCTTTGCTCGGTGCTGCAGACGGAGGACGCGTCTCGCCGTCCGCTCGTCGGCCGGCGCTACTCGAACGTGACGCCGACGTCGTGCATCCCTTCGTTGTTGAGCGCGATGTTGATGAGCAGCGGCGTCACGCTCTCGACCTCGGCGGCGTTGGCCAGCCCGCCCGCGTCGAGCGCGCGCAGCCCCTCGATGCCCTCCGCGAGCATCCGCACCGTCTCCTTCGCGTCCCCGTCGTCGGCGACGAGCAGCGTGTCCTGTTCCAGTTCGAGTTCGAGGTTCGCGAGTCGGTCCGCCGAGAGGTTGTGGAACGCGCCGACGACCGGGACGTCCTCGGGGACGGCGCCGGCCACGAGTTCCGTGACGCTACCGGCGCTCGGCGGTTCGTAGTGGAAGCCGTCCTCGTCGCGGTCCATCCCCACCGCGGGGGTGACCAGCACGTCCACGTCGTCGAGGCGGTCCGCCACGCTCTCGACGGTGTCGCGGGCGTAGTACGGTGGAACCGCGAGGACGACTACGTCGGCGCGGTCGGCCGCCATCTCGTTGGCGAAGCCATTTATCGAGCGGTCGACGCCCACGCTCGACAGCTCCGTCTCGTACTCGTTGGCTTTCTCGCGGGCTTTCTCCGGGTCGCGCGAGCCGATGACGACCTCGTGGTTGGTGTCGTAGGCCCATCGCAGCGCGAGTCCCTGACCGATGTCGCCGGTACCGCCCAGCAGTGCGATTCGCATACCGGGGAGTCTTCCGGTACGAGGTTAAGTTCTGCGAAACCGGCGTTCTCGCCCACGCTCCGGCGGCTCGACGCCTCCTCGAACGCGACCGCTACTCCGTCGTGGCCGACCCCGTCGCCGTCTCCGATTCGGTCGTCGCTGACCTCGTTTTCGTGCCGGACTCCGCCATCGTCACGGTCGTCGCGCCGTCGACGCCGCGATGGACGACGGACACCGACTCCGGAAGCCCGCCGTCGAACGCGAACGTGGCGCGGTACTCGATAGCGCCGACGCACTGGACGCAGGCGGTCGTCCCGGTCGTCTGCCTCACCTCCGTCTCGACCCGGACCGTGAACTCGCCGGTCTTCGGGTCCAGTTCCGTCCCGACGATCCGGGCGACGTGACAGGGGTCGTCTGCGCTTATCGTTCCGTCGACGACCACGGTGCCGGCCGACCGCCGGAACCGGACCGACGCCCGGCCGTCGGGGTCTCCACAGCCCGCGTCGACCAGTTCGAGCGAGCGGTCCGTCAGTTCGGGGGCGTCCCCGTCGGTCGTTCCCGACGTCCCCTCGCCGGTCCCGGGGTCGTCGGTCGTATCGGTGCCTCCGTCGGGGTCGCTGCCAGCCGGCGCGCTACGGTAGCGGTCGAGACAGCCCCCGAGCAGACCGACGCTTACCGCCGCACCGGTTCGTTTCAGTACTTCTCGTCGCCGCATACGTGGCGAGACGGCAGGTTTTCCCATAACGCTCGCGGTAGCGAAAGTAGCGATTTGAGTTACCCACACACGGCGCACCCACATCGCAAGCCCTATAACCAGAACCGCCATACGTGGAGATGAGTCCTGATAGGGTAGTGGACTATCCTCTTGGCTTGCGGAGCCAGGGACCGGAGTTCAAATCTCCGTCAGGACGTTTCTGCCGAAACCAGACGACCAGCAGCGTCGCTTCTCTCCCTCGCCTCTTGACCGGCCCGCCGTGACCGGTCGGGCCTCACGTAACGTACGACCCTGACAGATTCGCCGGTAGTGTCAGATATCGGATCCTGCCTCGGTGGCGTCCTTGCCGTCGACGGCGCACGGAACGCCCTCGCCTATTTTCCTTCGATACGGCTTGAAATAGCCTTCGACGGGACTTCGTCGACGAGAGGAGTCGTCGCCGCCGTCGGTCTGTCACGGTGTGGCAAGTCAAACCTGTCTTCGACCGTAGGGCTTTTACGCACCGCTCGAATATTAACTCGTGTATGAGTAAAATCGTCAACTACCGACTGTTCGCACAGGACTTCAAGAAGTGGGCCGCCAAGAAGCTTCGCGCCTGATTCGTTCGCTCTTTCGTCCGTTCGTCAGATAGCCGCAGGCGTCGGCCGCCGGCGGTCGTCGCCGTCGCTCCCCAAGGGGTTTCTCGCCGCGGCGAGTACGACTTCGCATGGAGACACACCTCCGGGCCGGCATCGCCATCTTCAACGCGGGCGAGTACCACGCCGCCCACGACGCCTGGGAGGATCGCTGGCTCGACCTCGACCGCGGAATCGACGACGAGCGATTTCTCCACGGACTCATCCAGTTCACCGCAGCCGTCCATCACGCCTACGGCGACAACTGGGCGGGCGTCCACGGTCTCGCCGAGAGCGGCGCAGCGTACCTCGCCGACCTGCCGCCGGACCACCGGGACGTGAACGTCGGCACGGTGCGAGCGTACCTCCGCGCCGTCGCCGCCGACCCGGAGCACGTCGAGCGCGTCCGTCCGCCCGCGCTGACCCACGGGGGAGCGACCGTCATGCCCGAGGACCTGGAGTTCCCGGCGGCCGGCGTGGCGGCCGAGGTGCTTGCGGAGGAGTACGCATACGACGAAACCGTCGTCGAGCGCGCCCGGGAGTTCGGCCGCGCCGACCTGGAGGACGGCCGGACGACCAGTCCGTTCGTCACGCTCGTCATGGACTTCGCGCGCGACGAGGCCAACCGCGGCATCGTCTTCCAGCGCCTCCGCGACCACGTCGGCAAGCGCGAGCATCGCGAGCGCGACGTCGAGGGTCTGTTCGAGTGACGCCGACCTCCGGCGTTCTTCTCTCCCGTAATTCGAGGAACTGTTATGGCCAATACGTGATGCGTATCTCTCGTCACACTTCTCCACTCAATTTATGTAACTTGACCGGTTGACTGTCCCCAATGAGCGACCAGAAAGAGCCAGACAGTTCACCTGCGGACGCCTCAACGGCGGAGGCCCATCGACTCCGGTCGCGCGAGCGCGCCATGCGCCGCGCCTACAAAATCATCGCGGACCCCGACCGGTCGTTCTCCCAGCAGATCGAGGAACTCCTGCAGGTCGTTCGGGAGGCAATCGGAACGGACTACGCGACGGTTTCCCGCGTTCACCAAGACGCCGACCAGTACATCTTCGAGACAGTCGACGTGCCAGACGATGTCGACCTCCAGTCGGGGTTCACCGTGCCGCTTGCGGAATTACCGAACTGCGCACACGTCGTCGAAACCGAACAGACCCTCGTCCTGAAGGACGTCGAGGCGGAGGCCCCGGAGTTAGCGGACCCGACGTGGGGTATCTCTTGTTACCTCGGTGCACCAGTGACCGTGGACGGCGATATCTATGGGACGTTCTGTTTCTACGGCATGGAGCCACGGAGCGAGGAGTTTTCCGACTGGGACGTGACGTTCGTCGAGCTACTCAGCAACTGGGTGAGTTCCGAACTCGATCGCCAGCGCCAGAACGACCGGCTCGAATCGTTCGCCAGCTTGCTCGCCCACGAACTCCGCAATCCCCTCACGATTGGCCAGATGTACTGCAACGAACTGCCAGCGGAGACGGCCCCAGACGCGGTCGACTACATCACGGAATCGTTCGACCGCATCGAAGAGCTCATCGACATCTTGCTCGTCATCGCGCGCAGGACGGACGTGAACATCGACCGGGAGGCAGTCGAGTTGGCCGACGCCGCCACCGAGGCGTGGGATACTGTGGCCACCGACGAGGCGGACCTCGTGGTCGAAACCGACCAGGCCATCGAGGCCGACCCGGTCCACGTCCAGCATTTCCTCGATAATCTGTTCACGAACGCTGTGGAACACGGTAGCTCTGACGTAACCATCCACGTCGGCGACCTTCCCACGGGATTCTACGTCGCGGACGATGGGTCTGGCATCTCCGAAGAGAAGCGCGGACAGGTGTTCCAGGCGGGCTACACCACTGAGGTGAACGGCACCGGCCTGGGACTCACGTTCGTGGCCGAACTGGCCAACACCTACGAGTGGGACTGGCGTCTCGTAGAGAGCGACGATGGCGGGGCACGCTTCGAGTTCGAGGGCGTACAGTGCGTGAGTGAGGCGTGACTGTCGAGTAGTGATTGACAGATTACCGCTGACCGAGCACAAGGGGTGAGTGTGCACTCTACTCACGTCTAGATAAATTACTCTTCAGCCTGCGGAGAAAGATACGGGGCAGCTACTCGTCGCTGTACTCGGCGGAGTTGTCCTGGGGGTCGTAGCCCAGCACTTCCCGCGCGCGCTCGAGGGAGTAGTACTTGCGGTCGTTATCCGAGATGCCGTAGACGATCTCGTAGTCGTAGTCGGCCTGTAGACAGCGGTCGAACAGGTGCGCGCAGTCGCGGTAGGAGAGCCACATCGCCTGCCCGCGTTCGTAGTCCTTCGGCGGGTGACCTTTCGTCAGGTTGCCGATGCGGACCGCGGCGAAGGAGAAGCCGTACTCGTCGTGGTAGTACCGGCCGAGAATCTCGCCGGTCGCCTTGCTCACCCCGTAGAGGTTGCTGGGGCGCGGGAGTTCGCTGCCGTCGAGACGGAACTCGTCGTGAGGGCGGTAGAGGTCCGGCGTGCGCTCGTCGGTCTCGTAGGAGCCGACGGCGTGGTTCGAGGAGGCGAAGACGACCTTCTCGACGCCGACGTCGGCGGCGACTTCGAGGAGCGTCCGCGTCCCGTCGATGTTGTTCTGGAGGACGCTGTTCCACGGCGCTTCCGGTCGCGGGTCGCCCGCGAGGTGGACGATGGCGCCGACGTCCTCGGCCGCCTCGCGGACGGCGGCCTCGTCGTTGATGTCCGCGACGTAGAACTCGTGTGGCCGCTCCTCCGCCGGCGGTTCGCGGTCCAGCAGCCGCCAGTCGTACGACTCCGAGAGGTCGGAGAGTATCGCCGACCCGACGCGGCCCTCTGAACCCGTAAGCAGGACGGGGTCGTCCATTCAGGTGAAGGAAGGCAAACGACTGATAAGAAGGACACGGTTTCGGCGGGTCAGGAGAGCTTCGGCTCGAGGACCTTGTCGTACGCGAGGTTCGCGCCCGCGACGAGCGCGACGGTGCCCATGAACGCGAACCACACCGCCATCGTCAGGTCACCGGACGTGGCGTTCAGGAAGCTGTCGTACTCCGCTATCAGTCCGACGCCGGTCAACAGAAGCGACCCGGCGGCGTACAGCAGGACCGTTCCGACTTCGAGCAGCGACTCGTACATGCCTCCCGGTCGGCGCTGCCGACGCAAGTAGCTTTCGTCGGACGGCGAATCGTCCGAACCCTCAACCGTTTTATTCGTCCGCGTTAACGAATCGTACATGGGTCGCTACGGAGACATCGACTATCCGACGTTCACGAAGTACGGGTTCCTGCTCGGCCTGTCGTTGCTCGCGGTCGGCGCGCTCGGCGAAATCGTCGGGACGTCCCTCTACGGCACGCTGCCCGGCTGGGAGACGATGCCGTTCACCGACATGGAAGCGATCGGCATCCTCGCAATGCTCTTCTCGCCGTTCGTGTTCGGCATCCTGCTCCCGCTGACGGAGTGACCGATATAGCGGATTCTCACACCCGGCGGGCGAACGCGAGGTCGCCGTTCACGCTCTCGATGTAGGCGGTCACGGTCTCGCCCTCGCGCGCGCCGGAGACGAAGATGGTGTACTTGCCGCGCTCGGCGACGCCGTCGCCCTTCCGGCCCGTGCCGGTGATCTCGACCTCGTAGGTGTCGCCCTCCTCCACCGACTCGCGCTGGCGGTGCTGCTGGGCGTTGCTCCGCTTGGTTACGGGGCGGAACGCACCGCAGGCGTCACAGCGCAGCATCAGGTTGCGGTTCTCGCGCACGAGGCGGGTGTCCGGCAGGCCACACTCCGAGCAGAGGACGAACTCGTCGACGTAGGCGTCGAGCGCCGCGTCGAAGTCCCGCGTCGAGAAGCTCCCGCTGTAGCGTGCGCGGCCCTCGTCGAGCGTCCCGCTGGTCCCCAGCTGGCGCTGGAGTGCGCTGTGGACGTGCTCGGGGTCTCGCGAGAGGGTGTCCGCGATGTCGTCCAGGTTGGTCAGTCGCGTGAACGACCCGTCCTTCTGGACGGTCGCGGTCGGGTAGGAGAATCGCTCGTCGTCGGCGTCGAGTTCGGGGACCGCGTCGAGGCCGCGGTCGAGAGCTGTGTCGTAATCCATATCCCTGTAACGGTCCCTGCACTGAAAGGCCTTCCTCTCTCGTACGGCGTTTCGCCACGCTGGCCGGTAGTACGGTCCGTACAGGCCGCATCGCAGCGTGTTCGACCCGGGGGTCGGGCGACGTGAGGTTCCAGGGTCCGGTGTCGGGCGACCGGAGAGGCGTCGCATACAAGGCGATGCCGCCACTCCCGACGCGTATGCACCTCTCGGACGCGACGTGGACGGACGCCGACGACGCGGACACCGACCTCGCGCTGCTGCCGGTCGGGAGCACGGAACAGCACGGTCCGCACGCACCGCTCTCGACCGATTCGCTGAACGCCGAGGCGGTGGCGGACGCCGGTGCGGAGCGGTACGATGGCGAGGTGGTCGTCGCGCCGCCCGTGACGGTTACGGTGAGCGAGGAACACCGCCAGTTCGCGGGGACGCTGTGGGTGAGCGAGGACACCTTCCGGCGGTACGTCCGTGAGACGGTGGACAGCCTCGCCCACCACGGCTGGGACCGCGTGGTACTCGTCAACGGCCACGGCGGTAACGTGGCGGCGCTGCGCGAGGTGGCGGGAACCGTCACGCGCCACGACGACGCCTACGCTGTCCCGTTCACCTGGTTCGAGGCGGTCGGCGACCACAGCAGCGACATGGGTCACGCCGGCCCGCTCGAAACCGCGCTGTTGCGCCACGTCCATCCGGACCTCGTTCGCGAGGACAGAGTCGAGGCGGCCCGCGAGGGCGCGAGCGACGGCTGGGGCGAGTGGGTCTCGTACGCCAACCTGGCCTACGACAGCGCGGAGTTCACGGAGAACGGCGTCGTCGGCGACCCGGCGGCGGGCGACGACGCGCGCGGCGAAGAACTGCTGGAACTGGCCGGCGAGTCGCTGGCGAAGCTACTCGACGCGGTCGAATCTCGGGACGTCGGCCGACCCGACCACCGGTAGTTACTCCTCGTCTTCCTCCGCCTCGGCGGCGTCGCTCGCCGTCTCACTCTCCTCGTCGTCTTCGGTCTCGTCGGTCCCGTCCGCCGCCTCCTCGGCCTCGGCGTCGAGGTCCTCCAGCGCGCTCTTCAGGCTCGGCACCGTGCTCGCCAGTTCGCCGACCTGCTCGCGGGCGGACTTGACGTCCTCGACGGCCCCGTCGAGCGTCTCGATTTCGGCCTCGAGGTCGGCGGCGTCCTCGAAGGCGTCGGCGCGCTCGCCCATCGCGTACCACTTCTTCGCGTCCCGGAGGTGGTCGGCGGCGTCGCCGGCGTCCAGCGCCGACCGGAGGGCGTTGAGCGTGCCGAGCGTGTTGTCGGCGTTCACCTCCCAGACGGCGTCGGGGTCCGGGAGTTCCTCGCGGGCGGCCGCGAGGTGCCTTTCGACGTCCTCGCGGACCTCGCTGGCCGCTTCGCCGAACAGTTCGTCGTCGAACGTTGATTGACTCATACACGTCACTTGGACGGGACGTACTTTAAAGCCAAGCCCGAAACTGAAAGTGTAACTACCCGGGGGCGGGCCGCTACCCGGCGAAAATTCGGGGTCCGGTTCGAACCGGTCACTCCCGCACCGACTCGACCTCCATCAGCGGATAGCCGTCCTCCATCGCCATGCCGGCGACGACCTCGACGCCGTCCTGCTCAACGACGACCTCGACCTCCATGAACCGCCCCGTCAGCTCTGTGTAACCGTGGTCTATCTCCTCCTCGAGTTTCTCCGTCAGCACCTCCACGGTCACCGACTGACAGAACGGCTGGTTCTCGATGCTCTCCTCCATCGCGCGTGCGAGACTGGCGGCGCTGTCGGGGCTGACCGGCGTCCCGGCGAACTGGTGGTACAGCGCGCCGAACTTCACGCCCGCCTCGAAACAGGCCGTTTCGCTCGTCTCCGGTTCGGAGTCGTTCGTGTCGGACGTCACACTGGAGGGCTCGCGGTCCTGGACCAAAGTTCGAGCGATAGCTGGTGCTACCCCGAGAGATTGCAGGAACGCAAACCACTAAGTATCATGGTAATAGTTATCATTATGCCCCCGACGGGGCAGGTTGCACCCGGACCGCGATCATACCAATTGCGGTTCACCCTTTTCGAAGCCGCCGAACGTCCGACGCTTCGACCGCCTCCGAGACGACTGCGGGAGAAGGCTTTTTGTCCGCCTCCGCGCACACCCACCCACATGAGTGAGTCGCCAGTCGATGCGAACACGGTGCTCGTTCCGGTGGACGGGAGCGACGAGTCCGTGACCGCCATCGAGTACGGGGTCGCGGTCGCCGACAAGTACGGGGCCGACGTGCACGCGCTGTACGTGCTCGGCGAGGAAGTGACGCGAGCCATCGAAACCGGCGCGGTCGAGGAAGACGACGTGGTCGTCGACACCGAGTCGTTCATCGACACTGCCCGCGGCATCGCCGAGGACTACGACGTCGCGCTCAGCAACTCCATCGCGTACGGCTTCTCCACGCGGCGGAAGACCCAGCATCCCGGCAGCGCCGTCCTCGACTCGGCGGACGAACTGGACGCGGACTTCATCGTCATCCCGCGCGAGCCGCTGACCGGCGAACCCGGCGAAGTGCTGGAGAAAACCGCCGAGTACGTCCTGCTGTACGCGAGCCAGCCGGTGCTGTCGGTGTGATGGGGTCGTCGAGAGAACAGCGCCGGACGAAAACGCGTTACTCCTCGTCGCTCTCGCTGAGCAGGTCCTCGACGGACTCGTCGCCGCGCGCGGAGATCTTCACGTTGAGCTGTTCGACCTCCTCGCTGACCTCCTTGCCGCGGACGGTGACGCGCTTGCGCTCGCCGTCGCGCCGCGGGTTGAAGCCGGTGCCGCCCTCCAGCATGATCTCCTTCAGCGCGGGCCCGTTCACGTCGTCTCGCATCGGTCGGCCGGCGTTGTCGGAACCGCCCGTAATCTCGACCTCGTACCCGTCGAGGCCGACCGCACTGCCGTCGACCGACTGGCCGATCTCCTTCCCGAGGAAGCGGTTCGCGTCCTGTCCGTCGATGTCGCGCTGGTAGGTCGTCCCGGAGTCGGGATCCGCGACGACGACCTGGAAGTTTGCCATACGGGGGAAGTGGCGGGCGCTCGGTAAAAGGAATACGATTTTGGCTTCGAGCACGACCCCGCGCGTTCGGTCTGGACGGGACGACGCGGACCAGCGGGGCGAACCGAGGGAACCGCCTCCGGTCGTCGGAGCGGCGGGGAGAAGTCACCTCGCCCGAACGACGACGGTGTCGGCGGCCAGGTCACCGATGCGCTGACGGTCGTCGGTGAGGAGCATGACGACCAGTCCGACGGCGTAGCTCAGGAAGCCGTCGACCAGGCGAAGCAGGTTTCGGACGACCGACGCTCCCATCCCGCACGGCTCGCCGGAGCGTCTGACCACGACGACTCCCGTCAGTTTCTTGCCGACCGTCTGTCCGAACAGCCCTTCGAGGACGACGAAGTAGCCGAACAACCCGAGCGGAACGCCGAGCCAGATGCCGGCCTCCCCGAACGGTAGCGCGAACGCCACGCCGAGCGCGACCGCGCCGACGAACGAGACGACGTGGTCGAGGACGAAGGCGACGACGCGACTGCCGACGACGTCGTTTTCGGTCCCCATCACCGGTTCCGCCATACGAACGCCGTACTCGACCGACGGAATAAGCTTTCTGTCACTTCGTTGCCGGCGGCGAAGCGTCGCGCCGAAATTGCTTTCCAGCGGGCCGGCGTCCGTCTGCCGGGGAGCATGGCCGAGGTCTACTACTTCGTCAGCGACCTTCACGTCGGCGGCGACGAGCAGTTACAGGAGGCCGAGTTCGAGTCGGAGTTCGTGGCGTTTCTCGAACTGCTCGAAGAACGCGACGAGGACGCCGAACTGATTATCCTCGGTGACGCGTTCGGACTGTGGGAGTTCACCGAAGTCGAGGGGCTGGCGAAGTTCGACCTGCTCGTTGAGAACCATCCGGCCCTCTTCGAGCAGTTGCGCGCGACCGGCGAGCGAATCGAAATCACGCTCATTCCGGGCAATCACGACGCGGAACTCGCGGGCTACTCGGCGTACGTCGAACGCCTCGCGGCGTACAACGTCACGCTCGACGCGGCGCTCTCGCTGGAGCGGGAGGTCGCCGGACGGACCGTCTGGATAGAACACGGGATGCAGCGGGACCCGAACAACCGCATGCCGGACTTCGGCAATCCGCGGGCGAACCCGCTGGGCTACTTCGTGAACCGGCATATCACGAGCAAGGCCGGACAGCTCTCGGGGCACGGGAAGTACAACTGGCTGAAGGATATCCAGTCGATGACGCCGCTCGAAGAGATTCCGATGTGGATACTCTCGAACTACTACTACCGGGAGATGAGTCTCGTTCTGCGGTACGCTGCCCTCCCGTTCCTCCTCCTGTTCAACGTGAGCGTCCTCTATCTCGCCATCCTGTTGCTGGAGGGGAGCGGCGTCCTCGGAACGCAACTCGTCACCGACGCGACGACGGCGTTCCTGCGCCGGCTTGGACTGGCCGGCGACCTCGTGGAGTTCGTCTTCGCCGTCAACGCCGCCGTCGTCGTCCTCCTGACTGTCATCTCGATTCCGCTCTACTTCCTCGTCCGCGACGTGAAACGGACCCTCGAACGGTTCGACCTCCTCGCGACCGACCCCGTCGCCGAGGAACGCGACGCCGCCTACCTCGACGCGGCCCGCGACGTGTTCGCCGAGCACTCCGACGTGGCGGTGTTCGTCTACGGTCACACCCACCACGCCTCCCTCAAGTGGCTCGGCGAGCGCGTCGTCGTCAACACCGGCACGTGGCTGAAGCGACTCCACCGCGTGCAGCCGCGAATCGGCATCCTGCCGCCGATATATCGCCCGTCGTTCCGGCTGAACTACTTCCGGATCAGCGAGCGAGGGGGCGACGTCCTCGTCGAGTACGAGACCGTCGAGAAGGATGCGCGGCGGGAACTCTCGTTGCTCCAGCGACTGCTCGCCGAGCGACGGCCGCCCGACCCGGAGATTCCCGAGCGGACGACGATAGAGTGGTCGCCCGACGACCGCGCCGAGAGCGCGGTTCGAGAAGCGGACGCAGGGCGGTCAGCCGACCGGCAGTCAGTCGACTCCCGCTCCGACGGCGACCGGACGAGACGATAGGGAGACAGTCTCCCCGCCGGAACCGCGCCGCCGGCGCGATTTCTCCGGGGCGACTTCAGAACGGGTACTGGCGCTTCTCGCGCTGGACCGATATCCACTTCTCCTGCGTGAGTTCGTCGAGGATGGCGTCGCCGTTGTACCGGCCCATTCCCGACGACTTCACGCCACCGAACGGGACGTGCGGTTCGTCGTTGATGGGCTGGTCGTTGATGTGAACCATGCCGGCGTCGACCCACTCGCCGTCGACGTACAGGGCGTTCCACTCTCCGTCGGTGGTGAAGGCTGCGTCCGACATTCGTGGCTAGGGTATGGATAGACGAGTGGTTGAAGAGCAGGGAAGCGGCCGAACGGAATCGACTACCGTCGCCCGAACCGGGGACTACGGACGGGTGACTCGTCTGGTTGCGTAGCGGCCGAAAAAGTCGCAAAGTCGGGTCGCAGAAGGACTGTGCCTACGCGATAGTTCGGATTAGACTCGGGTGACGTTCTTCGCGCGCGGGCCTTTGGGGGCCTGCTCGATGTCGAACTCGAGATCCGTGCCCTCTTCGAGGTCGGGGCCGCCGATGTCTTCCATGTGGAAGAAAACGTCGTCGTCCGCGTCCTCAGTCGAGATGAAACCGTAACCGCCAGTGTCGTTAAAGAAGTCGACAGTACCTGTTGCCATTGCTTTTGTACGGAAGTGCGGAGTCCATATAACGCTTCTGTGAGACGTGTTGGCGTGAGGCTACGCGTTCGCGGCGGCAGCCTCCCCGCCCGCCTCGTCCTCTCACCCGACGGTAGCGAACCATGCCGGAGCTACGGCGTCGGGCCGACGACAGAGACGGACGACGAGTACGGCGGCCCGACGCCGATATCGGACTCCGGCGTCGGCTCACGAGTCGTCCAGGTGCGGCACGACCTCCGCGCGCAGGTACTCGAGGAACGCCGCGGAGTCGAAGTCCGTCGGCCGGTGCACCTCGACGTAGCCACTCTCGGCGGCGGTCATCTTCAGCTCGCGGCCGTCGTAGGTGTACTCCAGCCCGAGCTGGTTCAGCCGCGCCTCGCGCACGAACGCCGAGAGGTCGTCGTCCGCCAGGAGGTCGTCGCCGTGGAGAAGGCCGCTCTCGGCGCGGCCGTCTCCGCCGTGGAATCCGGCCTTCCACGCGTTCGCGTCGTCGCGGGCGGCGAGGAAGCCATCGAGGTCGAGCGACGCGCGCTCGACCGTGGTGTCGGTATCGAGACCGACGAGGTCGAACGCGAACGTACCCGCGCCGCTCCCGACGACGACGAACTCGCCGGGGACGCCGACGAACTCCGTGACCAGCGTCTCCGTCGCGTCGGTCTCCTCGACCCGTATCTCGCCGTAGTCGAGTTCGGTCGTCTCGCGGGCCGCCGGGCGTTCGACCGCCGCGCGCCCCTCGAACGCCACGTCGCCGGAGGGGAGCGAGAACACGCGCTCCACGTCAAGGGTGCGGTCCAGTTCGCGGTCGCTCTCGACGACCGCGTCCGAAAACGAGTCGACGACCTGGAAGTCGCCGTGCACGAGACCTATCACGCCAGCGTTCATGTCGTCTCGGAGTTCCGAGACGTGGAAGTTAACTCGTCCGAATTCCGAGAGGAGTCTCCCTCGGGGTCACTCCGCCGCGCTCGTCTCGCGCCGGTCCGACTCCTCGCGCTCCGGGGCGTCCCAGCCCAACCGTCGGAGGGTCCGCCGGAACCGGTCGTCGTCGCGCGAGACGGGACCGAAGTACGTGCCGACCCGTTCGCGGTTCCACCAGCACCCCGTCTCGGAACGCTCCTCGGGCGTGGTGAACTCGTACCGGTAGCGCACCGCCCGGACGTGTTCGGGCGGGTCGTCCGGGAAGGGGTCCTCGCGGAGCAGCGACTCGACCCCGTCGTCGCCGTCGAGCAGTTTCGCCAGCAGGTTGACGAACCACGGATGGCGGCGCGGCGACGGCGACATCGCGGCGAACCAGAGCTGCCAGCCCAGGCGGTGATGGTACGGCGCGACCTGCGGCGGTCGGCGCTCGGGGTCGTCCGGCTTCCCCGGGAATGCGTACGGCTTCCACTCGGTGTCGGGGCCGACCGTCGCGTCGTCGGTCCCCTCAACGATTATCTCGTAACGCGTCCGGGTGATGGAGCCGAACGCGCCGTAGGTGTTGACGAGGTGCAGCGGGTCGAACACGGCGTTCATCGCCTGTTCGGACGACACCATGTTCTTGACGGGGTAGTAGCTCAGTGCGACGACGACCGCGACCACCAGCCAGCCCGCGACCTGAAAGGAGACGGGGAGCGACGCGACCGCGGCAGTGGGAACGTCGACCGGCAGGACGCCGGCGACCAGCGGGTCGGAGAACGTGCTGAACGCGAGGACGAGGGTGAGCGCGTTCAACCACGCGAAGTTCCCGGTGACCATCAGCCAGGCCTGAAAGAGGACGGTGGCCACGCCCGCGACGGCGGCGAACGGCTGTGGCGCGAAGTAGAGGAACGGAATCGCGAGTTCGGCGACGTGGTTGACGGCGACGCCGACCCGGTGGACGCGGTCCGACAGGTGGTGGGCGAACCAGCTGACGGGGTTGGGCATCGGCTGCGTCTCGTAGTGGTAGTCGAGGCAGGTCAGGTCGCGCCAGCAGTCGTCGCCGCGGAGCTTGATGAGGCCCGCGCCGAACATGTTGCGAAAGAGGACCCAGCGGAAGAGCCACGTCACGGCGACTGGAGCGGCGACGGTTACCGGGCCGAGGAAGATGGCGAGAAACCCCGACTCGAGCAGCATCGATTCCCAGCCGAAGCCGTAGAACCGCTGGCCGGCGTTGACGAACGAGAGGTAGAGCACCCACAGCGCGGTCCAGACGACGGCGTGGCCGACGACGCCGAAGACGGCCGGCACGCCGACGACGGCGAGCACCGACAGCGCGACGCCCGTCCACCCGGCGGCGGCGACGGCGGTGTCGTCGTCGAGGAAGTGAAAGAGGCTGGGGCTGTCGCGGAAACGGGAGTGGTCGACGTAGTCACCCAGCGGGAGGAGACCGTCCTCGCCCGCGAGGGGTCGGAACTGTCGTGCGGCGACGAGGAACGCGAGCAGGTAGACGACGCCGACGCCTTTCAGGAGCGCGAATCTGGCGAACCAGTACGGTCCCGGGTCCCACGGTCCGAGCACCATCTACCCGGCACGTGTCGTTCGGTTCCCAAAACGATGGCGAGAGCGAACCCCGTCTTCCCGTCGCACGCCGAGCCGAGGCCGACGTGGCGACCTGGTCGAGTCCACCCCGAGACGTCGACGACGAAGGCTCTCCTCGCGGTATGGATTCTCCGTCGCGGTCAGCGACGCTCGAACGCCGCGCGGACGGCGTCACTGACGGCCATCTCGTCCAGTTCGGACTCGACGTCGACGTCGGCCAGCTCTGCCTCCCCGGCGGGGGTCCCCTGGAGCACGCCGACGTGGTAGAGGTACGACAGCCGAAGCAACCACCGGGCGTGGTCGTAGTCGTCGACCGAACCGACGTGGTAGGTGGTCCAGCCCGATTCCGCGAGCAGGTGGTGGGTCCGGGTCTGCCCTTCCTCGACCAGCACGTCCCTGAGCTTCCGGAGGTACGCGATGTCGAGCATCCACCAGGCGTGCACGTGGCCGATCTCGCGCGGTCCGACGCGGAACTCCGTCCCGCCGAACCGGTGCTGACCGGCCGTCACGTGTGGCCAGTTCGACACCTCGTCGACGAGTCGCTCGACCGTCCGCTGGCCCTCTCGTTGCGTAGCACTCATGCCACTACTACGACGGGTAGCAGCAAAATCTGCGCGCTAGCGTCGAGCGGTCCGTAAAACGGCCGTCGAACCGTACGGGCTGAGAGGTCGGACACCCGAGGCTGTCGACCGGCGTTGGCTTCGCTTGTCTCGGTATCGTCTCGATAGTGGAAAGAGCGCGAACCACCCGTTCGGCTGGTAGCGGTCGGGCTCCTCTGCCTCTGTCGAACGCGGCCTCACCCCGGCGTCTTCCAGCATCGGCCACGACGCCCCCGTCATGGCCTTGCATTTGAAGCACAAGACCTCTTCCGTGAGGAGGGACGATGTCCGGGTGAAAGATGTTCGAGACCATCACTGCCCGCGAACTCGCGAACGAGATAGACGAAGGTCGAGCGGACGCGATCGTGGACACGCGCCCGGAGGACAGCTACGAGTCCTGGCACGTCCCCGGCGCGGAGAACGTACCGTTCGGGCCGGCGGAGACGCTCAGCGACGAGCAGGAAGCAGAGATCGACGAAATCGCCGACGACGGTTCCGTAGTCACCATCTGCGGCAAGGGCGCGACGTCGACCTCCCTCGCCGCGGAACTCGACGCGAACGGATACGACGACGTCTCGGTCGTGAAAGGCGGGATGCGCGACTGGAACTCCCTGTACGAGCAGGCCCGCATCGACACCGGCGACGACGTCGGAATCATGCAGTTCCAGCGACGAGGGAAGGGATGTCTCGGCTACCTCGTCGGGTCCCCGGACGCCGGCGAGGCGGTGGTCGTCGACCCGACGCGGCACGTCGAACAGTACATCGTCGCCGCCGCCGAGCACGACGTCGAAATAACGCACGTGCTCGACACGCACGTCCACGCCGACCACATCTCCGGCGGACGAAAGCTGGCCGACCGACTCGACGTGCCGTACCACCTCAGCGCCCGCGCGGAGGACCGGGACGTCGAGTACGAGTTCGAGCCCGTCGAGGACGGCGACGTCGTCCGCCTCGGCGACGTGGAGATCACGGCGCTCGCCGCACCGGGACACACCTCCGAGATGATGAACTACCGCGTCGACGACGAGGCGATTCTGACGGGCGACGCCCTCTTCGTCGACTCGGTCGGTCGCACCGAACTCGAGTTCGGCGAAGCGGAGGCGGAGAGAGGAGCGGAGATGGAGTACGAGACGCTCCACGATACGATCACCGAACTGCCGGACGAGCTCACCGTCCTCCCGGGCCACGTCACCGTCACGAACGACGGCCGGTTCGAGAACGGGTCGCCGGGGCAGCCGGTCTCCGCTCCGCTCGACGAGGTCGAGCGGCGCCTCGACCTCCTCGGTCTGGACCGGGACGAGTTCGTCAAGCGGATGGTCGAGAACGTCCCGGAGAAACCCAGCAACTACGAGACCGTCATCGCCATCAACACCGGTGAGGAGAGCGTCGACAGTCGGCAGGAGGCGACCAAACTCGAGACCGGCGCGAACAACTGTGCGGCGTAAGTAGCTTTCCCGATTCGGGAGTCGTATCGTCCCTTCGCTTTCGGTCTAGAGCCTGAGATGACCGTTTTCGAACGAGTAGCCGACACCACTCGATTGGAAATCACGCGGAAACGGAGCTTTGCCTTCCGGATTCGCACGAGACTGCGCGACTCGTGTCGCTCTCATGTCGAATTCGCGAGACGAGTTCCGCTCGAACCGTCGCCGACGTTCTCGATGATTCCGAACGTCTACTCCGGACGGACGTCCTGAACGTCCGGATGCCCGAGATACGCTTCGAGTTCCGACGGGAGTTCTTCGCGTGGCGTGTCGTGCAGCCGGTCGCGGACCGCTTGCCAGTTCTCGTGTCTGCAGAGGACGTACACCGGAATCGCGTCAACGTCCAGAATCGACGCGATGGCGAACCTGTGATTGCCTTCCGTCCAGTACACCTCGCCATCCCGTCCGATGACCACGAGCGGCTCCAGATGGTTGGCGTAGGCGTCTTCGAAGGGGTTGTCGTCGGTAGCCTTCTCGTGTGCCGCTTCCTCGTTCGGTCGATACCCCTCTCGGTCGATTCTGCGGAACAACTCGTCGATGTACTCGCATCTGACGGTCCGGAACTCCGCCATGCTCTCGTATCCCCGGACCGTCTCACCGCTCTCGAACTGCTCTTCTGCCCACCGATACAGCGCCGTCTCCTCCCAGTCGCGTCCGTCCTCGAAACGTTGTTCGAGCCCCCGGTACAGCGTCGTTTCGCGAAACGGACGACAGTTCTCCTCCCCGTCCCAGTCGCCGCCCTGCACTCTACCGAGTCCCCAGTTGAGCCTCAGTTCGTCGTTGTAGTAGGTCACGTCGTCGGGCGACACCGGCAGTAACTTCCACGGGTCCGCCGGTGCGTCGTACCGCTTCCCGTTGACGTGGCGGTGCCAGTCCGTGTAGTGGCGAAACCGACCGAGGTTCATTCGCTCGATGATTTCGTCCTGTTGTCATATCTGTTCCGATTTCCGACATCTAAGAGGTGAAAAGGAATGCCGCCTCCCGATTATGAACTACGCCAGGAAGTGCTCCTCCGCTGTGCCCTTCCGGTCTAGTTCAAATCCATTCGGGTGCAAATTCGTGACCGACGGCTCACTCGTTTCGCCTTTTCGCATTGTCGGCCACAGAAGTATGCTGCCTTCTGGATTTGAACCGGAGGAAGACTCGCTCCGCTCGTCTTCCAGGGTTCAGAATCCGCTCGACGTTGTTTCTTCGGCTACTCACTTCGTTCGTAGCCTCAGAATATGCCGCCTCCCGGATTTGAACCGGGGACAGCTCGATCTTCAGTCGAGTGCTCTCCCAGTCTGAGCTAAGGCGGCGCACTCGATACGAGGCGGATGGTACAAAAAAGGATTTCGAAATGCGCCGCCGGAACCGGAACGGCACCCCCGTCGCAAACCCTTTCCGCCTCGCCGTGCCAGTACGTGGCATGGGAGAGCGCGCTTGCTACCTGGAGTTCTGTCCCGAGTGTGACGCGCAGGTGACGGTCGCCGACGAGCGGTGCCCGGACTGCGGCGCGACGCTTCAGGTCCGGGAGTGACCGTCGCGCCGGGTCAGCCATCCGTCACACACTGTACATTTAGCGTACATGTTGATAAAAACTACAATTTGGAGAAAACTTATCACAATGTAGCGCAGCGATTCAGCCACGATGCAAGAGAAAAATAAACGGCTGGGTGAATGCCTCGAGCGCGAGGTCGACGGCGGCGTCGAACTGTTCGACACGGAGAACGGCGACGCCTGGATCTGGTCGGACAGTTGGGTGGACGCCTCCGAGAAAGCGTAACCGCGGCTGCGAACGGCGCCGGTCGCGGTGGTCTCACCCCGACACGATTCTCCCCGAACGCGAGTCGGCCCCGTCAGGCCCCCCTGTCGTCGGGTCGGTGTCCTACCCGAGGACGCCGAACCCGAACCTGGCGTACGGCCAGAAGTGATAGAGCCCGACGCCGACGACGACGGCCGGAATCGTCGTGTAGATGGACGCGATGATGGCCGCCTTCGCGTCGATAGCCACGAGCGGGAACAGCGCGTCGCCGTCCTGGCTGATGGCGTTCGCCGCCAGCGCGGAGAACGGGATGTCGCCGTTGGCGTAGATGGTGGCGAAGACGATCTGTGGCGCACAGCCCGGAACGAGCCCGAGCCCCGCGCCGGCCAGGGGAGCGAGCACGCCGGCGGCGGCGGCGAGCGCGTGGATGTCGAGCGCGAAGACGACCATCCCGTACTCGTACGCGAGGTAGGCGGCGATGACCCAGACGGTGACCATGCTCGTCTCCATCGCCGCGTGCTGGAACGTGTCGTACGCGTCCGCGAACGACTCTCGAACCCGCCCCGTCTCGCCCGTCCCGATGTACCTGCGACCGACGAAGTAGAGGTAGAAGGAGAGGACGGTGCCGGTCAGTCCGGCGACGGTGAACAGGCCGTCGAACGTCGGCGCGAACTCCAGCGCGACCTCGGGCGCACCCCGGCGCAGGTACTCGACGCCCGCGACCAGACCTGCGACCGCCATCGCCCACCACGTGACGTGCGCCAGGTGGCTGACTCTCGTGAGCAGAACCGAGTCGCCGCTCGCTGGATCGCAGTCGCACTGGGCCGGTCCCCGTTCGTACTCCGGGACGCTGGGCCCGCCGTCGGCGACGCTGGTCGTCGTGAACCCTCCGTCGGTCACGGGCCGGCTGATGTTCTCGACCGCCCGGTCGACGCGACCGACGCCCATCCCCCAGAAGTCGATCATGTAGCCGAACGCGACGCCGGCGACGAACGCCATCGAGTACGCGTAGAGGGCGGCTTCCGGCGCGAGCGCGAGGATGACGAACGCCGAGTCGCCGGCCGTGGCCGCGAGCGTGGCGACGACCGTCCCGAAGCTGATCGATCCCCGGATGTAGAGCGGCATCGCGACGATGGCCCCGCCACAGCCCGGGGTCAGACCCAGCAGGCCCCCTGCGATGGGCTGGAGTTTCCGGTTGTTCTCCAGCGCCTCGATGAGCCGACCGCCCGACCGGTACTGGACGTAGCTGAACAGGAGGACCGTGACGGCGACGAAGGCGCTGACCTGAACGAATCCGTCCCGAAGGGAGAAGAAGAGAATCTCCCCCGCTTCTTCGAGTCCGATCATCCGAACCACCCTCGCCCCGGTCGCCGGGCGAGTTCCTGCACGCTATCGAATCCAAGATTTAGACGCATCAAAAGCGAGTTTGTGGCCGGGGACATTATGCCTTTTGGTGCTGTTGGACCGCGGTCCGGCTGTGGTCGCGCGCGACCGACGTCCCTCGAACGCTTATCTTCCGGCGCACCGAAACGACGACCATGACCCGACTCGCGCTCGTCAGCGACACCCACGTCCCCTCGCGCGCTCGCCGGATTCCCGACTGGGCCCGCACCCGGGTCCGGCGGGCCGACCACGTGGTCCACGCGGGCGATTTCGACTCGGCGGACGCCCTCGCCTCGGTGCGGGAACTCGCCGACGGTGACCTCACGGCCGTCGCGGGCAACACCGACCCCGCCGCGCTCGACCTGCCGGAGATAGCGACCCTCGACGTCGCGGGCGTCACCTTCGTCGTCACGCACGGCACCGGCCCGGCCCGCGGTTACCGCGAACGCGTCGCCGAGACGGTCCGACGGGAGGCCGGCGACGCGGCGGTCGGCGTGTCCGGTCACACTCACGAGATGCTGAACGAGCGGGTCGACGGCGTTCGCCTGCTGAACCCGGGGAGCGCGACCGGGGCGGCCCCCGCCGACCGCGCGACCATGATGACCGCGACCGTCGAAGACGGCGCGGTGACGGTGCAGACCCACGAGGGGTGAACCGGTCGGAGCCGTCGCCCGTCGGAACGCGGGGCGGTCTCCCCGGACGGCGAAACTCGCCACCTTTGCGCGTTTCGGGCGGGTTTTTAGCCCTGCGTACCAACGGGGGGTATGAACGTCTTCCCGGTACCGGGACTGCCGGAGGTCGAACCCGGCGACGACCTCGCGGCGCTCGTCGAGGCGCAGGTCGACCTCGAACCCGGCGACGTCGTGGTCGTCGCGAGCACCGTCGTCTCGAAAGCGGAGGGCCGGACGGCCGACCTCTCATCGTTCCCGCCGAGTCCGCGGGCCGAGGAGATAGCGAGTCGGCTCGCGGACGTCTCCGGCGAGGAGAAAGACCCCCGGTTCGCCCAGGCAGTGCTAGAAGAGAGTACGGAACTCATCATGGAAGCACCGTTCCTGCTGACTGCCACGCGGTTCGGCCACGTCGGCGTCAACGCCGGCATCGACCGCTCGAACACCGGCGACGCGGACATCCTGTTGCTCCCGGAGCGCCCGAGCGAGAGCGCCGAGCGCATCCGCGACCGCCTCTCGGTCGACGTGCCGGTCGTCGTCACCGACACCAGCGGACGACCGTTCCGCCACGGTCAGCGCGGCGTCGCCATCGGCTGGGCGGGGATGCCGGCGAGCCGTGACTGGCGCGGCGAAGCGGACCGCGACGGCCACGAACTCGAAGTGACGGTTGAGTCCGTCGTCGACGAACTCGCGGCCGCGGCGAACCTCGTCACGGGCGAGGGCGACGACGGCCTGCCAGTGGTGGTCGTTCGCGACTGGACGTTCGGCAACCACGAGGGCAGCGACGAACTCTACCGGTCGGTCGACGGCGACTTCGTCCGGCAGGCACTCAGGGGGTGGGAGTTTGAGGGGCATTGAACTCACGCCCGAGATTCCCGTCGACGACCTCGCCGCCCTCGGCGCGCGCGCCGAGAGCGAGGGGTTCGACGCCGTCTTCGCCAGCAGCCACTACAACAACCGCGACCCGATTCTCGCCCTCTCGCGGGTCGCGGCGGCGACCGACGCCGTGCGGGTGGGACTGGGCGTCGCAAACCCCTACGAGACTCATCCGGTCGCGCTCGCCTCGCGCGTGGCCACGCTCGACGAGGTCAGCGACGGCCGCGCCGTCTGCGGCCTCGGGGCGGGCGACCGCTCGACGCTCCGGAACCTCGGCGTCGAGCGCGACCGTCCGCTGCGGCGCGTGCTGGAGACGATGAAGGTGGGGAAGCGACTCTGGGCCGGCGAGCGCGTCACCCACGACGGCACCTTCGACGCGAACGAGGCGGCCCTGAACTACGACGTGGGCGAGATTCCGGTGTACGTCGGCGCGCAGGGACCGCACATGCTCCGGATGAGCGCGAAACACGCGGACGGCGTGCTCGTCAACGCCGCCCACCCCCGGGACTTCGCGTGGGCCGGCGACCGCATCGAGGAGGGGATAGCCGAGCGTCCCGACGAGCGCGGCGCGTTCGACGTCGCCGCCTTCGCCAGCGTCAGCGTTGCCGAGGACGGCGACGCCGCCCGCGAGGCCGCCCGGCCACCGGTCGCTTTCATCGCCGGCGGCGCGCCGGACCCGGTGCTCGACCGCCACGACCTGGACCGAGAGCGCGCCGCCGACATCGGCGAGCACATCGAGGCCGGCGAGTTCTCGGCGGCGTTCGAGGCCGTGACGCCCGCGATGATAGAGGCGTTCTGCGTCGCCGGGACGCCCGAGACGGTGGCCGACAGGATGGCCGCGGTGCTCGAACACGTCGACAGTTTCGTCGTCGGGTCGCCGCTCGGGCCGGACCGCGAGGCGGCGGTCAGCCTCGCTGCCGAGGCGCTCGACCGGGGCTATCGGGAACGATAGCGGAGAACACGCCGCCGACGCTGAGATAGCCGAACACGAGCATCGAGAAGCCGACGAGTATCGCGCCGACGAGCAACAACAGTGCGGAGAGGGGGTTCGTCGCCGCCACGTCGCCGAACAGGTTCACCATATCGATGACGTTCTGCACGAGTCCTGCCATACCCAGACGTCCGGGTTCCGGGTACTTGTTTGCTCCGTCACGCTTACGACCCGGGACTGCGTAGGAGTGCGCGTGTCACGAGACGCGTCGCTCTCCGATTTCGACGCCTCGGACGCGGACGACGAGACGGAAGACGACGGGCCGAGGGACGACGAGTCGGCAGACGCGTCGACGGACGCGGGGTCGACGACCGACGGAGAGACCGACCACCCCGCGGACGAGGAGGCGTCAGCGTTGCTCGATTCCGAGAGCGCGACCGCCGACGCCGGATCCGCGTCCGTCGACGCCGACCCCGCGACGACGTCGTTCGCCTGGTCGCCCGACGGGGCGGCCTGTGCGCGCTGCGGGGAGACTGTCCGGCGACGCTGGCGCGACGGCGACGACGTGGTCTGTTCCGACTGCAAGGACTGGTAGTCGGAAGGACGTCGACGCCGCCCGATTGTCCCGCGAATTTTGCCGACGCGTTGCGGTATCCGCCACGTTGAAGCCACCCCGATTCCACGGTAGAAGTATGACACGCTCCGTGTGGTTGAAAGCCGACGACGAGGTCGGCGACTGGGATTCCCGACGACGACGCATCACCGCCGGTCTGGAGGCGGGCGTCGACTGGGTGCTCGTGGACGAGAGCGACGTGGCCCGCGTCCGTGAACTGGGCGACGTGAACGTCGCGGCGTTCCGCGGCAGCGGCGGCGACGACGCGGCGTTCGTCGACGGCGACGGCGAGGTCGACGTCATCGAGGCCGAGGCCGGCGACGCCGAATCCGGCTCCGCCGACCCCGACGCCCTGTTCGTCGGCAAGGACGGCGAGGGCGACGGAACGGTCGACCTCCCCTCCGACTTCTCCGGTTCCGCCGACCTCTCGACGCTCCGGCGCGGCAGCGCGGACGGCGCGTACGTCCGCATCAAAGACGAGGAGTACGAATCGTTCGCGGAGGCGGCGGCCGACGACGCCGAGTACACCGTCGTCGTCGGCGAGGACTGGACCATCATCCCGCTGGAGAACCTCATCGCGCGCATCGGCGAGGAGACCGAACTCGTCGCCGGCGTCACCAGCGCCGACGAGGCGAAGACCGCCTTCGAGACGCTGGAGATCGGCGCGGACGCCGTCCTGCTCGACAGCGACGACCCGGACGAAATTCGCGCCACGGTCGCGGTCCGCGACGACGCCGAGCGCGAGACGCTCGACCTGGAGTGGGCGGAGATTCGGACCGTCGAGCGTACGAGCAGCGCCGACCGCGTCTGCGTCGACACGGGGAACCTGATGGACGGCGACGAGGGGATGCTGGTCGGGTCGATGTCGCGCGGTCTCTTTTTCGTCCACGCCGAAACCGCGGAGTCGCCGTACGTCGCCTCCCGGCCGTTCCGGGTGAACGCGGGTGCGGTCCACGCCTACGTCCGGACGCCTGACGGCGGGACGAAGTACCTCGCCGAACTCTCCAGCGGCGACGAGGTGCAGGTCGTCGACACGGACGGCAACACCCGCGAGGCGGTCGTCGGACGGGTGAAGATAGAGAAGCGACCGATGTTCCGCATTGAGGTCGAGACCGAGGACGGCGACCGCGTGGAAACGCTGCTGCAGAACGCAGAGACCATCAAGGTCGCCACGCGGGACGGCCGGACCGCCGTCACGGACCTCGAAGTCGGAGACGAACTCCGCGTCTACCGCGAGCAGGGCGCTCGCCACTTCGGCGAGGCGGTCGAGGAGAGCATCATCGAGAAGTAGAGCTCTCGTTCGGCGAGGGTTCTTCGTCGAGTCGCGCGGTACACCACTGACAGAAGTCCAGTTCCTCGTCCACCTCGCGACCGCACTCCGGGCACTTCGCCGTCACCGCGTCGGCGGACGCGCCCGTGGCCGCGGCGAGCGAGCGGTTACCCTGCTTCGCGGTCCAGTAGGCGTCGACGATGTTGACCGCCTGCACCGCGAGGATGGGGAGGACGACGTTCAGACCGAGGCCACGGGTCGCGTCGAGATACGCCTGCATCCCGCCGGACTCCACCGCCTGGAAGGTCGACTCCGGGATGACCACGAGTGCCGTGGTGACGGCGAAGCCGAACCAGAGGAGCGCACGGAGCCACTCGCGCAGGTAGACGTGGCCCAGGCCGGGGTAGACGAACGCGAACACGGCTGCCAGCCACGGGCGTTTCCGAGCGTTTGTCACTGTCGAGTGCTAGCGACCCCTGCGAGTTAAATGCTTCTTACCGCTCCCGCCACTCCGATATTTCGACGCCCTCGACCAGGCGGCCACGACGGCGTCGTTCGACGGCGTTCGGGCGGACGTTCGGCAGGTCTGTCGGACGACGGCATCTCGACTCGCCGTCCCGCCGCATCGCGTTCGACGTGTGACGCCGTTGGTATTAACCGGCAGCGAACCGCCACGACCGAAACCCTTTCAAAATCACGACTTAAATCCCCACTCGATGCGGAAGAGTGGCCCGCCGAGAGGCCTGATATCGTACCTGGTGCTCGAACTTCTGGACGAGAAACCGAGGTACGGCTACGAGATCCTGAAGGAGATACAGGACATAAGCGGCGGGCACTGGGAGCCGTCGTACGGCTCCGTCTACCCCATCCTCTACAAGTTCGAGGAGAAGGGCTGGGCCGAGCGCATCGAGCGCGAGGACGAACCCGACCGCAAGTACTTCGAACTGACCGACGAGGGGGCCGACGAACTGACGGAGAAGCGGCGAGAGAGCGGGGAGAAGGCCCGCGAGTTCGCCGACGTCATCCTGGGATTCTACCACGTCTACGTCGCGTTCGCGACCGACGAGCGGTTCGAGGTGGACTGTCCGGAGGACGAGTGGCAGTTCGACGAGACCTTCAGCTCGTGGATCGTCGAACAGATGATTCGTCACCACGAGCGCGACTTCGACGAATTCGAGCGCATCCCCGACACGCCCGAGGAGTTCTACGAGCGAACGGGCGTCGAGGAGTAGCTAGCCTGCCAGCAGGCGCGGCCCGAACAGCATCAGCACGAGACTGGTCAGCATCACCAGCCCCACGGCCGTCGTGATGGCCGTCGTCACCTGCCGGGGCTGGCTGGTCGGGAGCCGGGAGACGACCGCCTCGGCGCTCATCCGGAGGATGTGTCCCCCGTCGAGCGGGAACGCCGGGATGCAGTTGAAGAAGCCGAGGTTGAGGTTTATCCAGCCGGTCCAGAACAGCGCGTTTGCCAACAGGAAGACGCCCCCGTCGAGCGCCGCGAGCGGCCCCTCGACCAGGAAGAAGTTGCTGTTCCAGGCGACGAAGCCGGCGAAGTTGTATCCGAGCGGGGTCGAGAGGCTGGCGAACGGCAGCAGCAGCGTCCCGGCGACGCCCATCAGGAACGACGCCACCGGGCCGCCCCCGCCACCGAACTCAGAGAGGGACCCGCCGCCGAGCAGCGTCTTGAACGTCGAGGCGGGGTAGAGCCTCGTCCCGAAGCTACTGGTCGTGACGCCGGAGACGCCTGGGGCGACGCGGATGCCGACGAGCGCGTCCTCGCCGCTGCCGCCGAGTTCCACCGTGTAGTTCGCCTGGCGGTAGCTCCCGTCCTCGACGACGTACGCCTCGATGTCGATCGTCTGACCCGGCCGGTAGCCGTCGAGCACGGTCGTCAGGTCGCTCCGGTTGGTGACTCGCTCGCCGTCGATCGCCGTGACGACGACGGTGTCGCCCGGGGTCAGCGACGTGTCGTTCGCCAGTGCCCCGTCCTTCTGGACCGTCGACAGCGCACCGATCGGTCCGGTCACGGTCGTCCCGTTCGCGATGCGAAGGGTGGCCACGGTGCGGTTCGAGAGCGCCCGGTTCAGTTCCTCCCCGGTGTGAACGTCAGTGCCGTTGACCGCGGTTATCGTCCGGTTCGTCCCGAACCTCGCGAACGGCGAGGTCTCGACCATCCCCGTGATCAGCAGCGACCGCTCGATGACCTTCTTCTGCGTCCGCTCGCCGTCGTCGACCGTGACCGAGACGGTCCGGCTGTCGACCTCCGCCAGCGCGTCCTCGAGGTCGGCGTTGCTAGTCACGTTCGTCCCGTTGACGGCGACGATGCGGTCGCCGCGCTGGACGTCGGCGTCGTCGGCCGCCGAGTTCGGGAACACGCCGCCGACGGCGGCACCGGGCGCGACCCCGATAGCGCCGACCACGGGACCGAACAGTAGTGCGAACGCGAGGAGCGTGACGGCGAAGTTGTTCGTCACGCCCGCTGCGAACATCCTGCTCTGGCTCCCCCGGTCCGCCTCGCGGCGGTTCTCCTCGTCCGGTTCGACGAAGGCGCCGATGGGGAGGAACGCGAGCAGCGCCAGTCCCATCGACTCGATCTCGATGTCCTCGACGCGGCAGAACAGGCCGTGGCCTCCCTCGTGAACGACGAGACCGACCAGTAGCCCGAGCAGTATCTCCGGCGCGACCGACAGCGGCAGAAAGTCGTTCACGCCTGGTATGACGAGCACGTTCCGCGGCTGGGTGACAGCCGTCGGCTGCGGCGGGTTCTGTAGCACGGCGACGGCCTGCACCACGAGCAGGAGAAAGACGCTCGCCATCACGACGAGCGCGATGCCGAGACCGAAGTTCCCCCACGCCCGCCAGAGCCGTTTCGGGCGGGCGAGACGTTCCAGCAGTTGCTTGCCACGTTGAGTGTGGACTGTCAGTATCGGCCCCTGCGTGCCGATATAGGCGGGCAACACGCCGTTGGTCCGGAGCGCGATGAGGGCACCCCAGTAGACCACCAGTCCGACGAGCACCCACACGAGCGTATTCATCGGTCGAACGAAGGTTCGCGCCGCTCAAAGGCGTTGGGGAACGGGCTGGAAAAGAATTCAGTGAACGGACGAGCGGGGTTACTCGGCAGTCTGCCAGTCTTCTTCGATTTCCTGCTGCTCGGCGTCGCCGCCCTTGCGACCGCGGAACTTCTTGAACGCGAAGGCGCCCGCGACGATACCGCCGAGGACAACGACGCGACGGACGAGCTTTCCGATGACGCTGCCGCCGCTCTCCTCGGACTCGTCGACCTCGGACTCGACCTCTTCGGTCACGTCGACGGCGTCGGTGGCCGTGCTCTCTTCGGGGACGGACGGCTCGCTCGACTCGTTCGATTCGCCGCGTTCGGTTCGTTTCAGTGCCGGCTTCTCCAGATTGAGTTCGATCAGGGCCATTGTAGTATCACCATTGAATTGCTGACGCGACTGCCAGCAAGACCGTGCGCCTCCCAGTTCTGCTGTCAACCACTTTATTATGCAGTTGTTAGGAGGACGGTAATCGAATCATGTCTCTCGCATATGTTAACTCTGCCGGCGGTCCGACACCGCTCGCGTCGGTTCTCGTCTCTCCCCGGATTTCGACGCCGGCGAGGTCGCTATCGACGTCGGTCGTCGAACGCGAAATAGCGCGAAAAATCGGGGTTCGAACGCTCAGTCGCGGCGAGCGAGCAGTGCGACGCCGGCGAGCGTGACGGCGAGACCGAATCCGGGCTGACCGTCGGTCGACGTGGTCGTCGCGGTCGTGTTCCCGTCGGTCGCGTTGTTACCATTTCCGCTCTTGCTCTGGTACTGGACGCCGAGATATCCGGCGACGCTCTTCTGGTCCATCGAGGGGAACTCGCGGTCCCACTCGCCGGGCATGAGGACCTCGGTGTCGTCGTTCGCCACGGCGAGCGCTTTCACGTCCGACTTCGTCGCGTTCTCGCCGACGAGGTCTTTCACGTAGACGTAGGTCGTCGACGTGTCCTCGTTCGACCGTCCCGCGATGGCGGCGATTTCGGCGCCGCCGTAGCGACCGGCGAACGCGTCGCGCATGGCGGAGATGTTGTCGAACTTCGCGCCTGCCTCGACGGTCACGGTCCCCTTCTTCACGTTGGCGCTCATCTTGGCCTTCTTGAACTCGCTATTCTGGAAGGCCTTCAGAAGCCGCATCGTCTGACCGTCCGCGGTGGGGTCGAGCGACGTCACGGCCGAGTCGACGGCGAGCGAAATCATCTTCTGCTGGTTCAGTTCGAACGACGCCTCCGCGGTCATCTCGTCACCGTCGGAGTTCGCCGTCATCTCGAACGACGACGAGCCGACCGTGACGTCTTTCTCCTTCAGCGCGCCCACGTACGCGTCCCAGATTTTCGTCCGGTAGTGGACTTCGGCGTCGACGGCCGCCGTTCCGGACCCGGTCGAGGACAGGTCGGCCGTCCACGTAACCTTCTGCTGGAGGTTCGCGGACTGCTGAGCCTGCAGGGTCTTCTTCAGGCGCTGGACGTCTTTCTTCTGCAGCCCCGACTGTTCGCTGTCGACGTTCTTGGCGATTTCGAGCGCGGCGAACAGCGCACCGTCGTAGTTCTCGACCTTCGCGTCCCATTCGACGTTCATCTCGTTCTCCCGCTGGGACATCGCGAACCGGACGTGGTCGATTTCGAGCTTCTTGACCTTCGACGCGACGGTGCGGGCTTCCGACTGGCTCAGGTCGACCTCGCTGGACTGGGCGAGTTGCTGGATCAGTGCCCGGGCGACGCCGTCCTTGACGCCCGAGTACTGGACGGTGTACTCCACGTCGACGGTGGCGGACTCGCCGTCCTCGCTGTAGTCGTAGTGGTCGATGGTGACCTGGGCCGACCCGCCGATGTTCTCGGCGGCCCGGGCGTACTGCGAACGCAGGTGGGCTTTGGCCGCGGAGCGAGAGCTCCACTCGTCGCGCTGGTAGGAGCGGACGGTTCCGCTACGCTTGCCGTCCAGCACGTAGCCGTTCGCGGTCTCCTCGATGGCGTAGCTGAGGGACGTGTCGGAGCCCATGGGCATGGCGGTCTTCACGGTCGCCGTTCCCGACGTGCTGAAGCTGTTGGCGTCCATCGTGACGTGGCCGTCGGTGTGCGCCGACGAGAACGCCGCGGTCGACCCTCGACGGTCTATCGTCGCCGTCAGCGTGGCGTCCATCTTCGCCCGCTTCTCGTTCTGGACGCCGGAGGCCGAAAGCGAGAGGCTCTGCAGGGTGTCCGGCTGGGGCATGGCCAGCGACCCGTTGCCGGCGATGCTGTCCGGCGTCATGACGACGCTCCCCTGGCCGGACACGTCGGAAGCGGAGTCCGTCTCCGTGGCGACCAGCAGGTGAACGAGACCCGACGTCATGTTCACGCCGATCTGGCCGGTTCCCTCCGACGTGCTGGACTCGTTGTAGGCGAGTACGGCGGCGCCGTTCTCGCGCACGTAGATGGTGTCTGCGGTACGGACTTCGCCGTCTTCCGTCTGCAGTGCTGTACCGTCGATGGACTGTCCGGTGGGCGCCGTGGCTGCCACCGGTGCGATGAGCAGGACCAGTACCTGCATCACCGCGAGGATAGTGGACACTGTTTTTCTCCGACTCATAGACACCTCGTAGAAGTGTTATGATAAAATTATTTGGTTACGGCGGTTATTTGCTAGGCGGTATCGCATTTCTTCCTACCAGTCGGATTATCATGGTCCCCAGACGGCTTTTCACGCTGTGGGACGACGAAACGGGTATGACCTGGGACGAACTGTTCGACAGGGCCGCCCGGCACGCCACAGACGTACCGACCGTCCGCGAAGTGCTCGCGGAGCGCCGCGATGACTGACACGAATCCTGCCCGCGTCGTCGCCGACGCCGACGTGCTCGCGGCGGACCTCCTCGTCGGGGAAGACGCCCGACGCGCGCTGGACGTCGTCCGTCGCCACTCGTGGGTGGAACTCGTCGCCAGCGACCCCCTGCTGGACGACGCCGAGTACGTCGTGCGAGAACTGGCCGACGACGACCTCGCCGCCGACTGGCGAGCGAAGGTGGAGGACCTGCGGGTCCGCGTCGAGCACTCGCCCGGGGACCATCCCGCGCTCGCCAGCGCCTACGCCGGCGACGCCGCCCATGTCCTCTCCTACGACGACTCCCTCAGGAGCGCGAAGACCGGAGCGTCGCTCCAGGGCCGCGTCTCGCTGAGCGTCAAGCGCCCCGACGGCTTCGCCGCGCTGTTCGACGCCGAGAGCCTCTATCGGGCGGTCGTCGGCGGAGAGTACCCCGGACCCGACCGGGACGCGCGGGAGTAGCGCACGCCGGCGACGGGAA
Source organism: Halomicrococcus pelagicus (assembly GCF_050954125.1). NCBI lineage: Archaea > Methanobacteriati > Methanobacteriota > Halobacteria > Halobacteriales > Haladaptataceae > Halomicrococcus > Halomicrococcus pelagicus. The sequence continues at coordinate 297,222 of NZ_JBPBWC010000002.1, read as the reverse complement.
CGGCCGTCAGCGGCCTCCTCGCCACCGCCGGAGCGCGGCCGCGCCGCCGACGCCGCCCAGCGCCGCGAGCCAGCCGAACCCCGGCTGCCCCGTGCTCGACGTCGGGGGGTCGTCGCTCGTCTCGCCGTTCGCCGGGAAGCCGTTCGTCCCGGTGCCTGTCTTCCCCGTCGTCTTCTGCGTCGTCCGCCGCGTCGTCTGGGACGTTTGGGTCGTCTGGGTCGTCTCCCGCTTCGTTCCGGTGACGCCGAGGTCGTCGAGCGCCTCGCGGAGCGTGACGACGTCGAGGTCGCGGTCTTTCGCCATCCGGATGGCCATCCGGACCCGCTCTGGCGGGAGCCGCTCCTGCCACCAGCTGTGGCCGCCGAGAATGCCGAGGCCGTCGGCGTCCACGACGCGGTCGAGAAACGCCCCGAGGTCGGCTTTCGTCATCTTCCCGCGCCGGAACATGGCGCGCGAGAGGTGCGGGAGCGTGACGTCGTCGGGTCGGTGTACCTGCGCTCGACCGCCGATGGCGAGGCCGCCGTTCGCGACGGCCGTGTAGTACTCCCCGGCGAGTTCCTGCGTTCGTGCGCCGTACCCGCCGTACGGCATCACGATGTTCGTGACGGTCACGCCGAGGTCCTCGAGTTGCGCCTTCGAGTCGCCGAGCGCACTGCGCAGTATCTCGTCGGTGTACCGCTCGATCACGCCGTCGTCGGCCGCGAACGACCGCCCGACGGGCCCCCGGAGCTTCACGAACTCGCCTCGCTCGTCTTCTCCCTTCCCGGCGACCGTCACGGTCGTCGACGCGCTCCCGTCGGTGACGAAGAGGTCGTCGCCCGGCCGGTCGCCGTGGTGGTTGGTCTTCACGTAGAGTCGCCGGTCGTCGGGGGCGACGTCGCGCGTGACCGTGATGTCCCCCAGCGCGCGGTGGTGAACGGAGTGGGACATTATCTCCCACCCCTCGTCTTCGAGTTCGCGGAGTCGCGCCGCGTCGAGAGTGCCGTCGTTCCCGACGTACGTGGAGGGTACCGCCGAACATCCCGGTACGCCCTCCTTGCGGTGGGCCTTCCGGTAGGTGTGCGTGTAGTCCTCGACGGGACCGTCGTCGTAGGTGAACACCACCTTCCCGTTCGTGTCGGCGGCGACCGCCGACCCCGCGACGAGCGTCGCGCCGGTGGCGGCGGTCAGGCCCGCCCGGAGCGCACCGCGTCGCGTCGTGGCGAGTGTCTCGTCGCTCACGCCGACCACTCCTCCGGAGCCTCGTTCGACGACGGTCGCAGCGTCCGCGTCGCGTCTGGTTTCGGGTACTCGACCACGGTGCCGTCGGCGTCGAGGGCCGCGTTCGGTGCTCGCTCGTCGCCGGTGAGACTGGATTCCGAGAGTCGCATCGGTTCGTCCGCGGCGACAACTCGCACTTAACTTGTTACGAGCGTGCTACGCCGCGCGTACGCGGCGCCTTCTCGCTCGTCGCCGGCCGGTAGGCGACGCGAACTCCGCGGTACCCCCGAGAATCCGGACCGCTCACTCCTCTCGCTCCGCCAGCCAGTCGGCGAACTTCGCCAGCGCGCGTCCCCGGTGGGAGACGGCGTTTTTCTCCTCGGTGCTCATCTCCGCGAGCGTCTGGCCCTCGTGTTCGAAGATGGGGTCGTAGCCGAACCCCCCGTCGCCGCGCGGCGCGACGATGCGGCCGGGGACCGCGCCCTCGAACGTCTCCGTGCGCTCGCCGTCGTGGTAGACGACGACGCCGCGGAACCGCGCGCGGCGGTTCTCCTCTCGCTCGGCGAGTCGCCAGACGCGCTCGACGCCGAGAGTGTCCTCGACGTACGCAGAGTACGGACCGGGGAACCCGCCGAGCGCGTCGACGAACAGGCCGGCGTCGTCGACGACGACGGGGTCTTCGCCGCCCGTCTCCGCGAACGCCTCCTCCGCGCCGTGGACGGCGATGGCGGCGAGGTCGTCGCTCTGTATCTCGGTGTAGTCGTACTCGACCTGCTCGACGTCGTCGTCGAGGTACTCCCGGGCCTCGCGGACCTTCCCCTCGTTGCCGGTGACGAACCGAATCATGTGCGAGGCGTGGCGTGCGCGGAGGAAATAGCCGTTGGTTCGGCCCGCTCGCGGTCGCGTCGGAATCCCGAACGCGTGATCGAGTCGGTGTGCCCGTCGACCGGTCAGTCGTCGTCGACGATGACTTCGACCGGTTCGTCCTCGACGGTGCGCTCTTCGCCCTTGTTCTCGTGCCAGTAGAGGACGCCGGCGACGACCAGGATTATCCACGACCGCCAGTTGGCGAGGTTGAGCGTGTAGCCGACCCCGAACGGTTTCTCGACGAGCATCCCCTCGCCGGGCTGCCAGTAGGCTGACAGCATCCGGCCGACGCTGGGTCGCTCGAAGTTGTACGGGACGCCGAAGATCGTTCCGGCAGTTTCCTTGTCGGACATGCGATACGGGTTTGTCCGCCCCGACCATAGCGTTTGGGGCACGCGGTCGTCCGCCGACCGTTACCCGACCTGCGTTCCGCCGTGCTGCGCTGCCCGTGCCCGGGGAAAGGCCCATTACGCCCGGAGACCAACGCTTCGACATGCCACAGCGCAGTCGGACGCGAGAGACCGACGACGTCGAGGAGCTGCTCGGCGACGGGGAGTCGACCGAGCGGTCGGCCGGCGAGTCGTCCGGTCGGGGCTTCCGTGCCCGCGCCAAGCAGCGGGCCGTCGACGTCTTCTCGCCGCGCTACTTCCTCGTCGCGGCCGTGGTGTCGTCGGTAGCGATATTCTTCGGCGGTACGCTCGTCCCGCTGGTCGGTGACGTCACCGGCTTCGTCGCGGTGTTTCTCGCGTCGTTCCTCCTCGGCGCCGTTACCAGCGACTCGCGCATCCTCGAGACCGCCGCCGGCGGTGCGGTCGCTGGCGGACTCGGGTTCCTGCTCCAGAATCTGGCGTGGATGGTGGTCGGCGGATTGCCAATAGCCGCCGTCGGCGTCGGCGCGGGTCTGCTCGCCGGCGGTCTCGGCGCGTACTTCGGCGGCGACCTGCGCGACGGCCTCACCCGAGATATCTGAGCTACGCCGACAGCGCCCATCGGTCGCCGTCGCGTTCGACGACGCCCTGGTCGGCCATGCCGGAGAGCTGGCGTTCGACGACGTGGTCCGGCGCTCGCACTTCCTCGCTGACCTCCGATATCGTCTCCGCGCCGGCGGCGAGCGCGGCCAGTATCTCGGCCCGGAGGTGCCCCTCGTCGTCGCCGTCGACCGCCTCGGAGAGCGAATCGAGCACGTCCGTGATGCGTCCGTGGACCCACCGCTGAGCGAGCGACAGCTCGCCTTTGAGCTCCTCCAGGCAGTTGAGCTGTTCCGCGAGAACCGCGATTTCGTCGACGTTCTCGTCGTCCAGCGCGCCGTCGGAAGCGGTCGCCGTCTCTTCGCACGCTCCCTGTTCGTTCACTATCACCTCGTCGCCGTTGCCGTCCGTCTCGACCTCCAGCGAGAGATACCGGCAGGCGCTCACGTCGAGGCTGGCGCTGGCGGGATAGGCGCTCTTCATCCCGAACTCGTAGGGGGAGACGTCCACCTCCAGGCGCAGGTTCCGGGAGATGTGGAAGTACTTGCGGCGCTGATCGTCGGTCCGGCTCTCGACCAGCCCTGCCTCCTCCAGCTTGCGGAGGTGGTCGATGACCGCCTTGGGGCTGACGCCGAGGTAGTCGCTTATCTCCGTAACGTAGCAGGGCTTGTGCGAGAGCAGTCGCAGGATGCGTCTGCGATTTTCGTTACCGAGGATGTCGAGCAGCGCAGCGGAATCCATTCACGTCCGGGGTTTAGTCGCGTGAACTGAAAAGGGTGTCTCTCGCCGTTCAGACGACCGGTCTGGCCGCGACGGCGGTGACGATGACCTCCTCACCCGTCGAAAGCAGGGTCACGCCCCCGTTCCCCTGTCCGTCGCCCGTTCCGACGCCGGTCCCCGGTTCGCTGTCGTTGCCGGACCCGTTCGCGCCGTTCCCCGGCCCCACGTCCGTATCGTTGCCGGGACCGACGTCGGTCTCGTTCCCCGAGACGACGCCGTTCCCATTACCGTTCCCCTGGCCGACGCCGGTCCCGTTTCCGGTAGAGTTGTTGTCGGCCGGAACGTCGACGCTGCCGACCGATCCGGCGACCGCCGCCGCTTTCGGTCCTATCACCGACGAGGCGCGGTTTTCGAGGCGACTGACCGCCTGGACCTCCGCGCCGACGGTTCGCGCTCTCGGCTCGGTTTCGTTGATCGCCTGCTGGATAGCCTGTATGCGACTGACGACGCCGCTCATCTGTGCACGGTACTGGAGTTCATCTATCTTCCCGTTCTGGTAGGCGTCGATGATGGCCTGCTTTTCCTCCTGGAGGGTGTCGAGTTTCCGTCCGAGGTCGTCGACCTGGCTCCTGACGAGTTTCTGTCTGGCCGACCGATTGTCGGTCGCGTTGAACCGGGCGACCCACATGCCGGTCTCGACCGCACCCTGCGTCTCGGTGGAACTGGCCTGCATGAACGACGATATCTCTGTTCCGAGCGAATCGTTGGTGGCGTTCTTCTGGAGCGACCGGTCGTCCGTCTGGAGCGACTGGTCGTTCGTTTCGAACGACCGCAAGTCGTCGGAGGGCGTGGAGGGCGTCGGCCCTGCGGCGGTGGGCACCGCCGCGACGAATGCCCCACAGATGGCAATCGCCGCCAGCAGGACGGCTCGAGCGGAGTTCATCACTACGGCGTTACCCAGCCGTTCCTTAAAAAAACGGACATTCGTTCGTTCCGTTTACATGCCGAATCGAAGCGCTGAGAGCAGCGCTAAGCGTTTAAAACCCGGTCAGGGTCGGTGTAATCGGTCGAGCGAACGGTCCGCGGCGACGACGGCCAGCACCGACAGTGCAACGGTCGCCGCCACGAGCAGCGGGCCGGGGTCGTAGCGCAGCGGCGGATGAAACCCGAACCAGTAGTCGAGTACGTCGTTGACGAGCGCGAGAGCGAGCGCCGCCGCCAGCGCTCCCCGGGTCGTCGTTCCGTAGTGCGGGACGAGGTACGCCTCCGCGACGAACGCCAGGTGGGTGAGGAGGATTCCCCAGTAGTCCCACACCGCCGCGGGGTCCCACGGCGGCCCGAAGTACGCCGGGAATCCGAGGTTGAGCGCGAGGAACGTCCAGAGGCCCATCTTCACCAGCCAGACGAAGGCGATGGTGTGGAGGTACGCGAGCGGCCGGTTCTGCGGTGCCTCGTCGAGTCGGTTCCCGAGGTTCGGGAGCAGCGTCACCAGCGACGCTGCCACGAGGGCGAGCGCGGTCGGCGAGTCGGCGTACAGCGGCCAGAGGAACGTCGGCACCGCCGGCATCGTCTCGACGTAGAACCGAATGCCGACGAGGATGGCGGCGGCGTTGACGACGAGCAGCCAGACGAGGCTCGGCGCGTTCTCCAGGTAGTAACGCGCGTATCGCTCCGGAATCCCCATGGTCGGTGTCGCGCAGAGCACGACCAAATGTCTACTGCAACGAGTCGGCCGGGAGTCGGCCCCTTCGAGTGCGGTTCGCCCGCGTCCGCGACGCCGTTAACCGTTCGCCGTTCGCCGGCTATCCCTCGCGACGGAGCCGTCGGAGGACGAACTGGCGGTCGAGGCTGGCCAGGAACGGCCCGAGTTTCGGCCCCGTCTCCTCGTCGAAGAAGAGCCGGTAACCGGTGGCGAAGAAGTCGCCGACGTCGATGTCGTGACGCTTCGCCGTCTCGTAGATCTCGCCCTGGACCGCCTCGGGGTCGTGACCGTCCGCGATGAAGTCGGCGAGTTCGTCCAGCGCCGCCTCCGTCTCGGCGTCGAGTTCGACGTCGGGCATCTCGGTGCGCTTCAGGTCGTAGTTGTAGGCGTTGTCGGTGCGGTCGGCCCACTCGCTGGCGCGTTCGACGCGGCCGAGGGCGTACTCGACCGCCCAGTCGGGGTCGTCGTCGGCGAGGTGGCCCTCGCGGCGGGCGATGTCCTCGCGGAGGTCGGGGTCGTCGGTCATCCCGAGCACGGCGGCGAACGTGTAGGGGAGTCGGACGCGGTCCACGAACGTCTCGTCGACGACATCGTCGTACCGGGCCCGTTCGTCGTGGTCGGCGAGGGGGACGCTGTCGCGGTCCGGCGTCGGAATCGGGTCGCCGCCCGCGTCGAACCGCGCGGCGACGGTCGGGCGGGCGACCGCCGGGTAGGCGGCGTCGGCCACGTCCTCGGCTCTCGTCGTCTCCTCGTCGTCACTGGTCGCCTCGACTGCGTCGCGCTCGCCGAAGTAGACCTGCTCGAACTCGTCGAACTCGTCGACGAGGAACTCCAGGTGTTCGACGCTGAAGTCCCGGGCCTTGCTCGGGTCCTTCGTGAAGAAGTACCGGAGGACCTCCGGCTCGATGGTTTCGAGCACGTCCTGGACCATGACGACGTGACCGCCCGAGGAGGAGAACGGTTCGCCTTCGAGCGTGAACCACTCGTAGGCCATCGGCGTCGGCGGGACGTCCCCAAAGACGTTCCGCGCGACGTCCGAACCGGAGGGCCACGAGCCCTCGGCGTGGTCCTTGCCGAACGGCTCGAAGTCGACGCCGAGCACCCGCCACTGGGCGGGCCACTCGAACCGCCACGGGAGCTTCCCCTCCCGAAGCGTCGCGGTTCCCTCGTGGCCGCAGCCCTCGATGGTCCGGTCGCCGGCCTCCATGTCCGTGCAGACGTAGTCGACGGTGCCCTCGTCGGGATGGACCGCGGTCACCGTCTCGGTTATCTTGCCACACTCCCCACAGATGGGGTTGAACGGGACGTACTCCTCGTCCACCTTGTCTTGGTAGGCCGAGAGCACCTCGCGAGCCTCCTCGCGGTGTTCCAGAACGTAGCGAGTGACGTCCTCGAACTCGCCGGACTCGTACAGCTCCGTGTTCGAGACCATCTCGACGGGGATGCCGAGCAGTTCCGCGCTGCGCTCGATGAGGTTCGAGAAGTGGTCGCCGTAGGAGTCACAGCAGCCGAAGGGGTCCGGAATCACCGTGTAGGGCTTGCCGAGGTTCCGACCCAGCGCACCGGCGTTCACATCGCCCAGATCGACGACGTTGCCGTCGAGGTCGGCGAGTTTCCGGGGTACCTTCCGGAGCGGGTCGCGGTCGTCGGCGGTGAACACCTGCCGGACCTCCCGGCCGCGGTCGCGAAGCGCTTCCGCGACGAAGTAGCCCCGCACGATTTCGTTCATGTTGCCGAGGTGCGGGACGCCGGACGGCGAGATGCCGCCCTTGATGACGACGGGGTCGTCGCTCCGGTCGGGGTCGTCTGCCAGTCGCTCCAGGATTCGGTCGGCGACCGACTCGGCCCAGAAGGCGTGCCCGTCGGCCTCCTGGAGGAGGTAGGGGTCGTCGTCGGGGTGCGGTTCGCGGCTGGCCTGCTCGTCGCTCATAGCTCCTCTGTCACCCAGTAGTTCATCTCGTCGTCCGCGCCCGTCGGGATGATGTCGGTGCCGCCGTGGTCCCCCCGGCGGACGGCGTCGCCGATGCGCCCCGGTTCGGTGCCGTCGAGGACGATGGTGCGAACGCCCGAGCGCTCGATGAGTTTCGCGGCGAGGAGGTCGACGGGTGCGGAACTCCCGGCGTTCATCTCCAGGTCGGCGATGACGTCCACGAGTTCGCTCGCCGACAGTTCGTCGAACTTCGTGGCGTCGTCTACCTCGTTGGGGTCGTCGCTGAACACGCCGGGGACGCTCGTCGCGTAGACGAGCAGGTCGGCGTTCGTGTACTCCGCGAGCGCGGCGCTGACGGCGTCGGTCGTCTGCCCGGGCATCACGCCGCCCATGATGGCGACGTCGCCGCGGTGCATGGCGGTCCCGGCCTCCTCGTACGTTTCGGCGGGGCTCGGGGCGGCCCGTTCGCCGAGCGCCGCGATGAGCAGGCGGGCGTTCAACCGCGTAACGTCGATGCCGATGTCGTCCAGTTCTATCTCGTTCGCACCGAGTTCCCGGGCGGTCCCGATGTAATCGCGGGCGACGCCCCCGCCCCCGACGACGGCGCCGATAGTACACCCCTCCTCAGCAAGTGACTCGATGACGGCGGCGTGCTCGCGAACGCGTCGAGAGTCGAGATCTGGCGCGAGCACGCTACCGCCAATGGAGACGACCACCTTCATGCTATCGCGGAATTACCCGGACGCGGCCTTAAGCGTTCTCAACTTCGGGGGCGACGCGGCCGCCGTCCGCGTTCTCGTCGGCCGTTCGACGGGCGCAATCGACGCCGATTCCGGTCCCGACCGAAGGCTAAAAGCCCCTTCCGACCATCTCTGCGCCCATGCAGATAGTGGGCGTCTGCGGTCCCGGCGCGGACCGCGTCGGCGACCGTCTCGCCGCTCGTCTCGGGGACGCGGGCCGGGTCGCAACCGTCGAACGCGGAGCGGTCGACGCGACGGACGCGTCTGCCGAGACCGCAAGCACCGCCGTCGAACTCCGGGCGGACCAGTGGCGGGCTCGCGGCGGTAGACGCGACCTCCCCCAGGTTCTCGACGACCTCGCTCCCGACCACGACTACGCCGTCGTCGTGGACTTCCCCGGCGCGCGAGTGCCGCAGGTCGCGCTCGGTGACGCCGACCCAGCGGGCGAGGTGCTCGTCGACGCGACCGACGCCGACGCGCTCGACCTCGACGGCGTCAGCGACGCGCTCGACGCCGTCGAACCGTACGAGACCCTGGAGTCACTGGTCGAACGTGCGAAATCCTCCCCGGACGCCGACCGCTCCGGAGCCATCGCGACGTTCACCGGGCGCGTCCGCGCGAAAGACGGTCCGGACGACGACCCGACGGAGTACCTCGAGTTCCAGAAGTACGAAAGCGTCGCGGACGAACGCATGGCCGCGATACGCGAGGAACTCGAAGCGCGCGACGGCGTCTTCGAGGTGCTCTTGCACCACCGGACCGGCGTCGTCGAAGCGGGCGAGGACATCGTGTTCGTCGTCGTCCTCGCAGGTCACCGCGAAGAGGCCTTTCGCACCGTCGAGGACGGCATCGACCGGCTCAAGGCGGAAGTCCCGCTGTTCAAGAAGGAAGTGACGACCGACGAGGAGTTCTGGGTCCACAAGCGGTCCTGAGGCCCCTCTGTCTCCGGTCTCGTCGCCCCGTCTTCGCCGTGACCGGGGACGACTCGTTCCCTCGAACGTTCCGCTCGTCGTCGACTCGGTCGCGTCCCGCGGTCGACCCCGGACGAAGCCGTGGGAAACGCGACTACTTCGGTCCTTTTCGTCCCGGATTGAAATCCGGAGAATATTCTGGGAAACAAAAGGAGAGTGGCGGTTTTTGAACTTTTTAACGCTCGTAGAAAAGTCCATAAAACGTCGTTTTTACTCTGATTTACGTCTCTTTTCGGCCGAAAGTGGCGAAAGCGGTCCGAAACGACCCGAAGCTTCCTTTCTTTATAACATCCCCCGAGGCAAAGGGGGTGATGGAGTCAGAACATGAGCGCAACCTCGCAGACCGCCACTGAAAGCCCTGAACCGGAGAGCAAAGAGGAACGCCTGAAACAGTACCTGTGCGAGAAAGCCAGCGACGGCGAGATGTACTTCAAGAGCAAGTTCATCGCCGACGAAGTCGGTCTCTCCGCGAAGGAGATCGGTGCGCTGATGGTGAAGCTGAAAGACTGCGCGGAGCTCGAGGTCGAGAAGTGGTCGTACACGAGCGCGACCACCTAGCGCGTGGCTCCGGCCTGATCCAGGGCAACCGGTCCCCGATCCGAGCCCTCGCTTTCGGAGTCTCCCCGTCGCCCGCCCCCGTCCGGCCTTCCCGACCAGCCTCCCCGACCGCCCGCTTCGACCACCCTCCCCGTCCCCTTCCGGCACGCGGCCCGCCGCCGCTTCACCCGTCGGTGGTTTCCCCCTTGCCACCGTCTAGCGTTCCCGACCGACCGCCTGCGGTCGATTCTCGTCGCCGTCGGTCGATGCCTTTGTAGGTTCCCGTCGTTTCTGTCCACGCGTGTCGCTGCTATCTGCGCTGACCAACGCCATCGTTCCCGTTCTGTCGGTCGCGGCGGTCGGCTTCCTGCTCGGCTCTCTCCGCGACATCGACGTCGGCGGACTGGGGACCGTCACGATATACGTGCTCACGCCCGCGCTGGTGTTCCACAGCCTCATGACCACGTCCATCGACGGCGAGACGGCGGTCACGCTGGCCGCGGCCGTCGTCGCGTTCACGCTGGCCATGGTCGTGCTCGCCGAGTTCGCCGGTCGCCTCCTCGGCGAGTCCGAACCGACGCTCGGCGCGCTCGTGTTGACGAGCACGTTCGCCAACGCCGGTAACTACGGCATCCCCCTCTCGCAGTTCGCGTTCGGCGCGGTCGGTCGGAGTACGGCCATCCTCTACATCGCCGTCCAGTCGGTGCTCATGTACACCGTGGGCGTCTACCTCGCGTCGCGCGGCGACGACACCTCCGGGTTCGGAGCGATTCGCGAGGTGTTCAAGCTCCCGCTCGTCTACGCCGTGCTCGCGGCGGGTCTAGTTCGCGTTCTCGGCGTCGTCCCGTCCGAGAACTCGGCGGCCATGGAGACGCTGCAACTCACCGGCGACGCCGCCATTCCGGTGATGCTGTTGCTGCTCGGCATCCAGCTCGCGAACACCGACTCCGGCGCTGCGGTCGCCCGCGTCGGCGTCTCGAACGCAATGAAGCTCGTCGTCGCGCCCGTCGTCGCGGTGGGCGTCGTCCTCGCGCTCGGGTTCGCCGACGACACCGTCGCGCGCGTGTTCGTCCTCGAATGCGCGATGCCGGCGGCGGTCACGCCGCTCATCCTCACCATCGAGTACGACTCCGGTCCCGAGACCGGACTCTCCGGGCCCGAGTACGTCAGCACGGCCATCTTCGCCAGCACCCTGGCCAGCGTGCCGATCCTCACGCTGCTCATCGCCGTCCTCAAGTCCGGGGCCGTCGTCTGACCGCCAGCGCAGGTGCGACCCGAGGTCGCGCGGGCGGACCGACACCGCCGCAAAGAGCACCGTCGTCTAGGGGTTTATACGGGTTCGCTTCGTAATACGAGCGAATGGCTTCGACCGAGCCGCCCGAAGCCGGTCCTCCGCTCCACCGCCTGGAATCGGTGTTCCGGGTGTACGACGTACAGCGGGAGGGAGACCAGTTGATCTACTACGGCGAGCCCCTGGTCCCCCAGGACCGTCTCATGAAGACCATCTGGCCGCTTTTCCGCGAATCGGGCTACGAGGCGACGCTGACGACGCGGATGGGCGAGTACGTCATCGTCGCCGAACCGGTCGACCTCGGACCGGACGGCGTCCCCTGGAAGAACGTCCTGCTCTTCGTCGCCACGGTGCTGTCGACGCTCTTCGCCGGGGCGTCGTGGTACCACGTCGACCCCGTCGCGAATCCGCTGTCGGCGCTCCAGCAGGCGTGGCCGTTCACGCTCGCCGTGATGGGCGTCCTGGGAACCCACGAGCTCGGTCACTACGTGATGAGTCGCTACCACGGCGTCGACGCGACGCTGCCGTACTTCATCCCCATGCCGACGCTCATCGGGACGATGGGCGCGGTCATCCGGATGAAGGGTCAGATGCCGGACCGCAAGGCGCTGTTCGACATCGGCGTCGCCGGTCCGCTGGCCGGCCTCGTGGCGACGGTCGTCGTCACCGCCATCGGTCTGACGCTGGAGCCGGTGACGGCCTCCCAGCAACTGCTGAACGGCCCCAACGTGGTGCAGGTGAAGTTCGGCTACCCGCCGCTGCTGAAAGGCATTGCGGCGCTGATGGGCGAACGGCTCACGTACGGGGACCCGACCAAGTCCATCAACCCGGTCGTCATCGGCGGCTGGGTCGGGATGTTCGTCACCTTCCTCAACCTCATCCCCGTCGGCCAGCTGGACGGCGGCCACATCGTGCGGGCGATACTCGGCAAGCGCCAGGAGAGTATCGCCGCGCTCGTCCCCGCCGTCCTCTTCGGCCTCGCGGCGTACGTCTTCTACGTGCTCGACGTGAGCAACGCGACGGTGCTGTGGGTCATCTGGGGATTCCTCTCGATGTTCTTCGCCTACGTCGGCCCGGCGACCCCCATCGACGACGACGAACTCGACCTCCGGCGGAAGCTGCTGGGCGTGGTCACGTTCGTCCTCGGGCTCCTCTGTTTCACGCCGACGCCGATACAGATAATCTCCTGAGAGCTGCCGTCCTCAGTCTCTGCCGTGGGTGTACCCCCGGTCCGACAGGGGGTCGCCGTCCATCTCGATGTCCTCCTCGACCGCTTCGCCGACGACGGTCAGCGGCACCGGCGACGCGTCGCGCGCGTCGACGACCGACTCCTCCGGGACGGTGACGACGAGTTCGAAGTCCTCGCCGAAGAACGTCGAGAGCTCGCGCTCGTCCGCGTCGTCGTCGGCGACCTCGCGGACGCTCTCGGCCACTGGAATCGCGTCGCCGTCCAGCGCGAACCCGCAGTCGCTCGCCTCGGCCAGCTGGTGGACCGACCGCGCCAGTCCGTCGCTCGAGTCCATCATCGCCGTGGCGTGCGGTGCGAGCGCGCGACCGGCGGCGACTCGCGGTTCGAACCGGAACAGGTCGTTGGCGCGCGCGTGGTCGCCGCGCTCGAACAGTCTGAGGGCCGCCGCGCTCCGCCCCAGCGTTCCGGTGACACAGAGCGCGTCCCCGGCGGTGGCGCCGGAGCGAGCGACGGGGTCGTCGGTCCGGCCGAGCGCGGTCGTCGTCGCGGTGAACTCGTCGAGCGTGTCGAGGTCGCCGCCGACGTAGCGCGCGTCGACCGTCTCGCAGACCTCTCGCGCTCCGGCGACGAAGTCCCGGAGTTCGTCGGCGTCGAACGCGGGCGCGGCGTACACCGCGACCGCCGCGGTCGCCGACGCGCCCATCGCGGCCACGTCCGACAGCGACGCGCCGACGGCGCGCCACCCGGCGGTGTACCGGGTGGTCCCCGCCGGGAAGTCGGTCGTCTCGTGGAGCATGTCGGTGGTGACGACCTGCCCGTCGACGACCGCGGCGTCGTCGCCGGCGTCGTCGAGTTCCTCGGCCAGCAGTTTCAGCGCCGCCCGCTCGTCCATACGTCGACTCTCTCGCGCCCGGAGAAAAGCCGACCGGTCTTCGCTGGGTTCAAGCGCTCCGCCCGAGATGCCCCGAACTGATGCGTCTCGACCTGGGTGACGTTCGGACGATAGTAGTCGGGTTCGTCGCCGCTATCGTCGTCCTGTTCGCCGTAGCCGCCGTCGTCGGTATCGACCAGGTACTGGGCAAACTCGCGATGGCCGACACCAGACTGGTCGCGCTCGTCGGCGTCGTCGCGCTGGCGTGGCTGGCCTCCTGGGCGATGGCGCTACGGACCGTCCTCTCCGCGCTGGGCGTCTCCGTCTCTCCGGTCCGGGCGTTCATGCTCTACGCCGGCGCGACCTTCGCCAATAACATCACGCCGTTCGGACAGGCCGGCGGCGAACCGTTCAGCGCCCTGCTCATCTCCCGGGTCACCGACGCGGAGTACGAGACGGGGCTGGCGGCTATCGCCAGCGTCGACTCCATCAACTTCGTCCCCTCCATCTCGTTCGGACTCGTCGGCGTGGTCTACTACGCCACCGTGCTCGCCATCGGTGACAGGCTACAGATAGAGTTCGTCGCGCTCGCCGTCGTCACCCTGGCCCTCGCGGTCCCCCTCTCGGCGACGCTGCTGTGGCGCTCGCGCGACCGCGTGGAGGCGGGCGTGGCGAGCGCCGTCGTCCCGGTCGTCGGCGCGCTCGCCCGCGCGGTTCCCCGGATAACGCCGACGACCCACGACGCCGTCCGGCGGCGCGTTCGCGGCTTCTTCCGCGCCATCGAGCGCGTGGCGTCGGACCGCCGGAGTCTCCTGCTCGCCCTCCTCTTCTCGGCGCTGGGCTGGCTCCTGTCGGCGACGTCGCTGTGGCTCTCGCTGTACGCGCTCGGCGTCGTCGTCCCGTTCGCGGCGGTCCTGTTCGTCGTCCCCATCGTGAGCATGGCGGGCGTGACGCCGCTCCCGGGCGGCCTCGGCGGGGTCGAGGCGGCGCTCGTCTTCCTGCTCGGTCCCATCGCGGGCATCTCGGGCGCGATGGCGGCCGCGGCCGCGTTCATCCACCGCGCGGCGACCTACTGGCTCCCGGTGGCCATCGGCGGCGTCTCCACGGCGATGCTGGAGGCCGACAACGCCAACGGCGACTGAGTTCCGTCGGGCCCGGTCAGCGCTCCGTCACGCGCATCTCGACGGGGCCGTCGGGGTGCAGGGTCACCAGCGGCACGAGGTCGACGTCTTCGGTGACGCGGTCGAGTTCGTAGCGCCGGCCGAGCGTCGCGAGGACGAGTTTCGCCTCGCGCATCGCGAACCCGTCGCCGATGCACTTGCGCGGCCCGCCGCCGAACGGGAAGTACGCGAACGGCGGAAGGTCGCGGCGGAACTCGTCGGTCCAGCGCTCCGGCCGGAACGTCTCGGGGTCGTCGAACCAGCGGCGGTCGCGGTGGACGACCCACTGGGGCATGGAGACGACGCTCCCCTGGGGAATCCGGAACCCCGCGAGTTCGTCGTCCACCGTGGCCTCGCGGTAGACGACGTACGCCGGCGGGTAGAGCCGCATCGCCTCCGTCACGATTTTCTCCAGGTAGTCCAGTTCCGCGAGGTCGGCGGCGGTCGGCGGGCCGTCCAGCGCGTCCACCTCCTCGTGGAACTTCCGCTCGACCGCCGGGTTGTCGGCGACGAGCCACCAGACGTAGGTGAGCGTCAGCGCCGTCGTGTCGTGACCGGCGAGCAGCATCGTCATCATCTCGTCGCGGAGCATGTCCTCGTCGACCTCGTCTTGGTCGCGCATCCGCAGGAGGATGGCGAGCACGTCGTCGCCCTCGCGACCCTCGTGCTGGCGGCGCAGTTCCCGGAGCACGCGCTCCAGCCGCTGCACCGAGCGCCGGTACTGCAGGTTCCGCGGCGTCGGCACCTCCTCGGGGACGAACGCCTGCGGCCCCGGCCGGAACCGTTCGCCGACGTTCAACAGCGCGTCTCGGACGACGCGCTCCATTCCGTCGAGTTCGACGCCGAGCAGCGTCTCGACGACGATTCGGAGCGTTAGCTCGGACATCTCGGCGTGCACGTCGAGGACGTCACCGTCCGACCAGGACGCGCCCGTGCGCTCGGCGTTCGCGACCATCTCGTCCGCGTAGGCGTTCAGTCGCTCGCCGAAGAAGGCCGGCTGGAGCGCGCTACGCTGGCGCCGCCAGACGTCGCCGTTGCTCGTCAGCAGGCCGTCGCCGAGCAGGCCGGCCAACCCCTCGTCCTCGCCGAACGTCGGCTTCCGGTAGTCGTCCGCGTTCTCGACCAGCACGCGCCGGACGGCGTCCGGATCGACGACCTGGTAGACCTCCTGGCCGTAGACGTCTATCGACGCCACGTCGCCGAACTCGCGTGCGGCCCGCTCCATGAACCCCAGCGGGTCGTCGGCGTACTGGAGGCTCGTCCCGACCACCGGCAGGCCGGGCGGCCCCGAGGGTACCCGATTTGCCATACGCTTCGTTCGTGTTCGTTCGGCTTAGAGTTCCCGCCCATCCTGTCGGGGTGCTCGACCGCGGCTGTTCACGGGTCGCCGACCGGCCCGACGCGCCAGGGCGGTCGAACCGGGAGCGTACCGGGCTCGGCTGCCCGATTCGCGGGTCGGTTCCGGCAATCGCCGCGGCTTTGTAGGACGCCACCGAACCCCCGCGTCGTGATAGTCGTCGCCACGGAAGACTTCGAACTGTACCACGGGGTGGTCAATGAACTGCGGGACCGCGGCGTGAACTTCACCACCGTCGAACCGGGTGACGACCTGCCGGAGGGGACCCGCGTCCTCGTCACGTCCGCGGACGACGACGTCGGCGACGAGTCCACTGGCGACGGCGCGGGGGCGGCCGACCCGACCGACTACGAGGTGGTCGTCGGCGACCCCGACAGCCCGCGCCGGGCGGTCGAGGAGGCGCTGGCGCTGCTCCGGAGCGGCGAGGGCAGGATCGTCGTCGGCGTCGACCCTGGGACACGACCCGGCATCGCCGTCCTCTCGGGCGACGTGGTGGTCGCGGCGTTCCACGTCCCGCTCGCTGACGCCGTCGCGACCATCCGCGAGGAGGTGGCCGACGCCGTCGACCCCGTCGTCCGCGTGGGCGACGGCGCGCGCCTCCAGAGCGCGAGAATCGTCCAGGACCTGGAGGACGTGACGGTCGAACTCGTCGACGAGACGGGGACGACGCCGTACCTCGGCACCGGCGCGCGCGGGATGGGCGACGTGCTCGCGGCGGTCAACATCGCGCGACTGGAAGGCGAGACGGTCGAGGAGCGCGACGTGGAGCCGACCGCGGGCGAACTCGGGGTCATCCAGCGCCGGTCGCGCGAGCGCTCGCCGGACAACCGCGAAATCGACGAGGAGCTGGCGCGCCGCGTCGCAGCCGGCGAGTTGACCATCGAGGAGGCGCTGGACGAACACCGCGGCGACGGGCGCTCGGGGAACTGACGGTGGCGGCGCTCGACGCGACTCACAGCTCCACGAGCACGGTGAACCGGTGGTGGTCGTCGGCGGGACACCGGAGGTGCTCTTCCTTGACGATAGCCCCGGACAGGAGCTGTTTGCCGACCTTCTGGAACTGCGTGAGTTCGACGTGGCCCCGCTCGCGGGCGACCACCTCGCTCTCGGGGTCGGTCTCGAACTCCCCCATCCCTTTACAGCCGTCGTAGGGGCACTGGACGCGCACGAGGACCATGGTTGGCGGTTAGTCGTGCGAAAAATTATAGGTTTGCCCGAACGGCGTCCTCGGCGCGGCGCATCACCTCGCGCACCGGCACCCCCGTCTCCGTCGCGACCGCGAGTGCGTCGTCGAACTCGGCGCTCACGTCGTAGACCGCCCCGGCGTCGTCGCTCGCGACCTTCACGTCCACCGCGTACTCCTCGTCCGCCGCGTCGACCGTCACGGTGTGCATCTCGCGCTCGGCTATCCAGCGGTGGGTCGCCCCCGACTCGCGCACACCGAGGGTTCCCGTCTCCTCGGCGAGCCGCCGGGCGACGCGCTCGGCGTCCTCCGGCTTGACGATGACCTTCACGAGGTGGCCGGGTCGGGACTTCTTCATCGTCGCGGGAACGACCGAAACGTCTCGCGCGCCCGCGTCCGCGAGGGTCTCCTGGAGGCCGCCCAGCACCTCCGGCGGCGCGTCGTCCAGGTTCGTCTCCAGGACGGTCACGTCGTCGCGGACCAGTCGGCCCCGGTTCGTCGCCTCGTCGCTCGTTCGGTTCGCGCCGCCGTGGGCCGCGCGCTCCCCGGCGAGCACCCGGAGCACGTTTGGATGCTCGGGGAACGAGTAGCCGCCGGCCCCGTAGCCCGACGCCGTCACGTCGAGCGTCGGCAGCACCTCGACGCCCTCCGCGAAGTGGGCGAGGACGGCCGCACCCGTAGGCGTCAGCAGTTCCGCGTCGACCGGGCCGCCCCGCAGCGACCAGTCGGCCTCCGCCGCGATCTCGACCACCGCGGGGGCCGGAACGGGGTAGGTGCCGTGGCTCATCTCGACCGCGCCGCCGCCGGTCGACAGCGGCGTGGTCACCACCCGCTCCACGTCGAGGTCGTCGAACAGGAGCGCAGCGCCGACCACGTCGGCGACGGCGTCGTCCGCGCCCACCTCGTGGAAGTGCGTCGATTCGAGGTCGGTGTCGTGGACGCTCGCCTCCGCTTCGCCGAGAATCCGGAAGACGGCCTTCGCGTCGGCGTCGACGCTCGCATCGAGACCCATCGACTCGACCAGTTCGATCACCTCCCGGTACGTGCGCTCCGGCCCCGACCCCTCCGCATGCCGGTGGTCGTGGTCGTGGGAGTGACCGTGGCCTTCTCGGTGGCCGTGGGAGTGACCGTGGCCTTCTCGGTGGCCGTGGGAGTGACCGTGGCCGTCGCCCGGGTGGTCGTGGGAGTGGTTGTGTCCGTCTTCGTCGTGGGAGTGGCCGTCGTGGCGGTCTCCTGTCTCCTCGTCGGAACCGTCGCCGTCGGCGTCCCCGTCCGTCAGCAGCACCGACGCGCCGGTCGCGGCGATGCCGTTCTTCACGACGCGCTCGGTGGCGTACTCCACGTCGAGCGCGTCCTCGACCGGCGCGAGCGCGTCGCGGTCGGCACCGGCGTCGAGCAGCGCGGCCAGAATCATGTCGCCGCTGGCCCCCATCCGCCCGTCGAACGCGAGAGTCTCCATGTGCTACCGGGCGGTCCCGACCGCGAAAAAGCCCACGAAGACGGGCGTCGTCCGGGCGAAATCGCGGACGGGACCCGGCGGTGACGGCAGTCCGGCGGGGACGGCCGGGCGAGGCCGTCTTCCGCGCGCCGAGCGCGCGAGACGCCCCTGGCACGTCGTCTCCGGCGTGCTTCCGAAATTCGAAATTCCGTTTCGCTACTCGTAATCTTTCGTGGCCCTTATTACGATGTACGAACTGAGTACGGACAACGAGCCATGAGTGAGGAAGCCGAGGACCGTACGATTCTACTCATCGGGAGCGGACCGATACAGATTGGACAGGCCGCCGAGTTCGACTATTCGGGCGCACAGGCCTGCCGAGCGCTCCAGGAGGAGGGGGCGCGGGTCGTCCTGGTGAACTCCAACCCGGCGACCATCATGACCGACCCGGAGATGGCCGACGAGGTGTACATCGAACCCATCACCACGGACGCCATCGCCGAGATAATCCGCGAGGAGCGCCCGGACGGCGTCATCGCCGGTCTGGGCGGCCAGACCGGACTGAACGTCACCGCGGAGCTCTCCGAGGAGGGCGTGCTGGACGAGTACGACGTCGACATCATGGGCACGCCCCTGGACACCATCTACGCCACGGAGGACCGCGACCTGTTCCGTCAGCGGATGCACGACCTCGGCCAGCCCGTCGCGAGCTCGACGACCATCACGCTCGACGAGGACGAGGTGGCGACGGAACTGACCGAGGACGACCTGGCCGAGCGCGTCGAGGCGGCGGTCGAGGAGGTCGGCGGCCTGCCGGTCATCGCCCGCACCACCTACACCCTCGGCGGGTCTGGGTCGGGCGTCGTCCACGAGATGGAGGAGCTGAAAGAGCGCGTGCGGAAGGGCCTGCGCCTCTCGCGCAACGACGAGGTGCTGGTCACCGAGTCCATCTCGGGGTGGGTCGAACTGGAGTACGAGGTGATGCGGGACGCCGACGACTCCTGTATCATCATCTGCAACATGGAGAACATCGACCCGATGGGCATCCACACCGGCGAGTCGACGGTCGTCACGCCCAGTCAGGTCATCCCCGACGACGGCCACCAGGAGATGCGCGACGCGGCGCTGGAGGTCATCCGGGACCTCGGCATCCAGGGCGGCTGTAACATCCAGTTCGCGTGGCGCGACGACGGCACGCCCGGCGGCGAGTACAGGGTGGTCGAGGTGAACCCCCGCGTCTCCCGCTCGTCCGCCCTCGCGTCGAAGGCGACGGGCTACCCCATCGCTCGCGTCACGGCGAAGGTCGCGCTCGGCAAGCGCCTCCACGAGATAGAGAACGAGATAACGGGCGAGACGACCGCCGCCTTCGAGCCCGCAATCGACTACGTGGTGACGAAGGTGCCGCGCTGGCCGAAGGACAAGTTCCCGGACACGGAGTTCGAACTCGGCACCGCGATGAAGTCGACGGGCGAGGCGATGGCCATCGGTCGCACGTTCGAGGAGAGCCTGCTCAAGGCGCTGCGCAGTTCGGAGTACGACCCCGACGTCGACTGGGCCGCGGTGAGCGACGAGGAACTCGAGGCCGAGTACCTCGAACGCCCGACGCCCGACCGCCCCTACGCCATGTTCGAGGCGTTCGAGCGCGGGTACACCGTGGAGACGGTCGCCGACCTCACCGACATCGAGAATTGGTACGTCGAGCGTTACCAGAACGTCGCCGACGGCGTCGAGGCCGCTGAGGAGGGGAACTTCGCGGCCGCCGCCGAGATCGGCTTCACGAACCAGCAGGTCGCCGCGATGGCGGGAACGGACGCGAACCGCGCGGCGTCCCAGACGCCGCGGAACGCCGCAGACGGCGACGCCGTCGAGGAAGTCGAGACGAGCGCGCCCGACCGCTCGTTCAAGCAGGTCGACACCTGCGCCGGCGAGTTCGCCGCGTCGACGCCGTACTACTACTCGGCGCGCTCGGCGCTGGAGACCGACTTCGGCGGCCGGGACGAACTTCAGGTCGACCGCGACGTCGACAGCGTCGTCATCGTCGGCGGTGGCCCCATCCGTATCGGACAGGGCGTCGAATTCGACTACTGCACCGTCCACGCGGTGCGGGCCCTGCGCGAGATGGGCATCGAGACGCACGTCGTCAACAACAACCCCGAGACGGTGTCGACCGACTACGACACCAGCGACGGACTGTTCTTCGAACCCATCACCGCCGAGGAGGTCGCGGACGTCGTCGAGGCGACGAACGCCGACGGCGCGATGGTCCAGTTCGGCGGCCAGACGAGCGTCGACGTCGGCCGCCCGCTGGAGGACGAACTCGACCGTCGCGGCCTCGACTGCGAGATACTGGGGACCACGGTCGAGGCGATGGACCTCGCGGAGGACCGCGACCGGTTCAACCGCCTGATGGACGACATCGGCATCGAGCAACCGGAAGGCGGCAGTGCCACGAGCGAGGAGGAAGCGCTCGAACTCGCCCACGACATCGGCTACCCCGTGCTCGTGCGTCCCTCCTACGTGCTCGGCGGGCGGGCGATGGACGTCGTCCACGACGACGACGAACTGAAAGAGTACATCGAGGAGGCGGTCCGGGTGTCGCCGGACAAGCCCATCCTCGTCGACGAGTTCCTCGCCGACGCCGTCGAACTCGACGTCGACGCCGTGAGCGACGGCGAGCGCACCGTCGTCGGCGGCGTGATGGAACACGTCGAGAGCGCCGGGATTCACTCCGGCGACTCCGCCTGCGTCATCCCGCCGCGCGGGCTGACCGACGACGAACTCGCCCGGGTGCGCGAGGTGACCGAGAACATCGCCACCGCGCTCGACACCGTCGGCCTGCTGAACGTCCAGCTCGCCGTCCGGGACGGCGACGTCTACGTCCTCGAAGCCAACCCGCGCTCGTCGCGGACCGTCCCGTTCGTCTCGAAGGCGACCGGCGTCCCCATCGCCAAACTCGCGGCGAAGGTGATGGCGGGCGAGAGCCTGGACGACCTCGACGTGCGCGAGCAGGTGCCCGAACAGGTCAGCGTCAAGGAGGTCGTCCTCCCCTTCGACCGCCTGCCGAACAGCGACCCGCGCCTCGGCCCGGAGATGAAGTCGACGGGCGAGGTGATGGGCACTGCGACGTCGTTCGGCAAGGCCTACGAGAAGGCCCAGTCCGCGGCCGCCAACGCGCTCCCCGAGGGCGGCGTCGCCGTCGTCGAACTCCCGGTCGACGGGTTCGAGGAGTACTACGAGGTCGAGACGTTCGACAACACCGCCGAGGCGATACGGACGGGCGACGTCGACCTGCTGGTCACCGACGACCGCGCGGCCCTGGAGACGGCCGTCGAGGAGGACCTGCCGTACTTCTCGACCGTCGCCGCCGCCGAGGCCGCGCTGGAGGCCCTCGATTCGCGCGAGGACTCCCTCTGCGTCGAGTCTGTCGGCGACCGGCCCAAGCGCGACGAGAAGTGGGGCTAGCGGCTCTACCCCCGTCCGTCGCCGAGACGTCGGGCGGGCCGCCGTCGAACCGCTTCAGACGAGCGTTCCGAGCGTGCCGCCGACGAGGAACGCCGCGAGCGCGTACCAGGGTTCGCGCCGCAGCGTCCGCTTGGCAGCCGACATTCGACCGGTGACGCCCAGGCCGAGGGCGAGGGCGACGAAGACGGCACTCACCTTGACGGCCACGGATTCGTGTCCGAGCGCGTAGCCGTACCCGGCCAGGACGCCGACGACGACGCCGAGGACGCCCGCTTGTACTTCGGTGTACGTGACCCGATTGTCGGTCCCGAGCACCGCCTTTCCCATGCGCGGTAGTTCGCGCCGCTCCTTCTTTTTACTTGCGGTGGTGGCGGAAATATAGCGGGGGTCGACGCCAGGCTTCAGACGGTGTCCTCGACGCCCTCGATACCTGCGTCGGTGATGCGGAACTGCGCGCGGTCGCCGGCCGGCTTCGAGCGGTGTTTCTCCAGGGTCGCCCGGCGGTTGCCGCCGCGGAAGCGGTCCACACGGAGGACGATGCCGGTCCAGTGTTCGAGCGTGTGGCCGCCGAGCGGTCGGGTGCCGTCGGAGTCGGGGTCGGTGTACACCTGGTTCGTCAGCAGGATGGCGATGTCGTGTTTGCGCGCGAGCGAGAGCAGGTGGGTGACCTGGTCGGCGACCTTCCGGAGCGACTCGCCGCCGGCGTCGTCGCCGGCGCGCTCCAGGCGATAGAATCCGGTCGCGCTGTCGAGGACGACGAGGTCGGCTCGCTCTGCGAACTCGGAGACGTCCCGGACGGCCTCCGCCTGCTCGTCGAAGTCGTAGGCCTCCTTGATGACGATGCGGGAGGCGACGTCGTCGGTGTCGTCCGTTCGGGCGTCGGCGACCTGTTCGAACCGCTCGACGGACAGTCCCTCGGTGTCGACGTAGACCACGGTGCCGCCCTCCCGCGCCGTCTCGACGGCGGCACCGAGCGCGACGTTCGTCTTCCCGGCGGCGGGCGGACCGTACACCTGCGTGACGGTCCCGCGTTCGAGGCCACCCCCGAGCAGGTCGTCGAGGGGCGGGCACCCGGTCGAAATCTTCTCGGCGTCAGTCACACCCGAACCTTGGGACTTACCGGGCAAAAGCCTCCGGATTCGCGCCCGCGGCGGTCCGTCTCCCCGTCGGTGGCCGCGAGTTCTATTGCCTCCGGCGTCGTTGACCCGGGGATGACCGACGTCGAACGCATCCTCGTCGCGGGCGCGAGCGGCGGCACCGGCACAGAGGTACTCGACCTGCTCGCGGACGCCGAGTTCGCGGTACGGGCGCTCACTCACACGCCGGAGAAGGCGCACGCGCTCCGCTCGCGCGGGGCCGACGAGGTGGTCGTCGGCGACCTGCTGGAGTCCGGCGACGCCGCCCGCGCGGTCGCCGACTGCGACGTCGTCCTCAGCGCAGTCGGCACGCGCTCGCCCGTCCGGATGCTGATGGGCGACCTCGTCGACGGGACCGGCGTCGAGAATCTCGTCGACGCCGCGGTCGCGGCCGACGTGGACCGGTTCGTCTTCGAGAGCGCTATCGGGGTCGGCGACTCCCGCGGGCAGATGCCCGCCGCGTTCCGCCTGCTCATCTGGCGCGTGCTGGCGGCGAAAAACCGGGCCGAGGCGGCGCTGCGCACGTCGCGGCTGTCCCACACCGTCGTCCGACCCGGCATGCTGACGAACGACCCGGCGACCGGCGACGTTCTCGTCGGCGAGGGCGGCGCGACCGTCTCGGGGTCGATTCCGCGCGCGGACGTGGCCAGGTTGATGGTCGCCGCGCCGTTCACCCCCGAGAGCGAGAACCGTACGTTCGAGGTGGTGAGTCGCGACGGGCTCCGCGGGACGTCCCGCGGTCTCGTCGACGTGGACTGGCAGTCGCCCGTCGAGGAAGAGATAGCCGTCGAGGAGTAGTCGGCGGTCGGTCTCGGTCGAGAGGAGCGAGCGACTCCAGCGCCGAGCGGTCGGCTAGCGGGGGTGAGAACGGCTGGAGAGTCGCCGCTGGCGCGTCACTCAGTTGGCAGTAACGAGTCGTCGACTCGAACCGTCGTCCGGCCGTGCCATCGCGAGCACGTCGTCGAAGAAGTCGAGGGAGTCGTGGGGGCCGGGGTTGGCTTCGGGGTGGTACTGGCGCGTGATGACGTCGAGGTCGTCGCTGTCCAGGCCCTCGGGCGTGTCGTCGTTGACGTTGACCTGGGTCACGTCGAGGTCGCCGGGGTCGGCGACCGTGTACCCGTGGTTCTGGGTCGTCATGACCACGCGGTTGGTCTCGAGGTCGCGGACGGGCTGGTTGACGCCGCGGTGACCGAAGTCCATCTTCTCGGTGGTGCCGCCCAGTGCCCGGGCGATGATCTGCTGGCCGAGACAGATGCCCGCCAGCGGAATCTCGCCGATGAACTCGTCGACCAGCGACTGGGCCGCCTCGAAGTTCGCCGGGTCGCCCGGCCCGTTCGAGACGAACAGGACGTCGGGGTCGACCGCTTCGACATCCTCGGGCGCGGCGTCGTACGGCAGGACGTGCACGTTCGCACCGCGGTCGACCAGCGACTCGACGATGCTGTCCTTCGCGCCGCAGTCGACCAGCGCCACGTCCGTGTCGCCCTCGCCGAGGTGGATCTCTCGCTCGTCGACGCTGACCTGCGCGCCGATGTCGACGTGGTCGCTCATGCCGGGACAGTCCTCGAGTTCGGCGAGCGCGTCCTCGGGCGTGGCGTCCGGTCCGGCCGCGATGCCGCACTTCATCGCGCCCTCCTCGCGGATGCCGCCGACGAGGTCGCGCGTGTCGAGGTGGTCGACCGCGGGCACGCCCTCGGCGGCGAGCCAGTCGGCCACGTCCTCGGTCAGTTCTCGCGCGACGACGGCGCGGGGGTGGACGCGGTCGGACTCGAACCGCTCCTCGCGCACGCCGTAGTTGCCGATCAGGGGGTACGAGAAGGTGAGTACCTGTTCCTCGTAGGACGGGTCAGTGAGACTCTCCTCGTAGCCTGTGTACGCCGTCGTGAACACCAGTTCTCCGCGGGCCGTGCCCGGAGCGCGAGCGCGCGCTTCTACCACGCGGCCACCCTCCAGTGCGACGTAAGCACCAGCCATTACGAGATTCTTATGCAACGGCCCTCCATAAACCTTGCTTTCGAAACAACGTTACGATATTCGTAACACCCAAGTTTCGAGGCGCGAAACGACGCCTATGGACGCACTCGACCGCCAGATACTGGACCTCCTCCGGCGGGACGCCCGAATGCCGTACACCGAGATCGCAAACGAGGTCGGCACCTCGGAGGGGACGGTCCGCAACCGCGTCGAACAGATGAACGAGGACGGCGTCATCGAGCGATTCACGGTCGCCACGCGGACGGGGAACGTGAAAGCGATGATCGAGATAGGCGTGGACGTGGCAGTCAACACGACCTCCATGTCCGACCGACTCGCCGAGTGGGAGCAGGTCGACTTCGTCTGGCAGGTCTCCGGCGAGGACGACATCGTCCTCGTCGTCGACGCCGCGGACACGCAGGGGGTCAACCAGTTGATAACCCGCGCGCGGGAACTCGACGAGGTCGTCGAGACGAAGACGCGACTGATTCTCGACGAACGGCGCGGCTGAGCTTCGAAGCGAGGATTCGAAATTCGAAGGGACGGTCGGCCGCCTCAGGCGCCTGTGACGACAAGTGCACCGCCGCCGACGATGGCGAGCGTCCCGAGGCCGATACAGACGCCCCAGAAGGCGACGCGTTCGACCAGGCGCATCAGCGCGTCGATGGTGAGGTAGCCGACGGTCGCGCTGGCGAAGATGGCGACGGCGGCGGCGGTGGGCGAGACGGAGGGAATCCCGGTGTCGAGAAACACCAGCACGCCCGCGCCCGCGGCCGCCGGAATCGAGAGGAGGAAGGAGAGGCGGAACGCCGAGGGGCCGTCGTGACCGCGGAAGAGGAGCGCGCTCGCGGTCGTGCCGGAGCGGGAGACGCCGGGGAGGAGCGCGATTCCCTGGAGCGACCCCACCAGCAGGGCGTCGACGAGGTCCGGCGTCTCCCGGGTCGCGAGGTCGAAGCGGTCGGCGGTCTTCAGCAGGATTCCGGTTCCGACCAGCAGGACGCCGATGAGCGCGACGAACGCACCGCCGGCCAGTTCCGTGACGACCGCGTCGAGCGTGAGGTAGACGACGATACCGGTAACGCCGGAGGCCAGCGTCGCCACGAAGACGAACGAGAAGTCGGCCGTCTCGCCCGAGAAGAGGCCTCCGGAGGTTCGTCCGCTGACCAGGTCGAACGGCGCGCGCAGGACGTCGCCGACCTCGTCGCGGTAGTACGCCGCCGCGGACATGGCGGTACCGACGTGGAGGAAGAGCGCGAACTGGAGCGCCGCCTCCGGTCCCGCGCCGACGGCCGTCAGGAACAGCGTGATGTTCCCCTCGCTGGAGATCGGGAGCCACTCGAAGATACCCTGTAACACGCCCGCGATTAGCGCGATGAGCAGCGGTCGGTCTGGCATCGTCCTACCTCGGTCACCGACGGGAGTTATGTCGTTCGGTTTTGTAGGTGACTCTCGTCTTGTATTTTCAGCTCTCTGTCCCTGTACTGTTATCATTCCAGTTCGCGCACGGAACGTCCGACGGCGTACGGCGCGCCGGACGATTCCGGCGGCCGGGACCGGGCGTCACCCCGACTCGTCGACAGCGTCGGGATGTAGCCGCGCGGCCAGCGCCTCGACCCCGTCGACGAGGCGCGGACTCGGCTGGTTCAGCAGCGAGTCGTCGACGACGTGGACGGCGTCGCGCTCGACCGCGGGCACGTCCCAGTCGCGGTCCCGAACGGTTGCGGGGTCGCTGCGCTCGCCGCGGCCGCAGACGTGGAGGACGACGTGGTCGGGCGCGGCGTCCTCGACCTCGTCGCGGGTCACCTCCCGGGAGCGCTCGCCGGCGTCGAGGAAGGGGTATCGTCCGCCGGCGGCCCTGACGGCGTCTGGCACCCAGTTACCGGCGGCGGTCGGCGGGTCCGACCACTCCTCGCAGTAGACGACCGGTCGGTCGCGGTTGGCGACGAGGCGGCGAACGCGCTCCAGTCGTCCCCGGGCGCTCCACGCGAGGTCGTGGCCGGCACGCGTCTGCCCGACCGCGCGGCCGAGCGTGACGAACGATTCGACCGCCTCGCCGAGCGTCGTCGGTTCGACGTGGACCACGCGGTGGCCGCGCTCCCGGTGGGCGTCGCGGACGTCGCGCTGGAGCGGGTCGGCGGTGCAGACGAGGTCGGGGTCGCGCTCGGCGACCGCGTCGTGGTCGGGGTTCAGCCAGCCGCCGACCGCCGGCGCGTCGAGGCCGTCGGCGTCGCAGTTGTGCGTGACGCCGACGAGACGGTCGTCCGCTCCGAGCGCCCGGAGCGTCGCCGTCGCGCTGGGCGCGAGCGAGACGACGCGCCGGAGGCCCGTCGCCTGGTCGGCCGTCGCGCGTTGCTCGTCCATCGGCCTTTCGTCCACGCTCCGTTCGGGTAAAGCCTTCGCGCTCGTTTCTACGCTTAAACTTTTGGTTCGTCCGACGTTGGATAGTCGGCTCACGCCCCGTGTGACTGGTTCACGAACTCGTGGAGGGTCAGAATCGATGGTTTTAAGTGAGTTTCGGAATAACTGCAAGTTAAGGATTCACGCGCCGGGTTTTTCAGGTTTTCCCTGCCCGGAAGCTGATGCACTCTCCCCCGATAGTGGTGTTTCGTACATGCCAGATACAACCATCCGAGCGCGCGACAGAACGCAGGAAACCGAAGTAGAGGAACAGGAACACGAAGGACAGCAGTGCCCCGAATGCGGCGGCAACCTCATCACCGACGAGGGACACGGCGAGACGGTCTGTGCCGAGTGCGGCCTCGTCGTCGAGGAGGACAACGTCGACCGCGGCCCCGAGTGGCGCGCGTTCGACTCCAAGGAGAAGAACGAGAAGTCCCGCGTCGGCGCCCCGACGACGAACACGATGCACGACAAGGGGCTGTCGACGAACATCGACTGGCGCGACAAGGACGCCTACGGCAACTCGCTGGGGTCGCGCCAGCGCGAGAAGATGCAGCGTCTGCGCAAGTGGAACGAGCGCTTCCGCACCCGCGACTCCAAAGAGCGCAACCTCAAGCAGGCGCTCGGCGAAATCGACCGCATGGCCTCCGCACTCGGTCTCCCCGAGAACGTCCGGGAGACGGCGTCGGTCATCTACCGCCGCGCGCTCGACGAGGACCTCCTGCCGGGCCGTTCCATCGAGGGCGTCTCGACGGCCTGCGTCTACGCCGCGGCACGGCAGGCCGGCGTCCCGCGCAGCCTCGACGAGATCGCCGACGTCTCCCGCGTCGAGAAGAGCGAGGTCGCCCGCACCTACCGCTACGTCGTCCGCGAGCTGAGCCTCGAGGTGAAGCCGGCCGACCCCGAGAGCTACGTCCCGCGCTTCGCGTCCGGACTCGACCTCTCGGACGAGTCCGAGCACCGTGCCCGCTCGCTGCTGAAGACGGCGAAGGAACAGGGCGTCCACAGCGGCAAATCGCCGGTCGGCCTGGCGGCCGCCGCCGTCTACGCCGCCGCCCTGCTCACCAACGAGAAGACGACCCAGGCCGAGGTCAGCGACGTCGCGGACATCAGCGAGGTCACCATCCGCAACCGCTACCACGAACTGCTGGAAGCCGAAGAAGGCAGCCTCGCGATGTAGTTTCCGGACGCGTCGTTTGAAAAGATGTTTTACGGCGCCGTGATACGTTCCACCAGCGACTGCAATGGAGACCGAGCACGAGATTCACGTCGGCGACGCGGCCGAGATGACGGCGCTTCCGGACGATTCGGTCGACCTCGTCGTCACCTCGCCGCCGTATCCGATGATAGAGATGTGGGACGACCTCTTCGCCTCCCTCGACCCGGAGATCGCGGAGCGACTGGACCGGGGCGACGGCGACGCCGCCTTCGAGGCGATGCACAGCCTGCTCGACTCGGTGTGGCGAGAGGTCGCGCGCGTGCTGACACCAGGCGGCGTCGCGGCCGTCAACGTCGGCGACGCGACGCGGAAGGTCGACGGCTCCTTCCAGCTCTTTCCGAACCACTGCCGGGTCACGCGGAGCCTGCGTGACCACGGTCTGCGTCCGTTGCCGGACATCCTCTGGCGGAAGCCGTCGAACCGCCTGACGAAGTTCATGGGGTCCGGCATGGTCCCGCCGAACGCCTACGCCGCGCTCGAACACGAGTACGTCCTCCTCTTTCGCAACGGCGACCTGCGCGAACTCGAACCCGGCCTCGACCGGCGCTACGAGGCGGCGTACTTCTGGGAGGAGCGAAACGACTGGTTCTCGGACCTCTGGACCGACGTGCGCGGTATCGAGCAGGAACTCGACCACGGCGAACTGCGCGAGCGCTCGGCGGCGTTTCCCTTCGAACTCCCCTACCGGCTCGTCAACATGTACTCCGTCTACGGCGACACCGTCCTCGACCCGTTCTGGGGGACCGGCACCACCTCGCTGGCGGCGATGGTCGCCGGCCGGAACTCGGTGGGGTACGAACTCGAACCGGAGTTCGCCGGCGTGTTCGACGAGCGCGCCGCCGACGCCCCCGACCTCTCGCGCACCAGGGCCCGCGAGCGCCTGGACGCCCACCGCGCCTTCGTCCGCGACCACGAGGGGGAACTGGGATACGAGGCGACCCACTACGACTTCCCGGTCAAGACCGACCAGGAGCGCGACATTCGCTTCTACCAGGTGACCGAGTTGGACCAGCAGGCGGTCGACCACGCCGGCAAGCGATTCGTCGCCGCCCACGAGCCGTTCGTCGAGTAACCTTTTCACGCACGCGCACGGACGCCCCGGCATGGAGTTCGACTCGTTCACCCTCGCGGCGAGCACGGCCGACCTCGACGCCGAACCGCGGGCCCGCGACCGCGCCGACCTCGTCGAGTTCCGGATGGACCTCGCCGCCGCCCCGCTCGACGCGCTGGACGACTACGACGGCGACCTCCCGGTGCTGGCGACGAACCGCGCGGAGTGGGAGGGCGGTGCGGCCGGCGACGACGACGACGAGCGTCTCGACGCGCTCGCCGCGGCCGCCGAACGCGACGCGGTCGCGGCGGTCGACGTGGAACTGGAGAGCCTGCCGGGTGCGGGCGACCGCGTCGCCGAGCGGGCGCGCGCCCACGACGCCGCCGTCGTCGCGTCGGTCCACGACTTCGAAGCGACGCCCGACCGCGAGCGGATGCGCGAGCTACTCGTCGACGCCACGGACCGCGCGGACGTGGGGAAACTGGCCGTGACCGCCGAATCGCGGTCGGACGTGCTCGACCTGCTGTCGGTCACTGACGCCCTCGACGCGGAGGGGCGCGCGGTGGCGACGATGGCGATGGGCGAAGCGGGCCGCCACTCCCGGGCGGTCGCGCCGCTGTACGGATCTCGCATCGGCTACGCGCCGGTCGACGCCGCGGACGCGACCGCACCCGGCCAGTACGACCTCGCGACGCTCTCGCGGCTGGTCTCCGAACTGCGGTGACGAGCCGACGCGGTCACACCAGCGTGACGAGTCTGACGAGAACGAACAGCATCGACAGAGCGCCGAGCAGGACGAACGCCGCGTTCTCCAGCGACGGCGACCCGGGTTCCATCTCCGGAGCGTCGTCCTGGTCCGGCTCGTCCGCGTCGTCACCGACTTCGTCGACGTCGAACTTCCACTCGGACATGCCCGGGCGTACGGCGGCCCGCAACAAAAGGAGACCGGCTTGCGAGTCCTACCGCCGTCGCTCGCGCGACCGCACGTCGCCCTCGTAGACGACGCCGCGCTCGGCGTCGAGGGTCACCACGTCGCCGTCCTCGACCTCGGGGCCGAGCGGGGCGCCGCTGACCATCGGAATCTCGAGCTCCCGGGCGACCATCGCGGGGTAGCCGGTCATCCCTGGGCGCGCGTCGACGATGCCGGCGAGGTGGGAGGCGTCGCCCGTGAACTCGCCGTCGAAGTCCGGGTCGAGGACGAGGACGGTCCCGTCGGGAATGCCCGAGAGGTCCCCGGTCGCGGTGCGTTCGACGGGGCCGGCGACCTGGCCACGGACGACGCTGCGCCCCGTCGCGATGGTCTGGGCGGCGACGTGGACCTTGAGCATGTTCGTCGCGTCCGACCCTTCGAGGTCGCTCATCATGCCCGAGAGGACGACGACGGTGTCGCCGCTCTCCGCGACGCCGGCGTCGAGCGCCGCCTGTACGGCGTCGTCGATGATGGTCTCGACGCTGTGAGCGAGGTCGGAGTACTGCGGGTTGACCCCCCACGACAGCGCCAACTGGCGGCGCACGTGGTCGTTCGGCGTCGTCGCCACCACCGGGACACCCGGTCGGAACTTCGCCACCTTGAGCGCGGTGTAGCCGGACTCGCTGGCCGCGACGACCGCGCTCGCGCCGATGTCGCGGGCGAGGTAGCGCGCCGACCGTGCGAGGGCGTCCGTGCGGGTGTCGTCGGCCACCGGGACGCGCTGTTCGAGCGTCTCGGCGTACTCGTCGCTGGCTTCCACCTCGCGGACGATGCGGTCCATCGTCTCGACGACCCGGACGGGGTGGTCGCCGACCGCCGTCTCGCCCGACAGCATCACCGCGTCGGTGCCGTCGAGGACGGCGTTTGCGACGTCCGACGCCTCCGCTCGCGTCGGCCGGCGGGCGTGGACCATCGAGTCGAGCATCTCCGTCGCCGTGATGACCGGGACGCCCGCCTCCTGGCAGGTGCGGATGATGCGCTTCTGTATCATCGGCACGTCCTCCATCGGACACTCGACGCCGAGGTCGCCCCGGGCGACCATCACGCCGTAGGCGGCGTCGACTATCTCCTCCAGATTCTCGACCGCGCCGCGGCGCTCTATCTTCGCGACGATGGGGACGTCCGCGCCGAACTCCTCCAGCACCTTGTTCACTTCGAGCACGTCGTCGGCGTCGCGGACGAAGCTCGCGGCGACGAAGTCGACCTCGCGTTCGGAGTCGGCGGCGGTCCGGTCGTCGCCCGGCCGGTGGCCGGCGGCGAGGCGCAGGTCCTTGCGGTCCTTCTCGGTGACGGTGTCGAGACCGAGTTCGACGCCCGGGACGTTGACGCCCTTGCGGCTTCCGAGGTCACCGCCGCTCTCGACGAAGGCGACGACGGCGTCGTCTTCGACGCTCTCGACCACCGTCTCGATGCGTCCGTCGTCGAGGAGGACGCGGTCGCCCACGTCGGCGTTCGACAGTGAGAAGGAGAGGCCGACCTCCTCGGCGGTCGCCTCCTCGCCCTCGACGAAGCGGACCGTCTCGCCGGCTTCGAGGTGAATCGGGTCGTCCACCTCGGCGGTGCGTATCTCGGGGCCCTGCAGGTCGAGCATCGCTGCCAGCGGACTCGACGTCGCCTCGTCCACTCGTCGAACGGTGTCGATGAGTTCGGCCCGGTCCTCCCGGCTCCCGTGGCTGGCGTTCAGCCGGGCGACCGTCATCCCGGCGTCCGCCAGGTCTCGGACCGTACTCCGGTCGTTCGACGCGGGGCCGAGCGTACAGACGATCTTCGCGTTTCTCATGGTTCCACGTTCTCCCGGCCTCGCCTAAAACCCAGTGTTAACTCGTCCGTGAGTACTCGCCGGCCACAATCCATATTCGTACTCCGTTCGAAGGCGGAAAATATGTCCAAGTTCGCATCGCTCGTAACCGTCGAGCAGGACTACCAGAACGTCCAGGAGCTGGCCTCCATCTGGGGCGACGTGAGGAGCGAGCTAGCCGAACACGACACGACGCTCGAGGCGAACTACGCCATCCTCGGCGAGTACGACTTCCTCCTCGTCTTCGACTCGCCGGACCGCGACGCCGCCTACCAGGCCGCCCTCTGCATCGAACGCTACGGGCTCGACATGCAGACGATGGAGATAATCCCGATGGAGGAGTTCTCCCAGCTCGTCGACGACCTCTGATTCGACGCGCCGCCCGGTCCTCGCCGAAAAACAGTTTTTCTCCGGGTTCGAACGGCCGCCGAGCTATTGGACCTTCGTCCCGGGTTCGGCGTCGCCGTGGGTCGTCAGCAGGTCGGCCTGGTCGCCCGCCGCGAGCAACATCCCGTTGCTCTCGGTGCCGAACAGCTCCGCCTTCTCCAGGTTGGCGACGACGATTATCTTCGTCCCCGGCAGTTCGTCGACGTCGTGCAGTTGCTTGATGCCCGCGACTATCTGGCGCGTCTCGACGCCGATGTCGACCTCCAGTCGGACGAGGTCGTCCGCGCCCTCGATGGGGTCGGCCGTCTCGATGCGCCCGACCCGGAGGTCGAGGTCCTTGAACTCCTCGAAGCCGATACGGTCGTCAGCGATGGGTTCGAACTCGTCGCTCATGTCCTCGTCTTCCGCCTCGTCCTCGTCGGACGTAGCCGCTTCGATGCTCGCCTGGAGTTTCTCGTTGAGGTCCTCGACGCGTTCGTCTTCGATCTTCTCGAACAGCTCCGAGGGTTCGTCGAACGACGCCGGCGGTGCTTCGAGCGCGGCCTGGATGTCGGCGTCGTGGACCGACCCCGACTCGCCGAGATGCGACCAGAGGTCGTCGGCCTTGCCGGGGACGACCGGCGCGAAGACGACCGCGAGCGCCTTGGCGATCTGGACGCAGTCGCGGATGACCTGCGCGGCCCGCTCGGGGTCCTCGTCGGTGAGCTTCCAGGGCTCGTTGCGCTGGATGTACTCGTTGCCGAACGCGGCGAGCGCGGTGGCGGCCTCGCCGATGCGCTTCAGCGAGTAGTCGTTGACGGCCGCCGCGAAGTCGTCGACCGCCGACTCGATGCGGTGTTCCACCTCGTCGCTCACATCGGTGTCGGGCGTGCCGTCGAAGTTGCGGGCGGCGAACAGCAGCGAGCGATAGGCGAAGTTGCCGACCGTGCCGACGAGTTCGCCGTTCACGCGCTCCTGGAAGCGGTCCCACGAGAAGTTCACGTCGCGTTCGATGCCGCCCGTGGTCGTGAGGTAGTAGCGGACCAGGTCCGGGTGGAACCCCTCGTCGAGGTACTCGTCCGCCCAGACGGCGCGATTGCGACTCGTCGAGAACGCCTCTCCGTTGAGGTTGACGAAGCCGCTGGCGACGACCGCGCGCGGTTCCTCGTACTCCGCGACGTGGAGCATCGCCGGCCAGAAGATGGTGTGGTGCTGGATGATGTCGCGGCCGATGACGTGGACGATGTCGCCCTCGTCCTTCCAGACCTGCTCCCAGTCGTACGTGTCGCTGCCGACGCGCTCGGTGTACTGCTTCGTCGAGGAGACGTACTCGATGGGGGCGTCGACCCAGACGTAGAGGACGAGGTCGTCCTCCCCGTTCGGATAATCGATGCCCCAGTCGAGGTCCCGGGTGATACACCAGTCCTGGAGTTCGCCCTCGATCCACTCGCGGGGCTGGTTCTTCGCGTTGTCCGTGCCCTCGAGGCGGTCGATGAACTCCTGGAGGTACTCCTGCAGGTCCGAGACGCGGAAGAACTTGTGCTCGCGTTCGCGGTACTCCGCGGGGTTGCCCGTCCGGATGCTCGTCGGGTTCTCTATCTCGCCGGGTTCGAGGTGTCGTCCGCAGCCCTCGTCGCACTCGTCGCCGCGGGCCGTCGCGCCGCAGTACGGGCACGTACCCTCGACGTAGCGGTCCGGCAGCGGGTCGTCCTCGATGGGGTCCCAGGCGACCTTTATCTCCTTCTCGTAGACGTACCCCTTCTCGTCGAGCGTCCGGACGATGTCGGTCGTCAGCTCCGTGTTCGTCTCGTCGTGGGTGTGGCCGTAGTTGTCGAACTCGACGTTGAACTTCGGGAACGTCGCCTCGTACTTCTCGTGGTGGCGGAGCGCGAACTCCTCGGGCGTGACGCCCTCCTTCTCGGCGTTGACCGCCACCGGTGTACCGTGCATGTCCGACCCGGAGACGAACGCCGTCTGCTGGCCGAGTTTCCGGAGCGCGCGGGCGAACACGTCGCCGCTGACGTACGTCCGCAGGTGACCGATGTGGAGGTCTCCGTTCGCGTACGGGAGCCCGCAGGTCACCACCGCGGGGTCGTCGGTCGGATAGTCGTCGTGGCTCATGCTCTCAACTCCGTCGGTGCGGGTGTAAAACCCGCCGGTTTCGTACGTTCCATCGTTGGGGTCGTGATCGTCGTCTCTCGACAGCGGCAGCTAGCGAGCGGTACGCGACTCGCCGGGTTTCACCACCGCAGAACCGTCCGCCTCGGTTCGGGAGGGTCCACCCGGCGCTATCGCTGCCCGCGCATAGGCGTCGTGACAGCGTCGGCGTGGACCGTCCGTCGCATGTCCGCCTATAGATTCGCGACGGTACATAAATTCTCGGCTCGCGGGCCGCTCCGTCCCCGAGAAACCCGGACCCTTTTACCCGGGAACGCGAACCTCGCGAGTATGCTCATCACGCTCGAGGGCCTGGACGGGAGCGGAAAGACGACCGTCTGGGAGGTGCTCCAGGAGGAGTACGACGACGCGGTGTTCACCCGCGAACCGACCGACACGTGGTACGGCGAAGCGGTCCAGCGGTCCGTCGAGGACGACGACGCCGACCCCATCGCCGAACTGTTCCTCTACACCGCCGACCACGCCGCTCACCTCGCCGACACCGTCGAACCCGCGCTGGCGGACGGGAAACTCGTCGTCTCCGACCGCTACTCCGACTCGCGGTACGCTTACCAGACCGTCGGGCTGGAGGGCGTCGTCCCGCGCCCGATGGAGTACATCATGGGCGTCCACCGGCCGTGGACGCGCGAACCAGACTGCACTATCTACCTGGACGTCGACCCCGAGACCGCCGCGGCCCGCAGCGGCGCGACGAACAAGTTCGAGCAGGCCGGCTTCCTCGCGTCGGTGCGGTCGAACTACGAGCGCCTCATCGACGCTGAACCGGGGCGGTTCGTCCGCGTCGACGCGACCCGGTCCCCCGAGGAGGTCATCGACAGCGTCGTCGACGTCGTCGAACGCGTCACCGACGAGTACGACGCCGCGGACGACGACCCAGGCGCGTGACCGACCGCGGAGGGGGACGCCGAAACGGGAGAGCGCAGGCGAGAACTCTTTGCTACTAGCTCACGTACGCGTCTGCATGGGAGACGATGACGGCGACGACGGACTGGGGTTCACCCTCCCGCCGCTCCGACTTCCGGCGTTCACGCTGCCCGACCGCATCCACTTTCTGTACCCGACGCCGCCGGGCCGTAACCGCGACCACGCGCCCGTCCAGGTGAGCACGCGCACCGCGTTCGCGGTCGCGCTGGCGCTCGACCTGTTAGACGTGCTCGCCGTGCTGTTCGCCGGGGCGGCCGCTCCGTGGCTTCGTGCGGCCCTCGGTGCGTTCGCAATCGCGCCGCTGGTCGGCGCGTTCGGTGTCGGGTACGTCTGGGAGGGGGTCGCCGCGGCGGCCGGCCTGCCGTGGCTGGCGGTCGTGCCGTCAGCGACGCTGTTGCTCCTCGCGCGGCTGGTCCGGTAGGTCGATCTCCTCTGGCGGCGGCATCCAGAACAGGTCGATGGAGACGCCGAGCATGAACGGGAGCACCCAGACGAGGATGAGCACGGTCCCCCGGTCGCCGAGACCGCTCCCGCCGAGGCCGACCACGCCGCTCAGCACGAGCGTCGTCGCGACGTACACGACGGGCATCAGCAGGAGCGTGTAGACGATAGCGCCCCAGCGCGTGGAGAGCCGCAGTCTGAAAAAGCGTACGGCGACCGCCGTAATGACCGTGTTCACGAGGATGATGAACACGAACCCGACGGCGGTGGCTGCCGAGAGCATGTTCGAGTGTACGAACGCCGGGTTCTTTTGCGTACCGAAAGCGACCGGACCGACGTCGCGCCGAGACGGTCAGCTATCGACCAGTTCCTCGGCGACGGTCTCCGGGGCGAGCAGGTTCGGGTCGACGATGAGGTCGGCCTGCCCGCGGGCGAACTCCGGGATGGTGTCCTCGTCGTACACGACGACCTTCAGCGCCTCGTTCACGTCCTTGGCGACCGGGATGGCGGTGGCCTGGCCGACGTCGGTGAGGACGAACAGGTCGGCCTCGTGGATGCCGGCCTCCTCCAGGGCGGGTCGGGAGGCGATGCCCTCGACGCGACTCGTCTCGATGCCCTCCCCTTCGAGGGCGGGACCCAGTTCGCCGTTGTCCGGACCTGCGATGACTGCGCGCATCACTCGTATTCGATGGTCGCCGGCGGTTTATGCGTCACGTCGTAGACGACGCGAGCGACGTTCTCGTTCTGGCCGGTTATCCGCGACTGGACGCGCTGGAGCGTCTCCCAGTCGAGTTCCTGGGCGCGGGCGGTCATGCCGTCCCGCGACTCGACCGACCGTACCGAGACGACCCAGCCGTGGACGCGGTTGTCGCCCTTGACGCCGGTCGCCTTCCCGAGGACGGCGGCGAACGCCTGCCACGGGTCGTACTCGTCGAGTTCCTCCTCGACCACGTGGGTCGCGTCGCGCGCGACCTCGACCTTCTCGGGCGTCACCTCGCCGATGACCCTGACCGCGAGCCCCGGACCGGGGAACGGCATGCGCTCGGCGACTATCTCTTCGAGGTCGAGCGCCCGGGCGACCTCCCGGACCTCGTCCTTGTAGAGGTCCCGGACGGGTTCGACGATGCCCTCGAAGTCCACCGCGTCGGGCAGACCGCCGACGTTGTGGTGGGACTTGATGTTGCCCTCGCTCTCGATGCGGTCCGGGTAGATGGTTCCCTGGACGAGATACTCCGCATTGGACTCTTTGGCCTCGCGCTCGAACTCGCGGATGAACTGCTCGCCGATGACGTGGCGCTTCTCCTCGGGGTCGGTGACGCCTGCGAGCGCGTCGAAGAAGCGGTCCCGCGCCTCGACGACGCGCAGCGAGTCCATGTAGGAGAACGTCTCGCGTATCTGGTCCGTCTCGCCCTTCCGCATCAGACCGGTGTCGACGTAGACGGGGGTGAGCTGGTCGCCGATGGCCTCGTAGGCGAGCGCGGCCGCGACCGAGGAGTCGACGCCGCCCGAGAGGGCGATGACGGCGTGGGCGTCGCCGACCTGTTCGCGAATCTCGTCGACGGCGTCGTCGACGAACGTGTCGGGGTTCACCATCAGGCCTGCACCTCCTCGGGCGCCTCGACGTCGGTGTCGGGCCGGTCGAGCACCGCCTCCAGCAGGCCGACGAACGGCGGACTCGCGCGGCCGGGCCGCGACCGGAACTCGGGGTGGAACTGCGTGCCGAAGAAGTACGGATGACCGTCGAGTTCCAGAATCTCCATCCGGTTGCCCGAGTACCCCGAGAACTGGAGGTTTTCGCCCTCGAAGTCGTCGAAGTACTCGGGGTTGACCTCGTAGCGGTGGCGGTGGCGCTCGGTGCAGGAGAGGCCGCCGTACACCGACTCGGCGAGCGTTCCGGGCTCGATGTCGGTCTCGTGCGCGCCGAGTCGCATCGTTCCGCCCATGTCCTCGACCTCGTACTGCTCGGGCAGGATGTCGATGACCGGATGGGGCGTGTCCTCGTCGACCTCCGCGGAGTGTGCGCCGGCCAGTCCGAGCACGTTCCGCGCGTACTCGACGACCGCCATCTGGAAGCCGAGACAGAGGCCGAGGAACGGCACGTCGTTCTCGCGCGCGTACCGGATGGCCTCTATCTTCCCCTCGGTTCCGCGGGAGCCGAACCCGCCGGGGACGACGATGCCGTCGGCCCCCTTCAGGCGCTCCTCGTGGTCGTCGTCCATCTCCTCGCTGTCGACCCAGAGCACGTTCACGTCGACGTTCTTCTCCAGCCCGGCGTGTTTCAGCGCCTCGTGGATGGAGATGTAGGCGTCTTCGAGGGCGTACTTGCCGACGAGCGCGATGTCGACCGCGCCGGTCGTCTCCTGGGTGACGAGTTCGCGCCACTCGTTGTCGCGCTCGTCCTCGGGGAGGGCGCGGTCGTCGAGGCCGAGTCGCTCCATGACGTACTCGTCCAGGCCCTCCTCCTCGACGACCAGCGGAACGTGGTAGATGTCCTCCACGTCCGGGTTTGAGAAGACGGCGTCGGTCGAGACGTCGCAGAACAGCGCTATCTTTTCCTTCGTCTTCGGTTCGAGTTCGTCGTCGCCGCGCCCGACGAGGATGTCCGGCTGGAGGCCGATGCTCCGCAGTTCCTTCACGGAGTGCTGGGTCGGCTTCGTCTTCTGCTCGCCGTTCTTCGAGTATGGCACGAGCGTGACGTGCGTGAGGAGGAAGTCGTCGTCGTCCTGCTCGTGGGAGAACTGCCGGAGCGCCTCGAGGAAGGGCATCCCCTCGATGTCGCCCACGGTACCCCCGACCTCGACGATGCAGACGTCGTGACCGTCGGCGGCCTCGCGGATGCGGCGCTTTATCTCGTCGGTGACGTGCGGGATTATCTGGACCGTCTTCCCGAGGTAGTCACCGGCGCGCTCCTTCTCGATGACGTGCTTGTACGCCTTCCCCGTGGTGACGTTGTGGTCGAAGGTCATGTCCTCGTCGAGGAACCGCTCGTAGTTCCCCAGGTCGAGGTCGACCTCGCCGCCGTCTTTCAGCACGTACACCTCCCCGTGCTGGTAGGGGTTCATCGTCCCGGCGTCGACGTTCAGGTAGGGGTCTATCTTCACTGCGGTCACGTCGAACCCGGCGTTCGAGAGCAGGCGGCCGGTGCTGGCGGCCGTGATGCCCTTGCCGAGGCCCGACATGACGCCCCCAGTGACGAAAATGAACTTCTCCCCCAGAGTGGGGTCGTAGTCCGTCTCTGGTTCGGTCGGCATACCGATTGTCGGCGAGCGCCACTCAAAACCGTTTCGGGACCGGAGTCGCGCGCGAGACGATGGCACGGGCCGGTCGACCGGCCGGTCAGCCGAGTCGGTCGACCAGGAACGCGCCGACGTCCGCGGCGGCCTTCTCCTCTTGACCGACGAAGAAGTGGTCGGCGCTGAACTCCACCACCTCGCACTCCAGCTCGCGCGCGCGCTCGACCAGCGCCTCCCAGTCGGCGGTGTCGTCGCGCGTCCCGTACACCACCCGGACCGGCGCGTCGACGTCGGCGAGCGCCGCCGCCGCGTCGAGGTCGTCCGAGAGCCTGGACGCGGGCGCGAGCAGTGCGACGGCGTCCGGCTGCGGGTCGAGGGTCGCGGCCGCGAGCACGGCTATCGCGCCGCCGAAACTGAACCCGAAGACGCCGACGCGGTCGTACCGTTCGCGCGCCCACCGGACGGCGTTTCGGGCGTCCTCGCGCTCGCCGTACCCCTCGTCCCAGTCGCCGTAGTCGAACCGCAGGCAGGCGATTCCGTCGTCGGCCAGATGCTCGCCGAGCGCGACGAGGCGGTTGTCGGTGCGGCGACCGCCGAACTCCGGATGCGGCGGGCAGGCGACCACGACCGCGTCGGGACCGTCACCCGTCGCTCCGTCGGGCAAATCGAGCGTCGCGCGCACGTCGCGGGCACCGGGGACGACGACTTCTTTCGACTCCATGCCGGGGTGTTAGCGTAGAGAGGATTTTAAGTGTCGCGTCCTGAATGTAGGTGTATGGGTGTGCTTTCACGGCTGTCCTACGTCGTCCGGTCGAAGATAAACGCAGCACTCAACCGGGCTGAGGACCCCACGGAGACGCTCGACTACTCCTACGAGCAGATGCGGGACGAACTTCAGGACGTGAAGCAGGGCATCGCGGACCTGACGACCCAGAAGAAGCGACTGGAGATTCAGAAGCGTCGCCTGGAGGAGAACGTCGAGAAGCACAACGACCAGGCTCGCGAGGCCATCCAGCAGGACCGCGAGGACCTCGCTCGGCGCGCGCTGGAGAAGAAAAAGCAGAAGATGAACCAGATAGAGGACCTCGAGGGCCAGATAGCCGACCTCCAGAACACGCAGGACAACCTCGTCGAGAAGAAAGACCAGCTCCAGAACCGCATCGAGGAGTTCCGCACGAAGAAAGAGAGCATGAAGGCCCGCTACGAGGCCGCCGAGGCGAACACCCGCGTCTCCGAGGCGATGACCGGCGTCGGCGACGAGATGGAGAACGTCGGCATGGCCATCGAGCGCGCGGAGGAACGCACCGACGACATGGAAGCTCGCGCGGAGGCGATGGACGAACTCCAGGAGACGGGGGCGTTCGAAGACGCGCTCTCGGACAAGGACCAGCTCGACCGCGAACTGGAGGAGATGCGGACCACCGGGGAGGTCGACTCCGAACTCGAGACGCTGAAGGCCGAGATGGGCGTCTCCGACGAGTCCGAGGAGAGCGAGTCCGAGGCCGAGGACGTGAGTCTAGAGGACCTCGACACCGAGACCGAGGTGTCGAGCGACGACGTCGACCAGGAACTGGAGGACCTGCAGGAAGACGAACGGGAGTCCTGAGTCTCCCCCGCCGGATGTAGAGACGAGGCCTTTTGACCGTTCGTTCCCTCCCGCCGGACATGGACGACCAGGACGGGGAGTCACAGCCCGGGGACAAGATGCGCGAGCGGGGCAGTGGGAGCAGGACGAAGCTGTGGGTGCTGATGGAGGCGAACCGGTGGGTCGTCGCCGGTTCCGTGCTGGCCGCGGTGTTCCTCGCGCTCCTGGCTCTCGGCGTCGCGGACCCCTCGCCGCTCCAGCAGTTCGTCGGACCGGGTGGCGACCCCGTCGACACGCTGTTCCAGGGGTTCGTCGGCGCTATCATCACGGGCGTGACGCTCGTCGTGACGCTCAACCAGCTCGTCCTCTCCCAGGAACTCGGCCCGGTCGGCGACCAGCGCACCCGCATGGAGGACGCGATGGAGTTCCGCCGGGACGCCGAGGAGGTCCTCGGCCTCCAGACCGCGCCGCCCGAACCGGCGTCGTTCATGGAGGCGCTCATGGACGAGACCAAATCGCGCGCCGAGGGGCTGGCCGGCGCGGTCGAGGAGAGCCGGGACGAGGAGCTGAAACGGGCCATCGAGAGCTACGTCGACGGTCTGGCCGAGAACGCCGACGAGGTGAGCGACACGCTCGAAGACACGCAGTTCGGGACGTTCGACGTCCTCTCGGCCGTCCTCAACTTCAACTACTCGTGGAAGATATTCCTGGCGCGCAAGATACGCAACGAGCACGCGGACGCGCTCACCGAGGAGGTCGACGAGGCGTTCGGCGACGTCATCGAGTCGCTGGAGTACTTCGGGCCGTCGCGCGAACACTTCAAGACGCTGTACTTCCAGTGGGAACTCGTCAACCTCTCGCGGGCGATGCTGTACACGGCAGTCCCGTCGCTCGTCGTCACGGTGGCGATGATACTCTACTACGACGCCCGGGCGGTCCCGGGAGCGACCCTCGGGATCAGCAACGACGTGCTCGTGACCAGTCTCGCGGTCACCGTCGCCATCGTCCCCTTCGTCATCCTGCTGTCGTACATCCTCCGCATCGCCACGGTGGCGAAGCGGACCCTCTCCATCGGTCCGTTCATCCTCCGGGAGACGAAGCGCAGTGACGACATCGACTAGGGGCGTCGCGGCCGGGAAGCGGTGGAAATCGAGGCTCGGTCGAGAACGGGCGAGAGAGACGCGCTCAGGTGAGGAAGTCCGGGTCGGTGCGCTTCTCGCTCTCTTCGCGTTCGAGGTGCTCGCGGAACGTCTCGAGCGACAGGTCCTTCTCCTCGCGCTCCTTGCGGTCCCGGACCGATATCGTCTCCGACTCCTCCTCGTCGCCGCCGACGATTATCATGTACGGGACGCGGTCGTCGTGGGCCTGCTGTATCTTCCGTCCGACGGTCCACGAGCGGTCCTCGACCTCGACGCGGAACGCGCCGAGTTCGTCGGCGACCTCGTGAGCGTAGTCGAGGTTGTCGTCGCTGACGGGGAGGACGCGGACCTGTTCGGGCGCGAGCCAGAACGGGAACTTCCCGTCGAAGTGCTCGATGAGCACCATGAAGAAGCGCTCGTAACTCCCGTAGAGGGCGCGGTGAATCATCACCGGTCTCTCCGACTCGTTCTCCTCGGTGACGTAGCTCAGGTCGAACCGCTCGGGCATGTTGAAGTCCAGTTGCACCGTGGGGCCGTCCCACTCCCGCCCGAGAGCGTCCTCGAAGGCGAAGTCGATCTTCGGGCCGTAGAACGCGCCGTCGCCCTCCTCGATGCGGTACTCCATCTCGGACTCCTCGAGCACCTGTTCGAGTTGCGACTCGGCCTTCCGCCATATCTCGTCGCTGCCGACGGACTTCTCGGGCCGGGTCGCGAGCGCCACGTCGTAGTCGAGGTCGAAGGTCTCCAGCACCTCGAATATCATGTCCATGATGGTGTCGACCTCGGCGCGGATCTGGTCCGGACGGACGAACAGGTGGCCGTCGTCGATGGTGAACGCCCAGACCCGCGAGAGTCCGGAGAGTTCGCCGCGCTGTTCCTTGCGGTACACCTTCCCGTCCTCGAAGTACCGGACCGGCAGGTCGCGGTAGCTCCAGGAGCCCTGGTCGAAGATGGTGGCGTGGCCCGGACAGTTCATCGGCTTCAGGCCGTACTCCTCGTCGTTGACGTCCAGCAGGAACATGTCGTCGCGGTAGTTGTCGTAGTGGCCCGACTGC
Organism: Halomicrococcus pelagicus; assembly: GCF_050954125.1. Classification (NCBI taxonomy): domain Archaea; kingdom Methanobacteriati; phylum Methanobacteriota; class Halobacteria; order Halobacteriales; family Haladaptataceae; genus Halomicrococcus; species Halomicrococcus pelagicus. Next base: position 254,167 of record NZ_JBPBWC010000002.1, on the reverse strand, counting down.
TTCCACAGTTCCGTACGGAAGAGGTGCGGCGTCTCGACGGGGTCGTAGCCCGCGTCGAGGTTCAGGTTCTCGACGTACGACGACAGTTCGTCGAGGATGCGCTTGCCGTTGGGGTGGTAGAGCGGGAGCCCCGGCCCCGTCACGTCCGGGATGGAGAACAGGTCGAGTTCCTGGCCGAGGCGACGGTGGTCGCGCTCCTGGGCCTTCCGGCGCTGGTCGAGGAACTCCTCAAGCGCCCCTTCGGTGGGGAACGCGGTGCCGTAGACCCGGGTGAGCGTCTCGTTCTCCTCATCACCGCGCCAGTAGGCTGCCGAGGTCTCCAGCAGCGCGAAGCCGCCGATCTCCCCCGTCGAGTCGACGTGCGGACCCCTGCAGAGGTCCTCGAACTCGCCCTGTTCGTAGAACGTGACGGACTCCTCGCCGGCCGCCTCCTCGTCGAGGATGTCCTGCTTGTACGGATTATCCTCGTAGGCCTCGAACGCCTCCTCGCGCGAGCGCTCGAAGCGCTCGATGGGGAGGTCCGCGTCGATGATGTCGTGGGCCTCGTCCTCGATGGCTTCGAGGTCCTCCTGGTCGAGTTCGACGCCCGCGACGTCGTAGTAGAACCCCTCGTCGGTCCACGGGCCGATGGCGAGTTTCGCGTCGGGATGGAGGCGCTGGAGCGCCTGCGCGAACACGTGGGCCGCCGAGTGTCGAAGCACGTCGAGGTACTCGTCGCTCTGGTCGGTGACGATGACGAGTTCGCAGTCGTCGTCGAGCGGCGTCGCCTTGTCGACGAGGTCGCCGTCGACGACGCCCGCGACCGTGTCGTCGCCGAGTCCTGGTCCGATTTCGTACGCCACGTCCTCGACCGTCGCTCCTTCCTCCACCCGGAGTTCGGAGCCGTCGGGGAGCGTGACAACGATGTCGCTCATGTAGGCGGAATACGCGCCACGCGCCAGATAAGTGTGTTGAGACGCCGGCGGCGACGGTGAACGGGTCGCGGTCGGGCGAGTCGGTCCCCCGAGAGCGCGGTCGACCGGCGACGGCCGCGCTCGGAGCGCCCGTCAGTCCGCGCGAAGGCCGACGTACAGCGTCGTCTCCTCCTCCGGCGCGGCGGAGGTGACCGCGGAGACGCCGACGGTCAGGACGAGTCCGAGCGCCATCCCGACGACGGGGGCGAGCCAGCCGCCGTAGGAGGCGGGCACCTGCGGGAGGAAGACGCTGGCCAGGTAGAACGCCTGACTGCCGGCGACGCCGGCGAAGATGCCGGCGCGGGTCGTCTTCGTCCAGTAGAGTGCGACGACGACGGGGAGTGCGAGTTGCGCGAAGCCGCCGAACGCCGTCGAGCCGATCTCGACCAGTGTCCCCGGCCTGGTGAGGCTGGCGACGAACGCCGCGATGGCGAAGACGGCGACGCCGACGCGCCCCAGCACGTCCTCCCGGCGGTCGCTGGCGTCGGGGTTCACGAACGGCCGGTAGAGGTCGCGGGTGAAGTACGACGACCCGGAGAGCAGCATCGAGTCGGAGGAGGACATCATCGCCGCCATCGCGCCGGCGACGACGAGCGCCGCGAACCACGCCGGCGTGTACTCGTTCAGCAGGATGGGGAGGACGTTGGCCCCCTCCGGCACGTCGACGGGCAGTCCTCGCGCCCACGCGCCGAGCATGAACGCGGGGACGAACAGGAGCACGACGAGGACGGGCCACAGCGAGAACGTACGCTGGAGCACCTTCTTCGAGCGAGCGACGAAGAAGCGCTGGTTCACCTGCGGGAACATGGCAACGCCGAAGGCGATGCCGACGGCCTTCGAGAGCATCCACTGCGGCGAGTAGGTTCCGCCACCGAGCGCGAGGAACTCGCCGTCGACGCCGGCGAGGTTGCCGGTCGCAACGCCCGCGCCGCCGAGTTCCGCGAGCACCCAGAGGACGGCGGCCCAGACCATGACGAGCATGAACGCGCCCTGGAGCGTGTCGGTCCACGCGATGCCGCGCATCCCCGCGAGCACGACGTACGCTATCATGAACGCCGTGACGAGGCCGGCTCCGGCGGCGTAGGGAAGGTCGCCGCCCGTCAGCGCCGACAGCGCCGTGCCGGCCCCGACCTGCTGGAGCATGACGTATGGGAACAGCCAGAACAGGCTGATGGCGGCGACCAGCCCGCGGAGGACGGGCGAGCCGAAGCGGTCACCGAGCATCTCCCCGAGCGTGACGTAGCCGTGCTCGCGGCCGAGCAGCCACTGCTTGTAGCCGACGACGTACCACAGGACGGCGAAGAGCACGCCGTCCATCAGCCCCATCACGAGTATCCACTCCGGCCCCGCGGCGTAGGACAGGTTCGGGCCGCCGAAGAACGTGAACGCCGACAGCAGCGTGGCGAACGTCGTGAACAGGAGGACGACCGTCCCCAGAGTTCGGCTGGCGAGGTAGTAGTCCTCCGCGCTCCTGTCGGTGAGTCGGTAGGCGACGAGACCGACCGCGAGCGCCAGCAGGAGGTAACCGCCGACGATGCCGAGCTGGAGGCTCGTCTCGCTCATGCATGACCCTCCTCGTCGACGTGACCCGCCTCGACGCCGACGCCCCACGCGCGGTCGGCGAACGTCCGGAACGTCAACGCCACGACCGCCATCCAGCCGACGTGCCACCAGAGCCACACCGGGAGGCCGAACGCGACCGCGGACGACCCCCAGAGGAACCACGGAATCGAAAGCGCCGCCAGTACGACGAACGCGACCGCCCAGCCGTAGGATTCGATGTCCGTCATTATCGTTCGATTGTTCGACTACCGGGTGATAAGAGTTGCTAATCGTATCCAAACAAGGGGTTCGAAGAGAATTCGTCTTCGAAAGCCTGGTCGCTTCGCGTTCCGCATCGTGAACCCGGGGTCTCTCGACCGCGGAGCGTTCCGACGGCGATGATCGTCGAGCCGGGCGGCAATCGCTTTCCGTGCGGCTCGCGTACGCGCCGACCGATGGTCGGGACTGCTATCCAGCTGTACACGTTGCGAGAGATGGACGCGACCCTGCCGGAACTGATAGCCCGCGTCGGCGAGACGGCGTTCGACGGCGTCGAGTTCGCCGGGCTGGGCGACGCCGACCCGGACGAGGTGGCGGACGCCCTCGACGACGCCGGCCTCGACGCCGCCGGCGCGCACGTCGGCCTCGACGACCTGGAGGCCGACCCGGCGGGCGTGGCGGAGACGTACCGGCGACTCGGCTGCGAGACGCTGGTCGTGCCGTACCTCGACGAGACGCACTTCGACAGCGAGGCCGCCGCCGTCGAGACGGCCGAGCGACTGGCCGCGCTCGCGGCCGACCTCGACGCCGAGGGCGCGCGACTGGCCTACCACAACCACGACCACGAGTTCGTCGACGTGGGCGACCGCGCGGGGTTCGACGCGTTCCTCGACGCCGCGGACGTGAACGTCGAACTCGACATCGGCTGGGTCGTCGCCGCGGGCCGGGACCCCACGGCGCTGCTGGACCGCCTCGCCGGTCGCGCGCCGCTGGTCCACGTGAAGGACGTCCGCGACGGTCGCCCCGTCGAACTCGGGGAGGGCGAACTGCCCGTCGAGGAGTGCGTCCGGGCGGCCCGCGACGCCGGTACGGAGTGGCTGGTGTACGAGCACGACGACCCCGCGGACCCCGAGCGGTCGCTCGAACGCGGCGCGGAACTACTCGCCGGGTTCGGCGACTGACGCGCCGCCCCCGCGCTCGGCGACCGTCTCGAAGACCGGCATCCCCGGATTGCCAGCGTCGCGGTAGCCCAGCGCCCGGAGACCGAACACGAGGTCCGCGAGCGCCATCGGGTCGCCGTCGTCGTCGGTCACGCGGCCGCGGAGTTCGTCCAGCGCGACCGACCGGACGCCGCCGAGCGCTCGCCGGAGGTCGGGGCCGGGGTCGACGTGCTCGCGGCGCGACGCGACGCGCCGCCGGAGGTCGTCGTAGGTGCGGCGGCCGCAGCGCTCCGGACTCCGGACCGTCCGGACGTGTTCGACCATCCGGCGGTTCTCGGCGACCGCTTCCTCCCAGCGTTCGACCGCCCGGACGGCCAGCGCGCCGAGGTCGTCGAGGTCGGCGACGAGGTCGTAGTCCTCGGGCACGCAGTCGTATATCCACGGGCGGTCCCGCAGGAGCAGGACCTGGCCGCTCGCGGCCTGCTCGAACGGCGTCCGGGCCATCGTCTCGTGGTTCGACGCGCAGATGGCGATGTCGCCGCAGTCGAGCGCCCGCTCGTAGCGCTCCCGGGAGCACTCCGGGACGGCGCGGACGTACTCGCGCTCCGCGAACGCGTCGACGATGGGGTCCATGTTCGTCAGCAGCGTCCGGACGCCGAACTCCTCGTACAGCGTCTCGGCGACGTCGAGCATCACGCCGGGGTTCTTCTTGTCCCAGCCGGAGCCGGCGACGTGGAGCCACTCCGGGCTGTCGGCGTACGACTCCTCGAAGCGCTCGAAGTCGATGGGACTGCCGGTCGCGAGGGCGTCGTCGAGCGCGTCCGAGAGAGGCTCTTCGGCGAGCACGTCCCGCCCGTAGTCGGCCATGCGCTCGGCGTCGACGCCCGCCTTGAACCAGACGCCGTCGGCGCCCGTCGCGCCGGCCATCTCGGTCTTCATCGGCGCGTCGTTGGGGTAGAGCGCGCCGTGGCGCTTGAACGGTAGCCGGAGGTCGTGGACGTTGGCGACGAGTTCGACCGGTTGCACGTCGGCGGTCTCGTGGTCGCCGAGCCGGAGCAGCCACTTGTAGAGGTCGAACCGGCCGGTCACCCGCTGGTCGACCACGACGTCGACGTATCCGCCCTCGGCGTAGATTCCCTCGCGGACGGCCGCCAGCTCGCGCTCGGCGTACCCCGACTCTGAGAAGGCGTCGCCGTACTCGCTGTCGGCCATGTACGGCTCGGCCTCCAGCAGGGTGACGCGCTCGCGGTCGGCGAGCACGTACTCGCGGTCGTAGTTCGCCGACTCCCGCGGCGCGAGCAGCCAGTAGACGTGCAGGGACTCGTCGCGTTCGAGCCACTGCTCGACCCACGTCACCGCGTCGTTGAGCGTCCCGTTCGCCGTCGCGTCGTCAGGCCGGTACAGTTCCGGCACGATGAGTACCCGCATCTCGACCCCCGACGGAGCCAAGCCGGCAGGCCGGTTGAACGCTCTGGCGGCTACAGCAAGCAGGGTCAGGCGACGCCGGCGACGCTAGTCGCTGATGGACTCGAGGAGCGTCCGGTCGGCGTCGTCGACCCCGAGCAGGCCCATCAGCGCGACGAACGTGCCGAGCGACAGCGTGCCGACGACGAAGACCTTCCCGACGTCGAAGATGGCCAGCTCGCGGCCGACCAGCATGACGACGGTGGCGCAGGCGACCGCGACGCCGCCCTTCCAGTAGCCCAGCGAGTAGGGGTGGATGTCGAGCAGATAGTACACCTCGCCCACGCGGAGCACGTTCAGCAGGGCGAGGGAGGTGCCGGTGGCCATCGCCGCGCCGACGATGCCGTACTCGCCGATGAGGACGAAGTTGAGCCCGACGTTCACGAGACAGACCAGCGTCGTGTTGACGGCCTCCAGGCGCTCGTACTCCGACATCGAGAGGAAGAAGCCGGCGGGACCGATGGCGGCCTTGAACATCTGGCCGAACCCGAGGATGAGCAGCGTCGTCGTGGCGGCGGGCGTGGCCGTGCCGAAGATGCTCAGTATCTCGTCGTCGTACACGACGAGGAAGAGGAACCCGAGCACGGTGAGATACGCCACCCACTTCGTGACGACGGTGTAGGTCCGTTCGAGGCGCTCGTGCTGGCCGTCGTGGTAGAAGTCGGCCGCGAGCGTCGGGAAGATGGTGTTGACCGCCTGGAGGACGACCGCGAGCAGTACCGACGTCTGGAACGCCGCCTGGTACCATCCGACCTTCGACGGGGAGACGAACGCGCCCAGCATGAGGATGTCCGTCCACGAGATGAAATACTGGGTGACGGCGACGGCGACGACCGGCAGCGAGTAGGTGAATATCTTCTTGGTCTCGAAGGAGGGGCTGACGTGCCTCCGTATGGCGCCCAGGTCGACGATGTAGTAGATCGCGAGCGCGCTGCCCACGAGCAGCGACGCGAGGTAGCCGGCGATGACCGCCCGGACGTCGCTCAGGACGAACGCGCCGACGGCGACCAGCACGACCGCCGTGCCCGACTGGCCGAACTCCCGGACGTACACCGAGTACTTCGTCTCCTTGAACGACCGCGTCACCGACATCCCGACCATCATCACCGAAAAGAGGGGGATGCCGACGAGGAACAGCTGGGTCGTCGCGTCGAAGTCGGCGTCGAGCACCGACGCGTACTGGTTGGCTCCGACGTAGAGGACCACCGCGATGGCGGTGCCGACGACGAAGGGGGCGACGACGGCGGTCAGGGCGACGCCCGCGATCTTCGAGTGGTCGTCGTCGCGCTGGTAGATGGGGATGTACTTCTGGGCGGCGTTGTCGAGGCCGAGTCGCGCGGGGATGCCGCTGGCTTTCATGACTATCATGCCGAACGCGAACAGGCCGAGCGCGTCCGTCCCGAGGCCGCGGGCGATGATGACGTTGAGGCTGTAGCGGAGCGCGCGTCCGACGAGTCCGCCGAGGAAGGCGACCGAGGCCATCTTGGTGATGCTGTCTTTCATCGTGGAGAGCAGGTGTCGAGAGCGTACTGGTGGAGTCGAGAGGGCACTGTCGTGAGCTACCTGGCGGAAACCGTTCGTCCGTACCGAGGCGACGTGACCGACATAGACCTTCGTGGTTTCGCGCGTAACCGGTCGGAAACCCCGAAATATCAGCCGATGGAGGGTCGGACTGATACCGTCCGGCCCGGTGCGACGCTCCCTACTCGGCGTAGCCGAGTTGCTTGAGGCGGTCCGCGACCACGTCGTCGTTGACCGCCTCCGACTCGGTCGCGTCCTCGGCGACGACCTCGCGGCGCTCGCCGCGGTCGTCGACCAGCCACGGCACCCTGACGAGTTCGTCGGTGTACATCCCGCGCGTGTGGCCCCACTCGCGGACGGGGAACGGCGTGGCGCGCTCGCCGACCATGTTCCCGTGGTCGGCCGTGACGACGGTCTTGCCGTCGAGTTCGTCCATCAGGCGCTCGACGTGGGGGAGCGTCCGGTTCAGCGTCTCGGTGTACGACTGCCAGATCTCGGTCGCCGACACGTCGAGTTCCGACTCCATCTTTCGGCCCCAGAAGTCCCGCGAGTCCGACTCGGGGTCGTCGAGATACCCCTTGTCGAAGGAGGTCTCCTCGGTGATGAAGGGGTAGTGGGGCTGGATGTAGTGGACGATGAAGCGCTTGTTATCGTACTCCTCCGCGGCGTCGAGCGCGTACTCGGTCGTCGTTTCGGGGAGCACCGTCTGGTACTGTTCGTCCCAGCCGTCCTCCAGCCAGACGTTCTCGATGGCGTGGAACTCGGGGTCGATGCGGTCGAAGTTGCGATGCAGTTGCGGGTTCGCGGTGACGTAGACGGTGTCGCGGACGTCCCGGTTCGTGAAGTTCGCGCGCAGGAACTCGACCGTCGCCGACCCGCGGGACTCGCGGGACTCCAGGCGGCCCGGCAGGTTCGCGTTCGCCTCGAACATGTCGTACCGGCACGCGTCGAGGATGAGCAGGTTGTCCCAGTCCTCGGCCATCACGTCGACGCCGTCCTCGTTGTACTCGCGCGTGTTCAGCCGCCGGTGGTACAGCCGGTTGGCCTCGCGGGCGAAGAGGTTCGGATTCTCCAGACCGCGTCGCAGTTGAGAAAACTCGTACATGTGGCCTTCTATTTTGCCAGGGCATATATTCCTTAACCCTCGTCCTGACAATCTTTCGATTTATCGGATGTAGCCACAAAGAATTAAAACTCGTCACCGCGAACTCGTCTCCGTGAACGGAGACGCACGCGCAGGTCGTCGAGCCACGCCTAGGCCCCAGAACCGTGTCGCCGGCGCCGTCGGTCCTCGCAGGTGGCAGTCGCCATGAACGTCCTCGTCCTCTCCGACGCGTTCTGGCCGGACCATTACGGCGGCATCACGAAGTCGCTGGTGACCGAGGTGGAGGGACTCGTCGAGCGCGGCCACGACGTCGTCGTCGCGAGTCGTCGTCTGGACGACGACGACGCGAGCCACGAGCGCCGCGAGGGGTACGAACTCTACCGGTACGACAGCCCGCCCCAGGACTCGGCGCTGTACCACAGCTACCCCCTGTTCAGCCTCGGGAAGGTGCCGCGACTGCTCTCCCGACTGGACGACCGGTACGACTTCGACGTCGCCTACGTCCACAACACGTTCCAGGCGGCGGGCGTCGCGCTCTCGTCGGCCGACGTTCCCGCCGTCACGGTCTTTCACGCCCCCATCCCGCGCGAAATAGAGATCGACGCGGACCAGGGGAAGTACGGCTGGAAGACGCCGTTCGTGCGCGTCGCCAACAGGGGCTTCAAGCGACTGGAGGGGTACACTCTCCGGGACGCCAGCGTCGTCGTCACGCGCAGCGGGTTCATGACTGGCGAACTGGACGACCTCTACGGCAACGTCGGCCCGCTCCGGGAGATTCCGCTCGCGGTCGACACCGACCGGTTCGAGTACGTCGCCGACCCCACCGACGTGCGCGACGAACTCGACCTCCCCGAGGACCGTCCCATCCTGCTGACGGTGCGCCGTCTCGTCGCGCGCATGGGCCTCGAGAATCTGGTCGACGCGATGGAGACGGTCGCCGAGCGCCACCCCGACGCGCTCCTGCTCATCTGCGGCAAGGGGTACCTAGAGGAGACGCTACGCGAGCAGATAGCGGCGAAGGGTCTCGAGGAGAACGTCCGCCTGCTGGGGTTCGTCGCGGAGGAGGACCTGCCGACCTACTACGGCGCCGCCGACTTCTTCGTCATGCCGACGGAACAGCTCGAAGGGTTCGGACTCTCGACGCTCGAATCGCTCAGCACCGGGACGCCGGTCGTCGCCACACCGGTCGGCGGCAACCCCCAGGTCGTCGGCCCGCTCGACGACGACCTGGTCTGTGACGGCACCGCCCCCGACGCCATCGCAGAGAACCTCTGTACCTGGCTCGACCGCGACACGGGCACCGGGTTCCGCGAGAACTGTCGCGAGTACTGCGTCTCGCGGTTCTCGGTCGACGAGGTCGCGAGTTCGCTGGAGGCCACGTTCGAGGACGCAATCGAGCGGACGTAACGGGGTCAGGCGTAGCCCAGCGTTTCCAGTCGCTCTTCTACGTCCTCGGTGACCTCCGCCTGGCCGGCGTCGACCGTGCGGACGTCCAGTTCGTCGACCTGCGCTTCGAGTTCGGCGCGCGGGTCGTCGAGGTGCGACTCGCCGGTCGACCGGAACTCGCCCTCGGCCCGGTCGGCCGTCTCGTCGGTCTGGTGCCCGTAGAAGTCGGGCGGAGTAGCGATGCCGTGCAGCCGTCCGTCGTAGCGCTCGAACGCCTCCACGACGCCCTTGCGCTCGAACTGCTCGCGGTGACGGTCGAGGAACCCGTGGTACTCGGTGAGGTAGGTACGCGACGCGGGGTCGTCGAGCAGCGACTGGCCGCGGGCGTCGGCGGGGGCGTCGACGCCGGCGAGGTCGAGAATCGTCCGGTGGACGTCGAGCAGACTCACGGTGGCGTCGTCGCGCCGCGACTCGACGCCGTCGCCGCTGACGACGACCGGGACGTGGGTGAGTTCCGGGTAGAGTCCGTAGCCGTGGTTCCACATGCCGTGCTCGCCGAGCATCTCGCCGTGGTCCGAGACGGTGACGACGTAGTCGAACTCCTTCCTGAGTTCGGCGAAGATTTCCTCGTATATCTCCGAGAGGTAGGCCGCGGAGGCGTCGTAGGACGCTCGTAGGCGCTCGGGGGAGTCGACGGAGTCGGCGAAGGCGTCGCCGACGACGACGTTCAGGGAGTCGGCGTCGACCGACTCGGGGGTGTGGTAGGGCGCGTGGGCCTCCATCAGGTTGACGTACGTGAACTCGGGCGCGCCGAAGTCGGTGTCGCGGGCGCGGGCCAGCACGTCCTCGCCGCCGCCGTCGGCGTCCGACGTCGTCATCCGCCGGTACCCCTGTTTCATCGCCGCGACGGTCGAACAGTCGGCGCGGACGGCGTGGAGCACGGACCGCGGATACTTCGTCCAGCTGTGGGTGTCGATGTCGCCGAGGAACGCGGTCCAGTCGACCGCGTTCACGTGCCGCGGGTCCAGACTCCCCGGCTCGAGCACCTGCGAGAAGCCGCGGTCCCAGCCCTCCCAGAACATCGTGTTCGGGTTCGCGCTCCAGAGCCGCGTCTCGTAGCCCGCCGCGCGCAGGCTCTCAGCGAGCGTCTCGTCGGGACAGTCGAGCGACGCCGACTTGCTGTGGACGCCGATCTCGCTGGGGTATCTGCCGGTGAACAGCGACCCGTGGGCCGGCACGGTCCAGTGGGACGTGGAGTAGGCGTTCGTGAACCGCACGCCGGGGAGCCAGTCGAAATGTTTCTCGAAGGCGTCGTATCGGAGCGTGTCCAGGACCACGAGGGCGATGTTTTCGGGCATTCTTACTGGCAGGTATCACATCTCGACCCATCATACTTTTGTCCGCTACGACGAGAGTCTCAGGAAACATCAAAACTGACCGCAACTTTCAGCTACGGTACCACCTTCGCGCCCCGCCGTCGGAAAACGCGGGGCTCAGGAGAGGTACCCTAACTCCTCCAGCCGGGAGTTGACGTCGTCGTCCACGCCCGTCTGTTCGCCGGTCGGCGCGTCGACGCGGTCCACGAACTCCCTCAACTGCTGCTCCAGGTCCGGTTCGTCCAGTTCGCCGTAGCGGTCGACCGTCTCGCCCGGGTCCGACTCCAGGTCGAACAGTTCGCCGCCGTGCAGCCCCTGGTCGTCGAACGTCCGTATCAGCTTGCGGTCGTGCGTCCGGACGCCGACCAGCCCGTGGCCGTCGTTCGGGAGGTACGATATCATGTACGCCGGGTCCGTCGACTCCTCGAAGGTGTCGCCGGTCCACGACGCGGGGGCGTCGACGCCGACCTCGTCGAGCAGCGTCGGCGGCAGGTCTATCTGGCGGACCGGCCGGTCGGGCAGGTCGGTCTCGACGTTCCGGGTGACGAGCGGCGTACGGACGACCTCGTCGTAGAGGCTCTCGTGGTCGTAGTCGCCGTGGTCGAACTCCTCGCCGTGGTCGCCGGTGAACACCACCTTCGCGTCGTCGTCGACGAAGTCGAAGACCTCCTGCAGGTCGTCGTCGACGCGCTCGACGCAGCGCCGATACAGCCGGCGGATGGTGCGGAGGGTCGACTCGGAGGAGTCGCTCCCGTTCAGGTAGAACTCGACGGACGCCCGGTACGCGGACGGCAGTCCCACCTCCCGGGCTTTCGACAGCCCGGGGTAGTAGGGGAGGTGGGGGTCCATGAGGTGGAGCCAGAGGAACCGCGGCCCCGACTGGGCATCGTACCAGTCGCGAGCCTGACCGATTATCTCGTCGGCCGGGACCCGCTTGCGCATGGCGGCGAGCTTGTAGAAGCGGCTGGCCCACTTGCCGAACTCGGAGGAGTAGAGGTCGCTGTCGGGCGACTCCATCCCGTCGTTCAAGAACGTGTCGAAGTGAGGCGACCACTTGGCGACGAAGGGGTTCGAGGCGACGAACCCGCCGGTGGCGTAGCCGTGGTCGGCGAGCACCGCCGGCAGCGGCGTGAGGCCGTCTTCGAGGTTCCCGTCGTCGTCGTACGTCTCCGAGTAGTAGCGACTGTTGAGCAGCGCGGGGAACGCCCAGTTCGTCGCACCCCCTGCGGAGATGGCGGTCGTGGATTGCTCGCTCCACGCCGACAGCGACGGCATCTGAGCGAGCGTGTCCGACCGCCAGCAGTCTACGGTCACGAGGACGATGTCTTCTCTAGGCACTGTTGGCAGGTCCTCGTTCCATTACTAAATTTCTACCGCCTCAAAAAAGACGGCCGTTTGAAAATGTTTGTTTTTCGTTGTGTCGTATCGAATCGAGTTGCGCCAGCGATCGTCGACCGGACGGCGTCGTCCGGTCGCTCGCGGTGGGTCACCGCGTGGAGTCGTGGAAGTTGTTCCGGAGGTACCGTATGGGCCGGAGAGCCGCCGACGCCTCCAGGACGACGTAGATGAGCGCGAGCGGGAGTATCTTCACGAAGAGGGTCGGACCGATGCCGCGCAGGGCCGCTTTGGCGAGGAACAGCGCGACCATGGCCACGAACGCGACCGTCCCGACGCGCTTGCGACTCCGGACCAGTCCGACGAACGTCGTCCGAACCGCCGCACCGACCAGGAACGGGACGACGAGCACGCCCGCGTACCCGAAGTTGGCGTAGCTCTCGCCGACGAGGGTGGGCGTGATGCCGACGGGCTTGTCGAGCCACGGCAGCTTCTTCGTCGTTATCCAGCCGGAGAACGCCTTGTCGGCTCCCGGCAGCATCGACTCGAGGTCCATCAGGTAGCCGCGTCCGAGCAGGTAGCCGTGCTCGGCCGGGAAGTAGCCGAGGATGAAGTTCAGGTTCTCGTTGTTCACCAGGAAGATGCGGTGGCGGATGTACTTCACTGCAATCGCGACCGGCGTGCCGTCGACCGACTGGTACCGGACGACGGTGACCGCGAGGAACAACGAGAGGAAGAGGACGGCGGCGCCGCCGATAGCGCGGAAGTTCACCCGGCGGGTGAGGAACTGGTCGGTGAAGAGCAGAAGGATGAGGAGGTGGCCGACGAGCGCGCGGAAGCCGGTCAGCGCCATCGCGACGGCCGTGATTCCGAGGACGACGGCTGCACCGGCGAGATGGAGCCGATTATCGCTCAGCCGCGCTTTCAACCACGCGACGGTCGCGAGGAACGGAAGCGGGACCATGACGAAGTGGATGTAGTAATCCTGGCCAGAGATCGAGGAGAGCCGCGACGCCTCTCCGTTACCGCCGATGATGGGAACTCCGTACGTGAAGTAGTACAGCGCGCTGCCGACGAGCGTCACGGTGACGAGGCCGGCGAACGCGAGGCGCGGTCCCGGCTCCGCCCAGTTTCGCTCCCAGGGGCGGTTCAGGAAGCGCCGCAACTCGGCGTCGGCGCTGAAGTCGGTCACCTCGTCGACGGCGTAGACGCCGGCGACGAAGCCCGCGAATCCCAGCACGATGGCGAAAAACACCTCGGGGTCGCCGGACAGCGAGTACCACGCTCCGCCGGCGAAGAGGAAGAGACCGTACACCGTCGCGAACAGGTAGCTCGGAGTCAGGAAGTCCAGGCGCTGGTTCGCCAGGACGAGCGCCACACACGGCGCGGCGAGCAGGGCGAGGAGGACGAGCGTCGGCAGGAAGACGGCCAGTACCGCCACGAGCGCGACGGCGACGAGGCCAACCACTGTTGACTTCGAGACGGTGACTCCAGTGGACATACCTGGTCCAACTTCGCCACTCGCTAAAAATCTTGGCTTCCACGAGTAAGAAATAAAAATGATGAAAACATTTCGGCAAATATGAACGTATCTCTGTTCCTCGACTTGCATAATCTTAATTACCTGAACGAAACACTGAACCATCACACGGCGGAGGCCAACTGTTATCTTTCTCCGGGGAGCAGTGCGAGACGATGCTCGTTCTCTCGAGTGTGGTCGCTCTTGTCGCCGGACTGACGACGCTGGTGTACACGTACGTCGGCTACCCACTCCTCCTCGCGGTGCTCTCGGTGGTCGACAGCTCCGATTCGTCGGACGCCGACCCCGGTGCCCGTCGCGACGCCGACCCGCCGGACGCCGACGCCGACGCGTTCGCACCCTCGGTCACGATGGTCGTCGCCGCGCACAACGAGGAGGACGTCGTCGAGGAGAAACTCGACAACACCCGGGCCATCGAGTACGACGGCGCGTTCGAGTGCATCGTCGTCTCCGACTCCACGGACCGGACCGACGACCTCGTGCGGCGTCACGCCGGTCCCGACACCCGGCTGCTGGCGCTCGACGAACGACGGGGGAAGAGCCACGCGCTCAACCGCGCCGTCGAGGAGGCCGACGGCGACGTGCTCGTGTTCTCCGACGCGAACACGATGTACGAACCCGACGCCGTCGCGGAGCTCGTCGCGCCGCTCGCCGACGATTCGGTCGGCTGTACCACCGGCTCGCTCCGGCTGGTCGACGAGGAGGGCTCGACGACCGAGAGCGCCTACTGGACGTACGAACTCACGATTCGAAAGCTAGAGTCGAAGCTGGGAACGACTGTCAGCGTCAACGGCGGCATGCTCGCCCTGCGCCGCGAGGAGTACCGCCACCTGCCCGAGCAGGCACTGGCCGACGACCTCGTCGTCGCGCTCCAGCAGGCCGCGGCGGGTCGTCGCGTGGTCTTCGCCGAGGACGCCCGCGGCACCGAGCGGACCACGGGCGACCTCTGGAGCGAGTACGACCGCCGGGTCCGCATCGGCGCGGGCAACTACCAGGCGCTCGCATGGTTCCGCGAACTGCTCGACCCCAGGAACGGCGTCGTCGCACTGGAGTTCGCCTCCCACAAGGCGTTGCGATGGTGCATGCCCGCCGTCCTGCTTGCGACGCTCGTCGCCAACGTCACGGTCGTCGTGCTCGCACCCTCCGCCCCCGCCGCCGCACTGCTCGGCGCACAGCTCTCCTGCTACGGTCTGGCCGGCGTCGGGATGGCCAGCGAGCGCGCCCGGTCGTCGTCGTCGCTGGTCGCACTCCCGGCGTACTTCCTGAGCATGAACCTCGCGTTCGCCGCCGGCTTCCGGAAGTTCCTCTCCGGCCCCGGCGTCGAGGTGTGGAAGTCGACGCGGAGCGTCGAGGAGTAGGCCGGAATCACCGACTCGTCTTCGTTTCGACTGCTACCGTCTCTCGACACCTGCCGCGCTCAGTTCCTGTCCAGGAGGGACTCCAGCCCGTCCCGGAGCGACACGGTGGGTTCGTAGCCGAGCTGTTCGCGCGCCTTCGACACGTCGGCCTCGCTGTGGTCGATGTCGCCGGGGCGGGGGTCGGTGTGGACGATGTCCGAGTCGCTGCCCGCGACGTCCCGGACGGTCTCCGCGAGTTCGCGGATGGTGACGCTCTCGCCCGTGCCGACGTTGAACGCCTCGCCGACGCGGTCCGTCTCGGCGGCGAGTAGGTTGGCCTGCACCACGTCGTCGACGTGGACGAAGTCCCGCGTCTGGCTGCCGTCCCCCTCGACGGTGATGGGGTCGCCAGCGAGGGCCTGGTCCTCGAAGACGCTGACGACCGCGCTGTACTCGGGGTTCTGGCGCGGGCCGTAGATGTTGAAGTAACGGAGTGCAACGGTCTCCAGCCCGTAGAGCTCCGAGAAGCGGCGGGCGTACTGGTCGGCCGCCAGCTTGTCGATGCCGTACGGCGAGGTCGGAGTCTTGCGGTCCGACTCCTGGACCGGAACGGACTCCGGATGGCCGTAGACGGCGGCGCTCGACGCTAGCACGACGCGGGCGTCCTCGTTGCGCGCGGCGTCGAGCACGGTCAGCGTCCCGCCGGTGGTGACCGCGTGGCTCTCCTGGGGGTTCTCGACGGACTGCTCGACGCTGACCAGCGCCGCCTCGTGGAAGACGAGGTCCGCGCCCGCCATCGCCTCCCGGACCGCGTCCGGGTCGCGGACGTCGCTCTCGATCAGCGTCGCTCGGTCGTCGACCTTCGTCGGGTCGCCGGAGGAGAGGTCGTCGAGGACGCGCACGTCGTTGTCCGGCGCGAGCGCGTCGACGAGATGACTGCCGACGAATCCTGCACCACCCGTGACCAGCACCGTCTGGTCGCTCGGCGTCGTTCGCTTCATTCCTCGGTCGTTCGGCCACCAGCCGATTAAGTCTATTTTATCCGCGACGAACAGTCGCCGAATTCGACTATTCCTCGTCGTCCGCGCCGAACGCGACCACGTCGCTCACGACCCCCCACACCTGCCGCACCACGATGGAGCAGTCGAACCAGAACGACTGCTTGCGGATGTACTCCAGGTCGTACCGCAGCTTCTTCTCCGGCTCGTGGCCGGTCGCGTCGTGTATCTGGGCCAGCCCCGTCAGCCCGGGCTTGATGAACCAGCGTTTGCGCCACTCGACGACGCCGGTCTCGATGTCCGAGTCCAGCTCCGGCCGTTCGGGACGGGGGCCGACGACGCTCATGTCGCCCACGAGGATGGACCAGAGCTGCGGAATCTCGTCGAGGTGGGTCTGCCGGAGGACGTATCCCACGCGGGTCACCCGGGGGTCGACGCCGCCGGCGTCCTCCTCGCTCACCGTCGCGCCCGTCTCGGCCTCGGCGTCGGGAATCATGCTCCGGAACTTGTACACGTCGAAGGTCTCGCCCAGTTCGGCGGTGCGCTCCTGACTGTAGAACACCGCCCCCGGGCTGTCGAGCTTTATCGCCACCGCGATGATGCCGATGAAGGGCGCGAACGCGAGCAGTCCCGCGGCCGCGAACGTGACGTCGAACGCCCGCTTGAACACGTAGTCCTGCCAGTCCCACGGTTCGAGGTCGATCTCGACTATCTCCTCGTTGCCGGTCGTCGCGGTCGTCAGGACGCTGTCGACGTGGTCGCGGTGGACCTTCGCGGTGACGCCGCACTCGTTGCACGTGTCCAGTGCACCGAAGAACTCCGCCCGGTCGGAGGTCGAGAACGCGAGCACCGCGGTGTCGACCCCGTACTCGACGAGCATCTCGCCGAGTCGGGAGAGACCGCCGACCCGTTCCAGGTCGAGGTCGACGCGCTCGTCGAGACCGCGGTCGACGTGGCCGCCGTCGGCGACGGCCGCCGTGGTCGCGCTCTCTGGCTCGACGTGGTACCGGCTGGGCGGCGAGACGTAACCGACGACGCAGCCGTCGATGCTGTTCCGAACGTTGGTGATTTCTGCCGGGTCGTCACCGACGATGAGAACGCGTTCGTCCTCGCCCGGCCGACGCCGGATGGTCACGAGCCAGAGCGGGAGGGCGACCGCTAACAGCACCGTCGTGACGATGAGCGTCGACCGCGGGAGCCGGTACGTGTAGTCGAAGTAGCCCACGGTGGCGAGCGCGAGGCTCGCCGTGAAGACGCGCTTCTCCGTGGTGAGTATCGTGTCGAGGACGCGTCTGGGACGCGGCTTGAAGAGCGGAACGTGCACGGCCGTGACTACAGCCACCGTGGTGACGACGGCCAGCGTGAACGCCTTGCTCTGGAGGACCGTCGCGGGTAGCCTGCTCGCGACGGGGACGAGCGCCGTGACCAGGCGCTGGGCGGCCGGATGATTTGCGGCCGTGACGGCGAGGGCAGTGAGCAGGACGGTCCCGCCCGCGCTCGCAACACGATATCGGAGACCGGAGACCATTGACTTATGCAGAGTCGTATGTACGGATAAACTCTATGTCCGGTTAATTCTGTAACGATAGTTAGAGGTAAATAAGTGGTGGGTTTCGAATAATTCAGATTACGGCCAGAATTCGCTAGATATCGGCCGATTCGCTTGCGAGTCGCTCCCCCGTCGTTCCGGCTGGGCGACAGCTTCAGCCTGGTCACTCTCTACGGAGCGCGCCGAAACTCACTCGTCGCGGGCGAACCGCAACAGCGCGCCCCCGACGCCGGCGGCACCCGTCAGTGCACCGAACCCCGGTTGTCCGCCGTCGTTGGTCGTCGCGTCACCCCCGCCGGTCGTCGTATCGTCTCCGCCGGTCGTCGCGCCGCCCCCGTTCCCCGTCGTCGTGACCGTCGGCCCGGCCGGGGTGTCCTCGCCGACCGACGGCGGAACCGACTGGGCCTCCACTCCGACGTAGTCGTTCGAGCAAGGCTCGGTCCTGCTGACGATGAACGGCTGTCCGAGCCTGAGCCGGGGTTTGGTGCCGTTCACGTACACCTCGCCCGTAACGTACTGGGGATTGTCGCTCAGTCGGTCGAGAATCATCGCCCTGTACACGGCGGTGTTCTCCGCGTTCCAGTTCGGGAACGGGCAGTTCGACACCGCTGCCGGCGACGCCTGCTTCTGTTTCCGGTTCGTGATGAGGATGAACTGGCCGACGAGGTTGCCGGCGAACGGCTCCAGTCGCGGGACGAGCATCTGCCGCGTCGCCCGATTCCGCGCCTCGTCGGACATCGTGGTCGTCGTCTCCTGTGCCGCGCTCGCTGCCCCGCTGGCCAACGTCGCTCCCCCTGCGATGCCGGTGACCGTCGATAAAAAACGGCGTCTGGTCTGTCCTTTGGTGTCTGTCATGTTTTGAGTACGAAAACCGCCGCCCGCCGCGCGGCGAGCGCTACTTCGCCTCCGGACGTTCGTTGCGCTGGTAGTTCTGAAAACCCTGTGGCCGGGAGAACGGTCGGCGGTGGCGCTCGTGAGAACGTCCGCGCCCCGTGACGGCGAACTCCGCGGTCGGACCGAGGGTTCAAAACGAGGGACGCCCGAATTACGACCATGTACAGCGTCGTCGGGTGCAACGAGTGTAACAACCTCTGGATTGTCGACGGCCGCCCCGAGGCGACCCAGTGTTCGCGCTGCGGGAAGCGCCACCGGTTCGGGAAACTCAAGACGTTCGTCGAGACGGACGACGAGGACCACGCCCGCGAGGTCCGGTCGTCGATGCTCGCCAACCGGCAGGGTCACGGCGAGGCGTTCGCCGAACTCGAATCGTTCGCGGAGATGGAGTCGCAGGTCGAGGACGCCGGTGTAGACGAGACGGAGTTTCTGGAGCGGTCGGGGGTCGACGTCGACGAGGTGGAAACTGCCGCCGAGCGCGACCGCCGGAGCGGTTCGACGAGCAAACGAGAGATCGTCCGCGAGGCGCTCGAGGCGCTCGACCGACCGACGGCCGACGAGGTGGTCGCGTACGCCCGCGACCGGGGCGTCTCCAGGGAGTACGCCGAACGAGCCCTCGAAAAGATGGTTCGAGGCGGCGAGGTCAGCGAGAGCCGGGGACGGTATCGGCCCCTCTGAACTACGGCACCGAACCCGTCAGCGCCTTCCAGATCGTGACGACCAGCGTGACGACGGTGAGCAACAGTTTCAGGAACTGGAGTCGCCGGTAGGCGCGGGATTCGGTTATCGGCGCGTCCCGGTCGGGGGTCTTCGTTGCCATGTGAGTCACCACGAGCGGTGCGACGCGGGCGGCCTCGGTACGGTCGCGACCGGTCTCGGTCCGAGCCGCGACCTTCGTCCCGCGTGCACCATTACCGACGTTATCCATTCCTCGGAAATAAATTCCTAGATTAGTTCAATTGAATTATGGGGAATGAACTGTGCTCTTACACCGCTTTCAGATATAAACTACTAGACGTGTTGGTCGACGCCGCGGGGATAAAACGTGTGTCGACCGCACGTCTCGGTCTTACCGGTCGACTCACGCCGGCAACGGCACCGCTCCGGTGGCGGCCTGCCAGACGGTGAAGGCGAGCGTGACGACCGTCAGCAGGAGCTTCAGCAGGCGCAGCCACTGGGCGACGCGAGATTCGTCTACCGGTGTCGTCTCGTCGGTCACCTGAATCGAAGACCTCCGGGGACCGAGAGCCAGCAGCGGCCGTCGGCGACCCCGTCGCAGACGAGGCGAGCAGCGGCATTAAATATCTCTCTTATCCAGTGCGAAAGTAAAAGTGGCGGAGCGGTCAGCGGCCGAGTTCCTCGTGGGCGCTGGAGAGGTGCCGGGAGGCCAGCGCGCCGAGCAGGGAGAGTTCGCCCGCGAGCGCGCCGGTCGCGATGACCTCCGCGAGCGCGTCGGCGTTGCTGCCGGCGGGGTCGCCGCCGCCCCGGAGACCGAGGACGTCGAGCGCTTCCGACTGCGTCGGGAGTTTCGTCCCGCCGCCGACCGTGCCGACTTCGAGGCTGGCGAGGCTGACGCTGGCGTACAGTTCCTCTTCACGCGCCTCGACGGTCGTGATGGCGTTCGCGCCCTCGACCACCTGCGCCTCGTCCTGACCGGTCGCGAGGAACGCGGCGGCGACGACGTTGGCAGCCTGTGCGTTGAACCCGAGGCTGCCGGCCTTCGCGCTGCCGACGAGGTTCTTGCGCGTGTTCGCCTCCGCGATGGCCTCCGGCGTCGTGTGGAGGTACCCCTCGACCGTTTCGCGCGGAATCGTCACGTCCGCCGTGACGCTGCGGCCCCGCCCCTCGATGGCGTTGATGGCGGCGGGCTTCTTGTCGGTGCAGAGGTTGCCCGAGAGCGCGACGAGGTCCGCCGGGGTCTCGTCTTCGACCAGTGACGCGGCCTCGCCCGTGGCGATGGTGGCCATGTTCATCCCCATCGCGTCCTTCGTGTCGTAGACGAACCGCAGGAAGACGGAGTCGCCGACGACGTAGGGGTCCACGTCGAGCAGTTCACCGTGGCTGGTCGTCGACTCGGCGGCGTCGGCGAGTCGGTCGCCGTTCTCGCCGACCCACTCGACGACCTGCTCGGCCTCCGCGATGCCCGCGACGCGGAAGACCGGGGCGCGGGTCATTCCGGTGTCGGTGACGCGCGCGTCCGCGCCCCCCGACCGCTGGACGACCGAACAGCCGCGGTTGACGCTGGCGACGAGCGCGCCCTCCGTGGTGGCGAGCGGGAGGTAGTAGTCGCCGTCGGCCTCGCCGCCGTGGACGCCGACCGGACCGGCGACCCCCAGCGGCACCTGCGCCGCGCCGACCATGTTCTCGACGTTGGGGTCGGCGACCTCGGCGTCAAAGGCGTAGTCGCCCACGGCGTCGAGGTCGGCGTCGGTCGCCGATTCGAGTAGTCGGCGGCGCGCCGCGGCGGCGGTGTCGTGGTCCGCGTGGTCTTCGAGTTCGTGCAGGCGAAGGTCCCCCGCCCGCACCCGCTCGGCGAGGTCGTCTGCGTCGGTCATACCCGGTGGATTGTGGTCGGCCCCCTAACAGTTGCCGATTCCGGGCGACGCTCGACCCGTGGTCGGCGGTGGCCGTCGCTCGTGGCCCTCCCGGGCCGCCAGCGACTTGTCGTGGGGTCTGGAATCGTGTGGCATGCAGACGCGACCAGCGACTACCGACGACGTGCCCGACGTCCAGACGGTCGCACGCGAAACGTGGAAGACGGCGTACGACTTCCTCTCCCGGGAGGAGCGCGAAGCCGCACTCCGGGAACGGTACGCTACCGACCGGCTCGAATCGGCCGTCGCGGACGATGACGGGGAGTTCGTCGTCGCCGTGGACGACTCGGTCGTCGGGTTCGCGTACGCCCACCCGGTCGACCCGGCGGAACGCGTCGGCGGCGCGGAACTCCGCGACGTTCAGGTCCGCCCCGAGCGCTGGAACGAGGGCATCGGTCGGTCCCTGCTCGCCGCGATCGAGGACGCGCTCCGCGACCGGGGGTTCACGCAACTCGCGGTCGCCGTCTTCGCCGACAACGAGCGCGCCCGGTCGTTCTTCGAGGCTCAGGGGTTCGAACGGGTCGAAGAGCGCGTCGAGGACCTCTTCTCCGGCGGCACGGCGCGCCAGTTGCGGTACCACCACGACATGGGGTGACGGGTCGGCCCCGGGGCCGTTCGCGGTCTCCCACCGGTGCAGCGCGGCGGTCGAACGTCACAGTCGGCTAACCGTTTCGCCGAGTTGCACGCCGCGTCGCCCGCTGGCCGGCCATTACCGACTGCGCGAGCGGTGGCGCGGTCAGTCGCCCCCGTCCGGTCGGCCGGTTTTGGCGCCGAAGACACAACAGCATCTTTTCAAGCAGTCGCTTCTGAAGACGCACAAGGGATGTATCTCATCATCGTCGGTGCGGGCGATATCGGCTCGCAGCTCATCGAAATCGCGACTCAGAACAACAACGACGTGGTCGTGATCGAGAAGAACCAGGAGCGTGCCGAACGTGCCTCTCAGGAGTTCGACTGTCTCGTCCTCCACGACGATGCGACGATCATCGACACGCTGGAGGACGCCGGCATCGACCGCGCGGACGCGCTCATCAGCACGACGGACCAGGACGCGACGAACATCATGGTCTGTCTGCTCGGGCAGGAGTCGGAGGTCCCCTCTATCGTCTCGGTCGTCCACAACCCGGAGCACATGAACGTCTTCCGCCAGATAGGCGTGAACGTCATCGAGAACCCCCAGCGGCTCATCGCCGAGTACCTCTATCGCGCGGTGAAACGACCGTCCATCAAGGACTACATGAAAGTCGGTGACCGGGCGGAGGTGTTCGAGATTACGGTCGGATCGCGCGCCCCCATCGCGGGTCACACCCTCGCGGAGGCCGCCGACGAGGGCGTGCTCGATGAGGGACTGCTCGTCGTCGCCATCGAACGCGACCACGAGGTCATCACCCCGCGAGGGAACACGACCATCGAGAGTGGCGACCTCGTCACCGTCTTCTCGGAACGCGGTGCGACGCCGGAGGTGACGGACGTTTTCGGGCACTACGAGGACCACGACTGACATGACCCGTCGCAATCGAGTCGCCGGGGTCCCCGAAGACCTGGCGACCATCCTGCGCGACGTGGGAGCGCTGGTGCTGATGCAGGCGGCGCTGATGACGTTGACCGCAGGCGTCGCCGTGGTCTTCCGGGAGTGGTACGCCGCGCTCTCCTTTCTCATCGCCGGCGGTGTCACCGCCGGTTTTGGCGGCGTCGCCCGGAACCGGTTCCAGGACGCTCCTAACCCCCGGATGAAACACGGGATGATAATCGCCGCGGGCGGCTGGTTCACCACCGCGATCTTCGGCGCGACACCGTTCTTCCTCGCAGCGCACCTGACGCCCGTCTCGGTGCTCGACTCCTACGTCGCCGCGGGCGCGAACTACGAACCCATTCAGGTCGGGAGTGCGACGACGATGTCGAGCCTCGCGTACTTCCAGAACCCGCTGCACGCGATGTTCGAGAGCATGTCGGGGTGGACCGGCAGCGGCCTGACGATGGCCATCCACGAACCCTCGCTACCGCGGGCGTTCCAGTGGTGGCGGTCGCTCATCCAGTGGGTCGGCGGCGTCGGCGTCATCGTCCTCACGACCGCCATCCTCGCCCGCCCCGGCAGCGGGAGCTACGCGCTCTACCGAGCCGAGACGCGCGAGGAGCGCATCCACCCCAGCATCCTCCACACGGTCAAGACGGTGTGGCGCATCTTCGTCCTCTACACCGTGTTCGCCGTCGCGGTGCTGTTCGTCGCCATACTCACGAGCGAACCCCGCCTCTCGCTGTTCGAGACGTTCTGGCAGGCGCTCAACCACGCGATGACGGGACTGTCGACCGGCGGATTCAGCGTTACGGACAACTCCATCGCCTCCTACGATTCACCGTTCATCGAGACGGTGCTGTTGCCCATCATGGCGCTGGGCGCTATCGCGTTCCCCGTCCACTACGCCGTCCTCTACGACCGGGAGTTTCGCCTGCTCGTCTCCGACCTCCAGACGCGGTGGCTGCTCGGCCTCTTCGTCGCGGGCGCGTTCGTCCTCTCGCTCCAGAACGCTGCCGTGCTGACGGCGGCG
The DNA here is from genome assembly GCF_050954125.1 of Halomicrococcus pelagicus. Lineage (NCBI taxonomy): Archaea > Methanobacteriati > Methanobacteriota > Halobacteria > Halobacteriales > Haladaptataceae > Halomicrococcus > Halomicrococcus pelagicus. The sequence continues at coordinate 230,867 of NZ_JBPBWC010000002.1, read as the reverse complement.
TTCGAACCGACGGCGGCGTACTTCGGCTTCGACTCCGCGGACTCGACCGCGGTGCGCGACTCCGTGTTCCAGTTCGTCAGCGCGCTCTCCTGTACCGGCTTCCAGTCGTCGCCCATCGGCAAGTGGGGCGCGGGCGGGAAACTCATTGTCAGCGGTGCGATGGTGCTGGGCGGCGCGGCCGGCAGCACCGTCGGCGGCATCAAGATAATCCGGGGCTACACCATCAGTAAGGGCATCCAATGGGAGTTCTCGCGCGTCTTCCTCCCGTCGTCGGCCATCGTGAACGCCCGCATCGGCGACCGCGTGCTCGACCGTAACGAGATGTCAGAGGAGTTCAGCGAAGCCGCCATCGTCAGCCTACTGTGGCTCATCCTCCTGCTAACGGGGAGTCTCGTCCTCATCAACGTCACCGATTCGGCGTTCGGCTACGCCGACGCGCTGTTCGAAGTGGCCAGCGCCCAGGGTAACGTCGGCCTCTCGACGGGTATCACGGGTCCGTCGATGTCGCCCCTCGGCGAGGGGATGATGATTCTGAACATGTGGATCGGCCGCCTGGAGATAATCCCGGTGCTCGTGTTCCTGCGGTCCGCTCTGTTCGGCCTCGAACCCTGACCCCGGTACTTAAATTATCCGGCTGTTGTACAGCGTTCCGCCCACATTAACCGTTTTCGGAGCTTCGTAAACGAAATGGGACGCTCTCCTCCGCCGAGACCCCCAAATCGCCAGACGGCAACGGAATAAACGGTTCGAACGCCCCCCAACAGAGAGGGGTTTTTATACTCCTATCAGCGCAAGGAGAAAGCGAGCAGGTAGTCACCATGGCAACAAAAAATCAGGGGTTCGAGGCGATCACGGAACTGTGCGACAACTGTGGCCGTGAGACCGCACATCAGGTCTCGGTCGAGATACGGACGGAGAGCCAGAAGCAGGAGAACGCCGAGTTCTCGCGCGAACCGTACCGCGTGTCCGAGTGCGAGAGCTGCGGCGAAGAGACGATTCAGCGGATGAACAACGCCTGAACGGGCGAGATATCGAGGTGGTGTGAACGCGAGGACAGAGCGGAACTCCGGCGGCGGCGGAACGTTGACGGTACAGTGCTGTGTGTTCTCCTTTTCCGTTACGACGAATCGACAGCGACGCGCTGGGACGGCGGCGCCCTCGTCTGACAACGTACGACGACTGGCAGTCGAATTACTCAATGAAAATCGAAGGTGGTCCCGGCGAGTAACTACGCCGTAAACACTTCGCAGCCGTCCTCGGTGACGATGACGGAGTGTTCTTTCTGGCTGACCAGCTTCCCCTCGTCCTCCTTGAGAACGGGGTAGCCGTGGACGATGCTCGACGTCTTCAGTCGGCGCAGCGCCATCTCCGGTCGGGAGACGTCGAGCCAGCGCGTGGCGAAGGGGAGGGTGCGGAACTCGTCGGTTATCTGGTCGAGCGCCTGCCTGGCCTGCCGGTTCCGGACCGACCCCTCTCGTTCGAGCGCGAAGATCTCCTCGTCGGCTCCCTCCGTCACCTTCCCGGTGCCGTCGGTCGCGAACGGCTCGATGGCGACCACGTCGCCGACCTGGAGTTCGACGCCCTGCTCGACGGCGCGGTTGGGGATGTTCGGGTCGGTGTGTTGCTCGTAGTGGTCGAGGCCGTGTCCGGAGAGGTTGACGACCGGATTGAAGCCGTACCCCTGGATGACCTCCTCTATCTCCGCGCCGACCTCGCCCGTCTCGACGCCCGCTTCGACGACGTCGAGCGCGGCGTCGAGCGCTTCCGCGCTGGCCTCGGCGAGTTCGTCGTGGCCCGAGAGGTCGACCGTGATTGCGGTGTCGGCTATCCACCCGTCGACGTGCACGCCGATGTCGAGGTTCACCATCTCCTCGCCGAACGTCTCCTCATCGTCGATGCTCGGCGTCGCGTGGGCGGCCTCCTCGTCGACGCTGATGTTCACCGGGAACGCGGGCTTCCCGCCGAGTTCGCGGATGCGGTCTTCGGCGTACTCGGCGACGTCGAGGTGGCTCGCGCCGACCTCGACGCGGTCGGCGGCCTCCTCGCGCACCTGGGCGAGGATCTCGCCCGCCTCGCGGTGCTTCTCGTACTTCTCGGCCGAGAGGTCGACCTCCTGCTCGCTCATGCCCCGTAGTTTGGCCGAACGGGAGAAAGGGTTTGCGTTCCCCGCTTCGCCGCTCGCCCGGACCGGTCAGTCGTCCGCGACCGCGGTCTGCATCGCGTCACTGTTGAACGCAGCGCCCGCGCCGCCGGCGCGGTCGAGGACGATGACGCCGGCCGACGACCCCGTCAGCTCCGCGAACTCCTCGACGGCGCGGTCGGCGGCGGCCTGCGCCGCCATCCCGGATTCGAGGTGGCGAACCGCCCGCCGGGTGAGCGTCGTCTTCGCGATGTCCTCGCCCGCGCCGGTGGCGCTGGCCGCGCCGGCCGGAGCGGCGTAGAACCCCGACCCTATCTGGGGGACGTCGCCGACCCGTCCCGCGAGCGCCAGCCACCGGCCGCCCGTCGAGGTGGCGGCCGCGAACGCCTCGCCGTCGTACGCGACCGCCCCCACGGTGTCGTGGTCTCGCGGGGCGTCCCCGCTCGACTCGTCCGCGGCGCTCTGCGCCGCGCTACCCCCGAACTTCTCGCGAAGCCAATCGAGGTGTTCGGTCGGCGTGCCCGTCGGCGCGTCGAGGTCGCCCCACCGTTCGCGCTTGTCCTCGGACAGGAGGTCGACGCCGGTCTCGACGCCGAAGTCGGCGGCGAGGTCGACCGCGTGCTCGCCGGCGACGAGGACGTGCGGCGTCTCCTCCATCACGACGCGGGCGGCGCTCACGGCGTGTTCGACGCCCGGCATCGCGCAGGTCGCGCCGGCCTCGCGGTCGCTGGTCATGACGCCGGCGTCGGTCCGGACCTCGCCGTCGCTCTGGACCGCGCCGCCGACGCCCGCGTTGAACCGGGGCGAGGATTCGAGGACGCGAACCGCCGCCTCGACCGCGTCGACAACCGACTCCCGACCTACGCCGGTCGCCGCCGCCTCGTCGAGCACCGCCTGTCTCGGTTCCGGTTCGTCCGGTTCGCCGCCCGCACCGCCGTGGACGATGACTCTCATGCGAGGTGGTGCCCGCCGAGGGGTCTTAACTCCACGTCAATCGACGCACAGGACGACGCCGCGTCACCTGTCGTCGTGGACGACCTCGCCGTCGACGACCGTCAGCGCCACGTCGACGTCCTCGATGGCGTCCTCGTGCTCCCAGGGTGACCGTTCGAGCGCGACGAGGTCGGCCACCTTCCCGGCTTCGACGGTGCCCATCCGGTCCTCGTCGAACCCCGCGTACGCTGCGCCCAGGGTGTACGCCCGGAGCGCTTCGGTGACGGAGAGATGCTGTGCCTCCGCGGGCGCGTTGACCGCGTGGTGGACGCCGAGCAGGGGGTCCATCGGCATGCAGTCGCTGCCGAAGGCGAGACGAGCGCCGGCGTCGAGGAGGTCCCGGAAGCGGTTCGTCCGGCGACGGCGGTCGGTGCCGAGGCGCTCGTCGTAGAGGCCGTCCTCTCCTGCCCACTTGAGGAAGTTCGGCTGGACGGAGGCGACGACGCCCGACTCGGCGAACCGCTCGACGTGCTCGTCGGTCGCGAGTTCGACGTGTTCGACGCGGTGACGAGCAGCCCCGGGGTCATCGGCGTCCTCGTAGGCGGAGAGCACCGCGTCGATGGCCTCGTCGCCGATGGCGTGGGCGGTCACCTGGAAGCCGGCGTCGTCGGCGCGCTGGACGAACGACTCGAGTTCGTCGGGCGCGACGACCCACTGGCCCGTCTCGTCGTCCGCGTCCGCGTAGGGTTCGGAGAGCTTCGCCGTCCGACCGCCGAAGCTCCCGTCCGTGAACGTCTTCACGCCCCCCGTGCGGACGAACTCGCTGCCGTGGTTCGTCCGGAGGCCGAGTTCCTCCAGGGCGTCGAGGTGGTCGCTCCAGTAGTTCAGGCGTACCCGGAGCGCCAGGTCGCCGTCGAGTTCCAGTTGCCGGTACACCTCCGGAGCGCGCGAGCGCCGGACCATGTCGTGGACGCCCGTCACGCCCTTCCGGTGGGCGTCGCGCTGGGCAGCCAGCAGGAGCTCCCGCATCTCGTCGGCGTCCGGTTCGACGGCCTCGTAGACGGCGTCGACGGCGTCCTCGACGAGAACGCCGGTCGGCTCGCCGCCCTCCGTCTTCACGTCCGCCGGTGGCATCGCCTCACCGAGGCGGTCCAGCGCCACGCCGTTCGCCGCGGCGGTGTGCATGTCCTCGCGGAACGCGACGACGGGCCGGCTCTCGCTCACGGCGTCGAGGTCCTCTCGCGTCAGATACCGGCTCTCCTGCCACGTGCTCTCGTCGAAGCCGTAGCCCAGTATCCACTCGCGGTCGTCGGCGGCGTTCGCCGCCAGCAGGTCGACGCAGTCGGTCGGCGAGTCCGCCGCCGAGAGGTCGGCGTGGACGAGGTAGTTCCCGACCATCTGGAGGTGGGTGTGGGCGTCGACGAACCCCGGCAGGAGCACGCGCCCGCCGAGGTCGACGACGTCCGTCTCCGCTCCCTCCAGGAAGCCGACTTCGTACGCCGAATCGACGCGGACGACGTCGCCGTCGCGAATCGCGACCGCCTCAGCGGTCTCGTCGGGGTCCGCGAGGGTGTGGACCTCCGCGTTCGTCAGAATGCGGTCCGCAGATGCCGTCATGGTTCGGCAGTGTCGGTCGACTGCGATAACTGTTCGGGGTCCGGAGAGCGAGGTCGCTGGTCGCGTCGCTCTCCTCTCGGTCACGCCGCCTCGACGACGTACCCGCCCTCGACGTGCACCTCGAAGGAGTCGCCGGGCGACTCGGGCGCGGTGACGGCCACCGGCACGTCCCGGACGTACCTTCCGTCGTCCGCGTGCTCGTCGGTCAGTTCGAACGTGTAGCGTTCGCCCTGCACGTCGAGCCAGCCCGTGCCCGCCTCGGTCCCGGCCACCGTCGCGGTCGCCTCGACCTCTCCGCCGGGCGAGACCGACCCCCGGACCGAGAACGACTCCAGCGAGAGCTCCGCCGCGGCCAGCGAGACGGTGACCGTCGTGTCCAGCGTCTCGCGGTACGTCGGCGTTCCGTCCCCACCGCCGTCTCCACCATCACCATCTCCGCCGTCTCCTTCATCGCCGCCCCCGCCGTCTCCACCGCCCGGCTCCTCCGTCAGGAGTTCGACGCCGAGTTCCGACTCGACGTTGCCCATTTTGTTCAGTATCGTCTGGCGCCTGGACCCCGCGAACAGGAGGCCGACGAGCTCGCCGCTTCCGTCGTGGAAGACGGGGGACCCGCTGTCGCCGCCCTTCGACATCTGGCCGGCGATGAGCTGGTCGCGCAGCGTCAGCGTCCCGGCCTCGCCGAAGTTCACGCGCACGCTCGCGCCCACCGCCGACACCGTCGCGCTCGTGACGCCCGTCGTCCGCCCCGTCTTCGTCACCGTCTCGCCCTTCAGCGAGCGGTAGTCCTCGCGCCGGACGGCGGTCGGCCACGAGTCGTCGACCTCGTGGTACTCCGGGGATTCGCGCTCGGGGGTCGCCGAACGGGCGGCCACGTCGACCGTCGCGCCGTCGTCGACGGGGACGTACCCCCGTAGTTCGCCCGTCTCGTCGTCGGGGAGGCTCCCGCCGTCGCGCGGCGAGGGCTGGACGATGGGCTCGCCGAACGCCCCCTCGTTCACCCGGGCGTACACGTGGTTGTTCGACAGGCGGACGAGGTCGCCCTCCGCGGCGTCGTCGCTCCACTTCCCCGACGACGTGTCGGTGACGCGGGCGGGGTACGGCCCCGCGGTCGCCGCGGTGGACTTCGCGTTGATCTCGCTGACGCCCGCGACGACCGGGCGGTGGCGGTCCTTGCGGTCCTTCTCGGCGTCGGGAATCTGGCCGGTCAGCGAGAGGGCGTCGTACCCTTCCCGCTCCTCGTCGAAGCCCGCGTCCTCCACCTCGACGGTGGCGTCGCTGACGAGTTTCTTCACGTTGTCCTCGTCGGCCAGTTCGCTTTCGGGGAGCTTCTGGGAGACGTAGACGGTCACGGTGTTCGTCTCCTCGTCGTACTCGACGCCGATGACGTTCTTGCGGTCGAGCAAGTGTTCGAAATTCTCGGTGTGGGTCATAAGTTTCGGGGCGCTAGACTCGATACAAAGGTGTGCATGATAATAGCATTGACGGCTCGGGTAGCGACCGTGGACCGTCGCGGCGGCGCTTACCGGACGGTGACCTGACGGACCGGCGGCGCTTCGCCGGCCGCCGCCGACCGACTCGCACGCCGACCGACTCGCACGCCGACCGGCTCGCACGCCGACCGGCAGGTCGCACTCTCCGCTCGTCCGTCGGGCCGACGGCCGGTCGAAAGCGGCGAGTCCACCCCTGTCAGACCCGGTTCTGCAACCCGAGTGCGTCGAGAGCACCTGTAAACCGTTAAGTGCGACGCGACGCGACCTCACGATGACATGAGCGACCTCCCCGACGAGTTCAAGTGCACGATAACCAACTGGGACTACATCTACGGTCTCTGCCGCGACGTGAGCGACCAGGTCAAGGAGTCGGAGTTCGACCCGGACGTGGTCGTGGCGCTCGCGCGCGGCGGCTGGTTCGCGGGGCGCTGTATCTGTGACTTCCTCGGAATGAACGACCTGACGAGCCTGAAGATGGAACACTACGTCGGGACGGCCCAGAAGACGGGCGAGCCCGAGGTGCGCTACCCGATGCCGGAAGGCAGCGTCGAGGGCAAGGACGTGCTCATCATCGACGACATCGCCGACACCGGCGGGTCCATCGAGCACGCCTACGAGTACGTCACCGACCGCGACGCCGGGGAGGTCCGCACCGCGACCCTCCAGTTGCTCCAGACGAGCGAGTTCGAACCCGACTTCATCGGCGAGCGCCTGGAGGAGTGGGCCTGGATCGTCTACCCCTGGAACTTCATCGAGGACATGATAGACATCATCAGCGGCGTGATGGACAAGGCCGACGCCGACGTGTTCACCACGGAGGACGTGCGTCACTACCTCAACGAGTACCACGAGGTCGAGCGCATCCAGATGGAGATAGCGCAACCGGACCGCCTCGACGAGGTGCTCGAGGAGATGGTGCGGCGGGACGTCCTCGCCGAGTCGGACGACGGCTGGCGGCTGGTCGAGAACGCGACCGGCGTCCAGGCGTAGATGGACACCGTCGACGCCCTCGCCGCGGCGTTCGCGCTGAAGGACGAGCGCCGCACCGGCTGGCAACTCCGGGGGGTCGACGACCCCGAGTCCGTCGCCGGTCACGCGTGGGGCGTCGCGTTGCTCTGTCTCCAGTACGCCGACGAGGCGGGCGTGGACGAAGCCTGCGCGCTCCGTCTCGCCGTCGTCCACGACCTCGCGGAGGCCGAGACCGGGGACGTGGCGACGCGCGCCGACGCCGACGACCAGCGGGTCGACGGCGAGGAGAAAGTCCGCCGCGAGCGCGCCGCGATGGACGACCTCGCCGCGCCGCTCTCCGACGACGTCCGCGCGCTCTGGGAGGAGTACGAGGCCCGCGAGACGCCGGCGGCGCGGTTCGTCAAGGACATGGACCTGATAGACATGTGCCTGCAGGCGCTCGTCTACGAGCGAGCGGACCGGTACGCGGCCGACGACGGCGAGCGGTTCAACGAGTACGACGACCTGGACGAGTTCTTCGCCACCGCGGAGCCGCGACTGCGGACCGACGTCGGCGAGCGACTGTACGCGACGATCCGGGCGCGCTACGAGGACGCGAAGTAAACCGTTTAGTAGCCGCCCCCGTCATCGGAGAACGTGATTGGATTCATCGGCGGTAGCGGTATCTACGAGGCGCTCCCCCTGGAGAACACCCGCGAGGAGGACGTGACGACGCCGTACGGCGACCCGAGCGCGCCCGTGACGGTCGGCGAGTTCGCCGGCGAGGAGATCGCGTTCGTTCCGCGCCACGGCCGCGACCACCAGTACTCGCCGACGGAGGTGCCGTACCGCGCGAACATCTACGCGCTCAAGAAACTGGGCGTCGAGCGCGTCATCGCCAGCAACGCGGTCGGGAGCCTCCAGGAGGAGTACCCGCCGCAGACGCTCGTCATCCCGGACCAGTTCTTCGACCGGACGCGCCACCGACCGTTCACCTTCTTCAGTGACGGCGTCGTCGTCCACCAGGAGATAGCGGAGCCGTACTGTCCGCACGTGAACGAACACCTCGCCGACGCGGCCGAGGCGGCGACCGACGCCGACTGCCACCTCGGCGGCACCTACGTCTGCATCGAGGGACCGCAGTACTCCACGAAAGCCGAGTCGGAGTGGTTCCGCGAGCAGGGCTGGGACGTCATCGGTATGACCACCGTGCCGGAGGCGAAACTCGCCCGCGAGGCCGAGATGTGCTACTCCACGATAACGGGCGTCACCGACTGGGGCGTCTGGAAGGGAGCGGAAGACGACCGCCTCGGCGAGGTGCTGAAGAACGCCGCCGCCAACGAGGAGGCCATCAAGGGACTCGTCGAACACGCCATCCGGACGATGCCCGACGAGCGCGACTGCGACTGCGCCACGGCGCTGGAGGGGACCGTCAACACGCCCGCCGACGCCATCCCCGAGGAGACCCGCGAGCGCGTCGATCTGCTCGTCGGAGAGTACATCGACGACTGACCGGGGGTCGCCCCGTCTCGACGCGTCGGGGGTTCCCGCCGGCGAGAGTGAAAACGTAAAGCACCGCCGCCCCGAGTCGCCGACATGGACCAGGTCTTCGCGCCGTGGCGCATCGAGTGGGTGGAACGCGACGACGACGAGGGTATCGAGGGATGCGTCTTCTGCGAACTCCCCGAGCGCGACGACGACCGCGAGAACCTCGTCGTCGCGCGCAACGACCGCGCCGTCGTCCTGCTGAACAACTACCCGTACAACCCGGGTCACGCCATGGTCGTCCCCGACCAGCACACGGGCGACTACCGGGACCTCGACGACGAGACGCTGCTGGGCCACGCGCGACTCAAGCAGCGCACCTTCGACGCGCTGGAGCGCGCGCTCGCGCCCGACGGGTTCAACGCCGGCCTGAACCTCGGCCAGGGCAGCGGCGGGTCCATCGACGACCACCTCCACACCCACGTCGTCCCGCGCTGGGAGGGCGACACCAACTTCATGCCCGTCGTCGGGGACACGAAGGTCATCGTCGAGGCGCTCGACGACACCTACGACCGCGTCCACGACGCGTTCGCCGACCAGGACGGTGCGACGGTCACCGAGTCCGGCGCGGTCCGGTTCTAGCGGTCGTAGCCGACCCCGCGGTCACGGTCGCCGCTCGCCGCGGAGCGATACGTCCTTCTTTCCAGAGACGTAACGTGGGCCACGATGAGTAAGTTCGGTGCGGTCCGGCGCGCGGGGGTCGTCGTCCTCGCCGTCAACCTGCTGCTGGCCGCCGCCAAAGGGGCGGTCTGGCTCCAGACCGGGAGCCTCGCTGTCGGCTCCGAAGCGGTCAACAGCCTCGCCGACTCGGTGTACAGCGTCGTTGTGCTGGCGGGGCTGTACCTGACCACTCAGCCCCCGGACTTCGAGCACCCCCACGGCCACGAGCGCATCGAGCCGTTCGTCTCGCTGTTCGTCGCCCTCGGCGTGTTCGCCGCGGGCGGTCTCGTGCTGTGGCGCTCGACCACCTCGATACTGACGGAGTCGATAACCGTCACGACGGGACCGCTAGCGGTCGGCGTGCTCGTCGGGACCGCGGTCGTGAAGTACCTGCTCTACCGCTACTGTCTGTACGTCGGCGAGGAGACGCACTCGCCGGCGCTCGTGGCGACGGGGCTGGACAACCGCAACGACATCCTCACCGCAGGCGCGGCGCTCGTCGGCGTGGTCGGCGCGCGACTCGGTGCGCCCGTCCTCGACCCCGTCGCGGCGGGCGTCGTATCGCTCGGCATCCTCTACACCGGCTGGGAGATCGTCCAGGACAACGTCGACTACCTCGTCGGGAGCGCCCCGCCGGAGGACCTGCGCGCCGAGATAGTCGAACAGGCGCTCGCCCACCCGGAAGTCCGGGGCGTCCACGACGTGGTCGCCCACTACGTCGGTCCCGAGATAGACGTGAGCATGCACGTCGAGGTCGAAGGCGACCGCACCCTCCGGGAGGCCCACGACATCGAGACGGACGTGGTCGAGGACGTCAGGCAGTTGCCGCAGGTCGACGACGTGTTCGTTCACGTCGACCCGAAGGAACTCGGCGAGTGGAAGGACGCGGACGACGCGCATCTCTCTGACTCGGTCGTCGACGAGCGGTGAGGGCGGGCGCCGGGAGCGTCCCGCCGAACGGACCGAGAAGCCCCGCTGTGTTCAGACGTGTTCGTCGAGGAAGTCCGCGATGGAGGTGTACGCCTCGATGCGATTCTCCAGTTTCGTGAACCCGTGGCCCTCGTCGGGGAAGATGAGTTTCTCGACGGGGACGCCCTGCTCGACGGCCTCGTCGGCTATCTGTTCGGCTTCGTCGACCGGTACGCGGGGGTCGTTCTCGCCGTGGAGGACGTACAGCGGTGCCTCGATGTTCGGGATGTTGTTGATGGGACTGACCGATTCGAGGAACTCCCTGTCGTCCTCCAGGGACCCGTACTCGGCCTCGCGCAACTCGCGTCGCCAGTCGCCGGTGTTCTTCAGGAATGTGACGAAGTTGGCGATGCCGACGACGTCGACGCCGGCCGCCCAGAGGTCGGGGTACTCGGTGAGCGCCGCGAGCACCATGAAGCCGCCGTAGGAGCCGCCCATGGCGACGATGCGGTCGGGGTCGACCGCGGGATGGTCGTGGAGCCACTCCACGCCGGCCTCGACGTCGGCGACCGAGTCCATCCGCTTTTCCACGTCGTCCAGGTGCGTGTACTCCCGGCCGTAGCCGGAGGACCCGCGTACGTTCGGCTCGAAGTAGGCGTACCCGCGATTGAGGAAGTACTGCTTGACGGCGTGGAACGAGGGGCGACGCTGGGACTCCGGTCCGCCGTGGATGTCGACGACGACGGGCGTCTCGCCGTCCGTGGCGTCGTCGGGCACGGAGAAGAACGCGGGAATATCGCGGCCGTCGAACGTCTCGTAGTGGACGAGCTGCGGCCGGACGAACGTCTCCGACGGGATGCCGGCGGTCGAGGCGTCGGTCCAGCGCTCGGCGTTGCCGGTCTCGGTCTCCACGACGTAGACGTTCGTGTTGTTCGTGCTCCCCGTGACCGTGATGGCGAACTGTTCGGCGTCCGGGCCGAAGCTGACGCCGCCCGCGACGCCCCGCGGCAGGTTCGGTGTCGGGAACTCCCGCAGCGACCGCTCGCTGGTGAGTTCGCCGACCGTGAGGTCGGTGTACCCGTCCACGTTGCGCGAGTAGACGAGCCGACCGGTGTCCTCGTCGAGCGCGACGCCGTCGACGTTCCAGTCGCCGCCCTCCTCGACGACCGATATCTCGGTCGCGTCGAGGTCGAGGCGGGCGAGGTACATCGTGTCTGCGCCCTCGTCGGTGACGAGGTAGAGCGCGTCGCCGTCCAGCCCCCACTCCACGCTCTGGTATCGCACGTCGCCCTCGTGGGGCGTGACGTGGTCGAGGTCGCCCGAGTCGAGGTCGAGGACGTAGAGGTCCTGGTCGAAACTGGAGTGGGCTTCGCTGACGACGAGGCGGTCGTCGTCGGGACTCCAGCCGGCGACGGTGAGCCAGCCGTCGCCCTCGTACACCATCTCGGCGTCGTCACCCCGGCCGTCGCGGTCCTGGACGTACACGTCGAACACCGCTTCGTCGCGACGGTTGGAGGTGAAGGCGAACCGCGAACCGTCGGAGTTCCAGCCGCCCCAGCGGTGTTTCGCGTCGGGCATGTCCGTCAGGGGTTCGATGGTCTCTCCGTCCCCGTCGAGCCGGAAGAGCTGGGCGCGCTCGTTGCCGCCCTCGTCCATGCCGAAGACGAGTTCGTCGCGCTCGGGCGACCACGAGACGAAGGTCACCCGTTCCTCGTAGAAGGTGAGCTGTTCGGGCCACGACCGCGGTTCGTCGAGCAGCCACACCTGCGGAACGCCGGTCGCGTCGAGCAGGAACGCCAGCCGGTCGCCGTTGGGGCCGAACGAAGCGCCATGGGCACTTCGGACGTTCAGGTATCGTTCGAGGTCGTAGTCGGTCATCGAGCGCTTCTTGCGATGGGACGCTCAAATCCCTTCGGGCTCCGGTAACGTGTCACTCGTCCGGGAAACGGATACGATAAGCAGAATTATATCTAACTATACTTAAAGGACGGATTTGATAACCAATAGCCTTTGGAGGACCGATAGATTGAATTGAACCAGGTAAAGGCATATGATATGAATATTACATATTCGGATACGAATAATGGCGGTGAGCTGATACAGGAGTTCACGTACGACGCCGACCGAACGGACGGTCTCGTCGTCGGCATAAGCAAAGCGGTCGCGGAGGTGACCGACACGCCGCTGGAGGAACTCCCACCGCTGCAGGAGACGGTCGACTGCGACGCGCTGGAGAGCCTCTTCGAATCGTTCTCGGTCGGTCACGACATTGCACAGGTCCAGTTCCCGCTGAACGGATGTACAGTCCGCATCGACACGACGGGAACGATACAGGTGTATCACAGCAAGGACCAACTCGCGCCCGACGGATCCGGGTATTAGAAGTGTGCCGGAAGAACTGATATCGCTGGACGAGTTGGAAAAACGACTGACCGACCTCGTCGCGACGAGTGCCCGAAACGGCATCGACTTCGACCGCTCGTGGACGGTCCGCCCGTCCAAGGACGGGGTCCCCGACGTGATGATCGAGATAACGTATCTCGACGACGTCGACGGTCGCGGGAATCCGGCTCTGCCGGAAGATATCCGCGACGAGCGAACCTGACCCCCGGCGTCTACCCTGCGAACTCTTCTGTCGACTCTCTCCGGGCTGGTCCGGCGACCGCCGGCAGTCACCGCGCTCCGGAGCGACTGGTCTCCCGGAAACGTCGCGTTTCGAGCGACGCCGCCGTCGTTACCGGACACGTAACTCGTCGGCCAGTAGCGTTCCCCCGTACCGGGCCGGCGAACGGGGCGTGGCGCACGCGCCGTCGAACGCGCGAGCGGCGGAGCGACCAAACGACCGGCGTCGAAACCGGAGCGAGCGTGCCCGAGCCTCGACGCTGGTCGGGTCGACGCGTGGCCGTGGACGGGTGCCGCCGGTCCCACGACGCACGGTCGGCAACCTCCACGCCGGTCGGCCCGGCTGTGATGGCGGCACGACAACGGACGATTGAATCGATGACGACGGAACTGGAATCGCCGATACCATTCTGACGTTCGCCGAAGGGTTCAATACTACTTTGCCGAAAACCGAATCGTTCAGCGATGTGGGACATCGCTGGATACGGGTTGAACGGAGTCCCCGCTTTATCCGGACGTTCGGCGTCACCACAGAACTGGGTGGGAGTAATGTCGACGACACGCTCAGAACCAACAGGGACCAGTTCCCGCGATTTCTCGAAAGACGAGGTGTATGATGCGGTAAAAAATCTTCGACGCCGATATGTCCTGTATCATCTCAACGAACGCGGTCGACCGGTCCAGCTCGGTGAACTCGCCGAGCAGGTCGCCGCCTGGGAGAACAACATCGCCATCGAGGACGTCTCGCCGGAACAGCGCAAGTCGGTGTACAGTGCGCTGTATCAGACACATCTGCCGAAACTCGAGGAGATCGGCATCGTCTCGTACGACCGCCATTCGAAGGAGGTTTCGTTCACTGACAGCGCGCAGGACTTCGAACTCTACCTCGCGAACGACTCCGGGACGACGCTCCCCTGGCATCGCTTCTATCTCCTGCTGTCGGGACTGGGCGGTACGCTCGTCGCCGCCACGTGGGTCGGCGTCCTCACGGTCTCGTCTCTCGCCGTTACGACTGTCCTTCTCGGCCTGTTCGCGACCACCGCCTTGGCACACGTCTACGACCGCTACTGCTGGCAGCGGCGCTTCCGGGGGACGACCCCCGACTTCGCGCTGGAGTTCGGCGACCGACGCTGGTTTCGATGACGCTCCCCCGACCGGGGACCGCTGAACGACGTTCGCTTCTCGACCACCGGTCCGGACCACCCGGTACCGTTGTCGTCGCCGCGTGACCCAGAGAGTATACACGCACCTGCACATGGAAAGGCATTAATCCGCTCTGTCTGTACAGGAGAGTGAATGAGCCTGTCCGACTCGGATCGAGAACTGGTCGTCGCGGAACTGGGCCGCGATCCGACCCGGGCCGAGGAGGCCCTCTTCGAGAACCTCTGGAGCGAACACTGCGCGTACCGCTCCTCCCAGCCCCTGCTGACCGCGTTCGACGGGGACGGCAAGCACGTCGTCGTCGGTCCCGGCGACGACGCGGCGGTCGTCGCGCTGCCGGGCGACGCCGGCGAGACGGAGACGTGGATAACGATGGGCATCGAGAGCCACAACCACCCCTCGTTCGTAGACCCCTACGACGGCGCGGCGACCGGTGTCGGCGGCATCGTCCGCGACACGCTGTCGATGGGGGCGTACCCCATCGCGCTCGCGGACTGCCTCTACTTCGGCGACTTCGACCGGGAGCACTCCCGCTACCTGCTGGACGGCGTCGTTGAGGGCATCAGCGACTACGGTAACTCCATCGGGGTCCCCACCGTTGGCGGGAGCACGCAGTTCCACGCCGACTACGAGGGCAACCCGCTCGTCAACGTCGCCTGCGTCGGTCTGCTCGACGCCGACCGTCTCGTCACCGCGGACGCGAAGGAGGCCGGAAACGAACTCGTCCTCGTCGGTAACGCGACCGGTCGGGACGGACTCGGCGGTGCGAGCTTCGCCAGCGAGGACCTGGACGAGGACGCCGAGACCGAAGACCGCCCCGCGGTCCAGGTCGGCGACCCCTACACGGAGAAACTCCTCGTCGAGGCGAACGAGGAACTCGTCGACGGCAACCTCGTCGAGGCGGCTCGCGACCTCGGCGCGGCCGGCCTCGGCGGCGCGTCGAGCGAGATGGTGGCCAAGGGCGGTCTCGGGGCGGAGATCCGTCTGGAGGCGGTCCATCAGCGCGAGCCGAACATGAACGCCCTCGAGATACTGCTCGCGGAGTCACAGGAACGGATGTGCTACGAGGTCCGCCCCGAGAACGTCGACGCCGTGCGCGCGGTCGCGGAGAAGTACGACCTCGGCTGTTCGGTCATCGGCGAGGTGACCGAGGGGAACTACGTGTGCACGTTCGAGGGCGAGACGGTCGTCGACGCTCCCGCCGAGTTCCTCGGCGACGGCGCGCCGACGAACGACCTGCCCGCCGAGACCCCCGAGAGACCGGAGCGGAACCTGCCCGACGCCGACCTGGACGCGGCGTTCGAGGCCGTCGTCGGGTCGCCCAACTGCGCGAGCAAGCGCTGGGTGTACCGCCAGTACGACCACGAGGTCGGTACCCGGACCGCGACGCCGCCGGGCGACGACGCGGCCGTGATGGCCATCCGAGAGGCGAGCGGTGCGAGGCGCGAGCGAAGCGCGGGCATCGACGAGGCGAGCAGCGACGATGGGGAGACGGGAATCGGCCTCGCCGTCTCGGCGGGCGCGAACCCCAGCTGGACCGACGTCGCCCCCTACGAGGGTGCGAGGGCGGTCGCGCTAGAGAATGCGACGAACCTCGCGGCGAAGGGTGCGAGTCCGCTTGCGGCGGTCGACTGCCTGAACGGCGGGAACCCGGAGAAACCTGAGGTGTACGGCGGCTTCTCCGCCGTCGTCGACGGTCTCGCCGACGCGTGTTCGGCACTCGGCGTGCCGGTCGTCGGCGGTAACGTCTCGCTGTACAATGACTCGCCGTCCGGCCCCATCCCGCCGACGCCGACGCTGGCGATGACCGGAACGAAACCGGGGTACGACGCACCGCCGAGCACGCTCTCGGGCGAGGGCGACCTCCTGCTCGTCGGGGGCCCCACCGCGAGCGCGCTCGGCGGGTCGGAGTACCTCGCGCAGGTCGGCGGCAGCGACCGCTTCCCGGAACTGCCGGCGAACCCCGCCGCCGTGGTGGACGCGCTCCGCGAGGTGGCCGACGGGGACGGCACGCTCGCGGTCCACGACGTGAGCGACGGCGGCCTCGCGGTGACGCTGGCCGAGATGGTCACAGCCGAGGCCGGTGCGTCCGTCGAACTCGACGCGGACGACGCCGGCCCCGCGGAACTGCTGTTCGGCGAACTGCCGGGCCGCGCCGTCGTCGAGACGACCGCCCTTGAGGCGGTCCGGGACGTCTTCGACGGCGTCGCACCCGTGACGGCGCTCGGCAGCGCCGACGACTCCGGCGCGCTCGACCTGTCGGTCGGCGGGGCGTCGCTGCGTCGCTCGGCCGACGAGATAGCCGACCTGCGGGACGTGCTGGCGCGCGAACTCGACTGAGGACGCTCAGTCCCCGTTCGCCCGGTTCGGCGGTGGTCCGGCGCGGCGGCGGTGACGACCCGCGACGCTGCGACGGCCGACCGGTCTTCAACGGTCTTTCGGACTGTTCCTGACCGGCAAGTACGCCTAAGGGCCTGAACTCGTCACGTGAAACCGATGGACGTGGAACGAGAGTGGTGGAAAGAAGCCACGGTGTATCAGATTTATCCCCGGAGCTTTCGCGACTCGGATGGCGACGGCGTCGGTGACATCCCCGGCATCACCGAGAAGGCCGACTATCTGGACGAACTCGGCGTCGACGTCGTCTGGCTCAATCCGGTGTACGCGTCGCCGAACGCCGACAACGGCTACGACATCAGCGATTACCGGTCGATAATGGACGAGTTCGGGACGATGGAGGACTGGGGGCAGTTGCTCGCCGCGCTGCACGACCGCGACATCCGACTCATCATGGACCTCGTCGTCAATCACACCTCCGACGAACACGAGTGGTTCCGGAAGTCCCGCGAGTCGAAAGACAGCGACTACCGCGACTACTACATCTGGCGGGAGGGCGAGGACGGCGGTCCGCCGAACAACTGGGAGGGGGCGTTCGGCGGGTCCGCGTGGACCTACGACGAGCGGACGGGCGAGTACTACCTCCACCTCTTCGACGAGAAACAGCCGGACCTCAACTGGGACAACCCCGAGGTGCGCCAGCGCGTCTACGACATGATGGAGTGGTGGCTGGAGAAAGGCATCGACGGCTTCCGGATGGACGTCATTGACCTCATATCGAAAGCCGAGGGACTGCCGGACGGCGACCCCGACTCGGGGTGGGTCGGCAACGAACATTTCATGGGTGGACCACGCGTCCACGACTACATCCGGGAGATGTACGAGGAGGTGCTGCAGGGCCGCGACGTGATGACGGTCGGCGAGATGCCGGGCGCGACCGTCGACGAGGCCAAGCAGTACCTCGGCCCGGACGGCGACGGGCTAAACATGATATTCCACTTCGAGCACGTCACGCTCGACTACGGCGAGGACGGGAGTCGCTGGACGATGGGCGAGTGGTCGCTGCCGGAGTTCAAGCGCGTGTTCACGAAGTGGCAGACGGAACTGGAGGGCGAGGGGTGGAACAGCGCCTACCTCGGCAACCACGACTGGCCGCGGATGGTGTCGCGGTTCGGCGACGACGGCGTCTACCGCATCGAGTCGGCGAAGATGCTCGCGACGATGCTCTTCACCCTCCGGGGGACGACGTACATCTACCAGGGCGACGAGATCGGCATGACGAACTACCCCTTCGAGAGCGTCGAGGAGGTCCGGGACGTGAGCGCGCGGAACTTCGTCGAGCGCAAACGGAGCGAGGGCTACGACTTCGACGACGTCAAGGACGTCGTCCGCCACCGGAGCCGGGACAACGCCCGGACGCCGATGCAGTGGAGCGACGAGCAGTACGCCGGCTTCACCGACGGCGAGCCGTGGATTCCCGTCAACCCGGACCACGAGACGGTCAACGTCGACGAGGCGATGGCCAACGAGGAGTCCGTCTGGCACTACTACCGGAACCTGATAGACCTGCGCCACGAGAACGACGTGCTCGTCTACGGGGAGTACGACCTGCTGCTCGAGGAGGACCCCGACGTCTACGCCTACCTGCGCACCCTCGACGACGAACGGGCGCTCGTCGTCCTCAACTTCACGGAGAGCACGCCGACGTTCACGCTCCCGGTGGACGTGACCTACGACGAGGCGGAACTGATGGTCGGGAACTACGCCGTGGCGGGCCACGACCCCCGGTCCTTCGAGGTACGCCCCTACGAGGCGCGGGTGTACCGACTGACGTGACCCGGCGACGATATCCCAACCGATAGGTGTCTCGGGGGCCGACTCCATCGTCGTGAACTACCTCGCGTGGGCGGTCGTGGCGCTCGTCGGATACTCCATCTTCACGCCGCTGGTGAGCCTCGCGACCAACGAGATTCCGAGCACCGTCGTCGCACTGGTCGCAAACAGCATGCTCGCGCTGTCGGCCGCGGCCGTCATCGTCTACCGCGACCAACCGGTCGCGGCGTACCTCGTCGGCGAGAACGCCGTCTACATGTACGCCGCCGGCGTCTTCCTCTCCATCGGCATCATCGCCTACTACCAGGCGCTCGGTGCAGGGCCGGTCAGCGTCGTCGTCCCCATCTTCGGCATGTTCCTCGTCGGCAGTTCGCTGCTGGGCGTCGTCTTCCTCCACGACCCCCTCTCCTGGCGGAAGGCGGTCGGCATCCTGCTGGCCGCAATCGGCGTCTACCTGACGACGAGCTAGTCCTTCTCGCCCGCGCCGAGCGCGCTCTCGCCGACCTTCTCGTGGCCCTCGATGACCTCCTGGCCGCCCATGTACGGCCGCAGGACCTCCGGAATCGTCACGGTGCCGTCGTCGTTCTGGTAGTACTCGAGGATGGCTACAATCACGCGCGGCAGCGCCAGTCCCGACCCGTTGAGCGTGTGGAGATACTCGGCCGACTCGTGGCGGTCCGGCCGGTAGCGCAGGCCGGCGCGTCGGGCCTGGAAGTCCTCGAAGTTCGACACCGACGACACCTCGAGCCAGCGACCGCCCTCCTGGGGGCCGTCCTCCATGTCGTCGCCCGGGGCCCACACTTCGATGTCGTACTTCTTCGCCTGCTGGAAGCCCATGTCACCGGTACACATCGTGAGCACGCGGTACGGAAGACCGAGGCGCTCGAGGACCGCCTCGGCCTCCGAGAGCAGGCCTTCGAGACGGTCGTAGCTCTCCTCGGGACGGACGAAGTTCACCATCTCGACCTTGTTGAACTGATGGACTCGGACGTACCCCCGAGTCTCGGTCCCATGTTCTCCGGCCTCCCGGCGGAAGTTCGGCGAGAACGCCTGATGCTTGAGCGGGAGGTCGTCGTCGAGCAGAATCTCGTCGCGGTACATGTTCGTCACCGGCACCTCCGCCGTCGGGAGCAACCAGAGGTCGTCGTCGTCGTACTCGTCGTCCTGACGCGCGCCGATGCGGTAGGCGTCTTCGGCGAACTTCGGCAACTGGCCGGTGCCCTGCATCGAGGCGCTGTTGACCGGAATCGGTGGGAAGACGTCGGTGTACCCCTGCTCGCGGTGAACGTCGAGCATGAACTGCATGAGCGCGTACTCGAGGCGAGCGCCGTCGCCCTTGACGAACTGGAACCCGCCGCCGGTCACCTTCGCCCCGCGCTCGAAGTCGAGGATGTCGAGGTTCTCACCGAGTTCGTAATGCGGAATCACGTCGTCAGGGAGGTCCCGAAGGTCGTCGAACCCCTCGCGGTACCGCTCCACGTTGTCGCTCTCGTCTTCGCCGACGGGCACGGACTCGTGGGGGATGTTCGGAAGTTCGAGCATCGCTTCGTCGAGTTCCGCCTTCAGTTCGTCGGCGCGGTCCTCGACGCGCTCGAGTTCCGCCTTCAGCTCCTGCGAGCGGTCGATTGCCTCCTGGGCCTCCTCGTCATTGCCCTCCTGTTTCAGTTCGCCGATGGTCTGGCTGACCTCGTTGCGCTCGTGGCGCAAGTCGTCGCCGCGCGCCTTCAGTTCGCGCCACTCTTCGTCGATCTCCAGTACTACGTCGAGGTCCACGTCCTCGACCCCTTTCGTTTCGAGCGCCCGTCGGACCTCCTCCGGGTGCTCTCGCACGTACTTCCTGTCGAGCATTTCTACTCTGATTTTCAGTGTGGTTGCAAAAAACCGTATCGTTCGTGCGACCACGTGGCGGGCCACGGCCATCGGCGCGCCACCTCGCCGCCACCGCCTCGCCGCCCGCCCGACGCGAATCACTTTTGCCACTCGCCGACGCGAACGTAAGTATGACAATCGGAGACGTGCGCGAAGTCACGACCGGCGGATGCGAAGACCTCTACTACGTCGACACCGGGATGTACGACACCGAGGCGTACGGCGCGGTGTACGTCTTCGACGCCGAACGTCCGGCCATCGTCGACACGGGCATCGGCACCCACTACGAGCGCATCCTCGACGCCCTCGACGAGATCGGCATCGCGCGAGAGGACGTGGCGGTCATCGCGCCGACGCACGTCCACTTGGACCACGCAGGCGGCGCGGGGTTCCTCGCCGAGGAGTGCCCGAACGCCGACGTGTACGTCCACGAGAGCGGCGCACGCCACCTCGTGGACCCCGAGCGACTCGTCGAGGGAACGAAACGCGCCGTCGGGAACCAGTGGCAGTTCTACGTCGAACCCGAACCCGTTCCGGAGGACCGCGTCGTCAAACTGACCGACAGCGACGTTATCGACCTCGGCGACCACCAGCTCCGCACGATTCACACGCCGGGCCACGCGCCACACCAGGTCGTCTTCTACGACCCGGCGAACGACGCCCTGTTCACCGCGGACGCGGCGGGCATCTGGGTGCCGAGCGTCGAGCGGATACGGGAGACGTCGCCGCCGCCGAACTTCGACCTGGAGGCGTGTCTCGACGACGTCGAGACCGTCCGCGAACTGACGCCGACGACGCTGCTGTACCCCCACTTCGGGCCGCGACCGTACTCCGACGCGGCGATGGACGAGTACGAGGACGTCCTGTCGTCGTGGGTCGAGGCAGTCGCGGAGAAGCGGGCCGAACTCGGCGACGACGAGGCGATAATCGACCACTTCGTCGCGGAACAGGAGATGTCCGACGTCTGGGGGCCGACGAAGGCGGAGGCGGAGACGGCGATGAACGTCCGCGGCGTTCTTCGCTACCTCGACGTGCGCGACGAAGAGTGAGCCGCCGGCCCGGGGACCGACGGCGAAATCGCCGGGATACAACGAGACCAAACTTCCCGGGAGTTCTACACCAGCTTAATGGCGGGGGGCTCTGAACGGGTTGGTATGGAGTGGCGAGACGCGGAGGCGGAGTACACGGACCCGGTCATCGACCGGACCACGCTCCCCCGGATGTTCGAGGAGAGCGCGGCGCGACACGAGAACCGACCCGCCCAGCAGTACAAGGGCGGCGTCTACGACCGTTCGCTCACCGATGCCGCGCTTCCGGCGGCCCCGTCCGGCGAGTTCCGCACGCTGTCGTACGCCGAGATGCGCGACGTCGTCCGGAACCTCGCCGCCGGTTTCCGGGACCTCGGCGTCGCGCCCGACGACCGCGTGGGCATCTTCGCAGACACCCGGATGGAGTGGGCCCAGTGCGACTTCGGTCTGCTCGCTGCCAGCGCAGTCGTCACGACCGTCTACCGGAGTTCGTCGGTCTCGCAGGTCGAGTACCTGCTCCACGACCCCGACGCGTCCGGCGTCGTCGTCGAGAACGCAGAACTGCTGGACCGCGTCGACGCCGCCGACCTCGACCTGTCGTTCGTCGTCGTGATGGACCGCCTCCCGGCGGACCACGACGCTCGCGACCGCGACGACGTCTATAGCCTCGCTGCGGTCCACGACCGCGGCGCCGAGGCCTTCGACCGCGAGACCTACGAGTCGTGGCTCGACGACCGCGACCCCGGGGACCTCGCCACGCTCATCTACACTAGCGGCACGACCGGCCAGCCGAAGGGGGTCCGGCTCTCCCACTGGAACTTCCGGTCGAACGTCAACCAGTGTCGCAGACGGTTCGGCCCGCGCCCGGACAAGGACGTGCCGGTCATCGACGAGACGTCGCGCACCGTCTCGTTCCTGCCGCTGGCCCACGTCTTCGAACGGATGGCCGGCCACTTCCTGATGTTCGCCAGCGGCGCAACCGTCGCGTACGCCGAGAGTCCGGACACGCTCCGGGACGACTTCCAGGCCGTCCGGCCGACGACCGGCACGAGCGTCCCGCGCGTCTACGAGCGCATCTACGACGCCATCCGGTCGCAGGCCGAGGAGACCGAACTCAAGCGTCGCATCTTCGACTGGGCGACTGACGTTGGCCGGACGTACCACGAGACGGCGGACCCGGGGCTCGGTCTGCGCGCGAAGAAGGCGCTCGCGGACAGACTCGTCTTCGACAAGGTGAAAGAGGGACTGGGCGGTAACGTCGACTTCCTCATCAGCGGCGGCGGCAGCCTCTCGGCCGACCTCTGTGGGCTCTACCACGGGATGGGGCTGCCCATCCTGGAGGGGTACGGCCTCACCGAGACCTCGCCGGTCATCGCCGTCAACCCGCCCGAGGAGCCGAAGATAGGCACCATCGGCCCGCCTGTCGTCGACGAGCAGGTGACGGTCGACCCGGCCGTGGTCGGCGAGACGTTCGACGACGCCGACGGCGAGGTGGGCGAACTGCTCGTGAAGGGTCCGAACGTCACGGACGGCTACTGGAACCGGCCCGAGGCAACCGAGGACGCGTTCACCGAGGACGTTCCCGCGAGTGACGCGAACGGGAAGTTGAAAGCGGACGGCGCTTCCGGGAAGTGGTTCAGGACGGGCGACATCGTCGAGATTCGCCCCGACGGTTACCTCGAGTTCCGCGAGCGCGCGAAGGGCATCCTCGTGCTATCGACGGGCAAGAACGTCGCGCCCGGACCCATCGAGGACGCGTTCGCCGCCAGCGACGTCGTCGACCAGTGCATGGTGACGGGCGACGGACAGAAGTTCGTCAGCGCCATCATCGTCCCGAACTTCGAGGAGGTTCGCAAGCGGGCGACCCAAGAGGGCGTCGACCTTCCCGAGAGCCGCGAGGCGATCGCCCGGGACGACCGCGTGTACGAGTGGGTCGAGGAGAAGGTCGACCGCGTCAACGAGCAGTTCGAGTCCTACGAGCAGATAAAGCGGTTCCGGTTGGTTTCCGAGGAGTTCACCGAGGAGAACGACCTGCTCACGCCGACGATGAAGAAGAAGCGCCGGAACATCCTCGACCGGTTCGCCGACCGCATCGACGAGATCTACGCCGAGTAATCGGGGCGGCTCCCGGCGGCCGGCACCCTTGCGGTCGGTCGAACGACGCCCTCGCGACTGGTCACGGCCGCGTCTCGGCGACGGCGTTCACGTCGAGTTGCCGAAGTCTCCACAAACTCTTAACGTTCACGACGCTAACGTCCGACCATGGCATCGCCGCTCGATTCGCTTCCGCTCTTGCTCGTCATCGCCGGGGCGGGAGTGGCGCTCGCGGAGGCGCTCATTCCCGGCGCGCACTTCATCGTTCTCGGCGTCGCGCTCTTGCTCGCCGGTCTCGTCGCGCTCGTCTTCCCTCCCCTGGCCCAGCCGTTCATTCTCGCCGCGCTGGTGCTCGGATTCGGTGCCGTCGCCTTCTACGGATACCGAGAACTCGACCTCTACGGCGGGAAGGGAACGGGCCGCACCAGCGACTCGGACTCGCTGAAGGGAGCGACCGGCACGGTCACCGAACGCGTGACACCCTCGGAGGGGCAGGTGAAACTGGAGGCCGGCGGCTTCAACCCGTACTACGCCGCGCGCTCGATGGACGGCGAGATACCGGAGGGAACGGAGGTGATGGTCATCGACCCCGGCGGCGGCAACGTCCTCACGGTCGAACCGGTCGGACACATCGAGGATAGCATCGACCGCGAACTCGCTCGCGGTCGAGACGCCGACGAGCGCACGAGCGACGGCGGTGAGACCGACCGCGAGCGCGAAACCGAGGGCACCTGACTCCAGTCGCCGGCCAGAATTCGACCGCCGCCGGAATTTTCCGGGAAACGTGACCTCGAGAACGACAGAATACTTAACAGGTACTCGTCCTAACATTCGGGTATGCTACCAGTTGTACCCTTACAGAGCGCTCCCGGCGGGGGGACGTTCACGATAATCGCGCTGCTGTTCCTGGTCCTTGCCATCGTCACCATCTGGCAGTCCGTCGAGATCGTCGACGCGACGGAGAAGCGCGCGCTGACGGTGTTCGGCGAGTACCGGAAACTGCTAGAACCGGGCATCAACTTCGTCCCGCCGTTCGTCAGCCGCACGCACACCTTCGACATGCGAACCCAGACGCTGGACGTGCCGCGCCAAGAGGCCATCACGCGCGACAACTCGCCGGTCACCGCCGACGCCGTCGTCTACATCAAGGTGATGGACGCGAAGAAGGCGTATCTCGAGGTCGAGGATTACAAGCGCGCCGTCTCCAACCTCGCGCAGACGACGCTGCGCGCCGTGCTCGGCGACATGGAACTGGACGACACGCTCAACAAGCGCCAGGAGATAAACGCCAAGATCCGCCGGGAACTCGACGAACCCACGGACGAGTGGGGCATCCGCGTCGAGAGCGTCGAGGTCCGGGAGGTCAACCCGAGCAAGGACGTCCAGCAGGCGATGGAGCAACAGACATCCGCGGAGCGCAAGCGCCGCGCGATGATTCTGGAAGCGCAGGGTGAACGCCGGAGCGCCATCGAGACGGCCGAAGGTGACAAGCAGTCCAACATCATCCGCGCGCAGGGCGAGAAGCAGAGCCAGATCCTGGAGGCGCAGGGTGACGCAGTGTCGACCGTGCTCCGGGCGAAGTCCGCCGAGTCGATGGGCGAGCGCGCAGTCATCGACAAGGGGATGGAGACGCTGGAGTCCATCGGTCAGGGCGAGTCGACGACGTTCGTCCTCCCCCAGGAACTGTCCTCAATGCTCGGCCGCTACGGTAAGCATCTCACGGGCAGCGACGTCGAGACCGACGGCGACCAGCTCGACAGCCTGGAGTTCGACGAGGAGACCCGCGAACTCATCGGCCTCGACAACATCGAGGAGATTCTCGGCCAGATAGACGAGGAGGCCGAGATGGACGTCGAAGCGATGGAGCAGGAGGCACAGGCCATCAAGCAGGGCGAGGACCCCAAGAACATCAAGAGCGCCGACGAGGTCATCGAGGAGATGGACGCGGAGATGGAGGACCCTGACGAGATGGAGGTCTCCGAGGAAGAGCTCGAAACCGAGAAGTAACCGTCCCGACGCCCGGAGAACTGCCCTCCGAATCCTTCTTCTCCTACTCCCAGAGAGCGTAGAGGTCGTCGCGCGGCGGTTCCTGGAGTTCCTCGCCGTCTATCGCGAGCGCAGACTGGTCGGCGTCGACCGCGCGTCCGACGTCGGCGGCGTCGATGCCCGCCTCGTGGAGGGCGGCCAGCGCCGCTTCGACGCGGTCCTCGGGGACCGCGGCCAGCAGCGCGCCTGAGCCGAAGATAGAGAGGGGGTCGACGTCCATCGCGTCGCAGAGCCGACGGGTCGGCTCCCGGACCGGCACCGCGTCGCGGTCGACAGCGAGGCGGAGACCCGCCGCGCTCGCCATCTCCAGCAGGCCGGACACGACGCCGCCCTCGGTCGGGTCGTGCATCGCCGTGGCGTACTCCCGGAGAACGTTCGCGTCGGGGACGACGCTGATCTCGTCGAAGAAGTGCTCGGCGCGCTCGACGTGTTCGTCGGCCACCTCGCCGAGTTCGTCGCGGAAGTCGGTCGCGAGGATGGCGGTCCCCTCGATGCCCGCGT
Organism: Halomicrococcus pelagicus; assembly: GCF_050954125.1. Lineage (NCBI taxonomy): Archaea > Methanobacteriati > Methanobacteriota > Halobacteria > Halobacteriales > Haladaptataceae > Halomicrococcus > Halomicrococcus pelagicus. The sequence continues at coordinate 205,134 of NZ_JBPBWC010000002.1, read as the reverse complement.
CCTTCGTCAGCACGAGGCGGTCGCCGGGGTTCACCCCGCCCGTCGGGACGAACTCGTCCGCGAGTCCCATGCAGGTCATCGAGACGGTGGGTCGCGAGAGGTCGGGTGCGTACTCGGCGTGACCGCCGACGACCGACACGCCCAGGGACTCGGCGGCGGCGTCTATCTGTCCCGTGACCGCGTCGAGGGTCTCGGGGTCGTCGTCAGGGAGGAAGACGACGTTCGTCAGCCAGCGCGGATTCGCGCCGCAGGCGGCCACGTCGTTGCACGCAACGTCGACGGCCAGGCTTCCGAGGCGCTTGCGCGCCAGCGAGAGCGGGTCGGAGCTGACGACCAGCGTCTCGTCGCCGACCCGTAGCGCGGCCGCGTCCTCGCCGTATCGCGGCCCGACCAGCACGTCGTTGTCGCTCGCGCCCGTCCGCGAGAGAACTAGCCCGAGCGCCTCGGGGTCGAGTTTGCCGATCATCTCGCTTTAGAGTTTCCGCGGCGCGAGCATGTGCGTTTCGACCGCGAGCGCCGGTGGCGGTCAGAACAGTCCGAACGAGTCTCGCACGTCCCGGTAGCAGTCGAGATACCGTTCCAGCACTCGCTGGTGGTCGTAGTCGGCGAACGCCTCGTTGACCGCCAGCGGTTCGAGGTCCGCCGCGGCGACGAGCGCCTCGGTGAGTTCCTGTTCGCTCGTCGTCCGGAAGGTACGGTCCTCGTTCTCGACCAGTTCGTGCGCGCTGGAGTCGACGTGGTACTCGACGACGCCCGAGCAGCCGCAGGCCAGCGCCCGCAGCAGGTCGGTCGGGAACGCCTCCCGCCGGGCCGTCTGGACGTAGACGTGCGCCCCCTTGAACACGGGAATCCGCTTCTCGACCGGCTGACTTCCGGTGAACTCCACGCGGTCGTCGATGCGGAGGTCCCGCGTCTGGCGTTCGTACCCGTCCCGCTCCGGCCCGTCGCCGATGACGACCACGTTCCAGTCGCGGTCCCGGAGCTCCGCCAGCGCGAGCAACAGGCTCTCCAGGTTGGCGTCCTCGTCGAGTCGCCGCGAGTACACCACGTCGGCCCCCTCGACGACCTGGGCCTCCCGGATGGCGTCCATGTCGATGCCGTTCGGAACGACCCGCACGTCGTCGCCGCTCGCACCGAGTTCCCGGACCCGGGTCTTCACCGTCTCGGAGGGAGCGACTATCTCGTCGGCCGCGCGGGCGGCCATCCGAAGGCCGCGGGCGTTCGCCTCCGCGGTCTCGGCTCGCGGGGCGTCGTACCAGTCCACCACGAGCGGCGCGCGGACGAGCGCGCTCGCGGTCTTGGCCGCGAGGACGTGTTTCGGCACCGCGGCGGCGTGGACGACGTCCGGTTTCGCGCGGCGGAGCGCTCCCGGAAGCGCCATGGCGAACCGCCGCGACGGTCCTTCCTCGGGCGGCTCGGTCGTCACCGCCCGGTACGTCACGTCGTCCTGTTCGAATGTCGCATGGTCGCCGTCCCACCACTGCGAGCAGAGGACGACCGCGTCGTGGCCCCGTCCCGCCAGTAGCTCGGCCGTGCGACGGAGCCGCCGGGTCGCCCCGGTGCTCTCCAGCTGGGCCGTCACTTCGGCGACGAACGCGACGCGCATACTCGCCGCCACGAAACGGGAAAGTTAAAATTTTCTTTCACGCGCGTCGGCGGGATGGAGCCGTCCCGCCGGACGACCCTCTGGTCGCCCGGACACCGGGGACGACGGGGAACCGACCATGACGGGGATTTTTACTCGCACCGTCCGTGCGAACGCGCATGGACGAAGCCGAACTGGCGGCGAAGATAGACCACACGGTCCTGGGGCCGGAGACGACCCCGGCGGACGTCGAGCGCGTCCTCGACGAGGCGAGCGAGTACGGGACGAACGCCTGCATCCCACCGTGCTACGTCGCGGAGGGGCGCGACTACGCCCCCGACGTGACGCTGGCCACGGTCGTCGGGTTCCCGCACGGCCAGCACGCGACCGTCGCGAAGCGCGAGGAGGCCGTCGCGGCCTGGGACGACGGCGCGGACGAACTCGACGTGGTGACGAACGTCGGTCGGCTGAAGGCGGGAGAACACGACCGCGTCCGGGAGGACATCGAGGAGGTCGTGGCGGCGGTTCCCGTACCGGTGAAGGTCATCATCGAGACGGCGCTCCTGTCCGACGAGGAGAAGCGAGACGCCTGCCGGCTGGCGAAGGAGGCCGACGCGGACTTCGTGAAGACGTCGACGGGCTTCGCGGCGACCGGCGCGCGCGTCGAAGACGTGGCGCTGATGAGCGAGTACTTGCCGGTCAAGGCCAGCGGCGGCGTCGGCGACTACGAGACGGCGCGAGCGATGTTCGACGCCGGGGCCGAGCGCATCGGCGCGAGCAGCGGGACGGCCATCGTCGAGGACTTCCGGCGTCGGCGGTAGCTCCGGTTCCCCGTGCGCCGCTCGTGACGACCGAGGCCGAATCGGCCGGTCGTCGCGGCTGGCGGCTCAGCGTCGGTCGTCGAGGTCACTACGGACGGCGACGCGACCCCGCCGACGGTCAGTCGTCGTCGCCGGCTTGCGGACTCGGCGCTCCCTCCTGGGCGCTGGACATCCAGCCGTCGATGTGGTTGGCGACGTAATCCTTGCCACCCCAGCCGAAGGAGACGCCGACGCCGATGGCGACGGCCGCGGCCAGTCCCCACGCGAGCGCCTGCGCGAAGACGTACAGTATCTGGACGTCGATGCCCATCGTGTCGAGACCGACGACGATGGCGATGAAGTAGAGGAAAAAGCGCGTTCCGTCGGCGAACCACGACGTGTAGGAGGTCCCGGTCGCCGCTCGCGTGCGGGTGATGGCGTCGCCGATGAAGTCTGCGACGACGAACCCCAGGACGATGACGAGCAGCCCCGCGATGAACGCCGGCAGGTAGGAGACTGCCGTGGCGACCCACTGCGAGAGGGTCGGAATCGCCAGCACGTTCGCGGCGGCGAGAATCGCCAGGGCGTACACGAACCACGCGCCGAGCTTGCCGAACGCGCCGGAGACGGCGCTCTCGGTGCCCCCGAGCATCCGCCCCAGCGGCGTATCCAGCACCATCCGGTCGAGTTCGACGCGGTCGGCGACGCGACTGATGACCGAGGCGACGACGCGTCCGACGATCCAGCCGATGAGCAGGATGACGAACGCGCCGACGAGTCGCGGCAGGAGCGCCACGAACCCCTGAAGGGGCTGCTGTATCCAGGACGGAAGGTTGCCGAGAACGCCTCCGTCTTGTTGGAGCACGATGCTTCCGAGTGTGTCGTATCGAATCATGGTTTCTCACTGGCCACAGTGCGGCCGTCCGGGAAACGTTCCGCGAGCGGTTTAGTTGTTGAGTGCCTGAACTGCCGGACGAACCCGGTAACGGCTGATAACTCACAGACCGCGCCGCGGTCGGCCACGACGGACGGGGTATCGACCCCGCCGGCGGCGACCGGCCGCCCTTCCGACGTTATCTGCTCGTTTCGACCGTCTGCGGAGTTCCCGAACGCGGAGTGAACTCGGTCGGGTCCGACGGTCGTCGGACACCGTCCCGGCGGGCGATTCGAGGCGGACGGGGAGACCGCGCCGTTTCGCTACCGAACCGGTCGTACACGTCGGATATCGGCGAAAAACCATATCTTCTAAGATACCGTTTAACTTTTGTGCCATCGACGGTGGTTCACGTCGCGGTGGCAGGGCTTCTCGCCACGTCGCTGCTCGCCGAACACTTCGACGGGCGCGCGGCGCTGGTGGTCATGGCCGCTGCCGCGGTGCCGGACCTGGATACGCTGGTGGGGTGGTGGGTTCCTGGGGGACACAGGGCCGTGTTGCACACGCTCCTGTTTCCGGCGGCGCTCGGAGTACTACTGTTCGTCGGCGAGTCGCGGCTTCGAGCGCGGTGGGGGGAGTACGGGACGCGAGTCGCGTGGGTGAGTCTCTGCTCGCTGCTGGTCGCCGGCATCGGTCTCGACTTCTTCTCGAACGGCGTCAACCTGCTCTATCCCGTCCACGACCAGTTCTACAGCGTCTCGGGAGAGATAGCGATATCGAACGAAGAGGGGCTCGTCCAGTCGCTGCTGGAGGCGAAGGGGTCGACCGAAACGACCCACTACAGCACCGGTTTCGACCTCGCGCCAGGGGCGGACCCGGCGGGGGAAGAACGCACCTTCCCTATCGTCCGGTCGGGACGGGGGCTGTTGCTCGGGGTGACCAGCATCGCCGTCGTCGGCTTCCGCGCGTGGGAGGCACGGAAGAAGTAACACCGCCCCCTGCGAACGTGGCCGTATGGACGTCCGACCGTACGACCCCGGGCGCGACGCCGACGCGCTGTGGGCGCTGAAGCGCGCGTTCGAACTCGGACTCGGCGACGGGACCGGCAGCGACGACAAGGCCGACAGGTACGCCGCTAAAGTGACCGACGCGTACCGGCGGCGCTACCTCGACTGGGTGGACCGCTGCGTCGCGGACGACGAACGCTGCGTCACCGTCGCCGCCCCCGAGGAGGCCGGGGCGGACGAGGCGCTCGCCGGCTACGCGTTCGTCCTCCCCGAGCGCCTCGCCATGATATGGGACGCCGCCGTGCTGAACGAGATATATGTCCGACCCGAGTACCGCGGTACGGGCGTCGCAGACGACCTCGTCGCGGCCGCCGTCGCGCTCGCCGAGTCCCAGGACCTGCCGCTGGACCGTCTGGTGCTCGACGTCGACCGCGAGAACGACCGTGCGCGGGCGTTCTACGAGCGCCACGGTTTCGAACACTGGGGTGAGATGGTCGCGCGGAAGCTCTGAGTCGGGAAACCAGCCGTTACCCGCCTGCCGTCGACGGACTTCGCCGCTACAGCGGTTCGCCGAAGGCGTAGACGGTCTGGTGGCCCGTCACTTCGACGTCGAGGAAGTCGCCGGGTTCGACGCCGTGTTCGCTCGCGTTCTGGACGATGACCTGCCGGTACGCGGAGTCGCGACACTTCACGGAGTCGCCGGTCCCCTCCTCGACGGCCAGCACGCGGCGGCGGTCGCCGACCATCGACTCGTAGGCCTCGGCGACCACGTCCATCTTCAACTCGGACATCGCCTTCGAGCGGTCCTTCTTCACCTGGCCGCCGAGGCCCTTCATCTCGGCGGCGTCGGTGTTCGGGCGCTTCGAGAACCGCGTGACGTTGATCTTCTCCGGCCGGACCTCGCGGAGCAGGGCCATGCTCTGCTCGTGGTCGCGCTCCGTCTCGGTCGGGAAGCCGACGATGAAGTCCGTCGAGAGCGTCCAGTAGTCCAGGGCGTCGTCGAACGTCTCGACGACCTCGACGAACTCCTCGACCTGGTGCTGGCGGCGCATGTCGCCGAGCACGTCGTCGCTGCCGGACTGGACCGGCGCGTGGATGAAGTCGTAGAGCTTCTCGTGCTCGGCGAAGGTCTCGGCGAGTTCCTCGCGGATGCCGTGGACGCCCTTCGGGTTCGCCATCCCGACCCGGACCCGGAACTCGCCGTCTATCTCGGTGCAGATACGCTCCAGCAGGACGTGGAGCTTGCGCTCCCCGTCGTCCCAGCCGTAGACGCCCGTGTCCTGGCCCGTGATGCGGAGCTCCTTCGCGCCGGCGTGGACGAGCGCGCGGGCCTTCTCGACGTTCTCCTCGACGGAGGGTGAGTCTATCTTGCCCGTCGCGTGCTTCGTGATGCAGTACGAGCAGTCGCTCATACAGCCCCTGGCGATGGGGAGGATGCCGACGACGCCGTCCAGCACCGGTTCGACGCCTGGGCCGGGGTTCGGACACTCGCCGTTCGTCACGGCCGTCGGCACGTCGTCCCAGTGGAGCACCTGGGCGTCGACGTCCTCCTCGCGGAACTGCTCTCCCTGCGCCAGGGCCATACAGCCGGTGACGATGAGGTCGGCGGTCTCCTCGTCGAGTTCCCTGGCCCGGCGCAGCATGTTCCGCTCCGTCTTCTCGACGACGGTGCAGGTGTTCATGATGGCGACGTCGGCCTCGTCCGGTCCGTCGACGCGGTAGTGGCCGGCGTCGCGGAGCGCGGACTCTATCTGGCGGCTCTCGCCGCGGTTGGAGGTGCAGCCGTACGTCTCGATGTGGTACCGGGCCATTCGCTGACGGAACGTTCTCGCTACGCGGGCAAAAACGCGACGAATCGACGAGACTCCGGCGGCGGCCCGCCGGCCGGCCGCCGAACACCGACGCGACGGTCGGGCCGTCGAGAGCGACGCGCTCTTCCGCGGTGGCCGCGCCCCGACCACCGCACGGCCACCCCGCGGAAACCGAAAACGCCGTTTCGCACGCGTTTCGAGCGCGTCAACGGCCGCCTAACTCTCGCTCGGACCGAACTTTCAAACCCGTCGGCGTCGTCTTGACGTCGTATCATGACCGTCTGCTCCGCCGTCGTGCTGGCCGCCGGGGAGGGTGCTCGCCTCCGGCCGCTCACCCGGAACCGGCCCAAACCGATGCTGCCGGCGACGACCCGGCCCGTCCTGTCGTACGTCCTCGACGCGCTCGTCGAGGCGGGCGTCGAGGAGATGACCCTCGTGGTCGGCTACCGGCGCGACCGGGTACAGGACCACTTCGGGGACGAACACCGCGGCGCGAGCCTCTCGTACGTGGTCCAGGACGCGCAACTCGGTAGCGGTCACGCCCTGCTGACCGCCCGCGCGGCGGTCGACGGCCCGTTCCTGGCGGTCAACGGCGACCAGGTCGTCGCCCCGGAGGTGGTCGCCGACGTGCGCGAGGCGTTCGGCGACGGCGTCGCGGACGGCCACCCGACGGCGGCGCTGGCCGTCGTCGAGCGCGCCGACGTGAGCGAGTACGGCGCGGTCGTGCTGAACGACGACCGCGTCACCGAACTTGTGGAGAAGCCGGGCTCCGACCGGTACAGCCTGCTCAACGCCGGCGTGTACGCGTTCGACGAGGGAATCTTCGACGCCCTCGACTCGACGCCGCGGGTCGACGGGGAGCTGGCGCTGACCGACACGCTCCGTCGACTCGTCGCCGCCGGGCGCGTCCAGGGCGTCCGGACGAGCGGCTCCTGGGTCGACGCGACCCGTCCCTGGGACCTGCTCTCCGTCTCCCACGAACTGCTCGTGGCCGGCTGCGTCGACGAACCCGAACGCGACGAGCGCGTCTGGGTCGCCGACGGGGCCGACGTGCACGAGAGCGCCACCCTCCGGCCGCCGGTCGTCGTCGGAGCGGACTGTACGGTAGCGGCCGGGGCCGTCGTCGGTCCCGACGTCGCGCTCGGGCGGAACGTGACCGTGGGTGCGAACGCGGTCGTCGAGGCGTCCGTGCTCGACGACGACACCCGGGTCGGTCCCAACGCCACCCTCGTGGACTGCGTGACGGGACAGGGCGTCCGCCTCGGTGCCGGGGCCACCGTCCCGGGCGGACCCGGCGACGTGCGCGTCGACGACGTCGTCCACGAAGACGAGCGACTCGGGGCGCTGCTGGCCGACCGCGTCCGCGCCGCGGGCGACGCGAGCTTCGCGCCGGGGACGCTCGTCGGCCCGGGGACGACCATCGCCGCCGGCGCGTCGGTCTCCGGCACCGTCGCAGAGCAGGCGACCGTCGTCCGATAACGAACGATCCGGACGACAATCGTTCCCGCTCGTGCCACAATTTTTATGCACGCGTCGGTCGATATTTCGAACGAGTAACCCGTGAAAATCCTCGATTCCGAGCGACTGCGTCGTCAGGAGCCAGATGGTGACTGACATCTTACACACGTCGACGGTACCGTCGTTTGCTGAATCGAAGGGGCTATAAGTATGCTAGAACAGTGTGACGATATGGCTTCCGAGCGGGCGCCTGTATCTGTCGTTATTCCCGTCTACAACGACCCTCGGGGGATTCGGATGACGCTCGACGCCGTGACGGCCCAGACCTATCCGTCGGACGCGTACGAGGTCCTGGTCGCCGACAACGGCTCGACCGACGACACCCGCGAAGTGGTCCGGGAGTACGTCGACCGGTTCCCGGACCTCGTGACGCTTCTTGTCGAGGACGAAGTGCAGGGTCCAGCGGCCGCCCGGAACGAGGCGATCAGGAACGCCAGCGGCGACATCATGGCGTTCATCGACGCCGACATGACGGTCGAGGAGACGTGGCTGGAGGACGCCGTCGAGTCGCTCGAAGGCAACGACTGGGACTACATGGGCTGCGACGTCGAGATATACGTCGAAGACGGAAAGGACACGCTCACGGCCAAGTACAACCAGATATTCGGTTTTCCCATCCAGCGGTACATCGAGGAACAGCAGTTCTCCGGCACCGGCTGTCTCGTCACACGGAAGGAGGTGTTCGACGACGTCGGCCTGTTCGACGAGCGCCTGTTCTCCGGCGAGGACGAGGAGTTCGGCAACCGCGTCCACGACGCCGGCTTCGACCAGCACTACCAGCCGGCGATAACGATGTACCATCCCGCCCGGGCGTCGCTGCCCTCCTTCCTGAAGAAGCACTTCCGACTCGGTCGCGGGAAGGCCCAGATGCAGCGCTACCACCCCGAGCGCGTCGAAAAACCGAGCGTTCTCAACCCGCGTCACTACCTCCCGCCTCACCCGGTACGATTCTACCGGCGGGTGACGGAGGCGGCGTCGGTGTCAGCGACCGACGTCCTCCTGCTGTATCTCATCGCGTACGCGAAGCGGCTGACCGCGACCGCCGGCTGGGCGTACGAGCACTTCGGCTCCGAGGAGAGCTAGAGCTCCGGCGCCAGACTCCCGTCCGGCCGACCGGCGTTCGTCCCCCACGCCGTCACCGGAAAGAATCCCCGTGACGACAGCTATTTGGGTGCTGGAGCGCCAAGCATACACGGAAATCCCATGACATCGCTCATGGACACGCCAGGCCCCAGCCAGGGGCGGTTCACCACACATGGACGATACAGCGAAATATCTCATTCACGCCGACATCACTGCCGACGGGGTGGTAGAGCGGAGTGACGTCGTCGGTGCGATCTTCGGCCAGACCGAGGGTCTGCTCGGGGACGACCTCGACCTGCGCGACCTCCAGCAGTCCTCGAAGGTCGGTCGCATCGACGTGAGCGTCGACAGCGAGAACGGCCAGTCGTTCGGGCACGTCACCATCGCCAGCAGCCTCGACAAGGTCGAGACGGCCATTCTCGCCGCCGCCCTCGAAACCATCCAGCGCGTCGGTCCCTGCCGCGCCAGCGTCAGCGTCGCCAGCATCGAGGACGTGCGCGCGGCCAAGCGACGGGAAGTCGTCGACAGGGCGAAGGAACTCCTGTCGTCGTCGTTCGACGACAGCGTCATGACCAGCGACGAGATACTGGAGGAGGTTCGCCGGAGCGTCCGCGTCGAGGACATCACCGAGTACGAGGGACTGCCGGCCGGCCCGAACGTCGTCGACAGCGACGCCGTCATCGTCGTGGAGGGCCGGGCGGACGTGCTGACCCTGCTCCGATACGGCGTCAAGAACGGCGTCGCGGTCGAGGGGACGAACGTCCCCGACTCGGTCGCCGAACTCACCCAGGAGCGCACGACGACGGTGTTCCTCGACGCCGACCGCGGCGGCGACCTCATCCGGAAGGAGCTCGAACAGGTCGCCGACGTCGACTACGTGGCGGTCGCGCCCTCCGGAAAGTCCGTCGAGGACCTCTCGCGCGACGAGGTGATGACCGCGCTCCGCAACAAGCGGCCCTTCGAATCATTCGTCGAGGGCGAGACGGCGACCGCGACCGACGGCAGCGTCTTGCCTGCTCCCGAACGCGACCCGTCCGATTCCGATACCGACCCGTCCGTCGACGGAGAGGACGTAGCGACGGATGCGGATGCAGCGACGGACGCGGACGGGACCGTCGCGACGGACGGCGCGAGCGCGTCCGGCCCGGCCGAATCGGAGACGACCGCCTCCCCTGCCGGGTCGGGTGCGTCCGCGTCGACATCGCCCGCCGACGCCGAGACGCCGGCCGTGGCGTCGACCGCGACCGAGGACGAGCCGTCGACCGGCACCGACGAGGACGCCTCCGACGAGGCCGACGACGACACCACTTCCGACGGAGAGTCCGAGGCGGATTCGGCCCCCGAGACGCTGCGCGGGCACGTCGACGCGGTCGTCGGGGGCGAACGGGGAACCACCCGCCTCCTCGACGCGGCGTTCTCGGTCGTCGACGAGGTGCCGGCCGAGGAGGCGTTCGACGCCGTCGAGAGCGCGGCGGAGACGCCGCACGCCGTCGTCGTCGACGGGACCGTCGGCCAGCGTCTCCTCGACGTGGCGGCCCAGCGCGGCGTCGACCACGTCGTCGCCCGCGAGGAAGGCGAGTTCGTCAAGAAACCGACCAGCGTGCGCGTGCTGACCGCCGACGGCATCTGAAGCGCCGCAACTACCGGAACTCGTCTTTTCTCTCGACCCGGGTGCTGGCCGTCCTCAGAGGTCCCTTGCCAGCAGGATGGCGTCGGCTCCGTCCGCGTAGTAGTCCGCTTCTCTGTCCCGTTCGACGAACCCCAGCGAGTCGTACAGCGCCCGGGCCGGCCCCGCGTCCGGCCGGACCGCAAGCGTCACCCGCGAACAGTCACGGTCCCGGAGGCGGTCGAACGCGGTCGCGAGGAGGCGGCGCGCTCGCCCCTCCCGGCGATGGGCGGGTTCGACGGCGAGTTCGGCGACGTAGGCTGCCTCGTCGCCCGGAACGACGAGGACGTAGCCGACCGGGACCTCTGCCGCGGACGCGTCGCCCGCGGCGGTCGAGACGAGGACCAGCGGCGGACCGCCGACGGCGTACTCCAGTAACTGGGGCGTCGGCTCCGGCAGCCACTTCCGGACTCGACGGAGGCGCGGCAGGTCGTCGGGACGGGCGTCGCGAATCACGACAGGCCCGCCAGCAGCGCGAGCGCGCCACCGAGAATCGCGCCGGAGAGGGTGGCGAGGAAGTTGACGGTCTGGTTGCCGACCAGTTCGCCCTCGACGGTCGCTCCGAGCAGGCTGTCGACCGTCATCCCGCCGACGCCGGCCAGCGCGACGACGGCACCGCCGAGAGCGCCGACCGTCCCGAACAGGACGACGGCGATGGCCGCGACGATGGTGGCTCCGAACGCGCCGGCGAGTTCCCCCTGCCAGGTGACGCCGCCGTCCGTCCCCGGTTCGACCTTCTCCAGCGTGGTGATGAGCCGTGGGTCGTCGAAGACGCCGCCGATCTCGCTGGAGAGCGTGTCGCTCATCGCGGTAGCGATGCTGCCGGCGAACGCGAACAGGAACACGTCGCCGGCGAACGGGAGGTGTGCCCGCGCGGCGAACGCGATGACGGCGACGAGCGCGACGGCCGCGTTGCCGAGGACGTTGCCGCCGCCGCGCGCGCCCTCGTTGGCCTCGGCGACGCCGTTGTCGCGCTTCTCGTCGTAGCGGAACTTCGTCGAGAGGCTCCCGAGCGCGAAAAACGAGATGAGGACGGCGAACCACGGGTACCCGCCGAGGACTATCGTCAGCAGCGCGAGCAGTGCCCCGGTGAGCATCCCCGTGACGCTGGCGGTGTCGAGCGCCCACGAGAGGTAACCGAACCCGACCGTGACGGCGATGGCGAGCGCCACTTCGAGCAGCGTCACGTTCACGGTGAGGACGGTGAACAGCCACAGGAGCAGCGCGACGGAGAAGAGCACGAGCGGGTCGTCGCGCTCGAACAGCACCGAGCGCAACAGCGCCGCCAGGAGCGCGCCGCTGGCGGCGAGGAAGACGACCTCCGGGCGGCTCCCTACGCCCGCTGCGACGACCGCCAGCGCGACCGACTGGGCGGCTATCGCAGCGACGAACCCACCGAGCGCGAACGCCGCGGTGGCCGCGATGGCCGACGACGACCGCTGGCGGGCGAGACGCTCCGCGAGGTTCCCGTACGATAGCAGGAGGACGGCCGCCACGAACGCGTGGACCGGTAGGTCGACGAGCATGACGAGCATCGCCAGTCCGGCGGTCGCGAAGGCGAAAGCCGCCAGACCGCGCAGACGACCCTCCCGACGGTCGCTCGGTCTCGCGAGGAGGTCGAACGCCTTCCCCTCGTCGACGACGAGTGCGAGCGCTCCGAGCGCCGCGAACAGGGCGGCGACGCCCGCGACCAGCACGGACGCGGCGAGCGCGAGCGTTCCGATTCCGGCGAACGCCGCTGCCCGCCGAACACTCTGGTTCACGTTATTGGCCGTTTTGGTGACGCACACTTAACGGTTCCCGAAGGGCGCGGTCCTCACGCGGAGGGGACGGAGTCGTCATCGGCGGAGCGACGGTCACTCGAAGTCGCGGCGCATCGCGATCTCGAACCACGGACAGAGCCGCAGTTGGCGGTACCACTTCGGGTTGTCGTGGAGGCGCTCGTACGGCACCCACATCAGGCCCGCGACCTCCTCCTCGTCGGGGTCGAGACTGGTGTCGTCGAGGGTGACCTGCAGGACCGCACACACCTCGTGTTCGACGCCCTCGTTCGGATAGTAGCGCTTGTACTCGAAGCGATCGGTCAACTCGACGTCGCCGTACTGGTCCGGCGAGATGCCCAGTTCCTCCTCGAGGCGCTGGCGCGTCGCCTCGTGCTGGGTCTGGTCCTGCTCGGGGTGGGAGGCGACGGTGCCGTCCCAGTAGGTGTCCCAGAGGCGCTTGTCGGGGCTGCGCTGGGCCAGCAGGATGTTGCCGTCGCCGTCGAAGACGAGCGAGGTGAACGCCCGGTGGCGGGTGCCGTCGCCCATGTGGGCTTCCAGCCGGTTGACAATTCCCTGCTCGTTGTCGTCTTCGTCAACCGCGACGACGTGTTGCTCCGCATTCTCGTGGGTAGCGTCCTCGGACGACCCGGATGCGCTGTCAGCGCTCATGCTATTACAGACGCGCTATCGTTTTCAAAATCTCTTCGAAAAGCTCCTGACGCGCTCGCGGTTGAATTACCGTGTCCGGTCTCCGTCACTCCGCCGACGCGTCGTCTCGCGACCGGTGGTTCGCCGTCGTCCCGCGTCCTCAGTGCTCCACCTCGACGGAACTGCCGAGGTACTTCGAGACGACCGCAGCGACCGAGTCGTCCTTGAATTCGGGGAGGTTCGCTCGAATCTCGTCTTTCAGCGCCTCGTAGTACTCCTCGTCGGTGCGGAGCGCGCGGTACTCGACGCTCGTGACGGTGACGCCGAGCGCCTCGCTCGTCAACTCGCGGAAGTGGCGCTCGTCGCCTATCTCGCCGCGCCAGAGGTTGTCGCGGAAGAATAGCCAGCCCTCCTCGCCCGGCGGGTCGGCCGTCCGGGAGAGACGCGTCTCGAACTCCTCCGGGTCGAGGCTGACGCCGCCGGCTGCCGGTTCGACGCGGAACCGGACCGCGAAGACGTACCGGGCGTCCATCAGCGCAGGTCGTCGAACTGCTCGGCCATGTCGACGTCCTTGTCCGTGATGCCGCCCTCCTCGTGGCTGGTCAGCCGTACCTCGACCTCGTCGTACCGAATCGTCATCTCGGGGTGGTGGAACTCCTCGTCGGCGATTTCGCCCACTTCGGAGGCGAACGCGACGCCCGCGAGGTAGTCCTCGAACTCGTAGACGCGCACTATCTCGTCGCCGTCGCGCTCCCAGCCGCTCGGAATCCGTGCGCTGATCTCGTCGTCGGACAGCAGTTCTGTCATACCGGCACCGACGGCGTCGGGGGAAATAAAACTCGTTGCCCAACCTTTTACTGCGATCGCGGTCGGCGACACGCGCCTGGCGGCGCGTACCGTCCGGAGCCGACCGTCGCAAACGGTCGAGGTTAGTCGTCGGCGGTGGCGTCGCTCAACATGTTGGCGACGAACTCCGGCGGTCCCTCGTCCTCGTCGAACGCGGGGTCGAACAACCGGAGCGCGGTGTTGATGGTCGTCCAGTCGTCGTCGGCGGCGGCGTCGCGCAGGCTCTTCGTCGGCGGTGCGAGCAACTGGGAGACGAGCGCGTCGGCCATCGACTCGACGACCTCGCGCTGATCGTCGTTCAGGTCGCCGCTGGCCTCCAGCCGCGAGAGCGCGGTCCCGAGTTCCCGCTCCTTGACCCGGTCCGCTCCCGCGTACATCGCCGCGATGACCTCGTCGGCGCGCTTGCGCTTGTACTGCTCCAGCAGGTTCTCGAACTCCCGGTCGACCATCGCCTCCACCGACTCGGCCGCGGCGCGACGCTGGGCCTGCGTCTCCTCGGTCACCGACTCCAGGGCCGCCATGTCGTGGACGACCACGCCGTCGATGGCCGCCGCCGCGGGCGAGACGTCGCGCGGCTGGGCGATGTCGACGACCAGCGTCTCGCCCGCGTCGTCGACCGCCCCGGCGTCGAGAACGTGGTCGTCGCTGCCCGTCGCGGTGACGACCACGTCCGCACGAGCGAGCCACGTCTCGAGCCCGTCGAGGGTCACGGCGCGAGCGTCGTCCAGTTCGACCGCGTCCGCGAGCGTCTCCGCCCCGTCGAGCGAGCGGTTGGCGACGACGAGGGTGTCGACGCCCGCCTCCGCGAGCGCGTGGGCGGTGACGGTACCCATCTCGCCCGCGCCGACGACGAGCGCTGTGGCGTCGTCGACCTGGCGCTCGTCCGCGACGAGTTCGACCGCGGCGCTGCCGACCGAGACGACGCCCTCGTTGATGGCCGTCTCCGTGCGCGCTCGTTCGCCGACGTGGATGGCTTTGGTCACCGCCTCCTCCAGCACCGGACCGAGCGTGCCGACGTCCTTGGCGTCCTGGTACGCGTCGCGCACCTGGCCGATTATCTGGTCTTCGCCGAGGACGAGCGATTCGAGACCCGTCGCGACGCGCAGCAGGTGGCGCAGGCTCTCCTCGTGGCCCATCTCGACGACCGAGTGGCCCCCCACGTCGGGCGCGAACTCGGCGAGTACGGCTCGACCGGTCGCGGGAGCGTCGGTGACGACGTACGCCTCGAAGCGGTTGCACGTCTGGAGCGTGAACGCCTCCTGGACGTCCGACGCGGACGCTAGCCGTTCGACCGCGTCCTGCTGGTCTGCGTGGCAGGCGCGAGCCACGTCGTCGAGACTGGCGCGGTCGTGGGAGACGCGCACGCCCGAGATGATGCCGACGCCTGCAGTCACGGTAATTTCCCTCCGACGATTGCGGTACAGAGATTCATCGATAGCACCTGAATAGGTTCTTATCAGGGAGTTTGAACGGGCTGCACGTAAAGCCTTCTAACCTTCGACACCCGTGACGGCGAGGTCCATCTCTTCGATGTCCTCCAGTATCGCCTCGTGGTCCGCGCTGGCCTCGTAGTAGAAGACGACGTCGAAGGTGCCGTCCCGGAGCAGCTGCTGGCACTCCCAGACGAACTCCTCGTCGTTCAGGGTGAGCCCCTGGTGCTGGTTCGAGGCGAAGTCCGTGTCGTCCGTGCCCGAGTAGACGAACGTATCCGTCGGCTCGTAGCCCGCGTGCTGGGCGATGACGTCGCCCACGTCCACCGTCACCTGGTGCATCTCCACGTCCTCGTCGCTCCCGAGGTCCGTGTGGACGACGGCCCCGTTGAGTTCGATGTCGCCGGGTTCGAGCAGTTGCTTCGTTCGCTGGTAGAGGTCCTCGTCGATGACGCTGTCCATGTTCGCTGGTACGCGCCCGGGCAGTTAAACGGCCTACGGTTCCCAGGCGACGGGGCTGGTGACGACTCGCTGGCTTCCGCGAGGATTGACGGACGACGGAGTCGACACGCGGGCGACTCGGCGTCGTTTCACGGCGCGCACTCGTCGCTCGCGGTCGCCATCGCGCTCGACGCGCGACGCGAGCAGTTGCTGGTCAATCCATCGTTCGCTAAAATGTGTAGGATTTCGCGCGGCAGCGCGAAGCACTCCCGCGGCAGAACTATCGCTACCGATACCGATTACAGTCGGGTGAGGTTCGTCGCGCGCGGGCCTTTGTCGGCCTGCTCGATGTCGAATTCGACCTCCTGACCTTCTTCCAGGTCGGGGCCGCCAACGTCCTCCATGTGGAAGAACACGTCCTCGTCCGCATCCTCGGTGTCGATGAAACCGTAACCGCCGGTCTCGTTGAAGAAGTCAACCGTACCTTTCGCCATTGCGTTCTACCCAAATCACCCCATAGTTAAAAAGGTATGCACCGACGCCGGCTGTGACACTCGGTAACGCGTCGCTTCTCCCCGGGTCGGAGCACCGAATCGATTCATGACGGTTGTGGTAACGTTTAACACATAGACGGATGGCAAGGCTGATGCCGGTCGCGTGAATCAGTACGGACCGAGATGTTGGCGCGGGTCCGGAACAGGTTCGAAACGGCGTACGAGCGACACCTACAGCGGAGCATTTCGGGCGCGCCGACGCACGTCGCCGTCATCCAAGACGGCAACCGGCGGTACGCCAGCCAGCAGGGCGAGGATGCCCCGGACGGACACCGCGCGGGCGCGCAGACGACCGAGCGGGTGCTCGACTGGTGCGAGGAACTCGGTATCGAGGAGCTGACGCTGTACGCCTTCTCGACCGAGAACTTCGAGCGTCCCGAACACGAGCGCCAGGCCCTGTTCGACCTGCTGGAGGAGAAGCTCCGCGAGTTCGCCGACGCCGACCGCGTCCACGACGGCGAGGTTTGCATTCGCACCATCGGTGAGGTCGACCAGCTTCCACAGCGCGTCCGCGACGCCGTCGAGTACGCCGAGCGCCGCACCCACGACTACGACCGCTTTGTCCTGAACATCGCGCTGGCGTACGGCGGCCGGAACGAACTGCTCGGCGCGGCCCGCGACGTCTCGCGGGCGGTCGCCGACGGCGACCTCGACCCCGGGGATATCTCCGTCGAGACCATCGAACAGCGCCTCTACGACTGCCCCGTGCGCGACGTGGACCTCATCATCCGGACCGGCGGCGACGAGCGTACCAGCAACTTCCTGCCGTGGCACGCCAACGGCAACGAGGCCGCCGCTTTCTTCTGCACGCCGTACTGGCCCGAGTTCTCGAAGATAGATTTCCTGCGTGCCGTACGGACCTACGAGTCCCGGGAGGAGTCGTTCCGGCAGGCGAAGGTCCAACGCGCGCTCGCGCTGGTGCGGGCGGTGGGCGGCGTCGAACTGGACGAGGCCCGCTCGGTCATCCGGACGTTCGCGGAGTACGTGCCGGACGGCGCGTCGGTCGAGGAACTGGAGTCGCCGGAGGAGCAGACGGCGGAGTGAGTTCGCGCTAGTTTATCGTCCGAAACACCGGAAGACCCTACCGCCGTCCTCCGAGTGTCGGACTACCGACCGAAGCGCCGCTGTCTGTTCTTGTAGTCCAGTATCGCGCGCAGGTAGTCGCGCCGTCGGAAGTCCCGCCAGTTCACGTCGGTGAAGTACAGTTCCGAGTACACCGACTGCCATATCATGAAGTCCGACAGCCGCTCCGCGCCGGTCTTGATGACGAGGTCGGGGTCGGTCGGGAAGACGAGATGCTCCTCGATTTCGGACTCGTCGACCGCGTCGGGGGCGACCGATCCGTCCTCGACGCTCTCGGCGACGGCGCGCACCGCCTCGGCGAACTCGTGTTTCCCGCCGAGACCGATGCTCACCTGGATAGGTGCGTCGGCGCGCTGGGTGTCTCCGGGGCCCCGGACGGCGGTCTTGCGCGGTGCGGCGACGTTCTCCAGTTCGCGCTCCAGCGTCGGAACCGCGCCGGAGTCGAGCACGCTGACGTACACCGTCACACGTTCGGCGCCGTAGTCGAACGCCCAGTCGAAGAACCGTTCGAGCGTCTCGTACGCCCCCTGCTCGAGGAGGTCGCGCTCGGTGATGACGACGGCGATCTGGCGGGGCGGGTCGGCGTCGTGACGGCGGACGCGGGCGGCGAGATAACGGTCGTACAGTCCCACTATCCTGTGGTGGCCCGGGGCGAATCTTAAGCGTGACGACCTGTGGCGAGCCTACGCGACGGGTCGCCCGGACGTTCACGGGGTGGCCAGTTATACCGGCCGCCGTCGATACGTTCCTCATGGAGCACGTCGAGTATCTCTACACGTTCGGGATGGACGAGGCGGAAATCGAACGCCACCTCCGGGAGGCCGAGACCGGTGTCCTCTCGCTCGCCCGGGGAGACGACGCGTACGCGGTGCCCGTGGGCTGTCACTTCGACGGTGACCGACTCCTTCTGCGTCTCGCCGCCGAGTCGGAAAGCGAGAAGATGTCGTTCGTCGAGGACACCGGTCGGGCCTGTTTCGTCGTCTACGAGGCGACGACCGACGAGTCGTGGAGCGTTCTCGTCACCGGCGAACTCCGGGAGGCCGACGAGGAGTTCGACGAGACGAAGATAAACGAGTGGTTCGCGCCGCTCCGGGTGTTCGACGAGGCCATCGACGAGGTCGAGCCCGTGCTGTACGAACTGGAGATGGCGAAGGTCACCGGGAGACGGACCTGAGAGGCGACGGTCGGTCTCCGCATCCGTGTGGAATGTGATACCGAAACCAGGAAAATATTTTGGTCGTATCGACTGGCAAGATATTTCACTACCGGGACCGGTAGTGTCTCGGACGCGTGACGGAGCTTGACGGCGAAGACATCGGGGCAGGCATCTATCGGACAGCGTTCCGTGGGACGAGAGCGCCGGCCATCATCACCGACCCCGACCTCGTCGTCCGGGACGCCAACGACGCCTGCCTCGAGTTCACCGGCTACTCCCGGCCGGAACTGGTCGGCGAGACGGCGCTCGACCTGTTCGAGGAGTCGGCGGTGTGCGACGAGATCGTCGCGACGCTCGCGCGCGGCGACACGTGGAACGGCGAGGTGGAGGTCGCGACGAAGGACGGTCGACTCGTCTACGGCCGGGGGTCGTGCACGCCGGTCACCGTCGACGGCGAGACGCGCGGCTACGTGGGCTTTTTCACCGACCGGACGCAGCACCGGCAGTACGAGCAGAGCCTCCGCATCCTCAACCGCGTGCTCCGGCACAACCTCCGCAACGACGCCAACGTCGTCCTCGGACGCATCGAGATAGTCGCGGAGCAGGTCGACGACCTGGCGCTCCGCGATTCGCTGGCCACCGCACGGGAGAAGGTCGACGCGATACTGGACTACGCCGAGACGGCACGCAACCTGAACGACCTGCTCTCGAACACCGGGTCCTCGTTGCACCCCGTTCGACTCGACGAGGTGTTGCGACGGAAGGTCCGGGCCGCCGCGGAGCGGTATCCGGACGCCGAGTTCGTCACCGACTTCGGTTCCGACCCGGTCGTCGTCGCGGCCGACGACGCGGTCGGGACGGCGCTCGAAGCGGTGCTGGTCAACGCCGTCCAGCACAACGACAAGGCGACGCCGCGGGTCGCCGTGGACGTCGCGGTCGAGTCGGGATACGCCACGGTCACGGTGGCGGACAACAGTCCGGGCGTCCCGGCGAGCGAACGCGACCGCATCTTCGGCCGCGAGGAATCGACGCGGTCCACCACGGCCAGGGATTGAAGCTGTTCTTCGTCGACCGCCTGATGGAGACGTACGGCGGCGAGGTGTGGGCCGAGGACAACGACCCCGAGGGTTCGGCGTTCAAACTGCAGTTCCGGACGAGCGGCGAGTCCTGATTCCGACGGACTGCGGGAAACGTCGACTAGACGCTCAGTCGAATCGTCTCGTCGGTGATGTCCGCGACGTACTGGTGTCGAAGGTGGTGGACCTCCTGGTTGACGACGCCCTCCCACTCCAGGTCCTCGAGCGTGTCTCTGTCGGCGTCCGAACTGACGGTGACGTAGAGCGACCCGTCGCGCACGTCGTCGACGGTACCGACCTGGACGCCGTTCGCTGCGACGACTCGCTTTCCGACCTGTTTCTCGGTGAAGTCGGCCATGTCCGACGGTTCGGTCCGGAAGCAAGTGTGCGTTCGGGCCGCACCGACGGGACGCGTCGACCGCCGAGACCGAAACGGTTTTTCTCCCGACATCTCAATTTCGTTCATGGACGACGTCGACCCCGTCGCGGTCCGCGAAACCGTCCTGGCCGACGCGGCGGAACTCCTCGCGGGCGTCGAACGGCGCTGGGGCGACCTCCACCGACTCGATTCCGTCACGGTGGACCCGCTCCCCGGCGACGACGACTCGTTCCCGGCGAGCGCCGACCGCTTCTACGAGCAGTTCTACCCCTACGCGGCCGGCGCGGTCGTCACCGACGAGGCCGGACGCCTGCTCTGCGTCGATAGCGAGGCTCGCGGCGAGTGGGAGACGCCCGGCGGCGCGGGTGAGCCCGGCGAACGCCCGGCAGAGACGGCCCGCCGCGAGATGCACGAGGAGACCGGCATCGAGTGCGAACTCACGGACGTCCTCTTCGTACGCCGGATGGAGGTCGACCTCGGCCGGTCCGAGACGCTTCCGATTCCCGTCGTCGCCTTCACCGCGCGACGCACGGGCGGGGTCGAACTCGACGCGGACGCCCTCGACGACCACGAGGAAGTCGCCGACGTTCGGTGGTTCGAACTGGCGGCGGTGCCGACCGACCTCCGGGAGTACGAGACGATTCGCGCGCACCTCGACGCCCTCGACGGCGCGGGGAGTGCGCGGTAACGGCGACCCCGTTCTGCGTCGGCCGCAGACGTTCCGGAGCGGAACCGTCAGCGATAGCTATCAGATGTAGCACTGTTAGGTGGATGACGTACGACGCCATCGTCTTCGACAACGACGGCGTGCTCGTGGAACCGCCCGCCGAGGACGTGCTGGTTGCTGCCGCCCGCGACGCGTTCGCCGAAGTCGGCGTCGAGTCGCCCGACGAGCACCACGTCGAGGCGATGGTCCGCGGCGTGACGCCCGAGCGTCTCCGCGAGGTGTGCGGCGCCTACGACCTCGACCCGGCGACGTTCTGGCGGGCGCGCGACCGCACCGCCGCGGCGGCCCAGCGCCGGGAACTCCGCGCCGGCCGAACTACGACGTACGACGACGTGACCGCGCTTGCGTCGCTCGACCGCCCGTTCGGCGTCGTCAGCACGAACCAGCACGAGACCATCGAGTTCGTCCTCAACCACTTCGAATTCCCCGAGTTCGAGACGTACTACGGCCGGCCCCGACGATAGAGAGCCTCCGCCGGAAGAAGCCGAACCCCCCCTACCTCGACGCCGCGCTCGCGGACCTCGACGTCTCGGACGCGCTGTTCGTCGGCGACAGCGAGAGCGACGTGCTGGCGGCGGCGAACGCGGGCGTCGACTCGGCGTTCGTCCGCCGTCCGCACCGCGAGGGGTACGCTCTCGACGCCGAACCGACGCACGAGATCGCAGGGCTGGACGAACTGCCCGCGCTCGTCCGGTAGCCGACCGTCGCGCTCGTCAATAGCCGAGTCGGGCGAGCGTCGCGGCGAGTTCCTCGCGGTACGGGTCACCGAAGTAGTAGACGTGCACTACCAGCGGGTAGAGCGCGTACACGTCCCGGCGCGATTCGTAGCCGGGGTCGATTCCCCGACGGGCGTCGTAGCGCTCGAAGAACGGGTCGCCGACCGTCCCCGTCCAGTCGAGGTACGCCAGTTCGACCTCGGCGTGGGCGTAGTAGGTCGCGGGGTCGAGGAACGCCGCGACCTCGCCGTCGCGCGCGAGGACGTTGTTGGTCCAGGCGTCGCCGTGAATCAGCGACGGTGCGTCGGGTTCGACCAGCAGGGCGTCGCAGTCGGCGGCGACCTCCTCGACGCGTCCGGCGAGCGCCGTCGGCAGTTCGCCGGCCTCGCGGGCGACCTCGGCGGCGTATCGGAGTCGCCGGTCGCGGTAGAACGCGACCCAGGAGTCCGTCCAGGGGTTGGGCTGGACCAGCGACCCGGTGAGGGTGTCGCGCTCGAACCCGAACGCCTGGGCCGTCGTCTCGTGGAGCGCGGCGAGGTGGTCGGCGACGTCGCGTTCGACCATGGGCGTAAGACGGGACTCGCCTTCGACGTACTCGAGGAGCAACAGGTCGTCGCTGGCGCGGTGAACGTCGGGAACCGGCAGCCTCGCGTCCGCGAGGTGAGCGAGCATCTCGGCTTCGACGGTGAGGGGAGCGTCGCGGGTCTTGGCGACGAGCGAGTCCCGGTCCGCGAAGTCGACGCGGTGGACGGTGCCCATCTCGCCGCCGTCGAGTTCGACCAGCGCGGCGGGCCGCTCGTCGACGGCGGCGGCGATTCGAGTCGCGAGGTCGGACGTCACGTCCGCGTCGTCGCTCGCCCCGACCAACAGTGGTGCGGTTCGGACCGAGCGGAGGAGGCCCGTGACCGCTCGCCTCGGGCCCTCCGACGATCGCTCCGGCGGGAAACCGGACCCGACCGGTGGACAGCTTTACCTCCGCTCCGTACGTATCCGAAGGTATGAACGTTCTCGTCGCCGGCGGAACCGGGTTCGTCGGACGGAATCTCGTCGCCGAACTGGACGACCGGGGCCACGACGTGACGGTGCTCGCGCGGAACCCGGACGAGGCCGACCTCCCCGAGGGCGTCGCTACCGCGATGGGCGACGTGACCGCCAGGGCGTCCATCGTCGACGCTTTCGACGGACAGGACGTCGTCGTCAATCTAGTCGCGCTGTCGCCGCTGTTCGAACCCCCGCGGGGGCTGAGCCACACGAGCGTCCACCTCGGCGGCACCCAGAACGTCGTCTCGGCGGCCGAGGAGCGCGGCGTGGACAAGATAATCCAGATGAGTGCGCTCGGCGCGGACCCGGCCGCCCCGACCGAGTACCTCCGCGCGAAGGGGCGGGCCGAATCTGTGGTGAAGGAGTCGGACCTGCGCTGGACCATCTACCGCCCCTCCGTCGTGTTCGGTGATGGCGGGGAGTTCCTCTCGTTCACGAAGAAACTGTCCCCACCGTATCTCGCGCCGCTGCCGGGCGGCGGGAAGACGCGGTTCCAGCCGATCTGGGTCGGCGACATCGCGCCGATGCTGGCCGACGGCGTCGAACCGGAGCGCGACGGCGCCACCTACGAAATCGGTGGACCGGATGTGTTCACCCTCGCGGACGTGGCGAGACTCGTGCGTCGCGCGAACGGACAGTCGGTCACCGTCGTCCCCGTCCCGATGGCGCTGGCGGGTGCGGGACTGAAGATAGCCGGGGTCATTCCCGGCTTCCCGATGGGAGCCGACCAGTACCGCTCGCTGCAGCTCGACAACGTCACGAGGGACAACGACGTCGAGTCGTTCGGTGTCACACCCCAAAACATGAAAAGTCTCGAAGAGTATCTAGGAGTCGAGAGGAGAACCCCTGACGGAAAGTAGAAACTCAGACAGGTATGGGAAATTATCTGTGTGTGGGTAGACCTGTGTGGACATATCCAGACTTAAAGAAGGGGTGTATGATAGCTGTCTGGTCGAATGGAGAGACGCCAGGAAATCGCTCCATTCGGGGGGTTTACCGTGGAGAGTGTCTTTTCTCCGAGACACGAAACACCAAAAGCTTATCTGGTTATTCATAGTGGTGTCTTTCAAACGGAGAACGGTACCGAAAATCAAACTCGCGGTGATCGGGTTCGGTCAGGCTGGTGGCAAGATTGTCGATAAGTTCCTGGAGTACGACCAGAGAACTGGCAGCGGCATCGTCCGCGCGGCAGTCGCGGTCAACACCGCCAAGGCCGACCTTATGGGGCTCGAACACATCCCGCAAGACAACAGGGTGCTCATCGGGCAGTCCCGCGTCAAGGGACATGGAGTCGGAGCAGACAACGAACTCGGCGCGGAAATCGCCGAAGAGGACATCGACGAAGTACAGGGGGCGATAGACAGCATCCCCGGCCACGAGGTGGACGCGTTCCTCATCGTGGCCGGGATGGGCGGCGGCACCGGTAGCGGTGGTGCGCCCGTCATCGCCAAGCATCTCAAGCGCATCTACACCGAACCGGTGTACGGCCTCGGCGTCCTGCCGGGCAGCGACGAAGGCGGCATCTACACACTCAACGCCGCGCGCTCGTTCCAGACGTTCGTCCGCGAAGTGGACAACCTGATGGTGTTCGACAACGACGCCTGGCGACCGTCCGGCGAGAGCGTCGAGAGCGGCTACGAGGAGATAAACGAGGAGATAGTCACTCGCTTCGGCATCCTGTTCGGTGCGGGGGAAGTCGGCGGCGACGACGACGTCGCCGAGAGCGTCGTCGACTCGAGCGAGATCATCAACACGCTCAGCGGCGGCGGCGTCTCGACCATCGGCTACGCCGCCGAGGAGGTCGAGATGCAGGAGTCCAGCGGACTGCTCTCGCGGTTCACGGGCGGCGACGGTGGCGGGTCGGACGACAGCGCCCACACCACCAACCGCATCACGAGCCTCGTCCGGAAGGCGGCGCTCGGTCGGCTGACGCTGCCCTGCGAGATAGACGGCACCGAGCGTGCGCTGCTGGTGCTGTCCGGTCCGCCCGCCCACCTCAACCGGAAAGGAATAGAGCGCGGCCGCAAGTGGCTCGAAGAGCAGACCGGCAGCATGGAGGTTCGCGGCGGCGACTACCCCGTCAACGAGCCGAACGTCGCCAGCGTCGTCCTGCTGTCCGGCGTGACGAACGTCCCGCGCATCAAGGAACTCCAGCAGGTCGCCATCGAGGCACAGGAGAACATCGACGACATTCGCCAGGAGAGCGAAGAGAACCTCGAAAACCTCGTCGAGGATGAGGAGGATGAACTCGACCCGCTGTTCTAGGCTTGCCCCCCTCGTCGTCGCCGCCGCGCTCGTCCTCTCCGCAGTCGCGCCGGCGGCGGCCATCTCGGTGAGCAAGGACGGCGTGCCCGGCGAGGCGAAGGTCGGGTCGGAGGTCAGCGGTTCGGTCACCCTGACGGAGCTCTACGGCGACTACGAGCAGTGGACGCTCCGCGGCGAGACGGAACTGAAGGACGTCACGTGGACCGTGACGACCTTCGACCAGGCCGGCAACCAGAAGAGCAAGCAGTCGTACGACGGCCAGTCGTTCAACCACTCGCTCAGCCTCGACAGCGGCGTGAGCGAGGTGAAGCTGACGGTCAAAGGGACGGTCCCCGAAGTGGAGAGCTACACCTACGACTCCCGGCCGGCGTTCACGTTCGCGGAACTGACCCAGGTCCGGCAGGGCGGTAACTCCAACACGTTCCGGACCGTCTCGGTCGACCACTACACCGAGAAGAGCGAGCAGGCCCGCAACGCCATCGGCGACGCCGAGCAGGCCATCGACGACGCCCCGAGCGGTGCCGACACGGCGGACGCCGAGAGTTCGCTCGACGACGCCGTCACGGCGTACAAGGCGGGCAACTTCCAGCTCGCCATCAACCTCGCGGGCAAGGCCGAGGAGAGCGCCAACACGGCCGCCAAGAAGGCCCAGCAGTCCCAGCAGCGGACCACGCTGCTGATGTACGGCGGCGTCGCCGTCGTCCTGCTGCTCGTCGTCGGCGGTGGCGTCTACTGGTACCGTTCCCAGCAGCAGAACACGAGCAAACTGCGTTGACATCCTCCCCGCCCTAAAGGGCGGGGCTTTCTCCTCGTACTTCCGTAACCTCCCGCGACCCTTCTTCCACAGTTCCTTAACGCCGCACCGTCTACGCCCGATCATGCAGGTCGTCGTCCCGTTCGCGCCCGGCGAGCCCAAGACCAGACTGGCCGAGGCGCTCGCCGCCGATGAACGCCGTGCGTTCGCGCAGACGATGCTCCAGGACGTGCTCGACGCCGTCCGGGCGACAGGCCGGGAGCCGACGGTGCTCTCGACCCAGCCCGTCGACGTGGACGCCCCGGTCACGGTCGACCCGCGTCCCCTGACGCCCGCGGTGAACGAGGTGCTCGGAGACGGCGCGACGGCGGTCGTGATGGCCGACCTCGCGCTGGCGACGCCCGACGCGCTGGAGAGACTCTTCTCGGCGGACGGCGACGTGGTGCTCGCGCCCGGTCGCGGCGGCGGGACGAACGCGCTGTTCGCGCGCCACCCCGAGTTCCGCGTCGACTACCACGGCACCTCCTACCTCGACCACCGCGAGGCCGCCCGGGCGGTCGGCGCGAGCGTCACCGAAGTGGACTCGTTCCGCCTCGCGACCGACGTGGACGAGTCCGCCGACCTTGCGGAGGTACTGTTGCACGCCGACGGCCGGGCGCGCGACTGGCTGGCGGACGCCGGGTTCGGGCTGTCGGTGACCGACGGGCGGGTCGAGGCGCGGCGAGGAGAGGAGTAGCGACGACTACGCCGGAGCCGACAGGTTCGCGACCGCTCCGTCTGCGGGGCCGCCCGCGGCGGGCGACCGACGCACCGGCGCGGGTCGGTCGACGGGCGACTCGGCGAACTGCAGGCGGAGCCAGCCGAGCCACGGAATCCGGAACTCCGCGGTGCCGACGACCCACTGCGGCTTGACCGGGCCGGTGAGCGCGAGCGCGCCGACCTGGTCGTAGGCTCCGTTGTTGTCGCCTTTCGTGATGAAGCCGGCGTGGGGCGCGGGGCAGTAGGCCAGTTCTCCACAGTCGTCGGCACCGCCGACGTACTCGGGGTTCGCCTCGTCGTACCAGTTCTCGCCCTCCTCGACCCAGAAGCGCGCCCGGTGGATTATCGGCGTCCGGTCGGACTCGCCGTCGGGCCTGAAGATTATTACGTCTCCGTAGCTCCCGAACTTCTCGTAGCCGGCTCGCTCGCCGGCCGCGTAGGTGACGACGCCCGTCCCGTCCCGCGCGGCGTCGCCGGCGAGGCGGTGTTCCTCCATGACGAAGACGAGGTCGGTTCGGGACATGTGCGGTTCCATACTCGGACTCTCGACCGCCACCATCGGCGGCCAGACGCCGCTGACGGCGAACAACAGGAGGCCGATGGCGACCACCCAGCCGGCGGTCAACAGCACGTCGCGGACGATGGCGACCGGCTCGTCGTCGGTCGTCCGGAGCCAGTGGAGCCACTCCCGGGGACCGGCGTCGTTCGGCGGTGACATTCACGGGAGGGTGTGTCTCGGGTTCGCTTGAATGTTCGGATTCGAGGAACGTTCCGCGGGCTCCCGGGCGGTCCGCATCGCGCAGTTCCCGTCGCCCGCGTCGCTCGCCGACGTCGGCGGTCCGTTCCCGGCAACCTCGTCCGCGGTTCCAAACCCTTTTCGTCGGGGTCGCGTAGTACGATGCGTGATTCCCGGGACCGCCGAGTACGACGTCGACGTCACCATCGACCAGCGCGAAGTCGACGACCTTCTCGCGGTCACGCCGGCCGACGTCTCGGCCGCGGACGAACTCACGTTCGCGAAGAACGTCTTCGTCCCCCTGACGACCGCCTGCCGGTACACCTGCACCTACTGCACGTACTTCGACGCGCCAGGCGAGGCGTCGCTGCTCTCGCCCGAGGAGGTGCGGGACGTCGTCCGCCGCGGCGCGGACGCCGGCTGCACGGAGGCGCTTTTCACCTTCGGCGACGACCCTGACGACCGCTACACCCGCATCCACGACCAGCTCGAGGAGTGGGGCCACGACTCCATCCACTCCTATCTCCGCGAGGTCTGCGAACTCGCGCTCGATGAGGGCCTGCTACCGCACTCGAACCCCGGCGACCAGACGCGCGAGCAGATGGCGCAGGTCGCGGACGTGAACGCCAGCATGGGCGTGATGCTGGAGACGACGGCGGACGTGGACGCCCACGCCGGTCCCCGGCGGAAGAGCCCGGGCCAGCGGCTCCACACCATCCGGACGGCGGGCGAACTCGGCGTGCCGTTCACGACCGGCGTCCTCGTGGGCATCGGCGAGGACTGGGACGACCGCGCGGAGAGCCTGCTGGCCATCCGCGACCTGCACGAGCGCTACGGCCACGTCCAGGAGGTCATCGTCCAGAACGTCGTGCCCAACGAGCGGTCGTCCTTCGAACAGCCCTCCGTCGAGACCATGCGGCGCGTCGTCGCGATGGCCCGCCACGCGCTCCCCGAGGACGTGTCGGTGCAGGTGCCGCCGAACCTCTCGCCCACCCGCGAACTGCTGGACTGCGGCGTCGACGACCTCGGCGGCGTCTCGCCCGTGACCGACGACCACATCAACCCGGAGTACAAGTGGCCGGCCCTGCGCGAACTCGAGGACATCGCCGACGAGGCGGGCGTTCCGCTTGCCGAACGACTCCCGGTCTACGAGCGGTATCTCCCAGAGGAAATGGGTGGCGAAGCCGACGGAAACGAGTGGATTCCAGCGACGGTTCGACGGGCTATCGAGGCCGACGACGAGGCCGGAGCGCGGTATCGAAACGTCCTGTCCACTTAATTTCCGTTGGTTGGAGAGGCTTTTCCTCTCGTAGCTCTCTTATTTCCAGACCTCTGCACGCGTCCAAGCGTCGCATACCCTCTGAACGTTTGCGACGATACGCTTGAACGGTTCTGCCCCGGATAATTCACCGTGGGACACATACCGGTTGCATTCCCGAATACGAACAAAAGTAAAAGCAACCAGAGTAGACCTCCACTTGCTCGGTGTGGGAAACAACTACAAAGACGCTCACGTTCAAGTATCTCTGATGTGAGACGAACATTCCGGAACGATTAGCGCTGTTTATTTATATATCGCGTCCACGACGTGGTGCGGGATTCATTCCCCGGTACACGGCCGGATTCGGAAACTCGTCCTCGACGGGCGCGTTTCACATATGGTCGTGTTTCGAACCTGAAAGGGGAGGGGGTTCCCGCGGAGAAAGCTATGACACGAAAACGAACTCGAACAAACAAGGTAGAAGATGAACAATCACGCAGAACCTTCCTTCGAACGACCGGCGCGGCAGCAACTGCCGTCACCGGCGTGGCCGGACTTGGTGGCGTTGCGTCGGCGCAAGGCCCGGTTCAAATCACGGACGTCGTCTACCAGACGCTGGGACAATCCGGCCGAATTAAGGTTCAGTCCGTAACGGCCAGAATTCCCGGTGCTACGGGGCCCGAGTCCGTCGAATCCGTTACAGTTGGCGATCAGACTGCCAATATACAGAACGTCACCGTCCAGCAAGGAAACTTGGTTGCTATCAACATCCAGGACGTTAACGTCGCTGTCCCTGTGACAATCCAGGTCTGTGGCGTCCTGAGTAGTGGTGACACCGACTGCGATTCCACCACGATTACCGAACAGCAATAATTGGGGTCCCTCGACCTTCTACCGGTAGTCCACTCAGACCTTTTTCTAGTGCGGTGTTCGGACGATTCTCCGACGGTTAACGGAATTTCGAGTTCGTCTACGAACGAGACCCGTCTATCGCTTTCCGTAGCGACTTCCGATAAAGCACGTCATTTGGGAGACCACTGCTCCCTCAGATAGGTGACCGAACCCATCCCCGCGAGCGTCCGTCGGACGGCATTTCGCCGTCCGAACCGTTCGGCAGTGACCCGGCGGGGGTCGGTGACTTCAAGCGGTGTCCCATTCCACTATCGGCGTCCCGTCGGCGTGGGGCGCGAGTCGCGGCCCGAACGGCGGGTCCGACGGGTCTATCTCCCGCACCTGGCGGTAGTCGGTCGAGCGCTCGGCGGGCGTGCGGCCGATGGCCGATATCATCTCGACGTACTCCGAGAAGGAGCGGAACTCGCCGAACTCGCCGCCGGCGCGCTTCGTTATCTCCTCGCTGAGGATGGTTCCCATGAAGTCGTCCGCGCCGCAGGACAGCATCTTCAGCCCCTGCTCGTCGCCGTACTTCACCCACGACGACTGGACGTGGTCGACGTTGTCGAGGAAGAGCCTGGAGACGGCTATCATCAGTTCGTCCTCGTGGGTCGTCGCGCCCGCGTCGACCATCCCCCGCTCGTGGAGGGGGGTGTTCCGGTGGACGAACGAGAGGGGGACGAACTCCGTTATCGCGCCGGTGCGGTCCTGCAACTCCCGGACCCGTTCGAGGTGCATGGCGCGGTGCATCTCGTTCTCGACGTGCCCGTACATGATGGTCGCAGTGGTGTCGAGGCCGACCGACGCGGCGGCCTCCATCGCTTCGAGCCACTCGTCGGTGCCGATCTTCCCGGGGCAGATGACCCCGCGCACCTCGTCGACGAGAATCTCGGCGGCGGTGCCGGGGACGCTGTCGAGACCCGCCTCCTCGAGGCGGCCGTACACCTCCTCGTAGCTCCAGTCGGTGCCCCGGCGAGCGTGGTAGGCCTCCTCGGGCGTCATCGAGTGGAGGTGGACGCCGTCGAGGTTCATGGCGCGCATCTGGTCGACGTACGTGCCGGGGTCGGTCTCGTACGCGCCCGGCGACTTGTAGTTCAGGTCGCCCCTGTCGCTCACTTCGAGGCGTTCGCGGTGCTCGTCGTCGAGCGCGAGCGCGGGGTGGAGGCCGCTGACCGAGGTGACCTCGTAGATACCCCGCTCGCGGGCGTCGCTGACGATCTCGCGCGACTCGGCGGGCGTCTTCGTGAACCCCTCGTGGTCCGTCTCCGCGCCGGTCTCGAAGTTCTCCGCCGTGTCCTTGAAGTTGCAGAACAGACAGCCCGTGTTGCAGGCCGTGGTGACGTTGTTGTTCAGGTTCGCGACGAAGGTGACGCGGTCGCCGACCACGTCGGCCCGTCGGCGGTCGGCGGCTTCGAGGACCCGCTCCTTCCGGGCCGGGTCGATCCCCGGGCGGTCGGTGCCGGTCGTCAGCAACTCGACGGCGTCCGCGACGGTGAGACGGGTGCCGTCGCGGGCCTTCGCCAGGGCGTTCTCGAACGACTGGTCCGTCTCCGCCTCGTGTTCGAACTCGAACCGGTTCCTGGGGACGTTGTGTCCCCCGCGCGCTTCGGCCATACTCGCCCCACTCACTCGACGGACAAAAAGCGGCGGGTACCGGAATCGAAGCGTCGGCCGTTCGGGACGCTCGCCGGCCTCGGAGTACCGCCAGGGCCGTCCGCCGAGCGCGTCCCGACCGTCTCCGGTATCCGGCGGGGGGTTTCGAAAGTTTGACTCTCGCCCGCGCCAGACGGGAGACAGTGACCAGCTATCGGAACGTCGTTCTGTTCGTACTGCTCGCGGCGGCGTGGGGGTCGGCGTTCATGGCCATCAAGGCCGGGCTCGCGTACTTCCCGCCGGTGCTGTTCGCCGCGGTCCGCTACGACGTGGCCGGCGTGCTAATGCTCGCGTACGCCGCCTACGCCACCGAGCGCTGGCGACCCCGGACCGGCGACGAGTGGCGACTCGTCCTCGTCGGCGGCGCGCTGATGATCGCGGGCTACCACGCCTTCCTGTTCGTCGGCGAGACCGAGACCACCAGCGCGGTCGCCGCCATCGTCGTCAGCCTCAGCCCGATTCTGACGACGGGGTTCGCGCGCGTCCTGCTGCCGAGCGAACGTCTCACCCCCGTCGGCATCGCCGGCCTGCTCCTCGGACTCGTCGGCGTCGCGATACTGAGCCTCGGGAAACCCCACCCCGAAGGACTCGTCACGCCGGGATTTGTCGGCAAGTTGCTAGTCCTCGCGGCCGCAGTCTCCTTCGCGCTCGGGAGCGTGCTCACGCGCCGCATCGACGCCGACCTGCCGATCGAGACGATGGAGGCGTGGTCCATGGTGCTCGGCGCGCTGATGATGCACGCCGTCAGTCTCGCGCGGCCGGCCGAGTCGCTGGCCGCCGTGGAGTGGACCCCCGAGGGAATCGCGGCGCTCGCGTACCTCTCGCTGGTCGCGAGCGCGCTTGGCTTCCTCGTCTACTTCGACCTGCTGGCGCGGCTCGGTCCCATCGAGATAAATCTCGTCTCGTACGTCGCGCCCGTGTTCGCCGCCCTCTCGGGGTGGCTGTTCCTCGACGAACGAGTGACGCTGGCGACGGTCGTCGGCTTCCTCGTCATCTTCGCCGGCTTCTGCCTGGTGAAACGCCGCGCGCTCGCTCGCGAACTCCCGCGGCTGCGGGCCGCCCTCTCGCCCGGCCGATAGTCCGCTCGCGGCCCGCTCTCCGAGTCGAACGTCCACCATGTAGTCATAAGGATTTTAACACAATAGTGTATACGGTCTGAGAGATGGCGTCTCCGAAACCCCGGTTCAGGGGCGAGGACGCGGTACGCGACCTCGACGCGGTGCTGCGGACGATGAAGCGGGAGGGCTGTCACCTCCTCGTCACCGGTGAGGTCGACGCCCGCGTCGCCGACCGGGCGACCCGTCGACTGTTCGGCGACCCGAACTACGACCGCAAGCGCGTGCTGGCGGCGCCGGACTCGTCCACCCACGTCGACCGCTACCTGCCGGTCGACGTGTCCCCGACCGACCCGGCCGTCTGGGTCGTCGACCCGACCGGGCGCGAGCGGTCGATTCCCCCTTCGGCCGAGGACCGCACACTCCCGGACGCGGACGGCGACGGGAGCGACCTCGACCGCCTCCGGCAGGAACTCGTGCAGGCGGTCACGTTCTACGCCGACGCCGGGGACGGCCTCGCGCCGGCCGAACTCCAGGTCGGCGTCGCGTCCGCGGACGCGCTCCTGGAGCGCGACGACCGGCACGCGGTCGAGCAGTTCCTGCGGACCCTCGGCGCGCTCGTCCGCGGCGTCGACGGGATGGGCCACGTCCGGGTCGCGCTGCCAGACGACCATCCCACGGTGGCGTCGCTGTCGCCGCTGTTCGATGCACGTATCGAACTTCGCCGGCGCGACGGACTGGTACCCGAACAGCGCTGGCACGTCCCCGACCGCGACGTCACCACCGCCTGGACGCAGCTCTGAGGGCGGTCGACGTCGAGTGCTGGCGGGTCGGCGCGAGGGCGCGCCGGTGAGAAGGAGGTCGTCCGTCTAGCGGTGGACGTCGACCGACTCCAGGACGACCTTTTCTCTCGGCTGGTCGTTCGGGCCGGTCTCGACGGAGCCGATCTCCCGGACCACGTCCATGCCGTCGGTCACTTCGCCGAAGACGGCGTGGCGGTCGTCGAGGTGCGGCTGGGCGTCCAGCGTGATGAAGAACTGCGACCCGTTCGTGTCCGGACCGGAGTTCGCCATCGAGAGGATGCCCTCGCTGTCGTGGCGCAGTTCGGGGTGGAACTCGTCGTCGAACTCGTAGCCGGGGCCGCCGCGACCGGTTTCCGTGGGGTCGCCGCCCTGAATCATGAAGTCCTCGATGATGCGGTGGAACTGTACGTCGTTGTACAGCGCGTCCCCTCGCGTCTCACCGGTTTCGGGGTCCTCCCAGGTGACCGTATCGGGGGCGGGGTCGGCGTCGGCGGCGGGGTCGTGCTCCGCGAGTTTGACGAAGTTCTCGACGGTTCTGGGTGCACGGTCGTCGAACAGTCGAATCTCGATGTCGCCGTAGTTCGTGTGTAGCGTCGCTGTCAGCTCGTCTGCCATGCGACTACCAAGGAACTCCGGTGGGAAAAAGCGTTCCGTCCCTACTTCCTCGCCGTGGTGAACAGGAGCGGTGCGACGACCAGCAGCGCGACGCCGAGGTACGCGTACTGGGGCGGCGCACCCATCGAGACGACGAGCAGGAACAGCACGCCGAACACGATAGCGTTCAACGACAGGACCTTCCGTGAGCCGAGCGGAATCGCGCCGAGTATCGACAGCACGAACAGCAAGAGGACGGCGTGCCCAACGTGGTAGTTGAGCAGGAAGTCGTCGACGAGTGGGAGTGGGACGAACTCGTACATCCTTGCCGAAAACTCGCCCCGAGTTCTCCTTTAAACTTCCGCTATGCCCCGCCGGAGCCGTGTAACTCAAGCGGTCGCACCCAGATGAACCAGATAGCGACTGCGGCGGTGAGGTAGCCGGTGTAGAAGACGACGGTGCCGAGCGTGCTGTAGCCGCTCTCCGTCAGGAAGTACTTCGCCATCCCCGGGACGGCGACGCCGAGCGCCAGCGCCAGCCCGAACCGGAGCTTTTCCGCGGTGTCCGTGGTGCCCATGCGCCCACCTGGGGCCTCCAGCGGCGTGAATGGCTCGGTTCGACCGGAGCGGACAACCGGACGGTCCGCCCCGCTCTCGCCGTCCCGCAGACCGACACGTCCGGGCGCTCGCGTCGTCGTGCGGTCGTCTGACGCGGTTTTAAGTTGCGGAAGTGCCGACACGGAGGTGGGCGCGCACACAGCCTCTCTCCCATCCTCCCACTCAGCGCGCCCGGCACACCACCCACATCCTCCCCTCCCCCTTTCGACACTCCCTTCGAACTGGACGCTCGCCGGTCGCTTCGACGCATTGCACTCGGCAGCGGTGCGGCGTGCGCGGCCGTCGAGTGCGCTCGCCCGGCGGTGGTGGCCACGTTCAGGCGGTGCCTGAAGGAGTACAAGCGGTGGCTGCGGTCGTCACAGTCACCGCCTGACGCCACCCAGCGTGTTCATAACAAAGGAGGAGACGGGCATTCGTATGGATGCGCCCGACGGCTCGGGCGCGAAGCGTGTCGCAGTCTCGCGGTGGACGCCCGGCGATGCCGGGAGCTCTGGCGGTGGGCTGGCCTCCCGCCACAGTGTCACCAACCTCCCCACGAAAGTTCTCGTCCCGGGCGTCCCCAGAACCCCGCGCTGCCCATTTTCCCTCCTTCAGTTCAACCCTGGAGGCGATCACGGACCGCGGGGACTGCGTCCCGCGTTGCGATGAGCGCGACTCTGTCTCCGGCCTCGATACTCGTCGTCGGCAGCGGTATCGTCATCCGTTCGCCCGCCCGACCGTGCGCGTAGATGCGGGCGTCGCGCGGGAGGTCCACCGCCACGACGCGTTCGTCGACGACCGGCGAGTCGTCGGGCACCCGCAGCGTGGTCAACTGGAGTTGTTCGGTCAGGTCGGCGATGACGTTGAAGTCACCGCCGAGGAGGGCGGTCTTCGCTCCGGCTGCGCCCAGCCGCTCCGGGTAGACGACCTCGTCCACGTCGTCGGCGAACTTGTGGTAGATGTCCGCCCGGTAGTCCTCGTCGATGCGCATCACGGTCCGGCAGCCGTGATGCTTGCCGATCATGCACGCGGCGAAGTTGACGTTCAGGTCGCCCGTCAGTCCCGCGATGGCGTCGGCCGATTCGAGCCCCGTATGCGCCAGGGAGTCCTCGCTCGACCCGTCTCCCTCGACGACCGAGAACCCCTCTTTTCGGGCCTTCTCGGCCGCTGTCTCGCGGTTCTCGACGAGCACTACCTCGTGGCCTTCCTCCCGGAGCACTCGCGCGGTCCGGAGGCCGACGCGTCCAGCACCCACGATAACAAATCTCATAGCCGTTCAATCGTGAAGCCGTGACAAAAGCGTTGGTGTCGCTCAGTTCGCCGATACGACGACGCTCGCCGTGTCGGTGTCTCCGTCTCCGTCCGTGACGGTGAGCGTCACCGACAGGTTTCCGCACTCCGGCACGGTCACGACGATGGATTCGCCGCGCTTCTCGTCGCCGCCCGCCTCCCAGACGAACTCGGGGTCGGTTCCGGACGAACAACCGGCGTCGAGTTCGACGGCGTCGCCCGCGTCGAGGCCGCAGGCGTCGAGCGACGGGTCCGTTTCGATGCAGGCGCTCACCGGTTCGTCCTCGGGGCGGTCGCTCTCGCCGAAGCGACGCTCGGCCGGCGGTCGCTCCTCGCTCCCGGCGAGGACGTGGAGGTTACCGTACGCGGTGTAGACGTCGTTCGTCGAGGCGGTCGGCGGGACGGTGGCGGCGTAGAGCCGACCCTCCGCCACGACCGGCGTCTCCGCGGCCATCCCGCCGTGGTCCACGACTTCGAGTCCGTCGTCGTCGAGCACGTACCCCCACCGGCGTTCGCCGGACGCCGCGTCGAGGGCGACGACGACCGGCCTCTCCGCCGCGTCGCCGGCGTCGCGTGCCCCCTGCCCGCCGACGTAGAGCGTCCCGTCGGCGGCCGTCGCGCTGGACGCGTGGATCACCTGCAGGTCCACGCGGGCGCGCCCGTCTCGGCGTCGAGCGCGGTCACGGTCTCGTCCGTCGACGCGTACACCCGGCCGTCGGCGACCGTCAGCCGGTTGTAGTACCGACCCTCGCCGCTCGCGTGTTCCCACTGGAGCGCCCCGTCGCTCGCCGACCGCGCCAGGACGACGT
The DNA here is from genome assembly GCF_050954125.1 of Halomicrococcus pelagicus. Lineage (NCBI taxonomy): Archaea > Methanobacteriati > Methanobacteriota > Halobacteria > Halobacteriales > Haladaptataceae > Halomicrococcus > Halomicrococcus pelagicus. The sequence goes on along the minus strand of NZ_JBPBWC010000002.1, from coordinate 169,464 downwards.
CGGCGTCGTCACGCCGGACGGTGCCGAACACCAGTCCGTCGGCGACGGTCTGCAGCACCGCGTGGCTGGACCGCCAGTCCGCCTCCTCGGAGACCTCCCACCGAAGGGAGCCGTCGTCGGCGTCCAGCGCGGTGCCCTCGCCGTAGAAGACGGTCCCGTCGGCGTAGAACGGCGTGCCGCCGCTCCCGTCCCGGCCCCAGAGCGTCTCGCCCGTCTCGGCGTCGAACGCTCTCGCAGCGGGTCCCCCGCGCGCGTAGCTGTCCGATATCGACGCGTACACCCGGCCGTCGGCGACGACCGGCGTCTCCCACGCCGAGCTGTCCGTGCGGCTCCACGTCGTCTCGCCGGTCGCGGCGTCGAGGGCGAACAGTCCCGATTTCCCACTCGTCCGCGAAACCCTCGTGGCGACGTAGACCGTGTCGTCGACGACGGTGGGCGGGTTCGGTTTCCCGAAGTTGCCCCGCTTCCACTTCGTTTCGCCCGTCTCGGCGTCGAGCGCGGCGACGTAGCCCGTGCTCCGCTCAAGCCAACTGGCGTCCGTCGTGACCGCGAGATACAGCGTCCCGTCGGCGACGACCGGTTGGGACTCGTTGAACGCCATCGACCCGTCGAGGTCCGTGCGCCAGTCGGTCGTCGCGAACGGCGCCGGGCCGCTGTCGCCCGTCGCGCCTTCGTGGCGCGGCCCCGACCGGAAGGTAGTCCAGCCGTCCCGGCGCGTGCGGTCGTCACCGTCTTCTTCTGCGATAGCGATACTGCCGAGGCTCGTCGCGCCTGCGACGGTCCCGACCGTTTTCAGGAACGCCCGTCTGTCATTCGATGGCATGTACCACCACTTTCCGACGGGGGTGTATTTCTTATGCATCCGTTAATCTAATCTAAATTCATTATATATAATATATTTACACTCTAAATCGCATTCGATATGTGAGTTCAGATATATTATGGCTGAACCAGCGTCCGTCACTGACGGTCCGGTATTGGCGCTCATGAGCCGGTCGTCTCTCCGGGGCGACCGAAGCTCCGGAAAGATGTGTTCTGTGCTACACCGTTTCCGGTCTCTTTCAGCAGTATTGGGGTAAACTCATCACCCTGCGGTAACAGAGGTTGGGATATGAGATCGAAGACGTCCCGGACGAACCAGGCGTCCCGGACCTCGCAAGCGTCGCCGACGGTGCAACGGCTAGCCGACGGACTCGCGGCGGGGGCATTCGTCCTGCTTTTCGTCGCGTTCGTCGTCCTGCGGGCGAACGGCGGACCGGAGTGGTACTCGGCCGGCTATCTGAACCTGTTTTACCTCACTGCCGGCGGACTGGCGTTCGTGTCGGTCGCGGTCAGGGAGGTAGACGACCCCTTCTGGTGGGGGTCGACCCACCTCCTGGTCGGCGGCCTGGCGGCCATCTTCATCGGTCGCCAGATGGACACCTACGTCCCGCCGGAGGCGCGCGCTTTCCACGTCGCCGCCATCTTCGTGGTGTACGCGGCCTACCCCTTCACGCTCCCCGGTTCGCTGCGGTTCGCTCGCGACCGCTGGCCGTTCGTCGGAGCGTTCGCCACCCTCCTCGGCGTCTACTGTTATCACCTGGTACACGAACCGGCCGGCTCCGCCCAGGCCGCGGCCGTCGTGTTCATCGGCCTCGTCTTCGCCGCGAACCTCTTCCTGTTTCCGCGGGTCGTGCCGCGAGACGTCTTCCTGTGGACGCTCGCAGGCACCGCCACCGTCGTCGTCGTCATCGGCACACTCGCGTATCCGCTGGGCGAGTACACCATCGCCTCGTTCGAGGTCGGTCTCTACCCCGCGACGTTCAGCCTGCCGCTTATCGGCGAGTTCTATTCGATGCAGTCCGTGTTCGCCAATCCCAACTCCGTCGGCATCGTCGGGTTCCCGGGCGTGATTGCGGCGTTCGTGCTCGTGCATCGGCAGTTCGTTCAGGAGCGCGCGATTCCGATGCTGGCCGCGCTCGGACTGCTCAGCGTGAACGGCTTCGGCATCCTGCTCTCGTGGAGCCGGGCGGCCTGGCTCGCGTCGGCCATCGGCGTCGGACTGTACCTCTCGGTCGTCGTCCTCGGGCGACGGTCGGTCCCGTACGTCGTCGCGGCGTGCGGCGGACTGACGCTGCTCTTCATCGTCGGCGTCTACTCCCCGGTTCTCCCCGTCACCACGAACGGCAGGGGCGCGCTGTGGCGTGCGGCGTTCGAAGCGGCGCTGTCCGCGCCGAGCACGCTGTTCGGACACGGACTGGAGAACACCCACGAATTGACCGCGCAGTTCTTGGAGATAGAGCGTCACAGGGGCAAGAGTCCGCACAACTCCTACCTGCAGTTGTTCATCCGCACGGGCGTCGTCGGTCTCCTCTCGTTCCTCACGCTGACTATCGGGGCGGTCGTCGACGGTGTGAGGCGCGCCGAGGAGGTTGACCTCGCGGCGCTCGCGCTCGGCAGCGCGTTCGTCGTCCACTACCTGTTCGAGTCGTACCAGGTATTCAACATCGCCATCGGATCGCTCATCTCCGCGCTGGCGTTCGGCTACCTGCTGGCGAGCGGGGAGTGAGTGACCTCCTCCTCGCCCTTCAGGGCGTGGCATCCTCCCATGGGATATCAGCTAGCGGCCTTCGAGGTTTCAACCCGCACTTTCACAGGAACCGGCGACACACCAGGGAATCTCTCGATTTAACTCCCGTGAGAGGGCTGTGGCCCGGTCACGCAGGCCCCATCTCCGGCCGAGTCATCGGCATACGTGTGTTCTCTGGTATGGCTCTCTCCGCCGGAGTAGCATATTTAAATAGGACGTACAGGCGCTTAAACGTACCGCAGGAGGATATCTGAGCGGTCACGACGGCAGTTGTCGCGTCGGGCCTACCGTTCGACCCGCGCCTGAACACGCGGGTATGCACTACAAACTCGTATCACTGCTCCACGCGCGGGTCGAGCAGCGGTTCGACGACGTTCTGGAACGCGGTGGCCAGGACGCCGGCGAACGCGATGACCATCGTCGTCCCGAGGATGAGCGGCATATCTCGCTTCCTGACCGCGCGATAGCCCATGAAGCCCAGTCTCTCGATGTGGAAGACGTACTCCAGGACGTAGACGTGGAGGACGAGGACGCTGATGAGGTCCGTTACGAACAGGGTGACCAGGGGGAGCGCGGCGTTCCGGAGGATGTGTCGGCCGAGTGCCGCGTCGCTCGCGCCCTTCGCCCGCAGGGTCTTCACGAAGTCGGCGTTGACGTACTCCAGCGACTCCGCGCGGGCGTACCGTACCCACCCGGCGAACAGACTCGTCGCGAGGACCACGGCCGGCATCGTGTACATCGTGAACCGGACGCCGGCGAACGCGACGACGTGGGGGGCGAGGAGGAACCGGAGCCACCCGGCGTACTCGACGACGACCGGCAGTACCACCGCGAGCCAGAAGTTCGGCAGGCCGAGGCCGACGTACGCCGCGGCGGTTCCGGCGCGTTCGACGACGCCGCCGTCGCCGACCGCCGTGGCGACTCCGAAGAGGACGCCGGGAACGGTGGCGAGGACGACCCCCGGGACGACGTAGCCGAGCGTCGCCGGGATGGCCCGGGCGAGGACGTCCATCACCGGCTCCTCCGCGACGAACGACCGACCCCAGTCGAGCGTCGAGATGTCGACCAGCCAGCGGGCGTACCGCTGGATTACCGGGTCGTCGAGGTTGTGCGCCTCTCTGTAGGCGTCGACCGCCTGCTTGGCCGCCTCCTGCCCCTCTGAAGTGGCCGCTCCCCACGAGACCAGCCCGAGGTTGGGGTCCGGCGTGAGCGCCACGAACAGGAACGCCAGCGTCATCACGAGGTAGATGCCGACGACGGCGAACGCGAGCCGGTAGACGAGAAGCCGTCGATAGCTCACGGGCGATCCCTCCCGGGTCGGGCGACGGAGCGAACGCGGGCGGGCGGACGGGGGTTCAGGCGGTCGGAGACGACGGGGCGACCGAGGGTGGAAACGCTGGCGAACATCCCTGTCACCGTATTCTTCGACACACACATGATAAACGTTTTTCACGACGGGCCGAGACCGCTCCGTATCGATGGCCACCGGTCCGCCGACGAACAGTTCGAGCGCATCGACTGGGAGTCGCTGGACGGCGGGCGGCGCGGGTTCGCGACCCGGACGAAGGTCTTTCTCGCCGGGGCCGGACTGCTCGCCGTCCTCTTCGCGTACGACTTCCTCGTCCTGACGCGTCAGGACGAGATATTCGGCCGACTGGACCCCGAGCGCATCACCTGGCTGTTCGTGCTCTCGCTACTCGCGTTCGCCTGTTTCGTCGTCGTCCCGCTGGCGACCGGCGTCGGACTGCTGGCCGGCTACCGCGGCGGCTGGACGGACCGGATCCTGATGGGATACGTCGACATCCAGCAGACCGTCCCCTCGTTCGTCGTCTACCTCGTCCTGATATTCCTCTTTCACACGAGCCTCTTCCTGGTCGTGCTCGTCTTCGGGCTGACGAGCTGGGGGAGCGCGGCGCGACTCGTCCGGAGCGAGGTGATTCAGCGCCGCGAGGAGCCGTACGTCGTCGCCGCGCGCAACGCGGGCGCGAGCGACCTCCACGTCATCCGCCACCACATCCTGCCGAACGTCTCGAGCACCGTCGTCACCGCCGTCACGCGCCAGATTTCCACCTTGCTGCTGGCGGAGGCCGCCATCGCCTACATGGAACTCAACGACATCATGATTCAGTCGTTCGGCGAGACCATCGCCTACGGCCTGCGCGGCGACTGGCAGACCGTCTGGTGGCCCGTCGTCTTCCCCGTCGCCGCGTTCTCGCTAACCGTCGTCGCGTTCAGCGTGTTCGGCGACGCGCTCCGGGACGTACTCGACCCCCGCGGGGACGTGTAGCGGCGAATTCCGGTCAGATGGCGGAAGCAATAACTCAGCTACGAAGGAGTGATCCACAAATTCCAATATGGGACAGTCGGCCGAGTGAGTCCACAACCGCCCCCCGAAAACGAGAGTGAGATTCCTAATCGTCGTCACGGCCACTCCGGCGTCGCACGGCCTTCTTCTGCACTGAGCGCGGTTCGACGGTCGTTCATAATCGGCTCTCGGGCCCGCAAGAAGACTGTGTGGTGTGTTTGAGAACGGAGTAAGGTGCGAGACGGGGAGCAAATGAGATTGCTGGGTGGATTCGCAAGTGGTGGCTATGAGCGGGGGCGGTTGCGTCTGGTGGTTTTGCTGTCAGCGTGTACACCGGGAGTGAAGCACCTTCCAACACTGAAATCGCTAGACGGAACCCGATTATGAAGATTGACGCCCAGGGGTACTCCGGGGTGATTCCAGCAGTGGTACTCAACAGTAGGCTATCATATGGCACCGAGACGCCGTCTCTCCAATGATACCAGCGGTTTCACCCCCGTCATTCCCCTTCAATCTCGTTTTCCTAGTTCCCCTTCCACTCTCTCTTCACAGTCTACTTGCGGACGTTTGAGCCGATTATGAACCCGGTTTGACGCCTCGAAACCGGGGGAGAACTTTCATAATCGGTTCTCGTCCTGCGATTCCGATTATGAACAGCGCCAGCATCGAGCCGACTGTCGGAGGCGGCCTGCCCGGCCGCGTAATGCAGCAGACACTCTCTGGCTATGCCTTCTGTGAAGCAGTGCCCGGGTCCGCGACTGGACGAGCGCATACGCGGGGGAAGGACGAGCGCGTCACCCATCAGATCTGCGTGGACTGTGCCGTCCAGGAGCATCTCGGTCCCGACAAGCGTGATTACCATGCCTGCGATGGGTGTGGACTGGTTGTCGACACGCTCACTGCACTCACACGGTTTCGGGTCGAACTCGGACATCTCGAGGGGCCCGTTGCAGCTGTGTCCGCTGTAGTCCCGGTGGGGCGGCACCATACTGGACGTGAAATCTCGACGAGCATCTCGTTCGTGACGCCACGCCGCAGTAGCCGCCGACCCCCCGTTCCAACACGTCTCCTGCCCTGGTGTGTCCTCGCCGCTCGCACCCACTACACGGTCGACGACCCCTACGAGCGAGGCGACACGCCCGAGTCGCGGCCGACGTTCGGCCTCGACGATGGTGAAACCGACGGCATCGTTCTCGCGAACACTCTGGATGTCGACAGGTTTCTGACCGACGAGTTCGGCGGGACGAATTTCGCGCTCATCCATGCGGTCCTGCAGGGCTCGCGCATCGTCCCGACACCGCGGCTGCTCTGTGATTACGCCCGCAACGATCACATGACCCACGAGGAAGCACGAACACTCATCGTGACGATTAGCCCCCATTGGAGTTGGGAGAACAGCCCCTACGTCGCGCAATTGCTGGCGCTCCTAGAGTGAACCGCCTCGGGGTCGTTCGAGAGAGCGAAGCTCTCTCGTGATGACGAGACGCCAACGGCGTCTCGAACCACGTGCCCCGAGGGTGACGCCCGTCAACAGATTCAACCTACCACGCTTCGTACCGTAGTTCAACGACCGTGACGTGGGTTAACGACCGTACTCCGAAGCGGTCGTTCGGAGGGTTGGAAATGCGACATCTCTCACCACCCTGCCACGGCAGGTGAGACCGGTGTTGGCGGGTCGTGGTGGAGCGACCGACCCTCACGGACACCAGCGAGGTGTTCGGGTGTTACTTCCAACCAACCCACAAGGGAAGGTCGAGGGGAAGTACATTCGCCTGCATCCGACCGCCCGTTTCTGGGCGCTCGGACAAAACGGTGAAGCCTCGGGGCGTGTCCCCGAGGTACTTCACGACGCCCTCCTCACTAACAGATTCATTCTGTTCTACAAGAACGTTCGCCGTCTTCATGACGTCAGTACCCTCGTAGCGAGAGAGTCCAATCAGCGTGAACTCATGGTCGTCTCTATCTTTTTGCAGGGTCTGTCACCCTATCTGAGTCGAAAAGTCTCTAAACTCAAAGTATGGTTGGTCTACATCTTGGAGGAGAGACGACAGGACTGATTGAGAAACCTCATAATCGGTATCCTGCAGAACTTTGAGTAGAGATTTTGTCACGTTGTTCTCTCGCTGGTTCTCCCCTGAGTTATGCTCGTACCGGAAGAGGTTGTTCCACTTAGACCGGAGTTGATTGACATTCTTCATATAATTCGCGCAATTCTACCAGATATACATCAATTTTGCTTCAGGGAGGATTACTCCCGGTGTTTAGCGGTGTATATGAGTCCATATGATAGGTAACTCTCCAGAGTTTGAGGACGGCACGAGTGACCAACTCTTCGGGGGACTGCGTGATACAGGAGTCCTCGACATCAGCAGGACCTGAACTCGCAGCCGGCGGCGGATGGTAATGTTCTGTCCCAGAGACGTGGATGTAGTCCCCGCCGTGGGGATGGTTTCCCCAACGAAGATTCACGTCCGCGGTATCCGTATAATGGAACTTGTAATCGTCCTGCGTCGTCCACTGGACATCGATCCGGGCCCCGTCGGCGTCACAGAGCCCATCGTCGAGGGAGACTTCGAGTACTGATGGATTGAGATAGTCATCGAGACGGGCTGTCGCAAGCGGCTCCATCTCTTCGATGATATCGCGGATTGAAAGCAGTGCTGGACGATCAATTGCCCCGCGAAGGGTATGATCTTCTTCCTGTGGGTCCGTCATATCTCACGCGGGGACGCTATCGTCTGTGGAGCGACGATCGCCGTCGACGAACTGCTCTGCATTCCCAATGGAGAGGGCGGCGTTCGCGAATGCGAGGTTTCGTCGGAGCGTCTTCCACTCACGGATCGTTTCCGGATCAGGCTCGTCCGGTGTGGATTCAGACGCAGCGAGTGCCTGATTCGTCTGGTCGACAGCCAGTTCCTCCGGTGACTCGACGCCGAATTTGGACTGATACTCAGAGAGTTGCTCGCGCATCTCCTGGATCCGCGCGACGAGCTCGTCAGTCGAGACGTGCTCGAGGATGTCCGCAGCTTGCTCGACGACCAGTGACTCGGGGGAGCGGCGATACAGCGTCCCGCCGTGCTCACCGGTCTCTGTTTCGACGAAGCCCTCCTCTGCGAGTGTGTTCAGATGTTTGCGAGCAGTTTTTGGAGCAGTTCGTGCATCTTCAGCAACTGCATCAGCCGAGACTGGGCTATACGTATGAGCGATGACGTGACGGATGCGCTCATAGGGCGTCGTTTCAGCCTCCCAGTCGTCTCCGACTGCTTCATTGACGTCCGCAAATTCTCTTGGTGGGGCTCGATCGTCCATATAGACACGAAACAGGCGAAGGAACATAGTCCTTTGGCACAGTGGCATTTTACTCTACCTCCTCTCGCATAAGCCGAGAAAAATAGCAGGTTCACGGGAGATGGCTACAGATAGAGTACTGCGGGATTGATCTCGCTAGTGTTGAAGGTGGAATTCAGATAGGCTAACGTTTGCTTTCCGCTTTCGCGAATAGAGACGCTGTCCAATCGAAGCAATGACATCTGCATAATAATCGCCCCCCGCTAAGTCTTTTGAAATGTAATAATCGGGTGTATCTTTGCTGGCTTGATGTATGTCGTTCTTCTTCCCGACGTCGTCATAGTCAATCTGTTCGGCGAATTCTTCTGGGCTTGGCAGTTCCCAGAGGGGCACGTTTGAAGCCAATAGTACCGCCTCCGGGGAGTGTCCAACTGTGGTGACGTCGTCGCTACCCACGAACAGGGTCTTCCGGAAGTCGTTCCACAATTCGACGTGTGCTGTACGATCTGCCAAGTCGAACTCCGATGCTGGTGTGCAGTCGTCGTCAACGCATCCGGATGAATGTGCGTAGCACTCATTCCCTAGTCGTCCCATCAGTCAAAGTTGTCGGTTTGCAGCATCTATACTCTGTATTCAGTACGCTGGTTCTGTCAGTTGCCGATAGTTTCAACAGAGTCTTCTAATTCGGTCTGTCCATAGACGATTTGCGATAGCGGAACTACCCTCTCTACTAGCGTCAAGGGTTAGACCTCCCTGTGGACTTGGTTTCTGACGGAGGTAATCGCTAGCGTGCTCCCGGCATTCTTTCACGAGTATCAGCCCGCCTTCAGAGAGGATACTTTGTGATAGGGCCTCAAGAGATAGTATGAATGAGACTGGGAGAGAGGAAAGCGAAGACGGGCTCAACGAGAGTTCTGAACTCTATGCCGCACTATGTATTCTGCCAGTCACAGTCGAAGATATCTCGTTCGAGGGAAACCGCGTCGAGACGAGTACTCGGACGTTCGAGCGGACCATCGTTCGAATCCAAGGTGAAGGCTATGCGGGGTTCGGCGAGGATACTACTCCATCAATTGAAGCGCACAATCGACTTCGAAACGAGCGATTTCCGCTTGCAACTGGCGAGCACACGGTCGGCACGTTTGCCAGCATCAACGATACCGAATTACACGTCGCTGACCACACGCCGCAGAGAGGGGATCTCAACTACTTGCAGTGGGCAATCGAGAGTGCAGTCCTCGACCTCGCGCTCAAACAGTCGGGACAGACGTTGGGTGAGATCCTCGATCAAAAATATGAGCCGGTGAGCTTCGTCGCGAGTCCGTCGCTTGAGGATCCACCAAGTGTTACGCCCCGTCCATCGCCTCCGTGAGGCAGTCCCGGATCTCGGATTCAAAATCGATGTGCCCGAGGATCCAAGTGAGGCTTTCCTCTCGGAGCTAGCAGCGACAGATGCCATTCGCGTGCTCGACCTCAAAGGCCAATACGGACCGGACGTTGGTGCACCTGCCGATCCAGAACTGTATCGGCGACTATTCGAGACGTTCCTTGACGTGATCGTTGAAGACCCAGCAGTTACCGATGCGACGAGAGACGTCTTGGAGGCACATGCTGACCGCATCTCCTGGGATGCACCGGTAACGGACGTCGAAAGCGTTCGAAAGTTACCCTGGGAACCGGCCTCCATTAACGTCAAACCGTGTCGATTCAGGACGCTCGAATCGCTCTGTCGATTCCTCGAATACGCCCTGGAATATGATATCGACCTCTACGGCGGAGGAATGTTCGAACTCGATGTCGGGCGCGCACAACCAAGCGCTGGCCTCGTTGTTCTATCCGGACGGCCCGAACGACCTCGCGCCACCTGCGTACCATCAGTTCGAGGCCGACCAGCCGCTCCCGTCGAGTCCGTTAACTCCCCCGAGGAGCCGTCTGGGATCGGGGGGTACTCGGGATGACCGCGCTCGACAGTATTTCCTGAGGATCCGTGGGAGATTGTTCGGTCACTACCCGATAGAGAATGATGCCGGAAACTGCCCTACTGAATGTCGTTTTGGGCTTTAGGGAAGAGTGCTGAAGCCTAGGCCGGGATTTGAACCCGGGCTCTCGTCCTTACCAAGGACGCGCTTTACCGCTAAGCTACCCAGGCACCTGTCCGCTGGAACGCATTCTTCCGTACACGCGAACCGTCTTTAGGCGTTTCGATTCGGGTCAGGGATCGGTGACCGAAGAGGACCGCCGCTCCTCAATGCCGCCGGCGTGGCTGCGGGAGAGTTTCGCAAGCGTCTCCTCGGCGTCGTCGGGGAGCGGACCGAGCGCGTCGGCGTCCGAGAGCGCCGCCGTCGACCCGTTCCCGACAACCGACGCCGCGAGCTCGGCGGCGTACTCGTTCGCCTTCGCCGGGGCGTCGGCGCCCGCGGCGGTCGTCCCGGCGACGATGGCGAGTTCGAACACGTCGGTCTCCAGCGCGCGGTCGTCCGCCGTCGGCGTGGTCTGGTTGCGACCGAACGACTGGACGGTCTCGACGGCTTTGTCGGCCGCCTCGGTGCGCGCGAGGATGTAGAACCCCCGGGCGACCATCACGTCTGCCGCGAGGATGGCGATGTCGCTCTCCGTGTGGGGTCCCTCTCCGTTCCACGGCTCGTCGGCCGCGAGCGAGCGCGTGAGCCGGAGTCCCTCGTAGATCAGCTGGACGCCGGCGGCGCGAGTCCGGACGCCGCTCATCGCCCCCGTCGCTCCGTCGACCGCGCGAGCGCTCAGCAGCGCGAGCACGCCCGGGGTCATCGCCGACGATTCGAGCAACTCGTCGATGTGTTCGCGGAGATGGTCCGGCGTGATGTCCCGGACTGCCTCGCGCGCTGCCCCGCGAGCCCGGACGGCCTCTTGCATCGTCGGTGAGTTACGACGGAACTGCCAAAGACCTTTGGAAACCGACGCCAACTACGGCACATGATTCACGTCGCCGACGGCCCGAACCTCCGCACCGTCACCCTCTCGCGCCCCGAGCGCCGCAACGCGCTCACCCGCGACGGCCTCGACGACCTCGCTGACGCCGTCGCCGGGGCCGACCGGCCCGTCGTCCACCTGCGGGGCGAGGGGTCGGCGTTCTGCGCCGGTGCCGACCTCGACGCGGTCGCGGACCTCGACCGCGAGTCGGCGGTGGCGTTCGCCGAGCGCGGACAGCGCACCGCGGACGCCATCGCGGACGCCGATAGCGTCGTCGTCGCCGGAATCGACGGCGCCGCCCGCGGTGGCGGCGTCGAACTCGCGCTCGCCTGCGACGTCCGCGTCGCGACGCCGGCGGCCACGTTCGCCGAACCGGGCGTGAAGCTCGGTATCTTCGGCGCGTGGGGCGGCACCGCGCGGCTGCCCGACGTCGTCGGCCGCGGTGACGCGCTCGACCTCGCGCTATCGGGGCGAACCGTCGACGCCGAACGAGCGCGTCGGATGGGACTCGTCTCGCGAGTCGTCGACGATCCGGTCGCGGTCGCCCGTGAGATCGCCGACAACGACCCCACCGCTCTCCGGGTGGTCAAAGAGCGCGTTCGGGACGACGACGCCGTCGACGCACAGGCCACCCGCGAGGCCGACGCGTTCGGCGACCTCGTCGCGGAGAACGGACCGGCCATCGCGGCGCGTCGCGAGCGGTGAATTACTGCAGCGGTTCGGGCGACGCCGGGACGCTGCGCTTGTGCTCGCTCCGCTCGTACATCTCCCGGATTCGCCGGACGTCGTCCTCGCTCGCGTTCTCGACCTGCCTGGCGGTCGCGGTCACCGACAGCGGGCCGTCGACGTGGAGCGCTAGGACGGCGTCGAGCGTGTCGTAGTCCATGCCAAGTTCCCCCTCGTCGGTCTGGCCCGCCCAGAGACCGGCGGTGGGCACCTTCTCCGCGAGGTCCTCTGCCACTCCGACGTGTTTCGCGAGCTGGCGGACCTGCTGCTTGTAGAGGTTGCCGATGGGGTGGCAGTCGACCGCTCCGTCGCCGTACTTCGTGAAGTAGCCCACCGCCGCCTCGGTGCGGTTGCCCGTCCCGACCACCAGCGCGCCCTCGTGGTTCGCGACGAGGTAGTTCAACACCGCCCGGGTCCGGGCGCGGGCGTTCCCGACCGCCAGCCTGTCGCCCTCCGCCTCCGGATAGGCGTCCAGGAACCGGTCGACGATGGGGTTTATTTCGAACACGTCGTAGGTGATCCCGAGCTCCTGAGCGACGCGCTCGGCGTCGCTCATGTTCTCCTCGCTGCTGACCGCGCCGGGCATCACCAGCCCGTGGAGGTTCTCCTCCCCCAACGCCTCGACGATCAGGTAGGCAGTCAGCGTGCTATCGATGCCGCCCGAAAGCCCCAGGACCGCTCCGTCGACTCCCGCCTCCTCGACTTTCTCGCGGACGAACGCGGTGACGTGTTCCCTGTGGCGTTCCAATTCCGCCTCCGACAGCGTCAGGTCGACCATAGACGACAGTAGGGGCGACGACGACTAAAGTTTCCCCGCCCGCGATATTTCTGGACGAACGGTCAAACGCTACGTTGAAGTGACGTCGGAATGAACGTCCAGACGCGACAGTCGTGCCGTGGTCCGACGATACCGTTCGTCTGCCCGCCCGGCACGACCTCACGCGCCGGCGGTGAGCGAATCCGACGGATTCGCGAGCCTCGGTGCGAACGAACGTGAACGAGCGCCGGTGGTCTAGTGGTAGGACATGAGCTTCCCAAGCTCATAGCCCGGGTTCAATTCCCGGCCGGCGCAGTTTCTCGAAACACAATGTTCCGGAGTGCTATCTCTGCGACGTATCGAGCGAAAAGGAACTGGCTCGCGCGACTCACCCGGACGTCGAACCACCGGTCGTTCCGGTGGTCTCACCGGCAGATGTCGTGCGGGTCGTTCCGTCGGTCGTTTCGTTCATCGCCGTTTCACTCACGCTTCGACGGGAACGCCTGAACGCACCTCCGTACTCACAGCTTTTTTCGCGAAACCGTCGACCGGTCGTCCGGTCCGCGTCGTTCCGGCTACCGTCGAGTGAAACGAACTCGACAGGTTCGATATCGAACGGCCGCGCCACTTTTTTACGTGGAGGAACGAGTGAATGTGAAGTGAGCAGTCGGATGAAATTCCATGTGTGAAGAATCGATGCGAGTGCTGTACGTCGCTAGCGATCCAGACGTCGCGGAGTCGCTCGAACGGCGGCGTTCGCCTCTCTCCGTGGAGATCGCGTGTTCGGCCGAACGAGCGCGCGAGCGGTTCGCGGACGAGTCGTTCGACTGCGTCGTCAGTCGGCTGGAGCTGCCCGACGCGGACGGTCTCTCGTTTCTCTCGTCGGTCGCCGACGCTCCCGTGGACGTGCTGGCGGTGCTCTACACGCCCCGGTACGACTCCGACCTCGTCGCCCGGACGTACGAGGCCGGCGTCGAGTACGTCCACGACGCCGACGACGAGTCGGTGGACGTTCTCGACCGGTTTCTCGCCAACCTCCCGTCGGTCCGGATCGAAAGTGCTCCCGAACGGTCCGAACGTCCCTCGGAGGAGGGTGCGACCGCCACGGACCGAATCGACTGGTCCGTGGACGACAACGCCTGGAACGACGCCGGGTCCAGGGAGCCGAGCCACCACCTCGCCGCCCTGGCCGCGACGACCCCGGACGTCATCCTGACCATCGACACCGACAGCGTCGTCCAGTTCGCCAACCCAGCCATCGAGAACGTTCTGGGATACGCTCCGGAGGACATCGTCGGTCGGCCGCTGACGACGGTGATGAGCGACGACCTGGCCGAGCGCCACCGGCAGGGGTTCCAGCGGTACCTCGACACAGACGAGCGCCACCTCGACTGGGACAGCGTCGAACTGCCCGGCCAGCACGCGGACGGGCACGAGGTGTCGCTCAGCGTTTCGTTCAGCGAGTACGTCGACGACGGCGAACGCCTGTTCACCGGCGTTCTCCGCGACGTCACCGAGCGTAAACGCCGCGAGCAGCAACTCACGCGACTCAACGAACTCGCGCAGGCCCTCGCGACGGCGGAGACGACGCAGGTGGTCTGCGACCTCGCGGTCGAGGCCGCCAACGAGGTGCTCGATCTACCCATCGCCCGCATCGAACTGTACGACGAGACGACTGGACGTCTCACTCCGGTCGCGGAGACGTCCGACGTCACCCAGCTGGTCGGCGACGATTCGCTGTTCGCGTCGGAGCGCGACGTGCTGTGGGAGGTGTACGCCACCCAAGAGGAGAGAATCCTGGACGACGTGCTCGCCGAAGCGGACCTCCCGGAGGAGGAGACGTCGCTTCGAAGCGCCATCGTCCTCCCCATCGGAACGGACGGCGTGTTCGTCAGCGGCGCGACGGAGCGGGACGCGTTCACCGAGGCAGAGACGGTGCTGGCACAGATATTCGTCGCGAACGTCGAGGCGGCCCTGGACCGGGTGGAGCGCGAACGGACGCTCCGCGAGCGCACGGCCGAACTGGAGACGCAGGCCGAGACGCTGGCGCGCGTCAACCGCATCAACAGCGTCATCCGGGAGATAACCCAGTCACTGACCCAGGCGTCGACCCGCGAGGAGATAGAACAGACGATCTGCACCCAGCTCGCGAACGCCGAACCGTACCGGTTCGCGTGGATCGGCGAGCAGGCGACCGTCGGCGGGGAGATAGTCCCGAAGGCGTCGGCGGGCGTCGAGCGCGGCTACCTGGACGAGATAACCGTCACGTCCGACGAGCGCCCGACCGGGCAGGACCGGCCGGGCGCGCGGCGCGCACGCACGAACCCCAGGTCCAGAACAACCTCGACGCCGACCCGCCGTTCGAGCCGTGGCGGACCGAGGCGCTCCGGCGCGGCTACCGCGCGAGCATCTCCGTCCCGTTAGTGTACAAGAACACGCTCTACGGCGTGTTGAATCTCTACGCCGGCCAGTCGGACGTCTTCGACGACGTTGAGGTCGCCGTGCTGCGGGAACTCGGCGAGATGATAGGATACGCCGTCAACGCGGTCGAGCGCAAGAAAGCGCTCGTCAGCGACTCCGCTGTTGAGCTACGGTTTAGCATCACCGACATGAACGTGACGGCGCTCCAGTTCGCCCGGCAGACCGGCAGTCGGTTCGAGTTCGAGGCGCTCGTCGAGCAGGCCGACGGGTCGCTTCGCGCGTTCTTCACCGTCTCCGGCGCGTCGTTCGAGGAGACCGAGCGGTTCGCCCGCGACACGTCGGTCATCCGCGACCTGAACCTCATCGCCGACCGCGACGGCGATCTCTTCTTCGAGGCGATCATCAGCGAGTCGAGCTTCCTGACGTCGGTGATGGAGTACGGCGCACACCCGACGGAACTGATCGCGACGCCCGAGGGCGGCGAGCTGACGGTCGAACTCCCGCAGAACGGCGACGTGAAGGCGTTCCTGGAGATGTTTCTCGACACGTACGAGGGAGCCGAACTCCTCGCGCGCCGCGAACTCGATCGCCCGATTCAGACGGAAGAGGAGTTCAAGGCGGTCTACGAGAAGCGGCTCACCCAGCGCGAGACCGAGGTGCTCCGGACCGCGTACTTCGCCGGCTTCTTCGAGTGGCCCCGCGAGAGTTCCGGCAGCGACGTCGCCGACATCCTCGGCGTGTCACAGCCGACGGTGAACCGTCACGTCCGGAGCGGCGAGCGCAAACTGTTCGAACTCGTCTTCGAGGGCGACTGAGCGCCGGGTCGACCGACCTTCGGGCCACCGCGTGACCGCGAGACCCGCGACTCGGCAGGGGAGGGGACGTCGGCGTGGACTGCTCTCAGTCGTCGAAGCAGCGCTCGAACGCCGCGTCGTCGCGTATCGCCAGTAGCTCCGCAGTTTCGCACTCTCCGAACGTCATCGGTCGCCGCCACCACGGTCCCTTCCCGGAGTCGCTCGAAAGGTCGGTCACCACGCGGTTCGCCGCCGTCCCCCGGTCGGGGCGACTGAGCGGGACCGCCGTCTCGTACAGCGCCGACCCGTCGTCGTCCCCCAGCAGGAGCACGGCGGCGTCGAACGCCTCGCGCTTGACGTGGGCGTTGTTCCGGAAGGGGTGGCGCTCGTCCGCGGACAGCGCCTCGAACGCCTCGCCGTCGAGGGGGTCGCGCGCCAGCCGGAACTGCCCGACGAGGTACGCCCCCCAGTCGTCGGCGACCCAGTCTCGCCGGTCGTCGTCCCCGCTCGTCGTGAGCGTCGCGTAGAAGAAGACGTAGTCGCCCGCGGCGAGGTCGAGGAGGGGTCGTGCCTTCACGCCGAAGGGGTCGCCGTAGGTGTAGTGCTCACAGCAGGGGTACTCGGCGAACTCCGGGTCGAGGTGGACGGGGCGCTCGCTCGCGCCGTCCGGCAGGTCGACGTCGAGGCCCAGGTCGGCGTACGTCGGCACCGGTTCGCCGGTGGGCTCGGACTCGGGGATGGGAACGTACTCGAATCGCCCGTCGGGGTAGACGGGACCGCGAACTCCGGGTTCGTTCGTGTTGGCGGCGACGTTCAGCGCGACGGCGCGAGGCATGTCGAGTCGTCGGTTCCCGGACGGCAAAAGTGCTCGCCACTCGATTCGGTGCAGTCGCTCCCGGCGGTCCGGACGCCGCCACGTCCCGGTTCCCCCCGTCCCCGTCACCACACGCCCAGCGGTTCGACGCAGTCGCGGCAGTAGGTGTACTCCGCGCCGTTCGCCGTACCGCAGTGGGGGCAGTGGCGAACCTCGGCATCGTCGTCCGCGTCGGCTGTCGCGTCGTCTTCGGCGAGTTCGTCCAGCATACGCTCGTTCCGCATGTCGTCCGGCGCGGACTGTTCGGCACCCGGCGGCGTCGAGTGCAGCAGGGGTGCGTCGTCGCTCCGTAGGTACCGGTAGATGAGCAACTGCAGTACCGAAAAGAGCGCGACGTACAGCACTATCCATCCCCAGACGTTCATGCCGTATGGTAGCATACGACTCCGAACTACTTGGTAGCTTCGCTGACGGGGACAAAGTCGCACTCTCGCCCCGAACAGACGGTGAGGCGGTGGATTCGTGGGAACTGTGTGACCGCCCGCCCGCCGGCGCGCGCGGACGGCGCGAACGCCGTTCGGGCGTGGATTCGACATTCTTTTGCACGCGCCTCGGGCACTGTCAGCCATGACTGAAGACGAGTTCGGGCCGCTGTTCGCCGTCTCGCCGCTCGACGGACGGTACGCCGGTCGGACCGCGCCCCTGCGGGAGTACGCCAGCGAGGCGGCGCTCATGCGTGCCCGCGTGCGAGTCGAAACCGAGTATCTCGTCGCGCTCGCCGACCTCGACGCGACGCCGCTGGAACTCGACGACGACGAGCGCCGGACGCTCAGGAGCCTGCACGAGGAGTTCGACGCGGAGGACGCCCGGGTCGTCAAGGCGCTGGAGACGGAGGGGTACGCGGGCTACCAGGCGACGAACCACGACGTGAAGGCCGTCGAGTACTTCCTCCGTCACGCGCTGCCCGACGACCTGGACCGCGTCTCGCCGTGGATTCACTTCGGGTTGACCAGCGAGGACGTGAACAACCTCGCGCATCGACTGCTCGTCGGCCCCGCCGTCGAGTCGGTCCTGCTGCCCGAACTCGCCGCGGTCCGGGACGAACTCGCCGCGATGGCCCGCGAACACCGCGACCTGCCGATGCTCGCGCGCACCCACGGTCAGCCGGCGACCCCGACCACGTTCGGCAAGGAGATGGCCGTCTACGCCGCGCGAATCGGCCGTGCGACGGGACGGGTCGAGCGCGCCGTCGACGGACTGTCCGGAAAGCTCGCGGGCGCGAGCGGCACCTACGCGGCCCACGTCGCCGCCTATCCCGACGTGGACTGGCGGACGTTCTCCCGCGAGTTCGTCGAGGGCCTCGGACTGGAGCACGCACCGCTCGCCACGCAGGTCAACCCCTGCGACGACCTCGCGGAACTGTTCGACGCGCTCCGGGGGGTCAACGACGTGTTGCTCGACCTGGACCGGGACATGTGGCTCTACGTCAGCGACCGCTACCTCGGCCAGGAGGCGACCGAGGGCGAGACGGGGTCGTCGACGATGCCGCACAAGGTCAACCCCATCGACTTCGAGAACAGCGAGGGCAACTGCTCGAAGGCCAACTCCGACCTCGTCTTTCTCGCCGACTACGTCACCACCTCGCGCCTCCAGCGCGACCTCTCGGACTCGACGGTCAAGCGCAACGTCGGCGCGGCCCTGTCGTACTGCCTGCTCGGCTACCTGAAGGCCCAGGACGGCCTCTCGAAGGTGGTCCCCAACGAGCAGGTCATGCGGGAGGAACTGGAGGCGACGCCGGAGATAATCGGCGAGGCGGTCCAGACCATCCTCCGTCGCGAGGGCCACGAGGACGCCTACGAGCACGTGAAAGATCTCACGCGCGGCGAGCGCGTCACCCTGGCCGACTTCCGCGACCTCTTCGACGACCTCGACGTGGACGCAGACACCCGGGAGGAACTCCGGGCGCTCACCCCCGCGGGATACACCGGACTCGCCGACGAACTCGTCGACGAACTCGACGGGTAGCGCCGCGTTCGCGGAGACGTCCCGGGCCGGCGTCCGTCTTCGCGGCGGGACGAGAAGAGAGCGCGGTCACCGATAGAGGTCGCGCTCGCCGTAGACGTACCAGAGGACGATTCCGCCGACGAGGATGCCGAGGACGGCGCTCACGCTCCCGACGACGAGACGGACCACGTCGAGCAGGACGTCCAGCGAGAAGACGACCATCGTCACCGTCCACCCCCACGACCGGAGCGTCCAGAGGCCGTAGACCACCAGCAACTGGACGACCGAGAGGACGACGCCGACCGCACCGACGACGAGACCGGCCCCGCCCATCGCCGCCAGGCCGAGACCGGCGAGGAGGCCGTACAGCCCGCTCAATCCCACGAGAACGCAGATGACCTTGATACCGGTGGGGGCCGTCTCCCGGTCCGTTCCGTGCGACGACTGGCTGGTCTCCATACGGACACGTTCGCCCCCGTCCAGATAAGTGCCGCGCACGGACGCCCACGGCGGAATCGCCGGGGGCGAACCCTTTATCCGGGAGCCACCCTTCTCCCCGGAACGACCGAACCGTAATGACCGAGACGGAACCCGAGACGCCGACGACCGAACAGCGCCCTGACGCCGCGGCGGGCGATTCGGACGCCGAGGAGACCGCCACCCCCAGCGACGCGTTCTCGGTCCTCGGCAACGAGGTCAGGATGGCCGCGCTACGCGCGTTGGCGGACGCGGATGGCCCGCTCACCTTCTCCGAGTTGTTCGAGGCGACCTCCGCCGAGAAGACGGCCGGGTTCGCCTACCACCTGCGACAGTTGACCGGTCGCTTCTGCCGGAAGACCGACGACGAGGAGTACGTCCTCACCTACGCCGGCCGCGAGGTGACGCGGGCCATCCGGGCCGGCACGTACACCGACAGCGTCGACGTCGATCCCATCCCGGTCGAGGACCCCTGTCCGTTCTGCGGCGCACGCGCCCTCGAAGCGACGGGAACGGACAACTACGTCGCCATCGCCTGCCGGGCCTGCGAGCGTCCGACGCTCTCGCTGCCGTTCCCGCCCGGGGGCCACCGCGGTCACGCCCGCGAGAACCTGCTCTCGGCGTTCGACCGCCACCACCGCCACCGCCTCACGCTGCTCGCCGACGGCGTCTGCCCGGAGTGTAGCGCGCCGGCGGAGGCGCGCGTCGAGTACCGCGACGGTGAGGAACTGCCGGACGAGCGACCGCAGGTGGCGTTCGACTGCGAGCGCTGTGGCTGTCGACTGCGCTCGCCCGTCACGCTGGCCGTGCTCGAACACCCCGCCGTCGTCGCGTTCTACCACTGCCACGGCGTCGACGTGCGCGACCGCCCGCTGTGGAACGTCGGCGAGGAGTGGCGCGAGCAGGTCGTCTCCGAGGAGCCGTGGTGCGTCCGCGTCTCGACGGAACTCGACGGCGACGTGCTGGCGCTGTTCGTCGCCGAGGACCTGACGGTCGTGGAGACACGCGAGTCGACGACGGCGGCGTCCTGACCCCCTACGAGGCGGACGCGTCGAGCAGACCCAGCGCGTCGAGCCGCGACCGGCGCTCGTCGTCGTCGAGTTCGCCGTACTCGGGTGCGACAGTCGCGACGCTGACCGTCTCGGGCGCGACCCCTTCCTGGTCCTGACGCGATTCCGCGAGCGCCTCCAGCGCCAGGTCCACGCCCTGCTCGACCGAGAGGCCGTCGTCGTAGTTCGCTTCGAGGAACTCCCGGACGTCCCCGTCGTTCGCGCCGATGGCGGTCGCCCGCCACTCGCGGGGCGTCCCGGAGGGGTCAGTCTCGAAGAGACGGGGTTCGTCGTCCATCCCGCCCACCAGCAGCGCCGCGCCGAACGGACGCGCGCCGCCCTGCTGGGTGTACTCCTGGACGTGGTCGGTCAGCGCCTTGGTGAACGGTTCGACGCCCATCGCCTCGCCGTACCGCAGGCGGTCGCCCTGCGCGCGCCGCCGCCCGAAGTCGACGAGTCGCCTGGCGTCGGCGACGTGCCCCGCGCTGGCGAGGCCGACGTGGTCGTCGACCTCGTGGAGCTTCTCGACGCTCTCGGCTTCGAGGAGGGGCGAACGCAGTCGACGACTCGCCGCGAGCACAACGCCGTCCTCGGCCCGGACGCCGACGCTCGCGCTGCCGCGCCGGACCGCCTCGCGGGCGTACTCGACCTGGTAGAGGCGACCGTCGGGCGAGAAGATGTTCGTCCCACGGTCGTAGGCCTGCTGGTCGCGGTTCCCGTTCATGCCGCCACCTCCGTTAGCTCCGCCGGGTCGTCGTACACTTCCATCTCGACGCCATCCTCCGTTATCTCGGCGAGCGTGAGGCCGTTGCCGCTGGCGGTGTCGCGCTCGGTGGCGGCGTCGACCGCTCGCGCGGCGGCGCCGCGGGCGGCCTCGCGCGAGAGCCCCGTCTCGGCCTGCGTCTCGCACTCGCGTTCGAGCACGCCGTAGGCCAGTTGCATCCCGCTACCGCGGGCGACGTAGTCGGCTTCGAGCACGCCGCCACCCGCGTCGAGGTCGTAGACGTGCGGTCCCGCGGCGTCCACCCCGGCGAGGATGGGCTGTGCGGCCCGGTACGGCCCCTCCCGGAGGCGGTTGCCGGCGAGGGTCGCCAGGGCATCCATCGTCGGCGGGTCGCCGCGCCGACTGCCGTAGAGGCTCGCCTCCGACCGCAGCGTCCGGACGAACGCCTGGAGGTCGCCGACCGACCCCGCGATGGTCAGCGCCGCGGTCGGGTGGACCTGCGCTATCTTCTTCACGTCCTTGTTCGAGACGAAGCGTCCGCTGCCGACGCTCGCGCGCTGGTCGGCCGCCGCGACGACGGCGTCGCCGGCCGCCAGCGCGACGGTGGTCGTTCCGGTCTTGGTCACCGAGTCGTCCGTGTCGTGCATGGACGTACGGAGGGGCCAGCGACGGAAAAGTATTAGCTAAAATATATTTTAGCTGTAATTGAGGGCGCTAAGCCCCCTTCCTCAAGCGCGAGCGAAGCGAGCGGTAGGGAGGGGAGACAGCGCCCGCACAGTTCGCAAGCAGTTCCTCCGTGACAGAAACAGGAAGCCCTGTCCTCACCAAGCGAGGGGCGGGTAGCCCCGAGCGCGGTAGGGCAGGGTAGTTCACCCGGCGAAGCGACCGGTTCGTCCGTGACGGTCGGAACGCCGCGACGCCCGTCCTGTCAGGCGATGTCCCGGAGTCGCCCGAGCATCGCGTCCTTGTCGCAGTCCGTTATCGCCAGCGAGAAGCCGTCCAGGCGCGCGAGCTTCGGGGCGTGTTCCCACAGGTCCTCGCGGTCGAGGCCGTGGAGGACGACGGCGTTCGGCGTCGGCGTGACGACGCGCATCGCGACCAGCGGGGACTCGCCGCGCGTGACGTTCGTGAACACCAGCGCGCGACTCGTGCTCTGGCCGTAGAGGCTGTAGAACTCCTCGCTGGAGAGGCGGGTGATGGCCTGAATGCTGTCGATGACCGTGTGGCCCGACACCTGCGTCTGGCCGCCGTCCGCGAGCTCCTCGGCGTCGATGGCGTCGTAGAACCGCTCTAAGTCGATGGCGGTCGGATACTCCTGGAGGTCGTTGACGATGTCGCTGTCGAAGCCCGCGGAGATGACGCGGGCGTACTGTCGAATTCGGTCGCCGCCCCGGCGCTCGTCGATGTCCAGCAGGGCCGCGACGACGCGGCTGACGACGCCGATGCCGGGGTTGTCGCGCCGACCGCTCTCGTAGTCGCTGACGACCGACGACGACACCTCCAGCTGGTCGGAGAGGTCGGTCTGGGAGACGTCGAAGTCCGTGCGCCACTTCCGGAGCGTCGCCCCGGGGTCGTCGCTCAGCGTCACCTCTCCCGCGATGCGCTCGGCGAGGCGGCGACGTGCGTCGGTCATGTCTCCGTCTGTGCGAGTTGCCCGCAAAAACGTGTCGATATCGGGGTTCGACGCGCGACGAAACGGTCAGCCGAGCGTCACGTCGAGATACAGCATCACGACGACGCCGACCATCAGGCCGAGGGTGGCCGCGCGCTCGTTCCCCCGGGCGTGGGTCTCCGGCACTATCTCGTCGCTGATGACGAACAGCATCCCGCCCGCCGCGAAGCCCATCGCGTAGGGTAGTATCGGATTCGCGGCCTGTACCGCGACCGCACCGAAGACGGCCAGCGGTATCTCGACGACGCCCGCCCGGAAGCCGGCGACGGCGGCGTAGAACAGCGACCCGAACCCGGCGTTGCGGGCGGCGACCGAGACGGCCAGTCCCTCCGGAACGTTCTGGATACCGATGGCGAGCATCAGCGCGAGTGCGTTGCCGAGCGACGCCGGGTCGCCGTTCGCGGAACCGAAGCCGACGCCGACCGCCAGTCCCTCCGGCATGTTGTGGAGCGTGATGGCGACGATGAAGAGCAGGACCGACGCCACCCGGTCAGGGTCGGCCGCCCCATTCGGTCGCGTCCGACCCGTGATGACGACGTGGACGTGGGGGACCCACTGGTCGGCCCGGTCGAGGACGGCGACGCCGAGCGCGATGCCGAGTATCACGGGGACGACGCCGCCCTGGGGATGTTCGATGCCGGGGAGGATGAGGCTCGTGAAACTCGCCGACAGCATCACGCCGGCGGCGAACCCCAGCGCGGCGTCGAGCGAGCGCTCGGAGGGGTCGCGCCACACCAGCACGAGCGCCGCCCCCAGCGTGTTGAACGCCGCGATGACGACGCCGGCCAGGAGCGCCTGCCAGAGCGGGTTCTGTCCGGCGATGTCGACGAAGAGATCGGCCAGCGTCGTCACGGATGTCGTCCGGTCGAACCGAGGAATGACGGGACCAAAAAGACCAGTGGACCCGCCGCTCGATTCGAACGCGTCCTTTAACCGCGCGAGGCCCCCAGAGCGAGGCATGCAGAGCCTCGAAGCCGAACTCGAGCAGGCCCGGGCGCTCGACCCCGACGACCTCGCGGACGCCATCGAGGCCATCGGGTTCGAGTGTACGCGTTGCGGCGCCTGCTGCAAGTCGGAGAAGGACGACCCCCACACCGCGACGGTGTTCCCCGACGAGGTCCGGGCGCTCCAGGACGCCACGGGGGAGACGTGGCGCGACGTCGCCCGGCCGATGCCGTACGGCCTGGAGGACGCGGATGGCGACCCGGCCGGCGAGACGTTCGAGTGGGCGCTCGGGACGGACGGCTGCGGCGACTGCCGGTTCTACGCGGAGGACGACGACGGCACCGGCGCCTGCACGGTCCACGCCGACCGCCCGCTGGTCTGTCGGACCTACCCGTTCAGCGTCGCGCTCGGCGGCACCAGCCAGCCGATGGGCGAGGCGGTCGACGAGGAGGGGCTGGTCCGCGCCCACGAGTGCGAGGGGCTGGGCCGGGACATCTCGCGGGACGACGCCGAGGAACTGGCGGGCGCGCTGAAAGAGCGCGCTGTCCGGGAGATAGAGGAGGCCATCGCGGTCCGGGACGAGTACGAACCGGCGAACCCCGGCGCGGGCGAGGTGGTCGTCCACGATTCGGAGGGCGCGAAGCGGCCGGACGGGACGCCGTACGAGGGGTAGGTCCCACTCACTTTTTGTTCGGCGACCCGAAGGGTGGCGTATGACCGACGAGCAACCGGACCGCAAGGAGTCCGGGTTCAAGGAGACGACCCGCGTTCGGACGGCCCGCGAGCGCCTCCGCGAGACAGTCGCCGGCCACGACCGCACCGAGCGAGTCCCGCTGGACGCGGCGGACGGGCGGGTGCTCGCCGAGGCGGTCGTCGCCGAGCGGAACGTTCCACACTACCCGCGGGCGGCGATGGACGGGTTCGCCGTGCGCGCCGAGGACACCTTCGGCGCGAGCGACCGCTCGCCCGAGATTCTGCGCAGCGCAGGCGAGGCAGCGTCGGTGGAACCGGGCGCGGCGGTCCAGGTCCACACCGGCAGCGAACTCCCCGAGGGCGCGGACGCCGTGGTGATGATAGAGCACGCGGACGAGCGAGGCGGCGACCTGGAGGTCTTCGACGCCGTCGGGGCGGGCGAGAACGTCGCGCCGGTCGGCGAGGACGTTGAATCGGGCCAGCGCCTCTACGACGCGGGCCACCGCCTGCGCCCCTCCGACCTCGGCCTCCTGAAGTCCGTCGGCGTGCGCGAGGTCGAGGCGTACGAACCGCCGTCGGTGGCCGTGATTCCGACCGGCGAGGAGCTGGTCGCCGAGGACCCCGCTCCGGGCGAGGTGGTCGAGACGAACGGGCTCACCGTCTCGCGGTACGTCGAGCGCTGGGGCGGTGCGGCGACCTACCGCGACGTGGTGACCGACGACCCGGACGCCCTGCGCGAGGCCGTCGAGCGCGACAGCGACCACGACGTGGTCGTCACGACCGGCGGGTCGTCGGTCGGCGAGCGCGACCTGCTCCCCGAGGTCGTCTCGGAACTGGGCGAGGTGGTCGTCCACGGCGTCGCGCTGAAGCCCGGCCACCCCGTCGCGCTCGGCGTCGTCGAGGAGACGCCGGTCGTGATGCTCCCCGGCTACCCCGTCGCCAGCATCGTCAACGCCGTGCAGTTCCTGCGCCCCGCGACGAAGTGGGCCGGGAACCTGCCCGTCCCCGACCCGCCGACGACGGACGCCCGACTCGACCGGAAGATACGGAGCGAACCCGGCGTCCGGACGTTCGCGCGGGTGTCCCTGACGGACGAGGACGGCGAGCGCGTCGCCACGCCGACGCGGGCCAGCGGTTCGGGAATCCTCTCCAGCGTCGCGCTGGCCGACGGCTGGGTCGTCGTCCCCGAGGCGAGCGAGGGGATTCCGGCGGACGAGGTCGTCGCGGTCCAGGACTGGGAGGCCCTGCCATGAGTTTCGGACGTGAGCGTTCGCGTCGTTTCGGCCGGCCGGCCGACCGCAAGCGGTCGACAGAGTGGGTCGACAGACGACTGCACGATGCCGGAGGACCGGCACCCGACGCTGGGGGGTGGCGTCAGTGAGTGACCGCAAGGAGTTCCGCGACCTCGCACCGCCCGAGCGAGCGCACGAGGCCATCGCCTCGCTCGACCTCGACCCCGACCCCGAGACGGTTCCCCTCGACGACGCCCAGGGCCGGGTCCTCGCGGAGCGGCTGGACGCCGCCCTCGACGTACCGGGGTTCGACCGCGCGAGCATGGACGGGTACGCCGTCCGGGCGCGGGACACCTTCGGTGCCGACGAGGCCGACCCCGTCGTCCTCGACCTCGTCGGGGCGGTTCACGCGGGCGAGAAGCCGGACGCCGCGGTCGGCGAGGGCGAGGCGGTCGAGATATCGACCGGCGCGGTGATGCCGGACGGCGCGGACGCGGTGGTGATGGTCGAGCGGACCGACGAGGTGGCCGACGACGGCCCGGGCGTCGCGGTGCGGACCGCGCTCGCGCCGGGGGACAACGTGATGCTCGCCGGGGCGGACGTCGCGGCCGGCGAGCGCGCGCTCGGCCCCGGAACGCGGCTCACGGCCCGCGAAATCGGCCTGCTGTCCGCGCTCGGCGTCGACGAGGTACCGGTCCGGGGCCGCCCGCGGGTCGGCATCATCTCGACGGGCGACGAACTCGTCCGGCCGGGCGGCGACCTCGACAGCGCCGCGGGCGAGATATACGACGTGAACAGCTACACCGTCGCGGCGGCGGTCGAGGAGGCCGGCGGCGTCCCCGAACTCTACCCCCACGCCGGCGACGACTACGAGGAGATGGAGCGCATCCTGCTGGAGGCGGCCGGGGAGTGCGACCTCGTGCTCTCGTCGGGGTCGACCAGCGCGAGCGCGGTGGACGTCATCTACCGCGTCGTCGAGGAGGGCGGCGAACTCCTGCTGCACGGCGTCGCGGTCAAGCCCGGCAAGCCGATGCTCGTCGGCCGCCTGAACGAGTCGGCGTACGTCGGGCTGCCGGGCTACCCGGTCTCGGCGCTCACCATCTTCCGGACGTTCGTCGCGCCGGCGGTCCGCGAGGCGGCGGGGCTGCCGGAGCCGCGGACCGCGACCGTCGCCGCCGAGATGGCCGTCGAGGAGCGCTACGGCGAGGGCCGCACCCGGCTGATGCCGACCGGTCTCGTGGAGGATGCGACGGGGACGACGCTCGCCTACCCCGTGGACAAGGGCAGCGGCGCGACGACGAGCCTCGTGGAAGCCGACGGCGTGGTCGAGGTGCCGGCCGACACCGCCTACCTGGCCGAGGGGGAGTCGGTCGACGTGCAACTGTTCTCGCCGGACGTGCGCCCGCCGACCGTCTTCGGCGTCGGCGAGGACGACCCCGCGCTCTCGCGGCTGCTCGACCGACTCGACCGACCGCGCTACCTCGCGGTCGGGAGTCGGCAGGGGCTGCGTCGGCTCCGCGACGGCGTGCCGGACTTCGCGGTGGTCACCGGCGAGCGGACGGAGGACGTCGACGCGACGGAACTCGCCTCGTACCGCCGGGAGTGGGGGCTGGTCGTCCCGTCGGGGAACCCCGAGGGCGTCGACGGACTCGCCGACCTGGTCGACCGGGACCTTCGGTTCGTCAACCGCGGGACCGACTCGGGCCTGCGGACGACGCTCGGTAACGCCCTCGCGGACCTGGCCGACGACCGCGACGTCTCGCGCCACGACCTCGTCGAGTCCATCGCCGGGTTCGAACTCGCGGCGAAGGCCCACGAGAGCCCGGCGCGGAAGGTCGCGGCGGGCGAGGCGGACGCCGGTCTCGGCCTGCGGGCGACCGCCGAGAAGCTGGGGCTGGGGTTCGTCTCGCTCGGCGAGGAGGAGGTCCGGGTGCTGGGGAACGACGCGCGGCTGGAGAAGGCGGGGGTTCGAGCGCTCCGGGAGGCCCTCGATTCGGCGCTAGTCGGTGTACTCGACGGACTGACCGGCGTTCGACAGTAAATCATCGAACGTCTCGACGCGGTAGTCGCCGAGCACGCAGTGTCGACGATTGTCGGGTCCGTGGCGCTCGACGTGGACGGCGTCGAGGCCCGCGTTCCACGCCGCGCCGACGTCGCTGGAGCCGTCGCCGGCGAGGACGCCGCGCTGTCCCGCGTGAGCGCCGATCTCGTTCATCGTGTACTCGACCGGGGACGGGTCGGGCTTCCAGCCCAGTTCCTCGTCGCAGCAGACGACGGCGTCGAACCAGTCGCGGATGCCGAGTTCGTCGATGACGGGGTGGGCGAGGAACGGCTGGCAGTGCGTCACGAGGCCGACCGGACAGTCGAGGTCCGCGACGAACGCGGCGTCGTCGTAGAGGAAGGTCTCCTCCGCCCGTAACTGCGGGTCCTCGATGTCGTGGAACGCCTCCCAGAACGTCGGCGGGTCGATACCCCACTCGCGCAACTGAGCGTCCCGCGACCCGCCGAGTCCGTGCCAGATGATTTCCGCCTCGCGGTCGGTGAACTCCCGACCGAGGCGGTCGCTCACGCGGTCGAACACCTCGCGGGTGTACGACCACTTCGTGTCGATGAGCGTACCGTCCAGGTCGAGCAGCCAGAAGTCGTACTCGCGGGCGACCATCGGGACTGTTAGTGTAGCATCCTCGCAACCATAAGCATTTTGACTGGAACTCCGAGAGGAACTCGCTCTCGCGCCCCCGGAACACCCCCCTTCAAGACCCGCGCTACCGACTCGGCTACCATGACGAAACAGGACCGCCTGGACGAGTTTCTCGCGGAGCGCGACCTCGAATCCGTCTGGTTCGCCCGGCCGAACTCCTTCGCCTGGCTCACCGGCGGGGACAACGTCGTCGACCGCGCCGGTGACGTCGGCGTCGCGGCAGTGGGCTACGACGGCGACGGTCTCCGCGTCGTCACGAACGACATCGAGGCCCAGCGGCTTCGGGACGAGGAACTGGACGACGACGTGCCCGTCGCGGAGTTTCCGTGGTACGAGTCGTCGCTCGCGGAGGCGGTGGCGGAGCGCGCCGCGACGCCCGCGGCGGCGGACTTCGACGTGCCGGGCTTCGAATCCGTCGACGCGTCGCCGCTGCGCCAACCGCTCACGGACGAGGACGCCGACCGCTACCGCGAACTCGGCGAGACGACGGCCCGCGCGGTCGAGGCCATCTGCGCCGAACTCGAATCGACCGACACCGAGCGCGAGGTGGCGTCCGCGGTCCGGGGTGCGCTCGACGCCCGCGGCATCGAGTCGCCCGTGGCGCTGGTCGGCGGTAGCGAGCGCGCCCAGAAGTACCGCCACTACACGCCGACCGACGCCGAACTCGGCGACTACGCGCTCGTCTCCGTCACCGCCGAACGCGACGGCCTCTACGCCAGCCTCACTCGGACCGTCGCGTTTGACCAGCCGGAGTGGCTGCCCCAGCGCCACCAGGTCGCCGCCACGGTCGAGGTGACCGCGCTCGCCGCCACCCGGCGCGTCGCGGAACTGGACGGTCGCGCGTCGGACGTGTTCGACGCCATCCGGGCGGCCTACGAGCATCTCGGCCACCCCGACGAGTGGCAGCGCCACCACCAGGGCGGTGCGGCGGGCTACGCCGGCCGCGAGTGGATAGCCACGCCGACGACGGACGCCGAGATACGCCTCCCGATGGCGTTCGCCTGGAATCCGACGGTCCAGGGCGCGAAGAGCGAGGACACCGTCCTCGTCGACGAGGACGGCATGGAGGTGCTGACCGGGACCGGCGAGTGGCCGACACAGCCCGTGATGGCCTACGACTACGAGGCGGCGTTGGAACGCCCCGCCGTGCTCGAACCGTAGCACCTCTCGTTCGACGCCTGTCGAAGGTAGATTCGACGCGTTCGGATACCTTTTTACACGAGGGGACGGACGTACCGCGCATGGGACTCGACGAGGACTCTCTCGATTACCACCGGCGTGAACCGCCGGGGAAGATCGAGATTTCGACGACGAAACCGACCAACACACAGCGCGACCTGAGCCTGGCGTACTCCCCCGGGGTCGCCGCACCCTGCAACGAGATCGACGCCGACGCCGAAGCGGCGTACTCCTACACCGCGAAGGGGAACCTCGTCGGCGTCGTCTCGAACGGCAGCGCCGTGCTCGGCCTCGGCGACATCGGCGCCCAGGCGTCCAAACCCGTGATGGAGGGCAAGGGAGTGCTGTTCAAGCGGTTCGCCGACATCGACGTGTTCGACCTCGAACTGGAACAGGCCGACCCCAAGGACATCGTCCGGACCGTCAGCGCGATGGAACCGACGTTCGGCGGCATCAACCTGGAGGACATCAAGGCCCCGGAGTGTTTCGAGATAGAGGAACGGCTCCGGGAGGAGATAGACATCCCCGTCTTCCACGACGACCAGCACGGGACCGCCATCATCAGCGGGGCCGCCCTGTTGAACGCCACCGAGATAAACGGCAAGGACCTCGAAAACCTCGAAATCGTCTTCTCCGGTGCCGGCGCGTCGGCCATCGCCACCGCGCGCTTCTACGTCAGCCTGGGCGCGCGCAAGGAGAACATCACGATGTGTGACTCCTCCGGCATCATCACCGAGAACCGGGCCGCACGCGGCGACGTCAACGAGTACAAGACCGAGTTCGCCCGCGACGTGCCGGAGGGCGACCTGGCCGACGCCATGGCGGGCGCCGACGTGTTCGTCGGCCTCTCGGTCGGCGGCATCGTCAGCGAGGAGATGGTCCGCTCGATGGCCGCCGACCCGGTCATCTTCGCCATGGCGAACCCCGACCCCGAAATCGGCTACGAGGAGGCGAAGGCCGCCCGCGAGGACACCGTCATCATGGCGACCGGGCGCTCGGACTATCCGAACATGGTGAACAACGTCCTCGGGTTCCCCTTCATCTTCCGCGGCGCGCTCGACGTGCGCGCGAGCGACATCAACGAGGACATGAAGGTCGCCGCCGCGGAGGCGCTCGCCGACCTCGCCAAGAAGGACGTGCCCGACGCCGTCGTCAAGGCGTACGGCGACCAGCCGCTCCAGTTCGGCCCCGATTACATCATCCCGAAACCGCTCGACCCCCGCGTCCTCTTCGAGATCGCGCCCGCCGTCGCCGAGGCCGCGATGGAGTCCGGCGTCGCCCGGAGCGAACTCGACACCGACGAGTACGTCGAGACGCTCGAAGCCCGCCTCGGCAAGTCCCGTGAGATGATGCGCGTCGTGCTGAACAAGGCCAAAAGCGACCCGAAGCGCGTCGCGCTCGCCGAGGGCACGGACGAGAAGATGATTCGCGCCGCCTACCAGATCCGCGACCAGGGCATCGCCGAACCGGTGCTCATCGGCGACCAGGCGGAGATAGCGGCGACCGCCGACGACCTCGGACTGGACTTCGACCCCACGGTCGCGGACCCGTCGACCGGCGACTACGAGGCGTACGCCGACCGCCTGTACGAACTCCGCCGGCGCAAGGGAATCACCCGTAGCGAAGCCGGCGAACTCGTCCGGAAGGACAGCAACTACTTCGGCAGCGTGATGGTCGAACAGGGCGACGCCGACGCGATGCTGACCGGCCTCACCCACCACTACCCCTCCGCGCTCAGGCCGCCACTCCAGGTCATCGGCACCGCGCCGGACGCCGACTACGCGGCGGGCGTCTACCTCCTCACGTTCAAGAACCGCGTCGTCTTCTGCGCCGACGCGACGGTCAACCAGGACCCCGACGAGGAGGTCCTCGCGGAGATCACCCGCCACACCGCCGAACTCGCGCGCCGGTTCAACGTCGAACCGCGCGCCGCGATGCTGTCGTACTCGAACTTCGGCAGCGTCGACAACGAGGGAACGCGGAAACCCCGCCGCGCCGCCGAGACCCTGCGCGAGGACCCCTCCGTGGACTTCCCGGTCGACGGCGAGATGCAGGCCGACACCGCCGTCGTCTCCGACATCCTGAACGGCACCTACGAGTTCTCGGACCTCGAAGACCCGGCGAACGTGCTCGTATTCCCGAACCTCGAGGCCGGCAATATCGGCTACAAGCTCCTCCAGCGCCTCGGCGGCGCGGAGGCCATCGGCCCGATGCTGGTCGGCATGGACAAGCCCGTCCACGTCCTCCAGCGCGGCGACGAGGTCAAAGACATCGTGAACCTCGCCGGCGTCGCGGTCGTCGACGCCCAGCAGAACGAGTAGGCGGCCGGGTCTCCGGCGCGAACTTCTGCGGAGTCGGGGCGTCCCGGCGGTGGCCGGAGCTACTCCCCGGAGGCGGCCAACCGGTGACCGCAGTACTCGCAGGTCGGGTCGTCGACGCGATTGCGAGCGCCGCACGCCGGACAGTTCACCTTCTCCCGTTGCGGCTCTCCGTCGAACACGTCGCTCAGGTCCGTGAACTTCAACGCGCCGAGGAAGACGAGGACGCCGACGACCCAGCCGACCGGCCCCATGTAGAATAGGACCGCGAGAAACGCCGCGACGACGAGCCAGACAGCGAGGGCGACGACCTGCTCCGCTTCGATTCGCATACTACCTAGTAGAAAGCAACGCTAATAACGATTTCGCGCGGGCACGTCGGTACGGGCCGCGGTCGGCGTGCCCTCGCGGGCGCGTTCGACCGCGCTCGGCTATCGACTCGCCGCGATTCACTCGCCGGTCGTCGTGGTCGTTCCACCATCGCCGCTTCCCGTCTCGACGTCGCCGCGCATCGCCTGCGGGTGGTACTCGCAGTAGTACTGGTTCATCTCCTTCGACGCGGTGAACGTCAGCGACACCGTCTTGCCCTGCTCTTCGGCGTCGTCGCTCTTCTCCAGCGTTTTGCCGCTCCCGTCGACGACGAGCAGTTCGTGCTCCTTTCCGTCGAGGTTGGTCCACTCGACGGTGTACTGCTGGCCGGGAGTCAGCGTCAGCGTCGGGTTCTGCTTGCCCGCGATAGCTTTCGGCGCCTTGCCGACCCAGCCGCCGGTTTTCGCACCCAGTCGTACAGTCTGGCTCTCGCTCTTCGTCGTCGACCTGGTCGTGGTCGATTCCGTCGCGGTCGACTCCGTCGTGGTCGTCTCGCCGCCGGACCCGCCTCCGTTGTCGCTGGTGCAACCGGCGAGCAGTGCGGTGGGAAGGGCGACGCTCGTCATCTCGAGGACCGTTCGGCGGTCTACTTTCGGTTCGGAGTCCATACGTACATCCGGTCGTGGGACGCGGACCCGGAGAAAAGTACCGGCCATTCGTCGGTGAAAAAACACGAAGGCGGTACGAATTCCGACACTCGGAGCTGTCGAGCGGCCGGGGTGGAGCGTCGGCCCTCCGATTTACAAGCGTCTCCGTCGTCGGTCGGGAACGTGTCGAAGGACCACTACCGCTGTGAGGCCTGCGGGAAGGAGTTCGACTCCGAGACCGAACTGGAAAAGCACCTGCGCGAGCAAGGGCTGGTGGACTGACCCCGTCGCTAGCCGCTGACGTGGCGGTCGGACCGCGACGGCGGCGGAATCTGGGTCTCGTCGGACTCGGCCGTATCCGGGAGCAGGCACTGTGTGGGTTCGCGGTTCACGTGGGCGTACTCCTCGGGCGCGTTGGCGAGCGGGTGTGCGGGATTCTGCTCGCTGCGGACCCGGGCGGCGCGGAGTTCGCCGAACCCGGCGACGCGGGCGCGGATACCGCGCCAGTGGTTCCGACTGGCGGCGGCCACGGAGAACGGTCGCGGCGGGCGCCAGTCGGTTCGACGGCCCGCGAGTACGGCCTTGTTGACGTTCGCCGCGAGTTCGTCGTGGTCGACGAGCACGCCGACGCGGGCGTCGACGGGCGCACGGGCGGCGAGTACGTCGAGGCCGAGGTGGAGCGCCCGATATTCGGCGACGTTGTTGTCGGGCATCTCGTCGGGGAGCGACAGTCGGGTGACACGCTCGCCGTCGCGCGTTTCGATGATGACGCCGAGCCCTCCCTCGCCGGAGTCGTGACTGAACGAACCGTCGGTGGCGACGTAGAAGTCACGATGGTGGGTGTGCGGTGGATGGGCGATGTGCGGCGTGGGCGACTCGTCGAACAGGTCCCGCAACCGGGGACGGCGGCCGTGAACGGCCATACGCTCGCTAACACCTGTTCGGACTTAAAGATGAAGGCTGCACTGTCCGGCGAATCTCCCGGAGCCGACAGTCCGGAAGTCCGGTTCAAGTCCGTTGTCGTCGTCGCTCCTAGTCGAATGCACCGGACCGCTTTCGCTCCCGCTACTTCACATATACAATTTTACTTGCCAATACTGATATGGTAGCAGGATTTATATTATTAACTAAATTTGAGTTTAATATAATTTATGTTGATGCATGCTGTGGATTGGCATAGATATTTAAGTCTAAGAGGACCATGTTGCGGGTATGTCTGACGCAAAGGTCAGTCGACGTTCGTACTTGAAGTTCGCGGGCGGTGCGGCGGCCTCGGCGGCGCTCGCCGGCTGTACCGGCGGTAATCAGGACGGCAACGGAACCACGACCACCGGCGGTGGCGGCGGCGAACCGCCGGAGAACTTCCAGGTTACCATCACGCAGGGCCAGATGCCATCGACGCTGGACCCGCACAACCACCGCGAGACGACGACCGACAACGTCATTCTCCAGACCTACGAGGGGCTGCTGGCGCGCGACGCGAAGGGGAAGATCATCAGCAAGCTGGCGACGGAGCACGAACGCGTCGAGAGGGGGACGGTGAAGTTCACCATCCGGGAGGGCGTCACGTTCCACAACGGCGACGAACTGACCCCCGAGGACGTCGCCTTCAGCATCAACCGCATCGTCAAGCCCGACACCGGCGGCCTGAAGAGCCCCCAGCGCGACCAGCTCGCGGGCGTGACCGGGGCCGAAGTCGTCGACGGCGAGCGTGCCGTGCGGGTGAACTCCGAGGGCATCAACCCCGTCGTGTTCTCGCTGTTCGCGTCCTACTGCGACGTCATGCAGAAGTCGTGGGTCCAGAACACGGACCAGATAGCCAAGAAGATGAACGGGACCGGCCCGTTCGAGCTGCAGAACTACAACGAGAGCGTCCGCGTCGTGTTCCAGCGGTACGGGGACTACTGGCGCGACCCGGCCGACGTCTCAGAGCTCACGTTCGAGGCCGCGAAGGAGTCGAGTACGCGCGTGAACCAGTTGCTGAACGGCGAGACGGACATCGTCGTCAACGTTCCGCCGCAGTCCGCGGGCCGGGTCAAGAATTCGAACGGGGCGCGCATCGCACCCGTGCCGAGCACGCGAATCATCTACAACGCGATGCGCTACGACGTCGAGCCGTTCTCCAGCCAGAAGTTCCGCCGGGCGCTGAACCTCGCCATCGACCTGCCGAGCATCATCGAGAACATCCTCTCCGGCTTCGCCGATCCCACCGGACAGCCGACGCTGGAGGGGTTCAACGGATACAACGGCAACGTCGACCCCTACCCGGCGAACAAACAGAAGGCC
Organism: Halomicrococcus pelagicus; assembly: GCF_050954125.1. Taxonomy (NCBI): domain Archaea; kingdom Methanobacteriati; phylum Methanobacteriota; class Halobacteria; order Halobacteriales; family Haladaptataceae; genus Halomicrococcus; species Halomicrococcus pelagicus. Next base: position 134,608 of record NZ_JBPBWC010000002.1, on the reverse strand, counting down.
CAGCGGTTGGTGGAGGAGAGCGGCCACGCCGGGGCGAGCATCACGCTCCACACGCCGGTCGGACGCTACCTCAAGGACGTCGAGGTCGCCCAGGCCGTCTCGCGCCAGATAGACCAGCTGAACAACGTCAGCTGCTCGGTCCAGCAGCGTGACTTCACCTCGCTGGCGGGCGAGCTGACCGACGGCGACATCGAGACCGGCCCGAACTTCTATCTCATCGGCTGGGGGAACGCGACGTTCGACGCCAGCCAGACGATCATCCCTCTGCTGACCACGGACGGGGCGCTCACCTCGTACAGCAACGACAGGGTCGACCGGCTGATGCAGGAAGCCCAGAACATGTCGGACGGCGACCAGCGCAAGCAGAAGTTACAGCAGGCCAACAAGATACTCCACGACCAGGCGCCGTGGATATTCCTCAACCGCCAGTACAGCGTCTACGGCGTCAACCAGGAACTCCAGTGGAAGCCCCGCCGCGACGAACGGATCAACGCCTACGAAATCTCACAGAAGTAACGCCATGCAGGCATCTTCGAGGAGGTGGTCGTAGATGTCGATGGGTCGATTCCTGCTCAAACGGAGCCTCCAGGGTGTCTTCGTCATCTGGGGCGTCGTGACCGTGGTGTTCCTGCTCCGGTTCATCACTCCGGGCAGTGCGATAACGTTCATCGCCCCCCTCGACGCCAGCCCCCAATTGAAACGACAGATAGCGCAGGAACTGGGGCTGAACCAGCCGATATACGTCCAGTACTTCGATTACCTCTGGGCGCTGCTGCACGGCGACATGGGCTACTCGTACATCTCGGGGACGCAGGCGAGCACGCGCATCTTCGCTCGGCTCCCGGCGACGCTGGAACTCGCCATCGCGGCGAGCGTCGTCGCCGTCGTCCTCTCGATTCCGCTCGGCGTCGTCAGCGCGACCCGCCGCCACGAACCCGTCGACTACGCGGCGACGACGTTCTCGCTCGCCGGCATCAGCACGCCGAACTTCTGGCTCGGCATCATGCTGGTGCTGGTGGTCGCCGTCGGCGGCCCGCTCCCGACGAGCCAGCGCATCGTCGGGTTCGGCGAGGCGACGACGATGCTGCTGACCGAGGGGAGCCTGAGCGGCTTCGTGACCTGGCTCAGGCACATCGTCCTCCCGGCCATCACGCTCGGGACGTACTTCACCGCGCTCATCACGCGACTGACCCGGAGCGGAATGCTGGACGAACTCGGGAAGACGTACATCCGCGCCTCGCGGGCGAAGGGGCTGCCGGAGACGCTCGTGCGGTACAAGCACGCGCTCCGGAACACCCTCATCCCGGTCATCACCGTTCTCGGCCTCCAGCTCGGGACGCTCATCGGCGGCGCGGTCATCACCGAGCAAGTGTTCGCGTGGCCCGGCCTGGGGACGCTGATAATCAACTCCATCAACGCCCGCGACTGGCCGCTGATTCAGGGGTCGCTCATCGTCGTCGGCACCGGCTTCGTCGTGCTGAACATCCTCGTCGACGCGCTGTACGCCTACATCAATCCGCAGGTGGTCTACGAATGACATCGCAGGTGGTTCTCGAATGATATCGCCGCGCACGCTTCGCAATCTCGAACGGGAGTTCCGACAGAGCCTGCTCGCCAAGGTCGGCGTCGTCATCGTCGTCGTCGTCCTCTTCGTGGCGGTGTTCGCGCCGGTGCTGGCGCCGCACAACCCGCACAACCAGAACCTCGACGATTCGAACTTGCCGCCGCTCGGGTTCAGCAAGAAGACGACGGAGACGAGTTCCGAACTCGTCAACGGAAGCATCCAGGTCGTCAACAACACGACCTACGTCGAGGCGCAACCGTCCCATCCCCTGGGCACCGACAACCTCGGGCGCGACATGCTCTCGCGGGTCATCTACGGGGCGCGCACGTCGCTGCTCGTCGGCCTCTTCGGGACGGCCCTGGCGCTGCTCATCGGGGTGGTCGTCGGCCTCGTGGCGGGCTACTACGGCGAACTAGTGGACGACGCGCTGATGCGCAGCGCCGACATCATGCTGGCGTTCCCCTCGCTCGTGCTGGCCATCGCGCTGGTCGGACTGTTCAGGCGCGCCGTCTTCAGATTCCCGGACCCCATCGTCGCGGCCGGGTTCGAACCCGGGATGCCCGAGACCGTCGCGCTCCCGGGAACGGTGGTGCTGGTCGTCGCACTGGTGAACTGGGTGTGGTTCGCCCGGGTCGCCCGCGGCGAGGCGCTGACCGTCGAGAGCGAGGAGTACGTGAAGGCCGCCCGGTCGGTCGGCGCGAGCAACCCCTTCATCCTGCGCAAGCACGTCCTGCCGAACAGCGTGACCCCCATCATCGTGCTGGCGACCATCCAGATAGCGGCCATCATCCTGCTGGAGAGCGCGCTGTCGTATCTCGGGTTCTCCGGCGTGAATCTCTCGTGGGGGTTCGACATCGCGCAGGGACGCGACTACCTCGCCACGTCGTGGTGGATATCGACGATTCCGGGAATCGCCATCGTGCTGACGGTCATCGGCATCAACCTCCTCGGTGACTGGCTCCGCGACGCGCTCGACCCCGGCATCGAGGGCGAGGGAGGTGGCGTATGAGCGACCGCGACCTGCTTCGGGTGCGCGACCTCTCGACCCGCTTCTTCACGGAGAAGGGGCAGGTCAACGCCGTCGAGTCGGTCGACTTCGACGTGCGCGACGGCGAGGTGTTCGGCGTCGTCGGCGAGTCGGGGTCCGGCAAGAGCGTCACCGCGCTCTCGCTCATCGACCTCGTGGAGTCGCCTGGACGGATAACGAGCGGCGAGGTCTGGTACCGCAACGAGGCGCTGGCCGACGAGATGGCCGACGAGCGTCCAGACGCCGTGGACGGCGACTTCGTCGACGTGCGCCGCCTCGACGAGCGCCAGCGGCGTGCGCTCCGGGGCCCCTCGTTCAGCATGATATTCCAGGACCCGATGAGCAGTCTCAACCCCTCGCTCACCGTGGGCGAACAGATAGCCGAGGCCGTCGAGGTCCAGCGGCGAGCGTCGGCGAACCCGCGTTCGACGCGGTCGCGCACCCAGGGGTACGGCCTCGCGAAACTCATCACGGGCAGCGTCTTCTCCAGCCAGCGGTACGTCACCGAGGAGAGTCGCGCCCGCGCCGTCGAACTGCTCGAACAGGTCGGCATCCCCGACCCCACCGAGCGCGCCAACGAGTACCCCAACCAGTTCTCGGGCGGGATGCTCCAGCGGGCGATGGTCGCGCAGGCGCTGGCGGGCGAACCGGACCTGCTCATCGCGGACGAGCCGACGACGGCGCTGGACGTGACCATCCAGGCACAGATTCTCGACCTGCTCTCCGACCTGCAGGCGGAGACGGGGATGAGCATCGTGCTCATCACGCACAACCTCGGCGTCATCGCGCGGATGTGCGACCGCGTCGGCGTGATGTACGCCGGTGAGATCGTCGAGCACGGCATGCTCGCGGACGTGTTCGACGCCCCCGTCCACCCCTACACCCGGGGGCTGCTCGGGTCTATTCCGGACCTGGTGAACCCGGACCCGCGGCTCCAGCCCATCGAGGGGAACGTGCCGGACCTCCTCGACCACGAGATGGCGGACCGCTGTTACTTCGCCGACCGCTGCCCGAAGGCGATGGAGGACTGCCTGGAGCATCCGCCGATGTTCGACGCCGCGGGCAGCGACGAACACGGAGCACGCTGCGTGCTGGCCGAGACGGAGTACGACGAGTCGCGGGCGCTACCGGACGACTACTTCGGCGAGGGGACCGAGCGCGGTCCGGACGCCGGAACGAAGCGAACGGAGGTCGAGACCGATGACTGACCCGCTGCTCAGCGTCCGGAACCTGGAGAAGTACTACTACGAACAGGACTCGCTGCTCGACCGCCTGCTCGGGCGCGAACCCCAGAGCGTGCAGGCCGTCGACGGCGTCTCCTTCGACGTCCACGAGGGGGAGACGCTCGGACTGGTCGGCGAGTCCGGCTGTGGCAAGTCGACGACGGGCGAGACGCTGCTCGGCCTGCGCGAACCGACCGGTGGGCGCGTCGAGTTCGACGGCGAGAACGTCTTCGACATGGACGACCTCACGCCGTTCCGCGAGCGCGCCCAGGTCGTCTTCCAGGACCCGTTCTCTAGCCTCGACCCGCGGATGACCGCGGGCGAAATCGTCCGCGAACCCCTGGACGTCCACGGGCTTGCGGGTCGACGCGTCGGTGTCGCGGTCGAGTTCGGTTCGGCGTGGGAGGTCACGGCGGGCGAGTACGTCGACCTCGACGCCGCAGACCCCGAGGTCCGCGTGAGACTCGTTCCTGCCGACGAGACCAGCGACGACGCTGACGACGATTCCGACGCCGTGCGCATTGACACCGCCGACGACGGGCCGACCGACGAAGACGAGGTGTCGGTCTCGGTCGACGAATCGGCCCGGACCGTCCACGTCGACGTGAACAAGTCGAACAAACAGTTGCGCCGCGAGCGCGTGATGGAACTGCTGGAACGGGTCGGCCTCTCGGCGGACCAGATAGACCGCTACCCGCACGAGTTCTCCGGCGGCCAGCGCCAGCGCATCGGCGTCGCCCGGGCGCTGGCGCTCGAACCGGAGTTCATCGTCCTCGACGAACCCGTCTCTGCTCTCGACGTCTCCGTGCAGGCGCAGGTACTGAATCTGCTCGACGACCTCCAGGAGGAGTACGGCCTGACGTACCTGTTCATCGCCCACGACCTCTCGGTCGTCCGCCACATTTCCGACCGCGTGGCCGTGATGTATCTCGGCGAAATCGTCGAACTCGGGCCGGTCGACGAGATATTCAACGACCCCAGACATCCCTACACGCGCGCCCTGCTCGACAGCGTCCCGCGGGCCGACACCGACGAGGCGGACCGCGAGGTGCACACGCTGTCGGGCGACGTCCCCTCGCCGCGGAACCCGCCGTCCGGCTGTCGGTTCCGCACACGCTGTCCGCGGGTCATCCCGCCGGACGACGTCCGCATCGAACAGGAGGCGTACCGCGAGGTGATGGACTACCGCGAACGCCTGGAGGCCGGCGACCTCGACCTCGACTCGGTCCGCGAACTCGCCGCGGGACCGGACCAGGACCCCGAGAGCGTCGAGGAGAGTGCCGTCAGGGAGGAGCTGTGGGCGGAGCAGTTCGACCGCGACCTCGGCGGCGAGAACCGCGCGACGGTCGCCGAGTCGTTCGACCGCCTGTTCGACGGCGACCGCGAGGGGGCCGTCGACGTCATGCGCGACCGCTTCGAGTCGGTCTGCGAGCGCCGGACGCCCGTCCTGCAGGACAGCACCCATCCGGCCGCCTGCCACCTCTACGACCAGCCCGCGACCGACGAGGACGTCCACACGGAGGACGCCCCCGGGACCGAGGTGGAGTCGTCGGCGGACGACTGACGGGCCCTCGGCTCGCGGTGGTCAGTCGGTCGCCGGGAGAAGCACAGAATCGGGGTCGGTCAGACGAAGTCGCCGAGGCCGGCCTGGTCGTCGTCCGCGTTCTCGTCGTCCGCGTCCGCCGAGCCGTCCGCGTCGCCCCCGGCGTCCGGCAAGTCGGTCTCGTCGCCGTCGGACTCCGCGTCGTCGCTCGACCGGACGTCGCCGTTTCCGTTCTGTCGGACGCTCCCCTCGAACGCGCCGCCGGAGTGCTCGACGGCGGCCTCCTCGCGGCGTTTCTCGGCGTCCGCGACGATGTCCTGGACCTTATTCGTGCTCTTGCCGCTGCCCGTGACGAAGGCGACGTGTTCCGCCTCCAGGTCGTAGCGGGCGGCCATCGCCACGGTCAGTTCGCGGTTCTTGCAGTGGTGAGTCATCTCGGCGAGATAGGGGAGTATCTTCCGCCGTGCCGTCGACATGCTGACCCCGCCCTCCTGGGCTATCTTCCGGGCGACGTAGTCGCGAGTGTCGCGCGCTCCTCGACTGCTGCCGAGCTTCTGCCAGGTGTTCGGCGGGCCGTAGCGGGTCCAGCCGCCCTTCTGGCCCCGGCGGGCGGCGGCGACCCCGGCGGTCATGTTGTCGGTCGCGTAGCGCCAGTAGGAGTAGTTCTGGGTGGCGCGCACCCGCCCCAGCCAGCGGTCGGCGTTCGCCAGGAAACCGTAGGCGTCCGCGAGTTCCTCCCCCTTGTAGTCTTTCGGGACGTTGTCCTCGATCCAGCTGATGAGGTCGTCGGGCGTCTCGTCCACGTCGTACGACGCCCGAAGCGCGCCCTCGGCGTCCTCTTTCTTGATGAGCGCGTCGAGGAAGTCGAAGATGCCCTCGGTCGTGTCGCGGTCGCCCGTGACGACGTCGTCCTCCGTGAGTCGCTCGCTCTCCTCGGCGATGGCCTGGAGGTCGTTGACTGCCGAGCGCAGGTCGCCGCTGTTCTTGTCGGCGATGGCCTGCAGGGCGTCGGACTCGAACTCCACGCCCTCCTTCCGGCAGATGTCCCGCAGCACGGGGACGATGCTCCGCGAGGAGACGTCCCGGAACTCGATGTCCTCGCAGGCGTTCCGGAGCGTGTTCGACATGTCGTAGAACTCGTTGGCGATGAGCACCATCGGCTGGCCGGCGTCTTTCACGACCTGCGTGATGGCTCGCGAACCGCCGCGGTCAACGTTGCCGTGCAGGTTGTCGGCCTCGTCCAGGATAACGAGGCGTCGCCCCGACGAACCGCCGGTCAGCGTCCCGCTCTGGGCTGCTTCGCCCGCGACGCGCTTGACGACGCTGCCCGTGCGCTGGTCGCTGGCGTTCAGTTCCATCGTCGGCCAGCCCATGTCGCTCGCCAGCGCGTGTGCGGCCGAGGTCTTGCCGACGCCGGGACTGCCGTGCAAGATGACGGCGTCTCGGTGGTCGTCCCACGTCTCGGCCCACTCCTTCAGGGCGTCGCGGGCCTTGTTGTTCCCGCGAACCTCCGAGAGCGTGCTCGGGCGGTACTTCTCCGTCCAGTCGGTCATTGGCGACACTATGGACGAACCGCGTTTAGTGGTTGCGAAGCGCCCCGTCCGGCGCACACCTTTTTACTCCACGGCGTGGTGTTCGATAGCATGCCCGATGAACGCTCGGTGCAGATGACGGACGACGAACGCGACGAGTTCCTCCGACACGGCGGTACCGGAGTCATCTCCTTCGAGACGGACGAGGGAGAGCCGCCGTACCAGCTACCGGTGTCGTACGGGTTCGACGTCGACGGCGGGGCGTTCTATTTCCGGCTCTCGTTCGCACCGGACGCCGAGAAGGAGGGGGTCGTCGACGAAGACCGTCCCGTCTCGTTCGTCGCGTACGACCGCACGGACGGCGGCTGGCGAAGCGTCGTCGCCACCGGACGTCTGAAGGAGGTGACGGAGGCGGAGATCGGCACGGAGGCCGCCGAGGCGATGCGGAACGTCGAGATTCCCATCGTCGACGTGTTCGACAGGCATCCCCGCGAGGTGACCTTCCGCTTCTTCCGCCTCGACGCCGACGACGTCACCAGTCGGAAGGAGGCCCGGAGCGAGAGCTGACCGTCCGACGACGGCGCGTGACGATTCGGCCCCCCGGACCCGTGTCGCCGGCGGAGAGAAAGGTAGCTTCGACGCTCGGCGTTACTCTTCCTTTATTTCCTGGAGCTGCGCGACCAGTTCGTCGTTGGTCGCTTCGGAGTCGAATTCGATGCTGCCCTCGTGGGAGTTCTCGTGGACGTTGACGGCGGCGTCCTCGTCCATGTCGTGGTCCTCGTCCTGCTGTTCCGATTCGTCGTAGCTTCCGAAGCCCATGCGATACTCTGTATCGTCGTTTCCCACTAAAGCCGTGCGATGTCGTCGGGCTAGACTGCGACGAAGAGGGAGCGGTGGCGGTTCAGTAGCTCGAACTGACGCTGCGGTCGCGGTCCTCGCTGCTGCGAAGCTTGTGGAAGTACCTGTAGACGGGGAACAGCAGGCCCTCCAGGCGACCGGAGACGCCGGTCGGACTCGCGTAGACGAGCACCGGAACGCCGGCCTCCTCGGCGCGCTGGATGACGCGGTCGGGTGTGCTGCCGAGCACCCAGCGTTTCAGCTGTCGCGTCCGGGACGCGCCGATGACCAGGACGCCGCCGCGTTCGGCCACCGACGACACCAGTCCGTCGGCGACGGTGTCGGCGGTCACCTCGTGGCTCTGGACCGACGGTACGTCCTGGAGACCGGACAGCGTCTCTTCTATGTCTTCGACCGTGCCGCCACCGCCCCTCGGAGCGACGTTGACGACGTGCACGTCGGAGCCGCGGCGACCGAGGTCGTTCGCGAGCGCGAGCGCGGCCGCGTGGTGTGGACCGCCGCCGGCACCCACGGTGACGGTGTCGAGGCCGGCGTGCTCGGTGAAGCCGTTGGCGAACGCGACGTCGCAGGGGGCCTCGTACTCCACCTTCTCGGCGACCTCCTCGTGCTCCTTCGGGTAGCCCATCAGGACGAGGTCGGCGTCGTCCTCGCGAGCGGTGTGGAGGATGTCGAAGGCGATGTCGCGACAGATGTGGCCCTCGACGGTGTAGTCGGCGTCGATGTCGGCGTCTTCGAGCGCCTCAAACAGGCGGTCGGCCCGTTCGTCGGCCACGTCGGCTACTGCCTCGCTCGGCGTCTGTTCCGGAATCTGCGTGACGTTGACGACCTGGATGAGCGGGTCGCCGTCACGAGCCTTCGCGATGCGGTCCGCGAGACGGACGTGGTCGTCGGCGCGGTGTATCCGCGCCACTGGGACGAGCACCCGGAACTTCTCGGAGTCTCCGCCGTTGGTTTTCGTCGCGGACGGGCGCGGCGACACGGCGCGGTCGACCATCTCCTCGACATTCGGTGCGCCGCCCCAGGTCAGGTACGCCCCGACGAGCGCCACCTCGACGAGCGCTCCGACGGCGACGCCCAGCGGCGGCAGGTTCGTAATGAGCGCGAGGTTGGCCAGCACGCCGATGGCCGGCACCCACGGCACGAACGGCACCTCCAGCGGCCGGTCGAGGTCGGGGTACCGCCGCCGGGAGACGATGAGTGCGACGTTGACGACCGCCAGCGGCGCGAGCAGGTTCAGGTTGGCGAAGCCGGTCAGCGCGTCGAGACCGAGGTCGATTCCGGCCAGGCCACCCTCGGCGGGGAAGATGGCGACGAAGGTGACGACGAGCGCGACGATAGTGCCGGTGACGGCGGTCACGCTCCAGAACGGCGTTCCGTAGTCGGGGTGGATGCGCGAGAACCGCCGCGGGGCCTGTCCCTGGCGACCCATCAGCGACCCGATGCCCGACGCCGCGAGGATGCTCGCGTTCGACGCCGACACCATGCTGAAGATGGCGCCGGCGACGATGAGCCACTTGCCGAAGCTGCCGAGGAACGCCGCCGCGACCTTCCCCATCGCGGTCTCGCCCTGTCTGGCGACGACTTCGGGCGGAATCGGCGAGTTGACCATCGCCACGATGACGAAGATGTACAGCACCGTCACCGTGAGGATGCTCGCGCCGATGGCCTTCGGGACGGTCTTTCGCGGTTCGATTATCTCGCCTGCGCTGGCCGCGATGGCCGAGAAGCCGAAGAAGGTGATGAACGCGACCGCCGCGATGGAGATGATGCCCCCCGCGTTGGTCTTGAACCCGGTGGCGAACGTGCCGACCGCCGCGGTCGGTCCCGTGAACACGAACGCCCCGGCGATGAACACCAGCAGGACCGCGACCTTCGCTCCCGTCACGAGAACCTGGAAGCTCCCGCTCTCCTCGGTCCCCTGCGCGTTCAGGTAGCCCAGCAGGATGGCCGTCGCCGCAGCGACGGTCCCGTGGGGCACCTCGAACTGGTGGGGCAGGAGGAACTGGTGAAACCACTCCCCCATCGTGGTGAGATAGAAGGCGGTCGTCGCACAGTACCCCATGAACAGCGAGGCCCCGACGGCGAAGAGCAAGCGGTCGTCATCGAACGTACGCGAGGAGAAGAGGTAGCCGCCGCCGTTCTCGCTGTAGACGGAGGCGAACTCCGAGTAGGAGGCTGCTGTCAGTCCCGCGATGACGGCCGCGATGACGAACGATATCACCGCACTGCTTCCGACCACCGCCACCGCAGTCCCGGAGAGCGAGAAGATTCCCGCAGCTATCATCGTCCCCAACCCGATGGCGAACGCGACGCGGAACCCCAGCGTACGGGTGTGTTCGACCATTCGACCGGGGGTAGTCCCCCCTTACTGAGTAAAGTTGTGGCTGCCATAGCACCCTCGGGCGACTCGCGCCGGTGAGCGTCGAACCGTGGGTCGTCGTCCTGCGCTCGTTTTCCCGTCCGACTCGACCGGTTCCGACCCTCCTCGTCGCGTCGGCTCCGATGAAAAGGAACTAATTTACGCCGTGGCTGGGAACCAAGACAGGAATGACAGGGAGGGTTGTGCATGCGCGTCATCATCGTCGGAGCCGGTGAGGTCGGGTCGTCCATCGCGGCGAACCTCGCGGGCAACCACGAGGTCGTCGTGGTCGACCGCGACCCCGAGCGCGTCGACTCGCTGACCTACTCGCTAGACGTGCTGGCCGTCGAGGGCGACGGCACGTCCCTGAAGACGCTTCGCGAAGCCGACATCGAGGCGGCCGACATGGTCATCGCCAGCACCGACGACGACGAGACCAACCTCGTCGTCTGCGGGACGGCGAAGACAGTCGACGACCCGTTCACCATCGCCCGGGTGAAGAAGGTCGACTACCTCGACACGTGGGAGCGCGCCGACCAGCGCGCGTTCGGCGTCGACTTCATGGTGTGTACGAACCTGTTGACCGCGACGGACATCGTGCACGTCATCGGCCTGCCCGCCGCCCGCGACGTGGACCCGTTCGCCGGCGGCAAGGTCCAGATGGCCGAGTTCGAGGTGCGGTCCGACAGCCCCATCGCGGACCAGACGGTCCAGCAGGCCGACCACTTCGACTCGCTCACCTTCGCGGCCATCATCCGCAACGGCGACGTCGCCATCCCGAAGGGCGATACGCTCATCCGGGCCGACGACAAGGTCGTCGTCATCGGGAGCCCAGAGAGCGTTCAGCAGTTCGCCCGCGAGGTCGCGCCCGACGAGACGCCGAGCAAGGACAAGGAGCTCGTCGTCATCGGCGGGAGCGAGATCGGCTTCCACACCGCGCGACTGATGGAGGAACGGGACCTCCGCCCCCGACTCATCGAACGCGACCACGAACGCGCCCGGGAACTCGCCGAGGACCTGCCGCACACGGTCGTCATGGAGAGCGACGCGACCGACGCGGAGTTCCTCACCCGCGAACACGTCGACGAGGCGGACGTCGTCGTCGCGGCGCTGGAGAACGACGAGAAGAACCTGCTCGTCTCCGTCCTCGCCAAGCAACTCGGCGCGGAGCGGGCCATCGCCGTCGTCGAGGACGCCGAGTACGTGGACCTGTTCGAGCAGGTCGGCATCGACGTGGCCATCAACCCCCGCGAGGTGACCGCCGAGGAGATAACCCGATTCACGCGCGAGGCGCCCGCGGAGAACGTCGCGCTCATCGAGAACGACCGAGCCGAGGTGCTGGAGATCGAGGTCGACGGGGACAGCGTGCTCGCGGACGCGTCGATTCAGGACGCGGTCTCCAGGCTCCCCAACGGCGTCGTCGTCGGCGCGATAACCCGGGACGGCGAGTTCGTCGTCCCGCGCGGTGATACGGTCGTGCAACGCGGCGACCACGTGGTCGTGTTCGTGGACACCGACGTGCTGGACGAAGTGAGCGCCCAGCTATGAACGTGGTCGGCTGGAGACTCCGCGTCGACTGGCGCGCTAGCGTCAGCCTGGTCGGGTCGGTGCTGAAGTGGCTCGCGGTCCCGCTGGTGTTCCCCCTGCTCGTCGGCCTGTACTACGGCGAGGGCGTGGTCACCTTCCTCGTCACCATCGCCGTCACCGCCACCGTCGGCTGGCTGCTCGAACGTCTCGACCCCGACCCCGACATGGGTGCTCGCGAGGGATTCCTGATGGTCGCGCTGACGTGGCTCGCCGTCTCGCTCGTCGGCAGTCTCCCCTACCTCGTCGCCGGCAACGGACTTCTCGTCGTCGAGACGTTCCCCTACCTCGTCGTCGAGTCCGGCCCGTCGACGCTGTCAGCCCCGGTCAACGCGCTGTTCGAGAGCATGAGCGGATTCACGACCACGGGAGCGACCGTGATGGGGGACATCTCCTTCGACACGCACTCCCGGGCGGTCATGATGTGGCGACAGCAGACCCAGTGGCTCGGCGGGATGGGCATCGTCGTTCTCGCGGTCGCCATCCTCCCCGAACTGTCGGTCGGGGGCGCACAGTTGATGGACGCCGAAGCGCCGGGTCCGGGCATCCAGAAGCTCACGCCCCGGATAGCCGAGACGGCTCGCGCGCTCTGGCGAGCGTACCTCGGCATCACCGCGCTCGAGATGCTGCTGCTGTACGGCCTCCACGTCACCGGCGGCGTGCTCGGCACGCCCCTCGCGCCGGAGATGACGCTCTACAACGCCGTCGCGCACGGTTTCACGACGATGGCGACCGGCGGGTTCTCGCCGGAGGCACGCAGCATCGAGGCGTTCTCGGCAGTCGTCCAGTGGGTCATCGTCCCGTTCATGGTCGCCGCCGGCACCAACTTCGCGCTGTTCTGGCACGCACTGAACGGCGAGCCGAGGCGGTTCCTCGAAGACGCCGAGTTCCGGTTCTACGTCGGCGTGCTCGGGGTACTATCGGCCGTCCTCACGGTCCTGCTGTTCGTCGGTCCGGGCATCGCGACGACGCCGGAGCAGGTCGGTCCCGTCGCGGGCAACGTCGAATCGGCGGCCCGCCACGCCATCTTCCAGGTCGTCTCCATCATCACGACGACGGGGTACGCCAGCATGGACTTCAACACCTGGAGCGCCGGCGCGCAGTACCTCCTGCTCGTCGGCATGTTCGTCGGCGGTTCGGCGGGGTCGACCGGCGGTGCGATAAAGATCGTCCGCTGGTACGTCATCCTGAAGTCGCTGAAACGGGAGCTGTTCACGACCATCCACCCCGAGGCCGTCCGACCGGTCCGAATCGGCGGGCGCGCCGTGGACGAACGGGCGCTCCGGGGTATCTACGTGTTCACTCTGCTGTACCTCGTCATCTTCTTCGTCGCCGCCTTCCTCGTGTTCGTCGACGCGGAGCGAGCGGGCGGCCCGGCGCTGAACCTCCTCGAATCGATGAGCGCCGTCGCCGCGACGCTGGGCAACGTCGGTCCGGGGTTCCAGCTCGTCGGGCCGATGAACAGCTACCTGCCCTTCCCGCCGACGACGAAGCTGCTGATGGTCGCGCTGATGTGGATCGGTCGGCTCGAAATCCTGCCGGTGCTCGTGCTGCTGACGCCCGCCTACTGGCGGTCCTGACCCGTCGGGAGCGCGACCCCCGATCGTCCGAACGCCCGGGACCAAACGTTTTGGCGGTCGCTCTCGTACTGACGGCGATGATTCACGCGTACACCACCGTCATCACTGGCGGGGGTACGAGTCAGACGGTCGCCGAGCGCGTCCGGGAACTCCCGAACGTCACCGAGGCACACGTCGTGGCGGGCGACTTCGACGTCATCGCCGAAATCGAAGCCGACGACATCCACGGCATCCAGGAGACCGTCACCTCCGGCATCAGGTCGCTGGAGGAGGTCGGGACGACGCGAACGTACCTCCGGCTCGACTGACGGTTCGGACGTCACGACCACCCTCCGGGGCGCTCTCGGCGGCCACTCCGGCGGTCGGAACGGTCGCGGGACGGCCGCCCCGTCTCACACCTCGACGGTCCAGGCGACGTACCCCTCCGGGCGGTCGTACACCTCCCGGAACGTCCGCTCGACGAACTGCGCGATGCGGTTAGGGTCGGCTTTGGCGCTGATTCGAACGTTCGTCCCCTCGGCCTCCTCGGGGCTCTCCAGTTGCGCTATCTTGAACGCCGGGAACTCCCCGAGCAGTTCCTTCAGGCGGTCGAGTTCCTCGTCCGTACAGTCGAGGTTGAGCGTCCGGTCGCCGAACTGCATCCACGGCGGAATCTCCTCGGTCCCGTCGGCGTCTTCGCTCTCCGCGGCCGCGTCCGCTTCGGCGTCGCTCTCCTCGCCGAGCGACTCGGCCTGGAAGGTGCAGAACGCGCTCCCGCGTTCGCGGTGGGCGACGATGGCGTCCGCGAACAGTTTCTGGCGGTCCGTGGGCTCCGCGGCGCTGAACCGGGTCATGTCCGGTCGTTCGTCGCCGGCCCTCAAAAGGTAGCCGTTCTTGCAAAGCGCAGCGGTTTCTTCAAGACTTTAAGCCAGGACGACGCAGGGTCTCCCATGGAGCCTCACATCCTCATCCTGGGTGCACCAGGCGCTGGCAAGGGAACGCAGAGCCGTCGCATCGCCGAGGAGTACGACGTCGAACACGTCACGACCGGCGACGCCCTCCGGGCGAACAAGCACATGGAGACCGAACACGGTACGCCTGCAAGCTACATGGACGAGGGCGAACTCGTGCCCGACCCCGTCGTGAACGAGATCGTTCGGGCGGCGCTGGACGAGGCGGACGGCTACGTCCTCGACGGCTATCCGCGGAACCTCTCGCAGGCCGAGTACCTCCACGAGATCACCGACCTCGACGTCGTGCTGTATCTCGATGTCGACGAGGAGGAACTCGTCCACCGGCTGACCGGCCGGCGACTCGACCCGGAGACAGGCGACATCTACCACGTCGAGTACGACCCCGCGGAGGACGAGGAGGTAGCGGAGCGCCTCGTCCAGCGCGAGGACGACACCGAGGAGACCGTCCGCGAACGCCTGCGAGTGTACCGGGAGAACACGGAACCGGTCGTCGAGTTCTACGACGACGAGGGCGCCCTCGTCCGCATCGACGGCGAACAATCCCCGGACGAGGTCTGGAAGGACGTGCGAGACACCATCGATTCGAACGCCTGAACGCCGTCGGACGATGCCCCGACGGTCGGAATTCGCGAGACGACGCCACTGCTTTCGAACAATATGAGAACTTTAAAGAGTACTACCTCCCTACCCGTAATCGAGCCCGGGTGGCTTAGCTGGACATAGCGCCGCACTCATAGGGTTCTGAGATTGGCGCTCAGGCCTTGGAAGCCTCCCATGCCCACGGGGCCCGCCAGCCTCGAACCTGGGTCATGCGGAGATCGAGGGTTCGGAGCCCTCCCCGGGCATTTCTGTGACGCTCGTCCGTCAGTAGCCACCGAGAACCTCTACGAAGCTCCCAAGCGCCCACCGCAGGTTCTCACCGCCGGTGAGCAGGCGGTCGGCCACCGCGAGGATGGCGACCAGTGCGAGGACGCCGCCGGAGATGGTTATCTCGGGCGTATCGTCGTCGTCGAGGTTGAATCTATCTCTTACCACGGTTTACCGTAGTTGACGGACGAGACGGTGAAAACACCGCCACTTCTTCCATCCGCTACGATAGTGAATCGAACACGTCAGTCCGTCGGACTGCCGTCGCTATCGGGTCGTCAGAAGGAAGATGGCGGCGAAACTCGGGTTCGTCAGTCCGCTGTCGAGGAGACGTCCATCTGCTCGGTCGCCTCCACGAGTTCGTCGAGGGCCTCCTCTTCCTCTTCGAGATTCTGGTGGAGGAGGTCCCCCGCCTCGTCGTGGCCCAGCTGGTCGGCGAGATGCGCGAGGTTCCCGTAGGCGGCGATCTCCAGGTGCTCGGACTTCTGGGCGGCCGTGAGATCGAACGCCTCGAGCGCCTCCTGCTCGGGGTCGTTCTGGACGAACTCGTCGTGGTCCTCGACGAGGCCGTCGATGGCGTGGAGCTGCTTCTCCTCCGGCGAGACGCCGACCTTGTCGAAGACCTCCTCGAGACGCTCGACGTGGCCTTCGGTCTCCTGGCGGTGCTCGCGGAACGCGCTCTGGGCCTTCTCGTCGCTGACCTCGCTCTCCAGGTCGCTGAGCGCGTCGAGCAGCTGCTTTTCCGTGTAGCACATCTCTTTCAGACCCGTCTCGAACAGGTCGTCGAGGCTTTCGGTGCTCATTGTTGATCTCCACTCTATCCGAACACGGTTACGTTGTTAGGCGTTCGAGTTGCAAGCGCACCCCCTTTATGCCTGTCCGGGTTCGTCGTCGCCTGATAGCGATTTTCTCCGTCCGATACCCGGACCCTTCGGCCGGTTTCCGATGCGCTCTCCTCCGGTCTGGAATTTCCCGTCGGTCGTCAGTAGTGCCCGAGATGAAACTCCGATAACAGATTTCACAAAATTATTTTGTAGTAGAGTAATAGAGTCTCTATTATCGGAAACCCCTATTTTAGGCTCGCCAAAATCTATTACTTAGATGACAAGTCTTATGCGGGCCGAAGCCGAACGCTTCCGTATGGGACTGCTGGCGAACCTCGTTCTGGTGTTCATCGCAGGGTTGGTGACGGCCCTGGCGACTGGCGTCGGAGCGATACCGTTCTTCCTCGTCGACGACGTGAGCGACCGCTGGAACGTCACGCTCTGGGGGCTGGCCTCGGGCATCATGGTCGCTGCGTCGGTGTTCGGCCTCATCTTCGAGGGCGTGTCGAACGGCAACGGAGGAAGCGTCTGGGGGGTGGCGCTGGGGATGCTGGTCGGCGTCGCGCTCGTCATCGTCAGCCACCGCGTCATCTCCGGCACGGAGGTGAACCCGCGGCAGTACGAGGAAGCCGACTACAAGAAACTCGTGCTCATCCTTGGCATCCTGACGGTCCACAGTTTCCCCGAGGGCGTCGCTATCGGCGTCTCGTTCGCCGAACTCGGCTTCGAAGGCGGAATCGGTCTCCTCGGGTTCACCGTGCCGCTGCTCGCCATCTTCATGACCATCGCCATCTCCATCCACAACGTCCCCGAGGGTCTGGCCATCTCCATCCCGCTACGCGCGATGAACGTCGGCAAGTGGCGCATGGTCTGGTGGGCCGTCTTCTCCAGTCTCCCCCAGCCCATCGGCGCGGTCATCGCGTTCTACTTCGTCCGCATCGCCCGGCAGTTCCTCCCGATAGGGTTCGGCTTCGCCGCCGGCGCGATGATATATCTCGTCGCATCGGAGTTCGTCCCCGAGGCGCTGGAGATCGGCGAGGGACTGCCGAGCCGCGGCTACCCCGAACTGGTCGCGGGCGTGGTCCTCGGCGTCGTACTGATGGTACCGCTGGCGCTGATACAGGTCTGAGACGCCCGTAGCACCCGGCGTAAACGGTTTCGAGCTGTATGCGGCGGTGTAAGCCGTCCCTTCGTTCCCGTTGGAACGACGTGAACGGAGTGAACTGGCGTCAACGCTCGCCCCCCTACAAGACCGCTGGGCGAGAGAAACGGACGTGGGCAGAGGTGTGCCAAGCATGTCGAAAGCATTCGAGAACGACGACGCGCCTTCGGTCGGCAGCGGAGCCGACGCCGGGCGCGCCACGGTCGGTGTACTGGAGCAGTGTCGCGCACACGTTCTCGCACCGGTTCGATTCGTGGGGTTCTGGTCCGCCGTCGTCCTCCCCTTTCTCTATCTCCCGCTGCTCCTGGGTGGACTCGACGGCACCGAGTGGACTGTCTTCTTGTCCCTGCTGGCGCTCGACTGTCTCGCCCTCCTCGCGGGCCACTCCTACGGACGGGAGTGACCCGCGGCGCGGATTTCGGTCGATTTAACGCCGTGCTCTCGAAATCGTGACGACATGGAACTGGAAACCGTGTCGCTGGGAGCGACTGGTACCCGCGTGAGCGAACTCGCGTTCGGCACGTGGCGGTTCGGACACGAGAACGACGACGGCGAAGTCGAAATCGGCGAGGAGCGGGCCCACGAACTGCTCGACGCGTACGCCGACGCCGGCGGCAACTTCATCGACACCGCCGACATGTACGGCGACGGCGACAGCGAGCGCTTCATCGGGAACTGGCTCGCCGACCGCGACCGCGAGGACTTCGTCGTCGCCTCGAAGATATACTGGCCCACCCGGCCGGACGACCCGAACGGTCGCGGCCTCTCGCGCAAACACCTGCGCCGGCAGGTCGACCGCATCCTCGACCGTCTCGGCACCGACTACCTCGACCTGCTGTACGTCCACCGCTGGGACGACGACACGCCCGCAGACGAGTTCATGCGCACACTCGACGGCTTCGTCCGCGACGGCAAGGTGAACTATCTCGGTACGTCGACGCTCGAACCGAACGCCTGGAAGGTCGTCAAGGCCAACGAGATGGAGTACGAGCCGTTCCGGCTCGCCCAGCCCCGGTACAACCTCGTCAACCGAGAGGTAGAGCCGAACTACCTGCCGATGTGCGACGACTACGACGTCGGCGTGGTTCCGTGGTCGCCGCTCGCGGGCGGGTTCCTGACCGGCAAGTACAGCCGCGACGAGGAGCCGCCGGCGGGCTCTCGCGGCGCCACCGACCAGCAGTTCCGCGACTCGTATCTCACCGACGAGAACTTCGACGTCCTCGAGACGGTCGAGGCGGTCGCCGACGAGGTCGGTGCCTCGACGGCCCAGGTCAGCCTCGCGTGGCTGCTCGAGCACGACGCCGTCACCGCACCCATCGTCGGCGCGCGCACCGTCGACCAGCTGGAGGAGAACCTCGAAGCGACCCGGATAGAACTCTCCGACGAGCAGTTCGCGCGGCTCACCGACGCGAAGTCGGTCTGACTCCGCCCCGGACTTCGCCGGTCGGTCGCGACGGTCGACCGACCGGCGACCGGCGGAACGCGTACGGTCGAGAACCTTAACAGGGGTGCGAACCAACAGTTCGGTGTGCACAGGTCGCGGCTCCTCCTCGGTATCGCCGCCGTCTTCGCCGGGCTAACGGCGTCGCTGGCCATCCTCGGATTCGTCTACAACCTCTTCCTGCTCGTGTTCGCGGTGCCGTTCGCCATCACCACGGCGATACTCTGGTACCACGCCACGGGGCGACTCGCCAGGAAGGTCCGGGAGGGCGAGTTCCAGGAGCGCCAGCGCGGCTTCGGGCCGGACCCGCGCACCGCCGGCACGCGGGCACGCGAGGGAGCGGGCCGGCAGGCGTCCGGCGGTGCGGCCGAACGCGGCCGCGAGCGGGCCGAGGAGTGGGCGCGCCAGCGGGCGCGTGGCGGCGCAGGCGAGCGACAGCGAGCGAGTCGGCGAGGACGACGCACCTACGCCGGCAACTCGGGCGGTCCGAGCGCGGCCGAAGCCTACAGCATCCTCGACGTCGACCCGGAAGCCGACGAGGAGTCGGTCCGGCAGGCGTACCGCGAGAAGGTGAAGACTGTCCACCCCGACCGCGAAGACGGCAGCGAGGAGGCGTTCAAGCGCGTGAACAGCGCGTACGAGCGCCTCCAGGACGACCGCTGACAGCCGGGAACGGAACGCTACTGCCGGATTATCATCTGCTGTACTCATCGGCTGGATTTATTACAGATGGTGCGAAACGTCTCGAACAACTTATATGTAGCCAGCAACTCCTTTCGCCGACGCCGGTCCCCGTCTGCGGTTCTCGCGGCTCTCGGTCTCCCTCCCGGGAAACGACGGGGGTGACGGCGGTCGATGAGGTCGAACCTGTCGTCGTCCGGACTCGTCGTCGCGCTGGTCGTCACCCTCGTCGTGGGCGGAACGCTCCAGACGGCCGTCGTCGACGGCAAGAGCGCGTCGATGCCCGACGTCGAGGGAGACCGTGGGGACGTCGTCTACATCACCGTCAGCTCGAACCAGCAATCGACCGTCAACATCGGCGGTCCGAATGCGGGTTTCTGGATACAGATTCCGGACTTCAAGGGGAAGACGACCATCGGATTGAACACGTACGAGACCGGCAGCGAGAGCAAGAGCGACCTCATTGTGGAGGGGCCGACGAGCAAGATAAACGTGAAGACGTGGTCTCAGGTGGGGCCGATTCAGCCGGACAACTATCGCATGAACGTGACGGCCGACGGAACCCCACTGGACGTCGGTCAGTTGACCATCCGGAAGCGCACGACGCGAGGGGCGGAGACGTTCGTCATGCCGTCGGCGGTCGAGATGGGGGACGTCGATTCGGGAGCGGACCTGCGCAAGAACATCGTCCAGCCGAAAGACCACTCCATCGCGCGCGGTGACCGGTTCGTCCTCGCACTCAACGCCTCCGGTGTCACCGGGTTCATCGATTCGTTCGGCGACACCGAAGGCGTCTCGTTGACCTTCCGCGAGACCAACAACGAACGGAACACGACGCCGAACGAGTTCAGTGCGGACGACATCTCGTCGAAGCGCACGTTCGTCGACGAGGAGAACGACGTGACGTACTTCGTCCTCGACACCACCGGTCGTGGTATCGAACCGGGCGACAGGTACGACGTGACGTTCGCGCTCGACGGGTCGAACCCGCTGATAGAAGAGAACGAGGAGGAGTCCGCGACGACGACGTTCGAAGTCGTCAAACGGCGGGCGAGCATCGACCACGTCGGTGCCTCCGTCGTCGTCGAGAAGGGCGAGACGACCATCACGGGGACGACGACCCTCGCACCGGGGAGCACGATGAAACTGAGCGCGTACAAGTACGGCTCGAACAACTTCGTCCTCGGACCGAAGGAGGTGACGGTCGGGGCGAACCACACGTTCGGCACGACGTTCGACTTCGGCGACGTCCGTCGCGGGACAGGGTTCACGTTCAAACTGATCGGTCCGAACGGGAGCGTCGAGAAGTCCGTTCCGGGCGTCGTCGCACCGCAGCAGCGGCGAACGACGACCACGACCACCACTACCACGACGACAACGACCAGTACGACCGTCACGACCACGAACGTCACCGCGTCGACCACCGGGAACGCGACGACCGCGGCGAACGGGACCGCCACGCCGACCGCGACGCCCGTCTCGACCGCGCCGCCGATAACCGCCAGAACCGTCTCCGAGGGCGGCCTTCCGGGGTTCGAGGCCGGTACGGCGCTGGCCGCGCTGGTCGCCGCGGCGGTGTTGCTCGTCCGGCGGTCGAGCTAACTGTCCGATGGTTTTATACGATGATTGGGGACATGATTACGAACGCGCCGCTCCCGAACCGACGATGATACGCCAGATGGACCAGTCCGAGTTCGCCGCGTTCGTCGCTGCCCTCTGGGAGCGGCAGGGCTGGCGAACGCAGGTCACCGAGAAGTCCGGGAAGTCCTTCGTCGCCCTGCAGCGCGAGGACGCCGAGGGACTCATCTGGGCGACGCCGGGGAGCAGCGACGGCGTCAGCGGCAAGGCGCTCCAGCAGTTCGTCACGCTCCGCGAGCAGTACGGCCTCGACGAAGGCGCGGTCGTCACCGCGGGGCGGTTCACCGACGACGCCGAACGCATCGCGGACCAGGCGGGTATCGAACACGTGGACGGCGAGAAGCTCCGGACCATCGTCGAGGCGCGCGAACTCCACGACCTCGTTCGGGAGCACGCCGACGGGGCGGCCGCCGGCGACGACGGGACCGCAGACGACGAGACGACCGGCGACGCGGACGACGAGGGGCCGCTCGACCGTCTCCCGGCGGTTCCGGCGAAAGCAGTCGGCGGCGTGGTGGTCGCGTTGCTCGCGGTCGTCGCTGCCGTCGTCGTCGGGCCGACCATCCTCGGCACGGGTGGCGAGGTCCAGGAGACGGCGTTCGACGTCTCGGCGGCGTCGTCGGTGTCGGGCGACGAGACCGCGACGCTCCAGGTGGCGTGGAACGCGAAGGCGACCACCGAACTCCGTCCGGGGAACGACACCGTCTACCGACCGCGCTCGGGTCAGCGGTTCGTTCTCGTCGAGATGAACGTCACGAACGCCGGCGACGGGACGGTCGGACTCCGCCAGCGCGGCTTCCTGCTCCGCGCGAACGGCACGACCCACGGCCACCAGCCGCTGTCGAACGCCAGCGGCTTCGACCCCACCGTGCTCGGTCCCGGCGAGTCGACCACCGTCTGGACCGTCTTCTCCGTCGGCGAGTCGACGACGACGGCGACGCTCGTCGCCAGCGAGGCGGTGTACGGCGACGTGGGTGTGCGGTTCGACCGCGACGCGAACATCTCGGTCGCCGTATAGGGATCTCTCGGGAGCCGTACGTACCGATTTCGTCCCGTTCGCGGCCGTAACGCGGGCAAGGTTTTTGCCCCGGCGGACCTAAACCGCGCGCATGAGCGCTGACCGTGCCCCCCTGCAACGCGCGCTCGAACGCGGGGAGCAGGAGGGCGGTAGCGTGGAGTTCAAAGAGCGACTTACGAGAGAAATTCACCTGTCGGAGGGGCGCATGGAGAGCCTCGCCGCGCAACTGCGGCATCGCGTCCTCTCGGGCGACGGGGAGGCGACCTACGTCGTTGGCGTCACGGACGACGGCGGCCTCGCGGGCATCGACCCCGAGGCGTTCTCCGAGTCGATGGACGTTCTCTCCCTGCTCGCCGAGGAGGCGGGCGCACACATCGAGGACGTCCAGACGTGGGGCATCGACGACGAAACCGTGAACACCCGCGCGACGACCCGCGAGGAGAGCGACGGACTCGTCGGCGTTGCCACCATCCGCGAGGGAGCCGTGCTCGAAACCGACAGCGAACACATCGTCGTCGGGACGGCCGGCCACGTCGACCACGGCAAGTCGACTCTGGTGGGGAGTCTCGTCACGGGACAGCCCGACGACGGCGAGGGCGGGACGCGGGGGTACCTCGACGTGCAACCCCACGAGGTCGAACGCGGGCTGAGCGCCGACCTCTCCTACGCCGTCTACGGCTTCGGCGAGGACGACCCGGTCCGGATGGACAATCCGCACCGCAAGACCGACCGCGCCCGGGTCGTCGAGGAGAGCGACCGCCTGGTCTCGTTCGTCGACACGGTCGGCCACGAGCCGTGGCTGCGGACGACGATCCGCGGTCTCGTCGGCCAGAAACTCGACTACGGCCTGCTCACCGTCGCCGCCGACGACGGACCGACGAAGACGACGCGGGAACACCTGGGCATCCTGCTGGCGACCGACCTGCCGACCATCGTCGCCATCACGAAGACGGACCTCGTCGACGACGACCGGGCGACGGAGGTCGAACGCGAGGTCGAGCGCCTGCTGCGCGACGTGGGCAAGACGCCGCTACGCGTGGACCGTCACGGTATCGACGTCGCCATCGAGGAGATCAGCGAGGAGGTCGTCCCCGTGCTGACGACCAGCGCCGTGACGATGGAGGGACTGGACGACCTGGACGCGATGTTCGAGCAATTGCCGAAGACGACCGCCGACAGCGGCCAGTTCCGGATGTACGTCGACCGCACCTACAGCGTCACCGGCGTCGGCGCGGTCGCCAGCGGCACCATCAACTCGGGGTCGGTCGAGGCAGGGGACGAACTCCTGCTCGGACCGATGGCCGACGGCACGTTCCGCGAGGTGGAGGTGCGCTCCATCGAGATGCACTACCACCGCGTCGACGAGGCGAAGGCCGGCCGCATCGTCGGCATCGCGCTCAAGGGGGTCAGGGAGGCCGACGTCGAGCGCGGGATGGTGCTGCTCCCGAGCGACGCCGACCCGACGCCCGTCCGCGAGTTCGAGGCCGAGGTGATGGTGCTCAACCACCCGACGCGCATCGGCACGGGCTACGAACCCGTCGTCCACCTTGAGACGATAAGCGAGGCCGCCGTCTTCGAACCGGAGGGCGGCCACCTGCTCCCCGGCGACCGCGGGACGACGACGGTCCGGTTCAAGTTCCACCCCTACCTCGTCGAGACGGGCCAGCGGTTCGTCTTCCGCGAGGGCCAGAGCAAGGGCGTCGGCACCGTGACCGACGTGACGCCCGTCGAGTAGGCTCTCTCCCCCGGCGTTCGCGTCGCCACGTTTCTCCCGACGCTCCCGAGCGGCCCAGCCGCGTCTTCGTCGACTTCAGGCGTCGAGCCACGGCGGGTCGCCGAGCGGCCGCAACGTCTCGAACGCGAAGTGCGGTTCGGGCTCCGGGACGACCGACGGGTCGGCGGGCACCCAGACCGACCGGAGGCCGGCGGCGTGTGCCCCCGCGACGTCGCTGTCGAGCGAGTTGCCGACGTGGACCGCCCGGTCGGGCGTCGACCCGAGTTCGGCGAGCGCGCGCTCGAACGGTTCCGGTTCGGGCTTCGCGGGGGCGTCGTGGCCCGCGAACACGACTGCTTCGACGCGGTCGTCGATGCCGAGCGCCGCCATCTTCGTGCGCTGCATCTCCGGTGCGCCGTTGGTAACGACGCCGACGGCGTGGTCGCGGGCGAGCGCTTCGAGCGTCTCGGACGCGCCCGGGCAGAACCGGACGCGCGAGTGGTCGCGCACGTCGGCGTACGCGTCGGCGACCGCCCGGCCCGTCTCCGCGCCGTGCCCGCGCTCCTCGGCGATGGCGGCGAAGTAGTTCGCCCGCAGTTCCGCGATGGTCTCCCCGTCAGTCAGGAACTCGTCGTACCGGGCGTGGTAGTCCGAAAGCTCGAAGAAGGGTTCGACGCCGCACCGGTCGAACGACTCCGCGAGCACCTCGCGGGAGTCCTGTTCGTACTCGCAGAGCGTGTCGTCCAGGTCGAACAGCACCGTGTCGACGCTCATCGCTCGCCGGTACGGACCGGACCGACAAAAACCGGGCGTCGCGGAACCGTCCCGTTGCGTCGACGAACGCTCGGACGCGGGCCTCGAGTCCGGCTACGTCCGCCGATAGCCGTCGTCGGTTCGCTCCGCGAGGTCCAGCAGGACCGCCCACTCCAGCACGTTCTCGACGCGCTCGCGCCACACGTCCTCGACGCGACTCGGGTCCTTGTGGTGTTCCCAGGTCGGAATCTCGTCGCGGAACCGCTCGAACGCCTCGTTCGCGTCGAGCGGACCGTCGGCGAGCAGGTCGAGTAGCCGCTCCGCGCCGTAGACGCGCGCCTCGAACGACGCCGCCAGCGCGTCGCGCTCCGGGTCGCGGCGCGTGCGAGCGAACCCCGTCCGGGTCTCCTCGGCGAGTTCCAGCGCCCGCAGGAAGGTGAGCCACGTCCGGGCCGCGTCCCGGCTGTCGAAGCCGACCCGGTCCATCAGGCGCGCACAGCAGTCGTCCTCGCTCCCGGGCACCAGCGGGACGGCGCGCTGGGCGTCCGCGACGAATTCGAGGTCCGCGGGCGGTTCGGGGACGAGTTTGAACCTCACAGCTCGAAGCTCTCGGCCAGCAGTTCCTCGTCGGTCGCGCCGAGGACGTGCGTCGGGCCGCCGACCACGTCGACGGTCACCTTCGCCGGGGCGAACACGCTCGCCGGAATCTCCTCGAACTCCCAGTCGGCGTCGTCGAAGAACCGCTCGAACGGCGTGCCGTACTCCTCGGCGGCGGTCGAGGGCAGTTCGTCGAACCTGTCGAACTCCTCGCGCACGGTGAGGTGGGCGCGACCGCCGTACGCCAGCGCGTCGTTCGTCCGGCCGATGGCGGTCTCGTCGTCGCCGGCGACGGGCGCGACCGGCGCGGACCCCGAGACGGAGACGATGTCGAGCGGGTCGTAGCCGAGTTCGGTGAGGCGGAAGGCCGCGAGTTCGCCGACCCGCGACGCGACGTTGACGCTCCCGGTGAGGCTGGCGGTGGAGAACGTCGGGAGGAAGACGGACCCCGTCTCGACGCCCGTGAGGTCGGCCACGTGCTCGGCGACCGTGTCGCCCGGCAGTTCGTCGGACTCGACGGCCAGCACGGCGAACTCGAAGGTGTCGGTGTAGCCGACGCGCTGGAACTCTTCCTCCTCGGCGACCAGCGCGCGGGCCGGGCCGCTGCCCAGTCCCTCGAACCCCTCGACGCCGAGTTCCCAGCCCGCCTTCTGGGAGCACAGCAGCGCCAGCGCGGGGTGGTCGGTCGAGAGTTCGACGTACTGGAGCGGCGCGCCCGCCACCTCGTCCATCCGGGTCTGGACCGTGGCCAGGCCCGCGGTCTGGAGTTCCGCGAGCAGGAGGCCGGCCTCGACGCCGCCGTCCGTCTCTACGCCGAAATCGAGCACCGTCGCCTCCGAGTCGAGTTCGTAGGCGGCGACGTTCAGTTCCTCAGCGAAGTCGATGGCCTCGTCGACGAGTTCGAGGGCCATCCGGTTGAGACTCTCCATGCGTCCGGATTGGGCGTCGCACGGTAAACCGTTTGTCAGTCCTCCCGCTCGCGGCGCACCTCGCGACCGAATCTTCGACGGCGCTGGCTTTCCCCGGGGCGCGACCCGCGCCCTCGCCCGTCGTCCGGACCGTCGACGTTCGCTGCGGGACGACTGGGGTCGAACCCCGAAGCCGACGCCGGGGAACCGTCGTCCTTCGAAGCGACGGGTCAAAGTCGTCCGCGCGCGAACCGGGGGACATGAATCTCGTCGAAGCGCTGGAGGCCGACGGCGGCGTCGTCTCCGTCGTCGGCGCGGGCGGGAAGAAGACGACGCTGTACGCGCTCGCGGAGCGGACGGACCGGGCAGTGGTCACCGCGACGGTCCGCATTCCGATATTCGACGAGCGCGTCGCCGACGTCGTCGTGACTGACGCTCCCCGCACGGCGGTCGAGGACGTGACGGCGTGGCCGCTCGGCGTCGTCCCCGAACGGGAGCGGTCGGACCGATATCGCGGGTACGACCCGGCGACCGTCACCGCACTCGGCGACGACTCTCCCGCCGACGTCGTCCTCGTGAAGGCAGACGGCGCGCGGACCCGCTTGCTCAAGGCCCCGGACCGGAACGAACCCCAGATTCCGGCGGGCACCGACACCGTCGTTCCCATCGCGAGCGCGCGGGTCGTCGGGAAGCCCCTCGACGACGAGCACGTCCACCGGCCGGAACTGGTCGCGGAACTGACCGGGCGGGAGGAAGGAGAGCCGATTCGGCCCGTCGACGTCGCGACCGTCCTGGCGAGCGAGCAGGGCGGTCGCAAGCGCGTCCCCGGCGGTGCGACCGTCGTGCCCGTCGTGAACATGGTCGACGACGCCGACCTGGAAGCGACCGGTCGCGAAGTAGCGCGAGCGGTGTTGGAACGGGCGGACGTTCCCCGGGTCGTTCTCGCCCGCATGGTCGCGCCGGAACCGGTCGTCGCCGTCGTGGACTAGAAGCGAGCCGCCGCCGCCTCGAACTCCTCGCGCGTGTTGACGTTCTCGAAGCTGTCTAGACCGCCGTGCTTGCGCACCTCGTCTTCGCCGACGACGACGTAGTCCAGGTCGAACAGCGGCTCGATTATCTTGTGCTCGCCGCGGTCGAGCGCGGCGCCGCACGCCGCCGCCATCGGTTCGGCACGGTAGACCGCGTGCGTCGTCTGGAACCACTGGTCGTCGAGTTGGGGGACGGCGGCGTCGTGACCGCTCGCCCGGTCGAAGAGGTACTCGACCAGTTCCCGGTTCACGAACGGCATGTCGCAGGCGACGACGAACGCGTAGGTCTCGTCGACCGCGTGAAGGCCCGTCCGGATACCGGCCATCGGCCCCCGGTCCGGCTCGTCGTCCTCGGCGAACCGGACCGGTCGCTCGTACCCCGAAAGCGCCTCACGCAGCGAGTCCGTCTGCTCGCGGCGACAGTTGACGACCAGTTCGTCGACCGCGCTCTCGAGTTCGTCGGCGACCCGGCGAATCATCGGAACGCCGGCGAGTTCGGCGACGGCCTTGTCCCCTTCTCCGAAGCGAGTCGACTGTCCGCCCGCCACGACGAGTCCGGCAGCCATGGTCCAGGGTACGTCGTCGACGCCAAAATAGCCCGCGACCGCCCTCGACAGCGGGGACGTCGTCCGCGAAGGATGGGCGACGCCTCAGTCGTCGCCCGCCAGGGTGTCCGAGTCGGAGTCCGACCGACCGCTGGCCAGTTCGTCGGGCGACGTCGGCTCCCGGTCGGGGTCCGCTCCGAGTGGCCGGACCTGGACGTTCGTCACTTTGTACTGGGGAATCTTGCTCGTCGGGTCGAACTCCTCCTTGGTCAACATGTTGACGGCACCGTGGACGAAGTGCATCGGGATGAACAGCACGTCCGGTCCCGACGTCTCCTCGACGTTCGCCTTCACCACGATGTCGCCCTGCTCGGACTCGACGCTGACGTACTCCCCGTCCGCGACGCCGAGTCGCTCGGCCGCGTCCGGGTGGACGGTGACGAAGCTCTCGGGGACGTGTCGCATCGACGTCTGTACCCGGCGGGTCATCGACCCGGTGTGCCAGTGGTAGAGCACGCGTCCGGTGGTGAGTGTGAACGGATACTCCTCGGTCGGGGCGGGCATCTGCTCGTCGGGCAGTTCGGACGGGACGAACCGCGCCTTCCCGTCGTCGAAGTTGAACTCGTCCTCGTAGAGGTACGGCGTCCCGGGGTGGTCCTCGTCCCAGCACGGCCACTGGAGGCCGTCTTCCTTCTCCTCCAGGCGTTCGTGGGTGACGCCGCCGTAGATAGGCGCGAGTTCGTTTATCTCGTCCATCACGTCGGCGGGGCTCTCGTAGCCCCAGTCGACGCCGAGTCGACCGGCGAGGTCCTGCAGGATGGCGGCGTCCGTGCGAGCCTCGCCCGGGGACTCGACGGCCGGTCGGACGAGTTGCACCCGCCGTTCGGTGTTCGTGATGGTGCCGTACTTCTCGGCGAGCGAGGCCGCCGGCAACACCACGTCCGCGTGTTCGGCCGTCTCGGTCATGAACAGCTCCTGGACGACGAGGAAGTCGAGCGCCTCCAGCGCCTCGCCGGCGTGTTCGAGGTCCGGTTCGGAGACCGCGGGGTTCTCGCCGACGATGTACATCCCGTGCAGGTCGGTGTTGTCAGGGGTGTACCCCTCTTCGGCGCTCGGGTCGTCGGTGCCGCGCTCCTGCTCGTCGGCGGACTCGTCCCCGCCGTACGCATCGTCACCCTCCCCGCCGGAGACGGTCTCCTCGACGTTCGGGATGGCGCTGAACATCTCGGTGATGCGGAGACCGACCTCGTCCGGCGGACGGACGCCCCACACCTCCTCGAACTTGTCGAGCACGTCGTCGTCCTCGACGGACTGGTAGCCCGGGAGGTTGTTCGGAATCGGACCCATGTCGCCGCCGCCGCCCTGCACGTTGTTCTGGCCCCGGAACGGCGACAGCCCGGAGCGCGGCTTGCCGAGGTGGCCACAGAGCAGCGCCAGGTTGGCGACGGCGAGCGCGTTGCGCGTTCCGTGCGCGTGCTGGGTCAGTCCCATTGCCCAGCCGTAGACGCAGGTGTCCGCCTTCGCGATGGTCTCGGCCGCGTCCTTCAGTTCCGACGGCGGAACGTCCGTCGCCTCCTCGACGACCTCGGGCGTGTACGGCTCGACGGCCTCCTTCAGTTCGTCGAAGTGCTTGGTGCGTTCGTCGACGAACTCCTCGTCGTGGAGGCCCTCCTCGATGATGTGGCGCATCATCCCGTTGAGCCAGGCGATGTCCGCGCCCGGCTTCGTCCGGCTGTACTGGTCGGCGTGCTCCGCGATGGTCGTCTCCCGCGGGTCGAACACGAACAGGTCCGCGCCGTCGCGGACGTTCTGGACGATGCGGGTCGCCAGCACGGGGTGGCTCTCGGTCGTGTTCGACCCGGTGATGAGATAGCAGTCGGTCTCGCCGATGTCCTCGTTGATGCGGTTCGTCATCGCGCCGTAGCCCACGGTCTCCTTCAGCGCGGCGACGGTCGAGGAGTGACAGAGCCGCGTGCAGTTGTCCACGTGCGGTGTCCCCAACACCTGCCGAGCGAACTTCTGGGCGAGGAAGTTCTCCTCGTTGGTCGCCTTGGAGGACGACGTGACCGCCAGCGAATCCTCGCCGTGCTCGTCGCGGAGTTCGGTCAGTCGGTCGGCGACGCGGTCCAGGGCCTCGTCCCACGACGCCTCGCGGAACTCCCCGTCCTCCCTGACGAGCGGGGTCGTCAATCGCTCGTCTGAGTCGACGAAGTCGTAGCCGAACTTCCCTTTCACGCAGGTCGAGAAGTCGTTCGCGGGCGTCTCCTCGGGGTCGGCCGGCCGGACCCCCAGCACCTCCTCGCCCTTCCCGTACAGCTTGAACCGGCAGCCGACGCCGCAGTAGGTGCAGGTCGTGTCGGCCACCTTCAGGTCGCGCTTGCGACCCCTGCTGACGACCTCCGCGGCGTCGAACATCTGCCCGACGGTGAGCGACTCCTCGGCGAGCCCCTCCGCGGTGTGCTCGACGCTTTCAAGCGTCTTGTCGGTGGCCTTCTTCGACAGCTCCGACGCCCGGCGCTTGGCCTTCTGCATGAACGCCGCGACGCCGGACGTCTCCTCCGCGTCGGTCCGGACCGAACCGCTCTCGCTCCTCATCTCCGGGACGTTGCGGTTCGGCGCTTCGGCCGTGTCGGCCGTCTCGACGGGCTCGCTCTCCCGCACCGTCCCGATGGAGTTCTTCTGGGTGAAGCCGGGGAGCGGGATGGTCGTCGCGTCCGTGAGTCCCTCCTCGACGAGCGACCCCGTGGGACAGACGGTGACGCAGTGGCCGCACGAGATGCAGGTCGATTCCTCCATCGTCTCGGCCTCGGGCTTCTGGAAGTCGATGTGGACGTCGTCGCCCTTCCCCGACATCCGGAGGACGCCCGCGTTCTGGACGTCGTTGCACGCCTCGACGCAGCGATTGCAGAGGATGCACTTGTTGCGGTCGATCTGGATGACCGACGTGTCGTCGAGGGGCGCGTACGCGTCGCGGTCGTCGAACACGCCGTACCGCGGCTCGTTCACGCCGTGCTCGATGGCGGTGTCCTGGAGTTCGCAGCGACCGTTCTGTCCGCAGGTCGTACACCGCAGGTTGTGGTTCGCGAGGACGAGGTCGAGGTTGACGTCCCGCGCCTCCTCCGCGTCGGTCGCGTCGGTCTTCACGTCGAGGCCGTCCTCGGCCGGGAAGCTACAGGCCGGGACGACGCCGTACTCGTCGGTCTCGACCATGCAGGTCCGGCACGTGCCGCGCGGTCCGACGTTCTCGGCCTGCTCGGTGTCGCGGTCGTAGTAACACAGCGCCGGGACGTCGGACTCGGTGTCTAGCGTCTCGATGGCGTCGATGAGCGTCGACCCCGGCGCGACGGCGACGGGGTCGTCGTCGACCGTCACGGTCGTCATGCCGTCGTCGTCGGCGGACCCGACCTCAGGGTCGTTCGCCGTCCCGGTGCGGAAGTCCTCGGTCAGCGGCGTGCTCGACCGGGGGTCGTCTACGTTCGGGACGCCGGGCGTCGCTTCGGTGGGACTGTGCTCGGTCGGTCCGGGGGAATCCTCCTTGCTCATTGCTGGGTCACCTCGCAGACGCCGCTGGGACAACGGCCGTCGGCGTGCGCCTCGAACTCGGTCTCGAACCGGTCGAGCGCCGTCCCGACGGTTCGAGCGGCCGACTGCCCGAAGTAACAGAGGCTCGAACTCCCCATCGAGCGGGTCAGTTCGCGTATCATGTCGTCCTCGTAGCTGCCGTCGTAGACGCCGCGCAGGAGGTCGAGGAGCTGTTTCGACCCCTCGCGGCAGGGGAAACAGCGGCCGCAGTTCTCCTCGCTGGCGAACCGCACGCGCTTGCCGGTGGTCGCCACCGGACAGCGGCTATCGTCGAACAGTTCGACCACGCCCTCGGTGCCGAGGTCCGCGTTCGTCAGGGCGAGCGAACTCGCCCCGTGGTCGAGCGACCGGGTGAGGCCGCCGAACTGGCCGCCCACACACGCCATCTTGACCCGCCCCTCCGCGTCGACGGCGTCGCGTACGTCGGCCAGCGAGCCGCCGGTCGGCAGTTCGACGGTCGCCGCCGTCTCGACGTCGCCGGTCACGGTGAACACCCGCGTTCCGGGGTCGGCGTCGGTGGCGTCGAACGCGTCCGGGTCGAGCAGCGCCCGCCGAATCTGGGCGAACGTCCTGGGCGTGTGCACGACCGTCGGTCGACCGTACAGTCCGTGCCGGGCGGGGCCGGGCGGGCGCAGGCGCGCTTCGAGCCGGTCGTTTCCCTCCAGCGCTTCGAGCGCCATGGTGTGCTCTCCGGCGATGTACTCGTCGGGCCCGGCGACGACCTGCGGGGCGTCCGTGCCGCCGTCGCCCGTCTCGTCGTCGAGCGCGTCGACGACGGCGTGCGCCGCACCGCGAGTTCGGCTCCGTGCGAGGTCGTCGGCCTCGTTCGTGTACACGACGACGTCGCCCGGGTCGGCGCCGACGATGGCGGCGACGGCCAGCGCGCCGTCGAGCACCGTCGCCGGCGCTCCGCCGAGCAGCGTGCGGTCGGTCTCGTTGCGGCGGTCGCTCTCGTTGGCGTTCACGACCACGACCGGGTCGCCCGGCGTCTCGCGCACGGTCTCTACGTCGTCGGTGACGGCGGTGTCCTGGCTCGCGTCGGCCCGCCCGCGCCCGCGGACCCCGACGTTGTCGAGTCGCCCGAGCGCCGCGTCCGGGTCGTCGCGCGCGAGCGCAGCGGCGCTCTCGCCGACGTTCCCCTCCGGGTCGGTCCACCCACAGCCGCCGAGAACGCGTCGAGTCCCGACCGCGAGCGGTCCGTCCGGCGGCGTCGGCAGCGTCCCGGTGTCGGGTGCGTGCTCGACGACCCACGCGGCGTCGTCCGCCCCGACGTCTCCCGATTCGACACCCTCGACGAGCGCCCGCGTCCGCTCGGGCGACGGACGAAGGTGATACGCCGTCCGTCCCTCGTCGGTAACGAGAACGAGCGGTTCGAGCGCGCGAGCGCCGGTCGAACCCACTTCGAGCACGGCCGCCTCGTCGGCGGCGGACCGCGCGGCTTCGAAAATCCGTCGTCCCCGCTCCACGGCGGGCGTCTCTCCGTCGGCGGCCTCGTCGCTCGGAGATTCGCCGCGGCCGACCGTGACGCGGACGACGGACGACTCGCTCACGGAACCGTCCGTCTTGGCCATTGACGTTCCAATTGGAGAGAGGGCCAGAAAGCGTTGTGGCCTCTTCCAGCCTCGGTGACGTGTTCGAAGGACGGCGGGGGCGCGCCCGTCGTCGGGTGGTTCTCAGACCGGGTCCGTGCCGGGTTCGCGCTCGGGGTTCGGGCCGCCGCCGTCGCGTTCTTCGTCCGAGCGCTGCTCCGCGCGTCGATACGACCGTGCCAGGGGTGCCCGTTCGCGCCACGCCCGGAACGCCGCTCCGCCGATTGCCACTACCAGGAGGGTCGCCACGGCGAGGGTTCGGACGCGGATCGACCGCGTGCGTTCTTCGTTCACACGCGCCCTTGTCCTCGATAGCGGATATGGATTCGGGCCGGGACCGGGTCCGCCCGTGCACTCTTGTCGGGACCGTCCGTAGGGGACGAACGTGACCCAGACTCGTGACCACGTACTCCGGGTCGACCTCTCGACCGGGACCGTCCGCCGCGAACGGGTACCGGAGCGGTGGCGGCGACGGTTTCTCGGGGGCAAGGGTCTTGGCGCCCGCTATCTGTACGAAGAACTCGATGCGGGAACCGACCCGCTGGGGCCGAACAACGTGCTTGGATTCGTGCTCGGTCCGCTCTCGGGGTATCTCCCCGGAGAGACACGGTACGCCGCGGTCACGAAATCGCCGCTGACCGGCGGCTTCCTCGACTCGTACGCCGGCGGGAGCTTCCCCGCCCGCCTCGCTGGCGCCCTCCCGAACTGTCTCGGACTGCTCGTCACGGGGAGTGCCGACGCGCCCGTCGCGATTCGGGTGCGCGACGGCGACGCCGCGGTCGTCTCTGCCGCCGACCTCGCCGGCGGTGACGCCGGGGAGGTGGCGGCGGCGTTTCCCGACCACGCGGTCGCGTGCGTCGGTCCGGCGGGCGAAGCGGCGGTCAGGTACGCGACCATCGCGTCCGACGGCGGCGACCACCACGCCGGTCGAGGCGGCGCGGGAGCCGTGATGGGCGCCAAGAACCTGAAGGCCGTCGCGGTGCGCGGCGACCCGATAGAACCGACCGGGGACCTCGCGCGACTCCGCGAGGAGTACGCCGAGACGTACCGGGACCACGACACCGGCCGGTGGCTGGCCGCGGGGGCGACCATCGAGAGCCTCGACTTCGCCGACGAGACCGGTCTGCTCGCGGCGCGGGGGTGGCAGACCACGGAGTTCGACGGGAGCGAGGCCATCGGCATCGAGGCCGCCAAGGAGGCGGCCGTCGAGCGAGAGTACGCCGACGGCGACCGTCCCGGCGGGTTCCGCGTCGAGACCGACGACGGGGAGACCGTTCCGCGCGGCGCGACCGCGATGACGCTGGGCGCCGGGCTCGGTATCGACGACTTCGACGACGTCGCGTCGCTGGGTGCCCGCTGCGACCGCCTCGGGATGGACGTGATCAGCGCCGGCAACGCCGTCGCCTGGGCGATTCGCGCCGCCGACGCGGGACACGTCGACCTGGACGTCACGTTCGGCGACGCCGACGCCGCGACGGCGCTGCTGGAACGGATCGCCACCCGCGAGGATTCGGTCGCGGACGCGCTAGCCGACGGCGTCGCCGTCGCCGCCGACCGGTACGGCGGCGACGAGTTCCTGCCGACCGTGAAGTCGATGGCCGTGCCGTCCTACGACCCGCGGCGCGCCGGCAGCATGGCGCTGGCCTACGCGACCAGCGACCGCGGCGGCTGTCACCGCCGCGCACGACCGTTCGAGGAGGAGGTCTTCGAGGGCGAGTGGTCGCTCGAAAAGCAGGTCGGAGCGGTCACGACCGCACAGGACGTCCGGTCGGTGCTCTGGAGCCTCCCGGCGGACGACTTCCTCGGCGAGACGTTCGACGACCTGGGCGCCGAGTGGCTGACCGCCCTCGGGCGGGAGTACGACCCCGACGACCTGTATCGACTCGGCGAGCGGGTCTGGACGCTCGTCCGGCTGTTCAACGTCCGGGAGGGGTTCGACAGAACGGACGACGACCTTCCGGTCACCTTCCGAGAGCCGCTCCCCACCGGCGAGGGGGGTCGCATCGACTCCGACGACTTCGAGCGGGCGCTCGACCGGTACTACGCCGCCAGGGGGTGGGGACCGAACGGCCGCCCGCTCGCCGAGACGCTCGCCCGACTCGACCTGGACGACGTCGTCGACGACCGGACTCCCCTCGACGAACCCGGCACGTCACCGGTTCGGTGAACCGCGGGCGCGACGAACGGCTCGCCGCGAACCCAGTCGGTTCACCGAAGCTGCATCTGCTCGGCGCGCTCGGCAGCGAGTTCGGTGATCTCCTCGACGGTGCTGTCGGAGCGGTCCGCGAGCACTCGGAGCATCATCCCCAACTGGACGGTGGCCGTCTCCCGCAGCTTCTCGTCTTCGACGTCGTTCCCGAAGTAGTACTCGTGCTGACCGTCCTCGCGAACGAGTCCGGCGTACACCGAGACGAGTTCGTCCCCGGTGACCGCTTCGGCAGCCCGTTCCTGAAGCTCCTCGAACTGGAGGTCTTCCATCGTCCCGGAGAACGGAACGGCGCTCCCTCAACCCTTCGATGGCCGCCGTCGGCGCGCAGTCCTGTTCTCGTCGCGCAGTCGTCGCGTTCCCCGCCCGCTGGTGCGGACCGCGACGCGGGAGTATTAGTTGCTCGACCTCGCACAGTCGACCGATGACACGAATTCGGTCGATTGCGTTCCTCGTCGGCGTCCTCGTCGTCGCGTTCGTGCTGGGACGGTACGTGCGGCGGGACGCGCCGGCCCTCGAACCGCCGTTCTGAGACGGCGACTCCTCGAAGTCCCGTCGCCGCGGACCGTCGATTCACGCCGCGGCCGGGCCGACGGCCGCGTCAGCGTCCGCCGAAGGGAGTTCGATGGAACCAGCGTCGGTCGCTTGCTCTCCTCACCGTTCGCGCTTCGCTTCCCGCCCGAGTTCGCGTTCGACGGCGTCCACCTTCTCGCGGGCGCGTTCGTCGGTCGTCCGCTTGTCGTCTATCTTCAGGAAGGTGCTCACCCGGTCCGCGTCGACGGCCTTGTGGGCGGCGGCGACGGCGTCGAGCAGCGTGTCGACGTCTTCGGCTTCGACGACGGTCCCCATGGGGTTCGTCTCGTAGGAGACGTCGAACTCGTCGAGGGCGGCCACGGCCTCCGCGACCTCCTCGGCCATGCTGTCTTCGACGACCGGCGCGACGCTCAGCAGTGCGATGACTGTCATGGTCCGACCTCGTGTCTCCGACGGCCTAACTCTACGGGCTCCGAAATCCGAACGGTTTTTCCGTCGCGCTTCGACCTCCGGACATGGACGCGTTCGGAGAGGCCGCAGTGGCGGCCTGCGAGGCGGCGGGCGAGTATCTCGTCGCTGAGTTCGAGCGAGCCGAGACGACCGCCGACTACGGTCCCAGGGACGTGAAAGCCGAGGCGGACCGTGGGGCCGAACGCCGGGCGCTCGACGTTCTCACGACCGCGTATCCCGACCACGCGGTCTACGCCGAGGAGTCCGGCGAACGGGACGGCGACGCGCCGTACCGCTGGATAGTCGACCCGCTGGACGGGACGAACAACTTCTGTGCGGGCATCCCCTACTTCGGCACCGCGGTCGCGCTCCTCCACGAGGGTGACCCAGTGCTCGGCGTGGTCCACGACCCGCTTCACGACGACACCTACGTCGCGCGCCGCGGCGAGGGCGCGACCTACGACGGCGGCCCGGCCCGCGCCGACAGCGACGTGCCGCTCGACGGCGCGACGGTGGCGTTCGTCGTCGGCCTCGATGCGGTCGAGGACGCGGACCTGCGAGCCCGCAGCGAGGAGCTGAAGGGCGCGCTCGCCGGCCGGTGCAAGCGCGTGTGGGAGAGCTGGGCGCCCGCGCTCGACTGGGGGCTGCTCGCCCGGGGCGACATTGAGGCGGTCGTCGCCTTCCACCCCGACGCCATCGAGCAACACGCCGGCTGGCTGCTAGCGGCGGAGAGCGGCGCGCACTGCCACCGCGAGGGCGACCTGTTCGTCGCCGCCGGGAGCGAGGCGTCGCTCGACGGCCTGTGCGACGCGCTGACGTGAGTACGTCGACACCGGTCCGGTCGGGGCGGGGAGCGACCGCCGCGAGCGGCCGGTAGCGGGTCGGACGACGAGCGTCGCGCGGCGACCGACTATGCTAGGGACGGGGATTAAGCGCGAGTGTCGTCCTGTGATACCATATGTCATCCCAACAGGGGCGAGACGAAAACAGCCTCGCGCGGGAGATGGGACTGTTCGGCGCGATGAGTACTGTCGTCGCGGGGACGCTCGGGGCCGGACTGTTCGTCACGCTCGGGACGGCCAGCAGCACGACCGGCCCGAGCGTCATCCTCGTGGTCGTGCTGTCGGGCATCCTCGCGATGAGCATCGCGGTGAACTACAGCTGGATGGCGACCATCTTCCCGGCCGCCGCGGGGTCGTACGCCTACGTCTCCCGGACGTTCGACAGTCGGCTGCCGGGCTTCCTCGTGACGTGGTCGAAGTGGCTCGGGTACATGGCCGCCGACGCGGTGCTCGCGCTCGGCTTCGGTAGCTATCTCCAGGTGTTCTATCCGGCCGTCGACCCGAAGATAGCCGGATTCGCGCTGTTGACCGTCCTCTTTCTCGTCAACATCGTCGGCACGAAGGAGTACAGCGTCAGCCAGAACGCCATCTTCGCCGTGCTGATGCTGGCCATCCTCGTGCTCGTCATTCCCGGGTCGTTCAGCGTCGACCCGGCGAACTACCAGCCGTTCTTCACGGGCGGGTTCGACGGGTTCGTCGCCGCCGCCGTCCCGCTGTTCTACGCGTACATCGGCATAGCCGTCGCGGGCCAGATGGGGGCGGAGGTGAAAAACCCCTCCCGGAACCTCCCGCTGGCGATGGTCGGCGGGACGTTCGTGCTCATCGTCCTCTACATCTGGACCGCCGCCGTCATCTACGGCGTCGTCGGCGACTACACCGTGCTGGCGAACTCCGACCGGCCGCTGGCGACCGCGGCGGAGGCGTTCCTCGGCGACAGCGCCACCGCCGTCGTCGCGTTCGGCGGACTGCTCGCCACCGCCTCCAGCGTCCACGCCGTGATGGCCGCCGGCATCAAGATGCCGTACTCGTGGTCCTGGGACGAGGTGTTCCCGAAGCAGTTCTCGGCCACTAACGACCGGTTCGGCACGCCGCACTGGTCGCTCCTGACGCTGTACGTCGTCGCCGCGGGACTGACGTTCTGGAGCACGGGATTGAGCCAGGCGCTGGCCATCGCCACGTTCAGCTACCTCATCGCCTACTGTGCGGTGTCGGTAACCCTGCTGTACGTGCGCTGGAACCGCTCGGACCTCGTCGAGCAGGCCGGCTTCGACTACGGCTGGCTCACCCCCGTGACGGGCGTCGTCGGCGCCGTCGGCGCCGCCGGACTCCTGTCCGAGGCGTACAAGGGGTCGCTGAGCATCTACGTCCCGTGGCTCGCCGTCGGCGTCGTCGTCTTCTCCGTCTACTGGTATCTCGGCCAGCAGCGCGGGACCGACGTCGGCGCCATCCTCGACACGCTGCCGGGCGTCGCGAGCGACGAGCGCGAGGACCCGACCGTCCGGGGAGGTCCCTCGGATGACTGACGGGGCCGCGACGGACGAGGGACCCGCGGTCGGGGGCGGGGCAGGAGCGGTCGCGGACGCCATCGACGCCGACGAGACCGTCGACCTCCTGCAGGAGATGGTCCGCATCCCCTCGCCGTACTTCGAGGAGCACGACCTCGCGGCGTTCGTCTACGAGTGGCTCTACGCCCGCGACCTCGACCCGGAGTACCACCACGTCAGTGAGCCGGACATCACGGAGTACGAGGGCGACAACGTCGTCGCGCGACTGGAGGGGAGCGACCCCGACGCGGCGACCGTGCTCCTCAACGCCCACATGGATACCGTGAAACTCGTCGAGGACTGGGAGGAAGACCCCTGCTCGGGTCGCATCGAGGACGGCAAACTGTATGGCCAGGGGGCCTGCGACATGAAGGGCGGCCTCGCGGCGGTCATGGTCGCGTTCGACGCACTGGCCGACGCCGACCTCGCCGGCGACGTGGTGCTGACCGCCGTGGTGGACGAGGAGGGACCGTACGGCCTCGGCACCGACCGACTCATCCGGGACGGCCGCATCGAGGACTGCGACGCCGCCGTCGTCACCGAACCGGGACCCATCCTCGCCCAGGAGGACGTCGACAATCCCGCGCTCCTGCTCGGGGCCCGGGGACGATTCCTCTACGACGTCGAGGTCCGCGGTCGCGCCGCGCACGGCTCACAGCCAAACGAGGGCGTCAACGCGGTCGTGGACGCCGGGCGCGTCGCGGAGGCGCTCTCGGAGATGGACGTCGGCTCGCATCCGAAACTCGGCGACGGCTCTGTCTGCCCGCTCATGCTGGAGGGCGGTAGCCAGACGCTCTCGGTGCCCGAGCGCGCCCGCCTGATGGTCGACCGCCACGTCGTCCCCGGCGAGGACGAGGACCTGGTGCGCGAGCAGGCCGAGGCCGCGATAGCGTCCCTCGACGTCGGGAGCGAGGTCGAGGTCGGCTTCAGGGAGGCTCCCGACCCCGGCATCGTCTACGGACCCTACGTCACCGACCCGGACCACGCGCTCGTCGGCGCGCTCGCGGACGCGACGCGCTCGGTCGCGGGCGTCGACCCCGAGTACGGCTACTTCGCCAGCGTCGGCGATTTCAACTACCTCGGTCACCGCGCCGAGTTGCCGACCGTCATCGTCGGTCCGGACGGCGAGAACATCCACGGCGCGGGCGAGTTCGTCTACACCGACGAGGTGGTCGAGACCGCCCGCATCGTCGCCGAGGGGGCCCGGCGGTTCGTGGGCTGAGCGGGATCGACCCGTCTCGGCCTCACCCCTTTACTTCTCCGCGCGAGTAGACGCCGTCCATGAGCGACGAGACGGATCACGCCGACCACGACTGGCCGGTTCTCGAATCGCGAGTCGAGTACGAGACGGGCTGGTACACCGGCGGCTACGACCTCGTCGAACAGCCGGACGGCTCGACGAAGAAGTACTACTGGGCGGAACTGCCGCCCGCGGTCGTCGTCCTCGCGCACGCCGCCGACGAGGTGGTGTTCGTCGAGCAGTACCGTCCCACCGTCCGGGAGACCTGTCTGGAGTGCCCCGCCGGCATCGTCGAGGACGGCGAGTCCTACACGGAGGCGGCCCGGCGCGAACTCCGGGAAGAGACGGGGTTCGACCCGGACGGTCTCGCGCTGCTGGAGCGCTTCGACGTGGCGACCGGCGTGTTGCGCCACGAGCGCGGCATCGTCTACGCCGAAGGGCTGACGCCCGTCGAGCGCGACCTGGACGACAACGAGTTCCTCTCGGTCCGCGCGCTACCGGTCGAGGAGGCGCTTTCGGCCGCGCGCGAGCCCCCGACGAACGACGCCACCATCGAGGCGCTGTTGCTCGCCCGCGAGGAGGGCCTGCTGTGAACCGGGAGGAATCGCCCGGCTGCCGGACGTTAGCGCCGACACTGCCGGCGTCCGGGGAACGCGACCGCGAGAGGCCGGAACCGACTTGGGCCACGCGCGGACAGGAGTCGGCATGACCGACGACCAGCGCGAGGCGGAGTGGCCGGTCCACGACTCGACGGTCACCTGGGAGACCGAGTACTTCGACGCGGGCTACGACCGCGTCGAGCGACCGGGCGGCGAGCGCGCGAACTACTACTGGCTCTCGCCCGGCGACTCCGTCTCCATCGTCGCGGTCCACGAGGGCGAGGTGGTGATGGTCGAACAGTACCGACCGCGCCAGCGCGAGCGGTTCCGGTCCTGTCCGGTCGGCGCCGTCGACCCAGGCGAGTCCTTCGAGGAAGCGGGCCGGCGCGAACTCCGGGAGGAGACGGGCTACCGCGCCGCCGCCGTCGAACTGCTCCAGCGCTACTACTCGGAGGGCTGGCTCCGCAAGGAGCGCGGCGTCGTCTTCGCCGACGGGCTGACACCGGGCGAACAGGACACCGACGAGGGCGAGTTCGTCGACGTCGTCACGGTGCCGGTAGAAGAGGCCATCGAGACGGCCCGCGGGGAACCGACGAACGGGTGGACGCTCACGCCGCTGCTGCTCGCCCGCGAGGAGGGCCTGCTCTAGCGCCTGCCTTTACAGACCGCCCGGAGCATCGGTGCGCGGCGACCGGCCGTCTCGTCGTCGCGCTCCTCCCGCTCCTCGTCGCCCAGGAACGCCATGTGGGTTGGTACCTTGCGACCCATATCGAGTACCGAGATACGGGCGCGAGCCACTAAAGCGTTCTCCGGGCTCCGCCGACTCACCCGAGGCTGGCGAGGCGGTCGAGCGCGTAGACGGTCCGGAGCACGTCGCCGGCCTTGCCCCGGTCGAAGATGAGTTCGTCCGTCCGGATGACGTGGTCGAGCACGTCGCGGGAGGCGTGTTCCGGCGCGGCCGCGATGCCGGCGTCGTGCTCCGCCACCCACTCCATGACCCGGAGGTCGCTCTTGCTGTCGCCCATCACGAGCGTGAATGGGTCGTCGACGCCCAGCACCTCCAGCGCGGCCTCCACGCCGACCACCTTGTTCAGTTCCAGACTACCGATCTCCGCGGCGTCGCCCTCGTAGTACGCCACGTCGACGCGCTCGAAGGTGGCCCGGACGTCCTCGGGCACGTCCGCCGGGTCGCAGTCCGCGGTGTCGCCCCGGCTCTCCAGGACGCCCCGTATCTCGGGGTCCTCGGCGGCGTAGTGGGCGCGCGCCCAGTCGGGGCCGGCCGACGCGTCCTCGCCGGCGACCGTCTCGCCGAGCAAGTTGAGCATGTGGACGAGCGCGTCGTCGATGACCTCCACCGCGTCCGGACTGCCGGTCTCGAAGTTCGGCTTCATGGTCACGTTGAACTCGTTACCCTGGAGGTGGGTACACCGGCGCAACTCGTCCGGGGCGTCGGAGAGCACGCGCGACCGTATCTCGTCGAAGGCGTCGCGAATCTCCTCGTCCAGGTCCTCGTACAGCAGACGCTTCGTGTCCGCGCCGTGACCGGGCGTGAAGACGCCCGTCCCGGCCTCGTAGACGATGCTCACGTCGCCGGAGTGGACCAGCTCGTTGCCCAGCCCCTGGATGGCGAAGCCCTTGACGTTCTCCAGGGTCTGGCCGGTGCAGACGACGATGGGGACGCCGCGCTCGTGGAACTCCGTGAGCAGGTGCAGCGTCTCCCGTGGTATCTCGTTGTCCGTCCCGCCGGCGGAGCGCAGCGTCTCGTCCACGTCGAGCACCAGCGCGTTCACCGGGCGCCCGTGGGAGTTGTACAGGTCGAGCGCCGTGAACGCCTGGTCACGGGTCGCGTGCGCGGCCACGTCGGCGTACGTCTCGCCCGCGTCGAAGGCGTCCCGGATGGCGTCTTTCCGTTCCTCCATGTCGTCGCTGGCCGACTGCCAGTGGTCGAGCGCGACCCGCGAGTCGACGGGCGGGAACAGATCCACGAAGTCCTTGTAGGCGCGCAGCGTGTCCGTGTCGAACTCGTCGTAGAGGCGGAAGAGCGCGTCGTACCGTTCCATGGCGGTAGTGGGTCGCTCTCGGGGATAAAGTTCGGGGACCGTCACAGTTTCCGCCCCCGCCATCACAATCGTCTTCAGCGGAGACCGAGTACTTCGAATCGAGATGTCGTCGTTGCTGGAGACAGATCGGCGAGTGCTCGCGCTGGCGCTGGCCCGGATGGCCGACGCGGTCGGCAACTCCTTCCTCATCGTCGTTCTCCCGGTGTACATCGCCGAGGGAGCCGTCTCGGGGTCGGCGTTCGGCCTCACGCAGACGATGGTCACCGGCGTCGTCCTCTCGCTGTTCGGCTTCCTCAACAGCTTCACGCAGCCGTTCGCGGGCCGGCTCTCCGACCGGACGGGCAAGCGCAAGGCGTTCATCCTCTTCGGCCTCGCCGTTCTCGTCGTGACGAACGTCGCCTACGCGTTCGCGGGGACGTACCTCTCGCTCATCGTCGTCCGCGCCCTCCAGGGCGTCGGCGTCGCGTTCACCATCCCCTGCACCATCGCACTGGTGAACGAACTCGCGACGACCGACACCCGGGGCGGCAACATGGGCGTCTTCAACACGTTTCGCCTGCTCGGCTTCGGAATGGGGCCCATCGCCGCCGGATCGGTGGTGGAACTCGGGCCGTACTCGTTCGGCGGCTTCGCCGTCAACGGGTTCGAAGCCGCGTTCTACGTGGCGGCGGTCGGCGCGCTCGTCAGCTACCTGCTCGTCACCCTGCTCGTCAACGACCCCGAGAGCACGGAGGCGAACGCGGGCGAGGACCTCTCCGTCTCGCTGCGCGACGGAGACGGCGGACTCGACCCAGTGTTCACGCTCGGACTGGCGACGCTGTTTCTCGCGGTCAGCATCGCGCTGTTGTCGACCATCGAACCGCGCATCAACGAGCGCCTCTCGCAGGGCAAGACGTGGTTCGGCCTCCAGTTCGCTGTGTTCGTCCTCGCGCAGGTCGTCCTCCAGACGCCCGTCGGCAGCGCCAGCGACCGCTACGGTCGCCGGCCGTTCATCCTCGCCGGCCTCGTCCTGCTCGTCCCGTCCACGCTCGTCCAAGGGTTCGTCGCCACCTCGACCGGGATGCTCCTCGCGCGTCTCGTCCAGGGGGTCGCGGGCGCGCTGGTGTTCGCTCCCGCGCTCGCGCTCGCCGGCGACCTGGCGCGCGAGGGCCAGTCCGGCACGCAACTCTCCGTGCTGACGATGGCGTTCGGACTCGGCACCGCCGTCGGTCCGCTCGCGTCGGGGTTCCTCGTCCGGTTCGGCTTCG
Organism: Halomicrococcus pelagicus; assembly: GCF_050954125.1. Classification (NCBI taxonomy): domain Archaea; kingdom Methanobacteriati; phylum Methanobacteriota; class Halobacteria; order Halobacteriales; family Haladaptataceae; genus Halomicrococcus; species Halomicrococcus pelagicus. Next base: position 91,316 of record NZ_JBPBWC010000002.1, on the reverse strand, counting down.
CCACGCCGTTCGCGTTCGGCGCGACGCTGGCCGCGGTCGCCGCGCTGCTGGTGTACTCGCAGGTCGAGGAGACGGTGTCCCGGGAGGCCAGCGACCCCCAGGCCGCTCCGCAGGACTAGCGACTGCGCTACCGGTAGGCGGGGTAGAGAGCCGATACCCGTCTCCTCGCTGCGACGGTCGACGGACGGTCCGTCGCTCACCGCCCGGTTCAGACCGCGACTTCGAGAACCGGGGTGTCGCACGCCCGGCAGGTGAGCGTGACGACCTCGGCAGTTCGACAACACGACTCCACCGTCTCCTCCGCTAACGCGAGTTCGCCGTCGCAGTTCGGACATCGTTCCAGGAACACCCGCACCGCGTGGAGGAGTTGCCCCCGGTCACCGAGGTCCCACGCGTCCCATCGAGGGAGTCGCTCGCGGAGCAACGGGCCAGCAGCCACGTCGGCGACCAGCGCTGCCTCCGAGGGCCAGACGGCGACCGGCGTCCCGTCCCGAAGCACCGTGGCCGCGGGTTCGTTGACGTACTGCTAACTACCGTTACGTCCGGGGACGACCGAACCGGTCGCTCGCCCACGGTACCGACGGCGTCAGTTCTCTCAGCCCGGTTCCCAGGACGTAGCCGACGGTCCCGAGGACACCCCCGTAGAGGAGGGCCATCTCCAGGGGGAACGTGACCGCGTAGTGCGGCGCGACCGCCGACGCCCAGTGGTTGGTCGCCCAGCCGACCACCGGACCGCTGGCGAGGAGGATAGAGGGGACGAGTCCGGCGTCGACGGCCGCACCGAGCGCCGCCATGGCGACGATGGCCACGGCGGCGACCAGGAAGAGTTCGCTGACGCCGCCCGCGTACGTGGGTAGCGACCGTTCGATGCGAAGGTAGCTGTTGCGTGCGGCCACTTGCTGTGCGACGACCCCCGCGAGACCCACTGCGGCGACGGAAGCGCCGGCGGCGCGTTCGCCCCTCCCCACGAGGTTGGACCGCGCCGCCGACGCCACCCCCCGCAGACTCGACGCGTCGTCCTCCGCTTCCCGGAGGTCGTCCAGCACCTGCTCCGCGACGACGTCCGCGCCGTTCTCGTAGGCGGGCGCGTCCGGCGGCGACGAAACCGCGTCGAGAACGTCGAGCGGTTCGTCGGCCACGGCGAACCCGGCGGTGTCCGACCGGTCCAACATCTCGGCGACGGCCTCCTGTTCGCCCGTCGCCGGAACGACGACGCAGGGCGTCCCCGCGACCGCGGCGTCCATGACGGTCGAGTACCCCGAGCAGACTACGGCGTCCGCACCGCGGATGTAGGGGAGCAGCGACGGGACCGGCTCCCAGTCGTCGTCGCTCACGTCGAGAACGTCGTAGCCCCGGCGTTCGAGAAGGTCGGCGACGCGGTCCAGTTCCGAGAAGTAGCTCGGAACTAGCACGACGTCCGGGGCGTCGACCGCTTTCCCGTCGCCGTCGAGCGCGACCGGCGGGACGCGCGTCGCGTTCGCCGGGTCGACGGCGGAGGGGGACCAGACGGCCGGGTAGAAGAACTCCCGCGCCGTCGCGAGCTGGAACTTCGTGTGGAACGCGGCCCCGGTTCGTTCGAGGCGGTCCCGGTAGAGGCCGGGCGCGTCGTGTTTGACTACGTACAGCGGCGTGCCCGTGCGCTGGGCGGCCATCGCCGCGAACATGTCGTCGGTGACGAGGGCGTCCGGGTCGGTCTCGCGCAGCCACCCGACGTAGTCGGTCACCCGGTCGGCGCTCGCGGGGACGCTCTCCGAGACGACGCGGCCCAGCGACCCCTCCTGGTAGGTGTCGACGTAGTCGACGACGGCGGGTTCGAACTCGTCGTAGCCGTTCAGCGCGACGAACTCAGTGCCCGCTCCACCGCCGGCCATCAGCACCTCGGCTCCGGACGCTTCGAGCGCGTTCGCGATGGCGACCATCCGGGTCGCGTGACCCGCGCCTTCCGGATAGTGAGCGACTGCAACTGTGGAGGGCATAGCGTGGAATCTCCTTCGGATAGGCGTGCCCAGCGGAGCTAAATTAAATTTGTGCTACAGTTCTCGGCCGGATGCCGAGGAGACGGACTACTCGAACTCCGGTTCCCGGTCCTCGACGAACGCCGCCATCCCTTCGCGCTGGTCGTGCGTGCCGAACAGCGAACTCCAGAGCCGCCGCTCGTAGCGCAGTCCCGCCGTCTGGTCGCTCTCGTGGACCTGGTTCAGCGCCTCCTTCGCCGCCTCCAGCGCGAACGCGGGCTTCGCCGCGAGGTCGTCCGCCATCTCCGCGACGTAGTCGTCCAGCTGGTCGTGGGCGACGACGTCGCCGACCAGCCCCATCTCGTGGGCGTCCTGGGCGTCGACGCGCTCGCCGAAGAAGACCAGTCGGCGCGCGAGTTCGTCGCCGACCAGCCGCGAGAGGCGCTGGGTCCCGCCCCACCCGGGGACGATGCCGAGGTCGATTTCGGTCTGGCCGAGCACGGCGTCCTCGCTGGCGACCCGGAGGTCGCAGGCGAGCGCGAGTTCACAGCCCCCGCCGAAGGCGTAGCCGTTGATGGCCGCGATGACGGGGGCGGGGAACGTCTCGATGGCGTCCGCCACCTCGTGGCCGAGTTCCGCGTACGCCTGGGCCTCCGCCGTCGAGAGGTCCTGCATGTAGCCGATGTCCGCACCGGCGACAAACGCGTCCTCGCCCGCGCCCGTCAGCACGAGCGCGTGGGCGTCCGCCGCCTCGGCCTCCGCGAGTGCCTCCTTCAGCGACGTCAGCGTCTCGACGTTCATCGCGTTCAGTCGGTCCGGCCGGTCGACGGTGAGCGTGGCGACGCCGTCCTCGACGTCCAGTCGAATCGTGTCCGACTCTGGCATGGAGGGAGCGTCGTCCGGCGGCGAGGTAAGCGTTCTGGAGGTCGAGCGTCGACCGACGGACTCGCATTCACGGTTACTGCGAGAACAGAGAGAAGCGTAGACCGCGGGACGTCGGGGTGCCGCGTCAGCTGATGAACTTGTTGTCGCGCCAGTCGACGCCGCCGCCCGAGGAGTTCTCGTTGCTCGGGCCTTCGACGACCTCGATGGACGATGGGCGGTCCTCGCCGTCGACGATGCGGGTCGCCTCCAGTTCGCCGTTGCGCTCGGCGATGGCGGTCAGCGTCCCCTTCTCGGCCTGTCGGGCGAGATTGCAGAGCACCTCGAACATGGGGTACTGGAGTGCGCTGTTCTGGAGCACCGTCTCGCGGTCGCCCTTGAACGCGGCCATCTCGACGAGTTCGCCCAGCGGCTCTTCCTCCTCCTCGACTTCGTCGCCCCACTGGGGCTTGTTGCGTCGCTCTTCTTCCTCTTCGGTGAACACTCGCGTCTCGTTCACGCTCGCCTTCAGCTGCGCCGTCGGCGTGTACTTGCTGATGCTCTCGTCGGTCGAGACGGCGCTGATGATGAGCGTGTTGTTCCGTCGCGTGATGTCGACGCTGTCTATTTCGCCGGGTAGCTTCGGGTCCTCCTCGAAGTAGTCGTAGACAGTTTCCAGCGGCAGTTCGAGCGTCGAGTGCAGTCGGTATACCTGACTCATTTGTTGTCGTGTGGTCCGTCTCCCATCGGCTGTTCACGGTACTGTACGCGTTCCGAACTTATAGGGTCTGTCCTTCCAGTCGCGCGCGCGGCGACCGGACGCCTGACCCCCTCACGTTCGGAGCGTCTCGGCGAGGTCGCCGCGTTCGTCCATCTCCGCCAGCACATCGCTCCCGCCGACGAACTCGCCGTTCACGAACGTCTGTGGAATCGTCTCCCAGCCGCTGTGGCGTTCCAGCGCCTCGCGGTACGCTTCGAGGTTGTCGAGCACGTCCACCGTCTCGAACTCCTCCTCGCGGTGCTTGCCGAGTAACTCGACCGCACGCCGCGAGTAGCCACACTGGGGCATCATCCGCGTCCCCTTCATGAAGAGGACCACGTCCTCGTCTTCGAGCAGCGTGTCGACGCGTTCGCGGACCTCCTCCGCACTCAGTTGCTCGCCGGGCGTGAACGTCATACGGTTACGTTCGCCCCCCGTACGCAAAGAAGTTGCGACTCGTCAACCGCTGTCGACCGCGCTCGACGGCGAGTGAGACGGTCGTTCGGACGGCGGTGAGCCTCCTTCGAGACGGGTGACGCCGCCGTCGACTACTCCTCGCTGCCGACGCCGATGACCTGGACGAGCGAGTAGACGGGGACGCCCTCGATGTCGTCGATGCCCTGCTTGTCCGCGAGCACGACGCAGGCGACCGGGTTACCGCCCTGCTCCTCGATGGCCTCGATAGTCTCGGTCATCGTCGTCCCGCTGGTGATGGTGTCGTCGACGACGTAGCAGTCGCGGTCGCGGATCTGGGCGAAGTTGCGCGAGAAGCTGCCGCCGTACTCGCCGTACTCCTCGATGTCGCCCTCCTCCCACTGGTGTTTCCGGGGGGCGTACGTCCCGAGGTCGGTGTCGAGCTCGCGCGCCACCGTCGTCGCCAGCGGCGCGCCAGCCTTCTCGATGCCGATGGTGAGGTCGACGTCCTCGCCGTGTTTCGACAGCAGGTCGGCCATCGCCGCGCCGACGTGCCCGAGGCGAGCGCTGTCCCGACCGACCGCGCTCCAGTCGACGTGGATGTCGTGCGGACCGCCCGACGGTTCGGGGGTCGTGGCCGCCGTCCCGCTGCGTTCGACCAGCCAGCTCGCCGTCTCGCGCGAGACGTTCAGTTCGTCGGCTATCTCTCCTTTCGAGAGGCCGCGCTCGGTCAGTTCCGCCGCACTTTCGATGAGATCGTCTACGTTCTTCATTGAGTGTGGAATTTAACCGCCGTCTTTATTGTCGTTTCGTCGTCCTCGAACGCCTGTTCGAACTCCGACACGTCGTACGAGCCGGTGACGAGGTCGTCGAGTAGCCAGGCCGGCATGTCCGACAGCGTCTCCGTGGCGGCCTCGAAGTGGCGGCGTCCGGAGTTGACGCTGCCGACGAGCGCCTTGTTCGTCATCACGAGTTCGCGGTGGAGGTCGCCGCCGTCGACCTCGAACGTCCACGAATCGGGGACGCCCAGGAGCGCGGCGACGCCGTTCGGCGCGAGCGCTCCGACCGACTCGAAGGCGTGTTTCGCGTAGCCCGTCGCCTCGTAGACGAGGTCCATCGGTTCGTGGACGTCCGGAATCTCGGAGACCGGCGTCTGCCGCGAGTCGACGTACGTCGCGCCGAGGTCCTCGATGACGTCGATGGTCGGGTCGGGACGGTCGCGCCGCCCGAGACAGTAGGTGCGCTCGAAGCGGTCGTCGAGCATGGCGAGGGTGAGAAGTCCGAGGCTGCCGTTGCCGAGCACGATGGCCGACTCGGGCCGCCAGTCGAACGCCGACCGCGAGGCCTCGGCGAGTTCCAGCGCTTTCTCGGAGATGCTTACCGGCTCGACGAGGAAGCCCCACTTCGCGAGCGAGTCAGGTATCGTGACGAGATACTCGGTCGGGCTGGTGAAGTACTCGCTCATGAACCCGTGCGCGCCGGAGATGCCGCGCTCGACGGTCTCGTCCGGCGGAGCCATGTCGGGCTGGCCGCGCTCGAACCACTCCGTCGGCCCGTCGGCGGGCGGTCGCCGGACCGTGGGGACGACGAGGTCGCCCTCGCGGAGGTCCGTGCCGTTCGGGTCGGCGACGACGCCGACGGCCTCGTGGCCGAGGACGAGGTGGTCGTCGTCCGCCGGCAGTTCGCCGTGGCGGCCGGCGATGACCTCGTGGTCGGTGCCGTCGACGCCGACGCGAAGCGTCCGCACCAGTACCTCCCCGGGGTCCGGGTCGGGCCGCGGTTTCTCTATCAGTTCGGGGGCCGTCTCGCCCCGTCGGAGTGCGACTGCTTCCATACGTCCCCCTCGTTTCCGCGAGGGCAAAAGATTTATTCTTTTTCGAGTAAATAGTTCGAATGCAGCGGATGGTCGCCTTCCGTCCGCAGTGTCGGCGCTCACGTCGACCCGAACGCCTGTCAGAACCGCCGTCTCGACCATCCGCTCCGCCTGTCCTCTCGTCTACCGCTACGCCCCGGATTCCATCGCTTTCCGCCCTATCGTTACTTCACCGCGGCGTCTCGCCATCCATCGCCGCTCTCCTCCATCGCCACGTCCGCACGCTCACCGGCCCACGGACAGATTCACGTTCCGAGCGGTCGTACGTAAACTATGGTAACGCTGTTCACCGCGATGCGGGCGGCGCTGCTGGTCGCCGAACGTAACGACCGCGGGACGTGGACGGCCCGGCAGCGACTCGACGGCGATGGGGTCGAACCGGAGTGCGTCGCCGCCACGGGGTCGACGGTCTTCTGTGGCACCTTCGACGACGGACTGTATCGCTCGACGGACGGCGGCGAGTCGTTCGAACGCGTCGGCGAGGAGACGGTCGGCGAACGGGTGACGTCGCTTTCGGTCAGCCCGGACGGGACGGTCTGGGCCGGCACGGAACCCAGTGCGGTCTACCGCTCCGGCGACGACGGGGAGACCTGGACGGAGAAGGAGGGGCTGACCGACCTGCCGTCGGCGTCGGAGTGGTCGTTCCCGCCGCGGCCCCACACCCACCACGTCCGGTGGATAGAGCCGGCACCCGACGACCCCGACCATCTCTACGTCGGCATCGAGGCCGGTGCCCTGGTCCAGACGCACGACGGCGGCGAGACCTGGGAGGACCGCGTCCCGGGCGCGCGCCGGGACAACCACTCGCTGACGACCCACCCTGACGTCCCGGAGCGCGCGTGGGCGGCGGCCGGCGACGGGTACGCCGAGACCGACGACGGCGGCGCGACCTGGGACCACCCCCAGGACGGACTGGGCCACCGCTACTGCTGGAGCGTCGCCGTCGACCCCGGCGACCCCGACACCGTCCTCCTGTCGAGCGCCAGCGGACCCCGATCGGCGCACAACGCCGACGCCGCCGAATCGTACGTCTACAGGAAGCAGGACGAGGAGTGGGCGCGCCTCGACGGCCTGCCGACCGGCGAGGGGGTGCTCCGGGCCGTGCTCGCGGCAGGGTCGGACGCGGGCGAGGCGTACGCCGCGAACAATCGCGGTCTGTTCCGGACCCGCGACGCCGGGACGACGTGGTCGCGGCTGTCGGTCGACTGGCCCGCGGCGTTCGAGAGCCGGACGGTCCGCGGACTGGCCGTCGTCGACTGACGAGCGGAAAAGGAACCCCCGATGGGGTCGGTTAGCTTCCCGTCAGCGTCACGTCTTCGAGGTGGACGCCCACGTTCTCGACCACTATCGTCGTCCGGCCGAACTCGTACGTCTCGCCGTCGACGGTTATCGTCACGCCGTCTATCGTGGTCTTCGATTTCTCGACGGTGAACGCCCGGTCCTCGACGGTCGCGCTCGGAAGGCCCTCCCCCGAGATGGTCGTGTCCGAGACGGTGACCGTCGCGTCGCTGATGGTGATGTGCTGGCTACCGATTCTGGTCGTATCCCCGCCCCCGCCGGCCGTCGCCGTGGCGACGCCGCCGCCGAGCAGAAGCGCACAGGCGAGTGCGGTCACGAGGAGTCGTCGCGTCGTTCGCATGGCATCCCGGCGTTCGACCGGGGTCGGAAAAAGGACGGGTGTCGGTTCAGTGGCGTTCACGCCGAATCTGCGTCGGCTTACGCCGGACAGTCGGGGCCTGACCGCCGTCGACCGGCGACCGACCGGTCTACGACCGGGTTAAGCCGGCCCTGACTGCGTCGACCGGCTCACTCGGCGGCGATGACGTCGTCGATGCGGACGATCATCGTCGCGGACTCGGTCGCGCTCTCGACGGCCTCGCGCTTGACGGCGGCCGGGTCGAGCACGCCCTTCTCGACGGGGTCGGCGATCTCGCCCGTCTCGCCGGTCGAGATGATGCCGGCGCGGCCCTCCTCGTCGTCGTTGGCGGCGCGCAGGTCCACCAGCGCGTCGATGGGGTCCATGCCGGTGTTTTCCGCGAGCGTGCGGGGCAGCACCTCGACGGCGTCGGCGAACGCCTCGACGGCGAGCTGCTTGCGGCCCTCGATGCCGGCGGCCTCGTCGCGGATGCGCGAGGCGAGGTTTATCTCGGTCGCGCCCGCGCCGGGGACGACGCCGCCCGTGTCGACGGCGGCGGTGACGACGTCCAGCGCGTCCTGGAGGGCGCGTTCGAGTTCGTCGATGACGTGTTCGGTGCCGCCGCGGACGAAGACGGTGACGGACTGGGCGTCCGCGCCGTCCTCGACGAATACGCGGTCGTCGTCGTCGTACTTCTCCACGTGGACGCTGTCGGCGTGACCGAGTTCGTCGTCCTCTATCTCGTCCGGCTTGCTGGTGCGCTGGCCGCCGGTCGTCTGCGCGATGGTGGTCGTCGTCTCGTCGTCGACGTCCTCGAACGCGAGGATACCGTTCTCGGCGAGATACGCCGCGGTGCGGTCGTCGATAGAGGAGTGCGAGAAGACGACGTCGACGCCGGCCTCGGCGATGGCGTCGGCGAGTTCGCGGAGTTGACGCTCCTCGGCGTCCATCGCGGCCGTGAGCTGGTCGACGTCCTCGACCGTGTACTCCGCGTCGACCTCCGTCTCGCGGACGCCGAAGGTGCCGTCGGTCGCGAGGACCGTGGCGTCCTCGACCGAGCGCGGCATGTTCTTGTGTGCCGGCTCGGCGTCCTCGACGAGGCCCTCGACCAGTTCCGTCGCGCTGGAACTCGCGCCGACCTGCGTGTGGACGCGCACGGCGTCGCGGTCGACGCCGTCCTCGCGCTCTGCGCGGCGGATGGCGTCGACGACGACCTCGGCGAGGCGCTCGGTCGTCACGTCGCCGGTGCCCTTGCCCGTCATGCTGGACTCGGCGACCTGCCGGAGGAGGTCGTCGTCGACGTCACCCTCCAGGGTGAGGTCGTCGACGACGTCCATGGCGATGCCGCGGGCCTGGGCGTACCCCTCGACGATGGTCGTCGGGTGTACGTCCTGTTCGAGGAGGTTCTCGGCCTTCGCGAGCAGTTCCCCGGCGAGCACGGCCGCGGTCGTCGTACCGTCGCCGACCTCTTCCTCCTGGGTCTCGGCGACCTCGACGATCATCTGAGCGGCGGGGTGCTCGATGTCCATCGTGTTCAGGATGGTCGCCCCGTCGTTCGTGATCGTCACGTCGCCGTCGTCGGTGACGAGCATCTTGTCCATCCCGCGGGGGCCGAGCGTCGTGCGTACCGATTCGCTGACGGCTTTCCCCGCCGATATGTTCGACGACTGGGCGTCCTCGCCCTGCGTTCGCTGGCTGTCCTCGCTGAGGATGAACATCGGTCGTCCACCTCGTCCCATGCGCCGCTGTCCCTGACCTGATCCTGACATCGTGTTAAACGATGTTTGATATTCTATATATATTTTTCCATCCAGCTTCGCCCCGTCACGCCGAGACACACGTCTTCTAGCCGATAACTACAAACGGGGATACGGTAGAAAGACGAGTCGATGCTGGAACTGGAGCACCGCTTTCGCGTCGTCGACGTTCACTCCCGACTCACGCTCGACGATGCGGTGACGGCGCGCGGGCGAGCCATCTCGCCCGAGAAACTGGAGCGCGAGATGCACCAGGCGGGCGTCGTCGCGGCCGTCGTCTTCGCCGGCCCACGAGAGGGGAAGAGCTACCTGAAAGCGAACAACGCCGTCGCCCGGCGGAGCGTCGACCGACCGTTCGTCGCGTTCGCCCGCATCGACGGTCCGCGGGACCCGACCGGCAGCGCGACCGCCCGCCTCCGGAACCTCGGCGCGCGCCGCAAGGACCACCACACCTCGCCGGAGGACGTCGAACAGTACGCCTACGACGACCGCTTCCACGGGTTCAAACTCGACCCCGTCTCCGACGGCCTCCCAACCGACGACGTGCTCGACTGACTGGAGGACGTCGACCTCCCCGTGCTCGTCCGCGCGGGACGGGGCTTCCCGCCCGCGTCGGCGGCCGAGACGCTGCTCGACCGGTCGTTCCCCGTGGTCCTCTCGCACTTCGGCGGCTTCCCCCTCGACCGCGACCTGATGGACGACGCCATCGACCTGCTGGCCGACAACGACGACTGCTACCTCGACACGAGTTTCGTCCGCTACCGCGAACCGCTGGAGCAGGCCGTCATGGAACATCCCGACCGCGTGCTGTTCGGCAGCGGCGCGCCCAGCGCCCACCCGAACGTCGCCGTCATGGAGGTCCTCACCCTGGACGTGCCCGAGGACGCGATGCGGAAGGTGTTCTCCAGGAACCCCTCCCGGGTCGTCGACGGCCTCGCTCCCGAGAACTAGAACTCCGTTTCGACGCTCGCGGCTGTTCGCGTACCGTCCGAACCTCAGCGCCAGTCGTATCGCTCGACGGCGCGGTCGGAGCGGGAGGAGAGTCCGGCCGGATTCCGCGACTCGCTCCGGTCGGCGAATCGCGCTCGCAACCCGTCCACGGCGCCGAGCACGATGCTTCCGACGACCTGCTTGCCACCCCCAAACCACAGCGACGGTTCGGCGTCGCCGGCGACCACCTCGCGGGCGACCGACCGGGCGTCTGCGAGCGCGTCCTGGAACGTCCGTCGGAACACCGTCAGCCGCGGGCCGTAGTTTTTTACCATCCGGTAGGCGAGCGCGCGGTACTTCGTTCCCCAGTCGCGCTCGACGCCCTCGCCGTCGTCGCCCGACTCGACGCAGACCGACGACGACCAGGTGACCGCGCTGCCCTGGCCGGCGAGTCGGTGCGCGCAGTCGCGCGCGCCGCCGGTGTGGAGGTTCTCGTCGAAGCCGTCGACCGATTCCAGCGTCTCGCGCTCGAACGCGACGTTCTCGCCGGCGAAGTAGGTCACGTCGCGGCCAGCGATGGTCCGCGTCTCGACCGACTCGGTGGTCATCCCCGCCCGGACGGCCCGGTGGACGGGACCGGTCACTACCGTCGCGCCGTCGTCCATCGCCGCGGCGACGCCGTCGCGCCACGTCTCCTCGACGGTCACGTCCTGACCGACCAGCGCGACGACGTCGCCCGTCGACTCGGCGATACCGGCGTTGCGCGCCACGTTGAGGTTCCGGTCCGACACCTCGACCAGCGCGCTCACGTCGTCGCGTTCCTGCAGCATCCCCGTGGTGCCGTCGGCCGACGGGCCGTTGACCACGACGACTTCGGCGTTCGGGACGCGCTCGGCGAGTGCGTCGAGGCACGCGCGGAGACGGTCCCGGCCGTTGAGCGTGGGGACCACCACGGAGAGATCCATACCGCCCTCTCATATTCCCGACCCGTAAAAGCGCTCCGGGACCGTACTACTGCTCCGGGGTCACTCGACCGCCGCGTTCCAGTAGGAGACCGAGGCGAGACTGTCGCCGACCGGGGTCTCGCCGAGGGTCGTGTCGATGTCGCGGAAGCGACTCGCCACGCTGTCCGGCATCTTCCGGTAGAAGCCGTACGGCAGCACCCAGTCGTGTTCGGCACCGACGAGCGTGAGTCCCGTCTCGTCGAGCAGCTTCTCCACGTCGTCGGGCGAGTAGAGCCGGGACCCCATCGGCAGCAGCCAATTGTAGAGGCTCCGGGTGCTCGGCCCGGCAAACGTGTCGAAGAAGACCTGTTCCTTGGCGACCCGACGCATCTCGCTCAGGAACGTCGCGGGGGTGTCTGCGAGGTGGAAGAATCGCATGGCCAGGACGACGTCGAAGTGGTCGTCCGGGAACGGCAGTCGACCGGCGTCGCCACGCATGAACTCCAGGTGGTCGGCGACGCCCGCGTTGCGCGCCTTCCGCCGCCCCTGCTGGAGCATCGGCCCGGAGATGTCGAGGCCGACGATGTTCGCGCCCCGTTCCGCGAGCATGACCGTGAATCGGCCGGTACCGCAGGCGATCTCGAGAACGTTCTTCTCGTCGACGGGCCCCAGCGCGTCGAGCACCGCTTGCTTCTCGCGCCGGTCGATGAGTCGTCCCCCGCGAGAGAATCGCTTCTCTTCGTACTCCTCGGCGACCTCCGTGGCCTGATACCACTCCTGCCCCTTCACGCTTCTCTCACACGGGAATACTCCGCCGGGGGGATAAAATGGTACTGAATGCGTCTCGCCGGGGGCGTGTCGCCGGAGCGCCAGGACGGTCGCGGCGACACGCGACCGCCGATAAATTGTATAGCGCAATATAGAATCGTCCGTCGGTGGCGACGAGCGACCGACCCGACGTCCGGGCGGGACGGCGACGAAGAACTCGTCTGAGAGCCCGACCCCGAGTAGTTCGGGGCCTGCTCGTGGCCGGCACGCCTTTCCGGTCCCGCGGTCAGTGTTCACACATGGGTGAGTTCTCCGTCCGAACGTCCGCGTTCACGCACGGCGAGGCGATACAGACGAAGTTCACCTGCGAGGGCGACGACGTCTCACCGTCGCTCACCGTCGGGGACGTTCCCGACGACGCCGAGTCGCTGGCGGTGGTCGTCGACGACCCGGACGCGCCGACCGCCACGTTTACGCACTGGTTGCTCTGGAACCTCCCGCCGGACACCGTCGAAATCCACGAGGACGTCCCCCAGGCGGAGACAGTGGGGACGCTCGACGGGGCGGTGCAGGGCACGAACGACTTCGGCGAACTCGGCTACCGCGGCCCCTGCCCGCCGGAGGGCGACGGTCCCCACGAGTACCGGTTCACGGCCGTCGCGCTCGACGAGACGCTCGACCTCGCCCCGGGCGCGAAGCGCCGGGACCTCGACGACGCGATGGAGGGTGCTGAGATAGCCAGCACCCGGCTCACCGGTACGTTCGAGCGCTGACGCCCGGACGCCGCTTCGGACCGCCGGTCGCGGCGACAACCCTCCGCAATCGATTTACCCGGTCCGCGCCAATCTGGGCGCATGACGCTGGCGGACAGGGAGTGGCGGCTGATTCGCGAGGAGTCGTGGGACGGGCCGCTGAACATGGCGCTCGACGAGATAGCGGCCGAGACGGCGGCCGACGGCGGCCCGCGCACGCTCCGCGTGTACCGCTGGGAACCGAGCACGCTCTCGCTTGGCTACCGGCAGGACCCCGAGACGGTGGACTGGGAGTTCTGCGAGCGCGAGGGTATCACCGTCACGCGCCGACCGACCGGCGGCGGCGGTATCTACCACGACCACTTCGGCGACATCTCCTACACCATCGTCGCGCCGGCGGAGGAGCTTCCAGGCGACCTGATGGACACCTACGAACTGCTCTGTGACCCCGTCTTCGACGCGTTCGAGCGGATGGGCGTCGACGCCCGGTTCACCGAGGAGGAACTGCCGGCCCTCCACCAGCCGGCGTGTTACCTGCGGAAGCTCCACCCCGCCCACGACGTGGTCGCCGGCGGGAAGAAGATCAGCGGCAACGCCCAGTACCGCCGGAAGGACGCCGTCATCCAGCACGGATCGCTGAAGTTCGCGCTCGACGCCGACCGTCACCTCGGCGTCTTCGCCGACCCCCCGACCGCGCCTGAGGAGTTCCGCGAGCGCGTCACCACGATTCGGGAGGAATCCGGCGTCGACCGCGAGGAGGCCGTCGATGCCGTCGAGAGCGCCATGCTCGACTGGGCCGACGCCGACGAGGGGGCCTGGACCGACGGCGAACTGGAACGCGCCCGCGAACACGCCGACGCAAAGTTCGCGAGCAAGACCTGGAACCAACGCCGCGAGGACCCCACCGCCTGAAACCATGCACGGCGACTCGGTCGACCTCGTCAGGATTCGCGCCGCCGCGTTCATCCCGGACGCGTGGATATCGCGGTCGCGGTCGGACGACGGCGGACCGACGGTCGAGTACCGGGGCGACGACCGGGAGTTCACCCCGCACGCGGTCGACGCCGGCCGCTCGCGGGTCGAACAGGCGGCGGTCGTCGACTTCGAACGCGAGGACCTGCTCGCGACCGCCGACACCGGTCGGTCGGTGGAGCGCGTCACGCGACCGGACGGGAGCGAGGAGACGCGGACGGGGAGGGCCGACGCCGACGGCGTCTTCTGCACCGGCCCCGCGTGGCGCGAGGACGGCGTCACCTTCGAGATGCACGCCAGCGCGAGCAACCCGCTGGTCGCCCATCCCGACCCCGTCGACTACGCGGTCGCGGTGACGGTCGGTCGCGACGGAACGGTCGAGGTGACGGGCCGCCACGACGGCTTTCCCTGCTTCGAGTGGTACGCGCAGGTCGACTTCGGCGAGTTCCGGACGGTGTACCGCCACGACTACCGCGAGGCGGGCGAGACGAACGCGGCGCTCGCGGGGCCGATGGACTACGAGTTCGAGCGCACGCTCCGCCCGGAGTGAGCGGTCCGGCGCGTTCGACTCTGCCGGCGCTGGCGTCGCGTCTCGTCGGCGGCGTCCGTCGTCGGGTCCAGCGAGCGGTCGCCGACCGCCGACCCGGCCGAATCGACCGCGGTTCTCGTGTAATCCCGATTATCAGATAGCTCGACCGCCGACCGCGTGCGGTTCGAAGTACCTTTGAATGCCGAATTAGTAGACGGCTCACATGAGAGTTGGAGCACACGTTTCCATCGCGGGCGGCGTCGACAACGCCGTCGAACGGCAGCGCGAGGTCGGCGGCAACTGCGGCCAGATATTCACGCACTCCCCGCAGGTGTGGCAGGACCCCGGTATCGGCGACGAGGAGGCGGCGGCGTTCCGCGACGGCACCGCCGCGAAGCTCGACGGGTCGTGGGTCATCCACTCGTCGTACCTCGTCAACCTCTGTACGCCCAAAGACGACCTCCGCGAGAAGTCCATCGACAGCATGCAGAAGGAGGTCGACGCTGCGGACCAGCTCGGCATCGAGTACGTCAACGTCCACCTCGGCGCGCACACCGGTGCGGGCGTCGACGGCGGCCTGGACAACGCCGCGAGCGCGCTCGACGAACTCGACGTCCCCGAGGGCGTGACCGTCCTCGTCGAGAGCGACGCCGGCAGCGGGACGAAACTCGGCGGCGACTTCGAACACCTCGCGGAAGTGCTCGACCGCTCGGACCAGGACCTCGACGTCTGTCTCGACACCGCCCACGCGTTCGCCGCCGGCTACGACCTCTCCAGCGAGGAGGCGGTGGCGGAGACCGTCGCCGAGTTCGACGATGTCGTCGGGCTGGAACATCTGAAGTGTATCCACCTCAACGACTCCAAACACGAGTGTGGCACGAACAAGGACGAACACGCTCACGTCGGCGAGGGTCGCATCGGCGAGGAGGGGATGCGAGCGTTCCTCAACCATCCCGACCTCGAAGACGTTCCGCTCGTGCTCGAGACACCCAACGAGGACGGCAAGGGCTTCGCGTGGAACATCGAGCGCGTGAAGGAACTGCGCGACGGCGACGCGGACGACTGCTAAGCGACCGCCGTCAGCGTCCGAGAGGAACCGCGTCCCCGTCGACGGCCTCCCCCGCGCCGTCGGCGGTGACGAACCGCCCCGTTTTTGCCGCGCCTCCCCGAAGGGCGACCGAGGCATCAATCGTGCGACGGTTCTCCGCCGACTACCTGCGCCGCACCCGCGAGGGGCTCTGGGAGTCCCGCGAGGCGCTCGCGGACCTGGACCTCCCCGACCGCGAGCGAGTGCTCGACGTGGGGTGCGGCACGGGCGAGTTGACGCGCGTCCTCGCGGAGGAGATGGCGGGGGAGGGGGACGGTACGCGTGAAGTGGTCGGCGTCGACGCGGACCCCGACCTGCTCGCCGTGGCGCGCGAGCACCGCGGCCCCCGCCAGTCGTTCCTCGCGGGCGACGCCCACCGCCTCCCGTTCCCGGATGACAGCTTCGACCTCGTGGTCTGTCAGGCCCTGCTCGTCAACCTGCCCGATCCCGAGCGCGCCGTCCGGGAGTTCGCCCGCGTCGCGAGCGACGGCGTGGCCGCGGTCGAACCGGACAACGCCGCGGTGTCGGTCGACTCGACCGTCGAACGCGAGGGCGAGCTCGCCCGGCGCGCCCGCGCCGCGTTCGTCGCGGGTGCCGACACGGACGTCGCGCTCGGTGGCGAAGGCACCCGCGAGGCGTTCCACGACGCCGGCCTCCGCGACGTGACGACGCGCGAGCACTACCACGAGAAGACCGTCGAACCGCCGTACGAGGAACGCGACCTAGCGGCCGCGAAGCGGAAAGCCAGCGGTGCGGCCCTCGCCGAGCGCCGCGAGACGCTCGTCGGCCCGCTCGACGCCGAGGAGTACGAGGACCTGCGAACGGCGTGGCGCGAGATGGGTCGCGACGTGGTCGAGCAGATGGGCGACCGGACCTACCGGCGCGCCGAGGCGGTTCCCTTCTACGTGACAGTCGGGCGAGTCGACGGAGAACCGTCCGGCTGACGGCGAGCGGGAGACGTTCCGAGGGGAAGACCCTTCCCGGAGAACGCCGTATTCGTTCCGGAGATGGCGTCGAACGGGGGGACAGAACCTGTAGCAATGGTCGGACGGACCGACGCGGACGAGTGGCGCAATCGCTTCGCGGCGGGGGTGGTCGTCGCGGGCGTCGGGTTGCTCGTCGTGGGTCTGCCGGCCCTGCTCGGGGTGGTCACGCTCTGGCTCGCCGTCGCGCTCGTGGTGGTCGCGGTCGTGCTCGCCCAGCACGCCGTGGCGGTGACCGACCGCGAAGCGACGCTCCGGGACCTCCTGCTCGCGACGGTCTACGCCGCCGCCGGACTCGGCCTGCTGGTCGTCCCCGTCGGGTCGACGACCGTCCCGCTGCTACTGTCGGCCGTACTCGTCGCGTTCGGCGTCCATCGCCTCGTCGCCGCCGCGCGGGCGCCCGACCGCGGTGACCGCCGGTACCTGGCGGCGACGGGCGCGATACAGCTGTTCGTCGCAGGGCTGCTGGCGGCGCAGTGGCCGGGCGGTACGCGGATTCTCTGGTCCTTCTTCGGTCTCGGTCTCGTCGTCGGCGGGTCGTCGCTGGCGCTCGCCGCGGTCCGGGACCGGGACGGTCGCTGGCGCTCGTTGCCGGGAGAGTAGCCGAACACGCGGCGAACGGACGACCGGACGAGCACGGCGTCGGCGGACGGGTCCATCGCGGGGGTGCGTAACGTTCGGACATTCCGACCAGTCGGGACGTTTCCATTCGCGGATGAACAGTGTCACACTGGGTGGATGCTGGTAGTCGCCCGGCGGTAGAGGGGTCGGACGACGCCGGTCGCTCACGTCCGGGAAACTACCAGTTCCAAGTCACGACGAGGGGTTTAACAGCCTCATAATAAAATCAATCCGTTGCTTCCGTGGTCGCATATCGTGTCCCCTCGACGGAACGAGACGCAAATTCCTGACACTGACCGCCGCCGCCCTCAGTACCGGAAGCCTCTCCGGAAACGCTCTCGCCGCTCCCGGCGAATCCGGTCCGGCTGACCCCGTCCGACAGTCGGCCGACGCCGCCGACGCGTCCCCCACTCCGGCCGCCCCCGCGGACTGGACGAGCTACCAGCACGACGCCGGCAACACCGGGGCGACTGCCGTCCCCGGCCCGGGCGACGACGCGTGGGTCGACTGGAGCGAGCAGGTGAGCGACCGCCGCCTGTTCGCACCCGCGGTCGCCGACGGCACCGCCTACGTCGCCGACGTCGGCGAGACGCTGATGGCGTTCGACCTCGACGACCGCGAGACGCGCTGGACCGTCGACCTCGACGGCGTCGAGTACGCGCCCGCGGTCGCCGACGGCACCGTCTACCTCGGGGATAGCGAGGGGTTCCTGTACGCACTCGCCAAGTCCGACGACCTGCGGTGGCGCTCCGACTCCGTCGGGGCGCTCGCCACCGGGAACGGTCGCGTCTACGTCGGTGGCGACGACCTCACCGCGCTCGCGGGCGGCAGCGGCGGCGCTCACTGGACGGCCCGGACGGGCGACCTCGCGGCACCGCCGGTGGCCGCCGCCGGGAACGTCTACGTCGCCACAGGCGTCGAACTCATCGCGTTCGCCGCCGACGGTCGCGCGCAGTGGCAAACCCAGCTCCAGTCGCAAGCGGTCGCCGGTCCCGTCGTCGCCGACGGCACGCTCTACGTCGCGACGGGCGAGGAGCGCGTCGTCGTCCGGGCGTTCGACGCCGGAACCCACCGGTGGACCTACGCCGGCGACTGCGAAACCATCAGTTCGGTCGCGGACATCGCGGTCGGCAACGGCCAGGTCTACGCAGTCTGTGACGGACAGGTCGTCGTACTCGACGCCGACGCTGGCGAGGAACGCTGGACGGCGGGCGACGGCGTCCGGGCGCTCGCCGTCGGTAGCTCCGTCTACGCTGGCACCGAGGCGAACGAAGTCGTCGCTCACGCACCCGACGGTTCCGAGCGCTGGCGGATGTCACTCGACCGCGGTGAGGCCGTCGAACACCTCGCGGCGAGCGCCGTTTCCAGCAGGCACACCGCCGGTACCCTTCCCGGCGGTGGTTCCAACGTCGAAAAGCGTCCGGGCGACGTGTACGCGGTGACGTCCGACGGTGCCGACGACGGGAGCAGCCGGGAGTGGCTGGTCGCGCTCGACCGCGACGGTGTCCGGTGGACGTTCCCCCCCGCGTTCACGCCCTCCGGTACGCTGACCGCGCCCGTCGTCGGGAACGGGACGGTCGTCGTCGGTGCGTCCGACCACAGGGTGTACGCCCTCGACACCCGCGACGGAAGCGAGCGCCGGCGGTTCGAGACCGGTGGACCGGTCGAGCACGTCACCATCGGCAATCGAATCTACGCCGCGAGCGACGCGACGTACGCGTTCCGGTGGTTGACGGCCGAATAGGAGCGCAAGCCAGGGCACGAACCGCGGTTCGGTCCGAGACCCATCGCTTCCCGATTGCCGCCCCGTTCTGCTACGTCCAGTCGACGGACCTGGGTCGCCAATCCGACTCAGTACTGGCCGGTTTCGCCGGCGAAACGTGGTGAGGACGTCGATCCTGACGTGATGGCCACAACGCTCTTACGTAACTTCTACAAACCGTCCGCTATGTCGGTCGTGTCTCACGTTCCTCTCGTCCAGGCCGAGGGACCGATTCCCACATCGGTGTCGGAACTGCTGAACCAGTACGGCGGCATCGTCGGCCAGGTGATAGCTTTCGTCCTCGGGTTCGTCGTCGTCTACCTGCTCGGACGGGCGATTCTCGTCCCGTTCGTCCGCCGCGTGCTCGACCGGCGGGGCTTCGACCCGACGGTCGCCAGTCTCGGCGAGAACGTCGCGGGCGTCGTCGTCGCCCTGCTCGCCATCGCCGTCGCGTTCACCGTCGCCGGATTCGGGAGCGTCATCGCCGCGTTCTCCGTGTTCGCCGGCGCCGTCGCACTGGCGGTCGGATTCGCCATGCAGGACCTGCTCGCCAACTTCGTCGCCGGCGTGTTCATCCTCAAGGACCGGCCGTTCGAGATCGGCGACTGGATCGAGTGGCCCGACGGCGAGGGTCGAGTCGAGGAGATCGACCTCCGGGTGACCCGCGTCAGAACCTTCGACAACGAACAGATTACCGTCCCGAACGGCGACCTCGCGAACAACGCAGTCACGAATCCGGTCGCGTACGACAAACTCCGGAACAAGTTCGTCTTCGGCATCGGCTACGAGGACGACATCGACCACGCCAAAGAGATAATCCTCGACGAGGCCTCAAAGGTCGAGGGCATTCTGGACGACCCCGGAATCAGCGTTCGGGTGACCGAACTTGCCGACTCCTACGTCGGCCTCCAGACGCGGTTCTGGATCGAGAACCCGAACCGAAGTGACTTCGTCGGCATCACGTCCGAACTCGTCCAGTCGGTCAAGGAGCGCTGCGACGCCGAAGGCATCGATATGCCGTACCCCTACCGCCAGCTCACGGGCGGCGTCGACATCGAAGGCGACTTCGAAACCCACCAACCGGAAGCGTCTGCCGACGACTGACGACCCGTCGACAGCGGTCGCTACTTGGCCCCCTTTCGACATCCAGCGCGTTTATCCGCTCCGAAGCCCAACCGGACGACCAGAGACCATGGAGCGAAGCGCGGCCATCGAGCGCGTCGAGGACATCGTCGAGACCGTCGAGAACGACACGATGCCGGTTCCGGTCCGCGAACTCTGGGTGTACGGCGACGTGGCGCTCGGTCTCGACCCCGTCGACCGCCTCGACGTGTACGTCACGAAGGACATCCTGCTCCGCGGTGACGCCGACCGCGAGGAGGAGTTCCGCAAGTCTCACGGCGTGAAAGGCGTCGGCAAGACGGTCCGCGCCGAGTGGGCCGACGAACATCCCGATCTGCTCCGGGCGAACGACAGTGGACACGCCGCGCCGGAGAAGTGTCTCGCCGCTCACCTCCTCTCGGAGGACGAACCGGTCCACCTCGAGGTTTGCAACTCCAGCTTCGAGGACAACGTCACCCAGCGATTGAAGGGAGCGATAGCGCGGGACGCCTACGAGCAGATTCTCGACCCGCGCGGCGTCTGCCTCTGGGTCGAGGGCCAGCGCAGCGAGGAGGCCATGCGGAAGCTCCGCGAGAGCGAACTCCCCTTCCCGACGCTGCCCGACGCGCTGGAGATGCTCGGAATGGACGAGGACCGGACCGACGAAGCGGCCGACGCAGTCGAATCCTACCGCAAGCGCCAGGAGGGGACGACGGTGCGGGGCGACGTCGTGTAGTCCGGGCCTCCGCGGATGAAAGCGAACGGGCGGTGCGTTCCGGTTCCGCGCAAGGGTGCGCCGCACGACCGCTCCGACCACTCGCGCGGCGGTTCTCAGATCACGCCGGCTCTGGCCGCGGCCTCCTATCTAAAATCTCGTCCACTCGTAGCGAAGGGTTTGCTTCGCGCTCCTCGATGTTCTGCCAGAGGAACGAATCTCCGGGGGCGTGCGACCGCAGACGCGACGTTCTCCCTGTAATTGCGCTCGCGAGATGCGCTGTACGCCGAAACGCCGATTCCGTCCGAGAGGCACGAGAACCGACGGAGCGGCGTCCGATCGGACGACCGTTCGCGCCGATCTGTCGATTTGCTATAGCGCTCTATCGTTTACACCGACCCGAAACGGTGAAACGCCCGGCGACGCAACCGAGAAATGATGGACTGCGACAAGTGCGATCGGGAGGCGGTCATGCACGCGGCCTACTCGGGGCTGCATCTCTGCGAGGAGCATTTCTGTCGGTCCG
Organism: Halomicrococcus pelagicus; assembly: GCF_050954125.1. Lineage (NCBI taxonomy): Archaea > Methanobacteriati > Methanobacteriota > Halobacteria > Halobacteriales > Haladaptataceae > Halomicrococcus > Halomicrococcus pelagicus. The sequence goes on along the minus strand of NZ_JBPBWC010000002.1, from coordinate 70,370 downwards.
TCGACAAGCGCGTCCGGCGGCGCGTCCGGGAGGACGACCTCCTGTCCTCGTCTGCGACGCCCGAGAACCCCGAGACGTGGCTGGTCGGCCTCTCCGGCGGCAAGGACAGCGTCGTGCTAACGAAGATTTTCCACGATACGTTCCGGGAGGACCCCCGGGTCGAGATCGTGGCGCTGACGATCCACGAGGGTATCGAGGGCTACCGCGACGAGAGCCTGGAGGCCTGCGAGGAACTCGCGGCCGACCTCGACCTCCGTCACGAGGTGGTCACCTACGAGGAGGAGTTCGACCTTCGGATGGACGACGTCGTCGACAAGGACCCCGAGAACATGGCCGCCTGCGCGTACTGTGGCGTGTTCCGCCGCGACCTGCTGTCGAAGTACGCCGAAGAACTGGACGCGGACAAGCTCCTCACCGGGCACAATCTCGACGACGAGGCCGAGACGGCGCTGATGAACTTCCTGGAGGGCGACGTTGCCCAGGTCGCCAAGCATTTCGACGCGAGCCTGGCTCCCTTCGACGAGCGCAGCGACCAGGACGACTTCGTCCCGCGCGCGAAGCCGCTGCGGGACGTTCCGGAGAAGGAAGTCGCCCTCTACGCGCAACTCGAGGACCTCCCGGCGCACATCACTGAGTGTCCCCACTCGAGCGAGGCCTACCGCGCCGAAATCCAGGACCTCATGCTCTCACTGGAGGAGAACCACCCCGGTACGCGCCACTCGATAATGGCCGGCTACGAGGAACTCGCCGCGCTCGCGGCCGAGGAGTTCGGTGCCGGCGAGGGCGACCGGGAACTCGGGGAGTGCGAGCGCTGTGGCGCGTCGACGACGCGCGAGTTGTGTCGGAAGTGCTCCCTCGTCGAGGCCGTCCACGCCGTTTGAACGGCGGGCGACGACGTTCGCGGACGCCGCGTTCGGTCGAACGTAGTCAGTCGCCGCGACCCGCCGCGCGACGAGACAGCGAAGATGTGGTGGCTGGGAGAGAAGCGTGTCGAAGGCAGCGACGAACGACTATCGGATGACGTCGAGGCCGTTGTTCTGCTCTTCGACCTCGTCGCGGCCGCCGTCGCTCTGCGTGCCGAACGACGAGGCGTTGTCGGCGGGTACGTTCTGGCTGGCGTCGAACGACTGGTCGTCGATGTCGTGCATCTGCTGGCGCGACTTGTCTGCCTGCTTCTGGGTCGACGGACCGAGCACCTGGGCGCTCTGGACGCCGGTCATGATGGCCATCACGCGCACCTTGTTCTTGTAGTTCTCCTGGATGCGTGCGCCCCAGATGACGTTCGCGCTGGCCTCCAGTCGCTCCGTGATGTTGGCCGCGATGCCCTCGGCCTCCTTGAGCGTGAGGTCCGGGCCACCCGTGATGTGGACGAGACCGCCGGACGCACCGCGGTAGTCCACGTCGAGCAGCGGGTGGTTCATCGCGTCGCGGACGACCTCCTCGGTCTTGTTCTTGTCCTGGGTCTCGCCGACGAGCATCACTGCGACGCCACCCTGGTTCATGATGGACGTCATGTCGGCGTAGTCCAGGTTGATGAGGCTGGGCTGGGTGATGGTCTCGGAGATGCCTTTCACCGTCTCGGCGATGATCTGGTCCATCACCGAGAACGCCTTGCCGATGGGCAGGTTCGGGACGTAGTCGAGCAGCCGGTTGTTGTCGAGCACGATGATGGAGTCGGCCTCGTTGCGAAGCTTCTCCAGGCCCTCTTCGGCCTTCACCGTGCGCGCACGCTCGACGTTGAACGGCGTCGAGACCATCCCGACGACGATAGCGCCTTGTTCTTTGGCGATCTTCGAGACGACCGGCGCAGCGCCGGTGCCCGTGCCGCCGCCCATGCCTGCGGTCACGAAGACGAGGTCGGCGTCACCGAGCACTTCCTTGATGGTCCCCTGGGCCATCTCGGTCGCGCGCTCGCCCATCTCGGGGTCGCCGCCGGCCCCGAGTCCCTGCGTGAGCGACTTGCCGACGAGTATCTTCGTGTCGGCTTCGATCATCTTCAGGTGTTGCTTGTCGGTGTTGATGGCGACCGTATCGGCCCCGTCGACGCCGATGTTGTACAGGCGGTTGATGGTGTTGTTGCCTGCGCCGCCGCAGCCGACGATGACGATGCGCGGGTCACCGAAGTCGTCGGCAGCCGTCGCATCCATGTCGCGCTGCTCTGCTTCGGCGTTGTCGAGGGCGTCCTGAACGATATCCTGCATCGTTTACACCTTCGCCCAAGTGCGCTTGCGGTTCGTGGTCTCCGTGCTCGTATCGTCCTGCTCTTTGAGCATGTCTCGCACGGCTGCCCGTATCGCCTCGCTGCGATTCGGGAACTCTCCTGTTTCGACCATCTGTTCGACTTCCTCGATCTGCTGTTTCGGAATGCGAAGTGTCACGCGCTCCATAGCTGTATTCCCCTTGTCGGTAAGACGATGCGCGGCATCGCGCTTCGCTCGTCTTACGCCGCGTTGCCGTTCGAGGCAGCCGTTTTTCCTGCCCTGTCTGCACGGCGTAAGACGACCGTCTTACGTAGCATTACACACATAGCCATTACTTATATAATTAACGGCGAGCGTAAAACGAGATGTTTTACGGCGTGTCGAGAACGTCGGCGGAGGGCGTTCTGCGCCCGCAGCCAGGGCAGAACGCCCAGTCGGACCGCAGCTCGTCGCCGCAGTCACAGAAGATACGATGGACGGCTTTCTCGCCGCAGTTCGGACAGTAGACGTGGCCGGCGTCGAGCGATTCGCCGCACTGCGTGCAACTCTCAGATTCCTGAGACGTGTCGGCGGTCGTCTGACGGTCTTCTCTCGAGCGCTCAGCACGTTCCTCGTCGGTCGTACCCGAACGGTCCGCCGTTCGCTCGTGCGCGCTGGTCTCGCCCGTACCTTCGACGGTCACGTTGACGTTGATGTCGCGCGCGCTCTCGGGTTCGCGCGGTGCTCGCCGCGAGAGCCGCTCGTCGAGGAGCTCGTCCACGCGCTCGGCGACGACGGCGTCGATGCTGCCGTCGTCGCGGCCGCCGGCATCCCCTCGGTTCCCGGCGGCGTCCAGATACTGACGGAGCGCCTCCCGCATCGCCTCGCTCTTGGAAGCGTCGAGCGCCTCGAGACGCTCGACAAGGTCGTCGTCGGCGCGGAAGGTTATCTTGCTCATGTCGGCCACCTGAATTGGTTGGGTGCCGATACAACTGGACGCAGGCTATTTGAATCTTTTCGTCTCTCCTCTTCGGCCCGCCGAATAATAATTCTTAAGTCCGGCAGGGCGCTTAGCTGTAGATACGTGCCCGCCCTTAGCTCAGACTGGTAGAGCAGTCGACTGTAGATCGACTTGTCCCCCGTTCAAATCGGGGAGGGCGGATTTTCTCCGACCTGTACCGCGAACAGGGCGCGTTCCTCGGCCGTTTACGCGTCCGTCTCTGCCGTCGCCGACCATTCCGTCTGCTTCGTCGTGAACCGCCACGCCGGCCGAACTCGTCGGCTCGTCCCGGCGGGCAGTCGTTCACGGTTCGCGAGACAACTCTATCCCCTTTATGTCGGATTTCTTGGCATAGTAGACGTAAACGACTGGTTTGAGGTCTGTAAACGCCCTCTGGTCAGTGGAATAAACATAACGTAATCGACGGGAGACGATGTAATACGGACGTGCTCACACCCGAAGCCGGAGTGCCAGCAGCGGTCACCACCGAGCGGCGTGGTCGAAGCGACTCGTCGACGTGCGAGCGTTCAGACCGGGAACCGGTGCGTGTGCTCGGTGCGCACCGCCTCGGGCGGAACGGTCTCGCCGTCCACCTCGACCGGCCGACCGTTCGACAGTTTCCCGAACGCCGGCCCTTCGGGGATACCCAGACTGCGAGCCTTCTCGGGGTCGAACGCCGTCTCGCGGGCGACGACGGCGTCGGCGGTGCGCTCGACCTCGTCGTACCGCTCCGCGACGAGGTCGGCGAGGGCGTCGACGATGCGGTCGTAGTCCGCGGCGTCCCCGACCGCCGCGCGTCCGGCGGCGCGCGTGCCGCCCTCCTCGGTCTCGTAGGCCAGCACGTGGCGCGCGACCGCGTCCCGGGCGCGCTCGAGGTCCACACCGGACGCGTCGGCGAGCAGTTCGGTCGGCAGGGAGACGACCTCGAACTCCGACGCCTCGTCCGCGAGGTCGCCGAACCGGAGGCCGTCGTCGACCGTCGAGATGGCGTCCTCCAGGGTTCGGGCGAGCACGAGCGGGACGCCCGCGGTCTCCCGGGTCCACGTCTCGCTGACGACGCGGTAGCCGAGGTCCTCGATTACGCGCTCGACGTCGGGGTGGTCGCCCTCGACGAGGGCGTAGTCGGCCTGGCTGTGTTCGAACGTCTGTCGGAGCGTGTCGCGTCGCTTCTCGGGGTCGCCGAGCGCTTCCAGACACCAGTCGGCCGCGACGTGTCCCACGGCCCAGTCCGTCTCGCGGACGATGCGCTCGAACCGCGGGACGTAGTGGCCGCCGCCGAAGCCGACGAGCTGGCGCTCGCGGTGGGCGTCGACCCCGCGCAGGTCGAGGACGGCCCGGGCGACCGCGCGCGCCCCGTCAGGGTCGTCCCACTGCTCGTCGCCGCTGCCGAGTTCGACGAACATCGACGGGACGCCGACCCTGCTGGGGCCGTGGTGCGTACACTCCATGCCGACCTCGTAGGCGTCGGGCGCGTGCTCGTCGAACGCCGCGAGCAGGTGCGCGTGGGCGTTCGGGCAGGTCCGTGCGAGGTCGCCTTCGGTGCCGCCGTACTCGGCGTGCCCGAAGTTGCCCGTGAAGTGCGCCGTCAGGAGCGGGCCGGTGTCGCCGGAGTGGCGCGAGGCGAAGACGAGCAGGTCGGGGTCCGCGAACGCCGTCGCGGCGTCCTCGACGTCGAGGTGGAGCGCGTCGAACTCCCTGAGTTCGAACCCCTCGGTCCGGTAGTAGCGCCCGCCCCCTTCGGCGTCGGGCCGGGTATCGTCTTCGTGCTCGGTCCAGTCCGCGAGGTCCAGGAGGTGCTCGCCGATGTGCTCGGAGGCGCGGTCGGCGCGGCTGACGACGACGGCTATCACGGTCCGAACTGGGTCGCCGGTTCGAAAAAGGGCGTCGAATCGGGTCACAGGTCGGCCGCGGTACACATTTCAACGCGGGGCACCAACGTCTGGGTATGCGCGACGCCGAGACGACGCGCGAGCGAATCGCCGACTTCCTGCGAGACGAAGCCGCCTCGCCCAGCGCGCTCGCCGCCGAGTTCGACATCACCGCCGGTGCGGCGCTCCGGCACGTCCGCCACGTCGCCCGCTCCGTCGACGGCGACGAACAACTGCTGGTCGCGCCGCCGGAGTGTCACGACTGCGGGTTCGACGCCTTCGACGACCCGGCGAACCGCCCCTCGCGCTGCCCCGAGTGCAATAGCGAGGCAGTCGACGAACCGGAGTTCAAGGTAGCGCCGGCGTGACGACCCGTCGACGGAGACGGGGTGGTCACTCGAAGCCGAGCGAGCGGTTCGAGGAGAGGTCGTACTCGACGTTCGACCCCTGCTGGACGAACTCGTACCGGTCGTCCACGAGGTACACCGCGCCGTCCTCGACGGTCACCTCGACCTCGTCGAGCACCGCTCCCTCGCAGGGGCCGTAGGTGCAACGGCCGGTGTCGGCCTCGAACAGCGCGCCGTGTTTCCCGCAGACGAGTTCGCCGTTGCGCATCGATGCGCCGTCGCCCTTGTCGAGGCGGACGTCCGTCCAGTGCTGGCAGTAGTTCTTCCACGCCCGGACTTCCCCGTCGTCTCGCACGAGGAGGGCCTCCTCCTCGTCGAAACCCTTCCGAACTGTGAAAAGCAGGGTCGTGTCGGTCGGCACCTCGTCGACGGCTGCGATTCGACTGTCCTCGTCCATCGCCGCGGGCTAGCCACGGGAGCGGTTTGAGCCTTTGCAAAGCCGCGCGACCCGCCGGTCGAACCCCGCAGGGAGCGTTCGGGGCGTCACCGGCAACCGCTGGCGCTCGTCCACCAGCAACCTTTAGCGCTCGCGCTTCCAACTCGCGGTCGAACGTGCGACTACGTCGCTGATTTCGGATGATACTCGTCATCGACAACTACGACTCGTTCGCCTACAACCTCGTCCAGTACGTCGGCGAGTTCGCCGACGAGGTGGTCGTCCGGCGCAACGACGCCGTCTCGGTGCCGGAGATTCGGGACCTCGACCCGGACGGCGTCGTCGTCTCGCCAGGGCCCGGAACGCCCGCGGATGCCGGCGTCTCGGTCCCGGTCTTCGCCGAGACGAGGTATCCCGCTCTCGGGGTCTGTCTCGGCCACCAGGCGCTCTGTGCGGCCCACGGCGCGGCCGTCCGACACGCCCCCGAGGTGGTCCACGGCAAGCCCTCGACGGTCTCCCACGACGGCCGGGGCGTCTTCGCCGGCCTCCCCGAGGAGTTCGCGGTCGGGCGGTACCACTCGCTGTCGGTCGAGCGCGACGACCTCCCGGCGGAACTGGTCGAGACGGCCCGCACCGCCGACGAGCGCAGCGTCCTCATGGGCGTGCGCCACGCGGAGAAGCCGCAGGTCGGCGTGCAGTTCCACCCCGAGAGCATCCTCACCGACGCGGGCAAGCGACTCGTACGGAACTTCTGCGAACTGGCCGGCGACGCCGGAGGACCATGTACTTCCACGTGAACGGCGACCTCGTCCCGGCGGCGGAGGCGACCGTCTCCGTCCGCGACCGCGGGTTCATGTACGGCGACGCGGCGTTCGAGACGCTGCGCGCGTACGGCGGCGACCCCTTCGAGTGGGACGCCCACGCCGACCGACTCCGGTCGACCTGCGACGCGCTCGCGCTCGACCACGGCGTCCCCGAGGCCGACCTGCGCGCTCGCGTCGACGAGACGCTGGCCGCGAACGACATGGAGGACGCCTACGTCAAACTCTCCATCTCCCGGGGCGTCCAGCCCGGGAAGCTCTCGCCGGGCCCCGTCGAGGACCCGACCGTCGTCGTGTACGTCTCCGACCTCCCTCGGGGCGGGGTCGCGGGCGAGTCGGTGTGGGACGCCCCTGCGACCGCCGAGGTGGTCGAGACCCGGCGCGTCCCGGACGCGGCGCTCCCCGCGAGCGCGAAGACGCACAACTACCTGAACGGCATCCTCGCTCGTCTGGACGCCGACGCCGACGAGGCCGTGACGCTCGACGCCGAGGGCGCGATCGCGGAGGGCGCGACGAGCAACCTCTTTTTCGTCCGCGACGGCGTGCTGAAGACGCCGAGTCTCGACGGCCCCGTCCTGCCGGGCATCACGCGCCGGGTCGTCCTCGAACTCGCCGCCGACGCCGGGATTCCGACCGAGACGGGCACGTACTCCCCGGACGCGGTCCGCGACGCCGACGAGGCGTTCCTGACGAACTCCACCTGGGAGCTGCGGCCGCTCGCGCGCCTCGACGGCGCGGAACTCGGCGCGGGACCGGTGACCGACCGTCTCGCGGGAGCGTTCGACGAACGCGTCGAACGCCGTCACTACTGAGGCGTCGTCTCTCGGAGGCGAACAGAATCACTCGACGGAGAACCCGCGGTCGCCCTCGGCGTCCAGCGCGACGTCGACGCTCTCGACGAGCGCGCGGGCCTTGTCCAGGGTCTCCTCGCGTTCGCGTTCGGGCACCGAGTCGTGGACGACGCCGGCCCCGACCCGGAGGTGGTACTCGTCGCCGTGGCGCACCAGCGTCCGGATGACGATGTTCAGGGTCGCGCGGTCGTCGAAGCCGAGCACGCCGACGCTACCGGTGTAGGGGCCGCGCCGGGTGGCTTCGAGTTCGTCGATGATGCCCATCGTCCGGGGTTTCGGAGCGCCCGTGACGGTGCCGCCGGGAAAGACGGCGGCGATGGCCTCGGGGACGGACACGTCCGGCCTGCGCCGGGCCCGCACCTCCGAGACGAGATGCATCACCTCGGAGTAGCGGTCGACGCGCCGGTAGTCCGAGACGGCGACGCTGCCGTACTCCGCGACCTTCCCGAGGTCGTTGCGTTCGAGGTCGACGAGCATCGCGTGCTCGGCGCGCTCCTTCTCGTCGTTGCGCAGGTCCCGCTCCAGTTCGGCGTCCGCCTCGGCGGTTTCACCGCGCGGGCACGTGCCCGCGATGGGTTCCGTGACCAGTCGGTCGCCGTCGACGTCGAGCAGCAGTTCGGGGCTGGCGCCGACGAGGTCGACGCCCGGGAACTCGAGCAGTGCGGAGTACGGTGCGGGGTTGACCGTTCGCAACGCGTCGAACGCCGCGACCGGGTGGACGCTCGCGGGTGCTTCGAGGCGCTGGGAGACGTTCGCCTGGAACGTCTCGCCGTCGCGGACGTACTCCCGGACCGCCCGGACGCGGTCGGCGAACGCCGCCTTCCCACAGTCGCTCTCGAACGCGCCGCGTTCGTCCGTCGGAGGGGCGCCGACGTCGGGGTTACCGTCGACCGCCGCGCGGGCGAGCGCCAGCGCCCGTTCGCGACCGCGCTCGTACGCGGCGTCGGGGTCGGCGAACTCGTCGAGTCGCGGGCAGGCGGTCACCCGGAGGGTGGTGTCGCCCTGCGTCTCGTGGTCGCTCGCCCCCCACGCGGCGACGCAGTCGTAGAGGCCGAACTGCAGTCGCGGCAGGCTGCGGTCGTCGTCGTCGGCGTCGGGCAGCGACTCGAGTTCCCGCGCGAGGTCGTAGGAGAGCCAGCCGAAGAGTCCGCAGGGGTAGGGAACGTCGCAGTCGCCCCGCGCGAGCGTCTGTTCGTCGAGCAGGCCGGCGAGCGCCGCGAGGCTCGGCCCCGGCGTGGCCCGTTCCGCGTCCTCATCAGCGTCCGCGGCGGACGCGAGCGACTCTGCGCCCGGACGGGCCTGCAACCGCTGGACCGGTTCGACCCCGAAGTACCCCCAGCCCGGTTGGCCGCCGGTCGTGGCGAGATAGACGCCGCCACGACCGTCTCGCGCACGCCGGTAGGCGCGGAACGGGTCGTCTACGTCGACTCGGACCTCGACGGGGACGCGCGCGTCCGGCGGCGCGGTCCCGGCCGTCTCCCGGAACGCCGTCCGCGACGTGTGAACCGAGGGGTCAGAGCGACTTCGCACGCTCTATCCAGCCTTCGATGCGCTTGGGCGAGAGGTCGGTCTCGTCGGCGATCTCCTCGGGGTCGGCGGCGGCGAGGTCGACCGTGTTCTCGACGCCCGTCCTGCGCAGGCGCTCGGCGTAGGCGGGACCGATGCCCTTCACGTCCTCCAGCGGCCGCTCCTCGACGTCCGGTTCCTCGGCCCCCTGTTCCTCCTGCTCTTCGGTCGGGGTCGGCTCCGGTTCGGTCGCTTCCGTCTGTTCTGGCTGTGCCGCGTCCGTCGTCGGACCGGTCGCCTCCGCGGGTTCTGCCGCGGACTCCGGTTTCTCTGCCTCGGATTCGGCTTCCTCGATGTGTTCGGTCGCTTCTCCCTCGACGGCGACGTCCTCGGTCGAGACGCCGGTGACGGCCGACTCGTCGTCGGATTCCGTCTCGTCGGTCTCCATCCCCTCGCGTTCCGGTTCGCCGGCGCTCTCCGGCTTCTCGGTCGTCTTGACCGCCCGCTCGGTCGCCGCGTCGGGTTGTTCGCTCGCCTCGCCCGGCTCTCGCTCTATCGTGACGCCGGACTCGTGCGAACTCATCTGCGACCGGTCCTCCTCCTCCAGTCCGAGCAACGATTTCAGCCTGGTGATAAGCCCCATTATGAAACAGTACATAGCCCCTCCACTTAAAGCCGTCTTCGCAGGACGGCGTTCATGCGCTCGACGGGGGCCGACTGCCCCGTCCACAGTTCGAACGCGGCGACTCCCTGATAGAGGAGCATCCACGCACCGTCGATGGTCGTCGCCCCGCACTCGGCCGCCTCGCGCAGCAGGCGCGTCTCGACGGGGCGGTAGACGGCGTCCAGCACCGCGAGGTCGCCGTGGAGCGCGCCCTTCGGGACGGGCGAGCGGTCCTCCTCCATCCCGACGCTGGTCGCGTTGACGAGCGCGTCGGCGTCGGCCAGCAGGTCGGCCAGCGCGTCGAGGCCGTCCGCGGTCGCGCCCGGCACGTCGTCCGCGAGCGACTGGGCGCGCGAGACGGTGCGGTTGGCGATTCGGACCGTCGCGCCCGCGTCGGACAGCGCGAACGCGGCGGCGCGTGCGGCCCCGCCGGCCCCGACGACGACCGCCGTCCGACCGTCGAGCGCGACGTCGTGGCGCTCGAACGACCGCCGGACGCCCTCGGCGTCGGTGTTGTGGCCGGTCGGGGCGGCGTCGTCCCGGAAGTCGATGGTGTTGACCGCGCTGATTCTGGCGGCGAGGTCGTCCGGTTCGACGTGAGCCAGCGCGTCCTCCTTGAACGGAATCGTGACGTTCAGTCCGCGGACGCCGAGCGTCCGTGCGGCTTCGATTGCCGCGCCCGCGTCGTCCGGTTCGAAGGTGACGTAGCGGGCGTCGACGTCGAGTTCGTCGTAGGCCGCCTCGTGCATCGGCGGTGACAGCGAGTGGCCGACAGGGTTACCCATCAGTCCGTACACGTCCATACGAACGCGTAGCGTCCGGGGTTCGATAACGGCTGTGGAAGTCGGTCGACGGGTGGCCACACGCGGTCCACCGGACCGACGTACCGCGTTTCGAGACACCTAACAGGTAACGCAAGAACTACTTAGGGGGGACGGCTACTGCCGGTAGAATCTCAATGTCACAACTCCGCCATCCATTGGTTGCGGTCGCGGTAGCGGCGTTGCTCACGCTACCGTGGGTCGGCACCTACCTCACCGGTTCTGCGCACTCGATGAGCCCGCTCATGACGGTGGCTATCTCCGGATTAGCCGTCCTGGGCGCGTCGTTCATGCTCGCGTGGGGGGCCGAGACCGCCGAGGAGGACGTCCCCCGAGCGTTCGCGCTGGCGGTGCTGGCCGTGCTCGCGGTCGCCCCCGAGTACGCGGTCGACGCGCTGTACGCGTGGACCGCCGGGGCGAACGCCGGCACCGCTCGCGGTGCCGAAGCCGCGAACCTCGCGGTCGCGAACATGACCGGCGCGAACCGCATCCTCATCGGTCTCGGCTGGTCCGGCATCGCCCTGTTCACCGTCTATCGCTCGCGCAGCGACGTCGACCCGGCGGTCGAGAAGGCCTCCGGATTTCTGAAGGGCAAGGTCAAGCTCGACCGGGACATCGCGACCGAGATCGCGTTCCTGCTCGCCGCCACCACCTACGCCTTCTTCGTTCCGCTCGGCGACGGTATCGGTGTCACGGACACGCTCATCCTCGTCGGACTGTACGTTACCTACATCGCCATCATCATCCGGGGCGAGGCTGGGGAGACGGAGGAACACGTCGGCGTCCCTGCCTACTTCCAGTCGTGGTCCCGCGGTCCCCGCGTCTCCGTCGTCCTCCTGCTGTTCGTCTACTCCGGTGCGATGATCTACACCGCCGTCCACCCGTTCGCGCACGGACTGGAGACGCTCGGCAAGGCCATCGGCATCCCGGCGTTCTTCATGATTCAGTGGATAGCGCCGCTGGCCAGCGAGAGCCCGGAACTCATCGTCGTCGCCTACCTCGTGAACAAGGCGCGCTCGACGGCCGGGTTCAACGCGCTCATCTCCTCGAAGCTCAACCAGTGGACGCTTCTCATCGGCACGCTCGCGGTCGTCTACAGCATCGCCCTGGGGCAGGTCGGGACGCTCCCCTTCGACGAGAAGCAGGCCGCGGAGATATGGATTACCGCGGCCCAGAGCTTCTTCGCCATCGCCATCCTGACGAACTTCAGCATCAGCGTCCGCGAAGCGGTGGCCCTGCTCGTCCTCTTCGTCACGCAGGTCGGTGCCGAGTTCGTCGTGATACAGACCCTCGCGGAACCGCAGGCGGCCGAACTGAGCCTCCTCATCCTCTACGCGTATACGGTGGTCTACATGGCTCTCGCCCTCTGGCTGTTCGTCAGCCGGCGCGAGGAACTCCGGAACCTCCTCGGTCGGACGGTCGACACCGCACGCGACGCCATCGGGGGCAGCGCGAGCCAGCCCGCAGACTGACCGCGCCCCCTATCCGACCGCGCTGGTCCGTGGTAACGCAAACCGTTTTGGGACTGGGATTCGTCGCCTCAGTTGAGATGCTAGAGCGTAGCACGACCGTCCGCGCTCTCCACGACCATGCCTGAGACGGCCGTCGTCCTCCTCGTCGAGGACCAGACGGCGTACGCGTCCGACTTCGCGGACGCCTGCGAGGACGTGACGGTCCGCGGCGTCGACACCGCCGCCGAGGCCAGAGACCGCATCGAGGACGAGCCAGTCGACTGCGTCGTCGCCAACTACGAGTTGCCTGACGACGACGGGGTCTCGCTGCTGGAATCGGTGCGCGAGACGCATCCGGACCTCCCGTTCGTCCTGTTGACGGCCGCGGGCAGCGAGCGCGTCGCCAGCGAGGCCGTCGCCGCGAACGTGACCGACTACCTTCCGGCGTCGACCGTCGACGACCCGAACGTGCTCCGCGACCGAATCATGGCGGCGGTCGAGAGCCAGCCCCCCGAGGACGACCGCATCCAGGCGCTCACGACCGCCTTTCCGGACGTCGCCTTCCTGCTCGACGAGGACGGCTACTACCGCGAACTGCTCGTCGGGCCGAACACCGCCGCGCTCACGGTCGACGACCCGGCGGAACTCGCCGGCACGAACCTCCACGACCAGTTTCCCGACGGAATGGCCGACCGTTTTCTCGACCACATCCACGCGACGCTCGCCTCCGGCGGCGTCGAGACGATGGAGTACCCCGTCGAACTCGACGACGGCGAGCACTGGTTCGAGGCGCGGACGACCCCGCTCGGGCGGGCCGTCGAGGGCAAGGAGATGGTCGTCTGGGTCGCCCGCGACGTGACCGACCGCCGGGAGCGCGAACGTCGTCTCGAACGCCAGCACGACGAACTCGAGACGCTGAACCAGATAAACAAGGTCATCCAGGACGTCGTTCACGGACTCGTCCAGGCGGCGACCCGCGAGGAGATAGAGCAGATGGTGTGCGACCGGCTGGTCGCCTCGGGACTCTACGAACTCGCGTGGACGGACGAAAACGAGATGAACCGCCAGGGGCTCTCCCCGCGAGCGCGGGCCGGCGAGATCGACGGATATCTCGACAAGCTGGTCGACCTCGGCAACGCGATCGGAGGTGACCCGGCGACCCGGTCGATGGAGACGGGCGAGATACAGGTCGTCCAGAACGTCGCGGAGTCCACGCTGCTGACCGGTGCGTTTCGGGAGGAGGCGCTTGACCGCGACATCGAGTCGGGCATCTCTATCCCGCTGTCGTACGGCAACACCGTCTACGGCTCGCTGTCGCTCGTCTCGACTCGGGCCGGCGTGTTCAGCGAGCGCGCGCAGTCGGCGTTCGAGATACTCGGCGGGACCATCGGGTTCGCCATCAACGCCGCGAAGAACCGCAAACTCCTGCTGTCGGACACGGCGGTCGAACTGGAGCTCCGGGTCACCGACTCCGGCGGGGTGCTCCTCGATATCGCCGAGCGACTGAACTGCACCTGCCACCTCCAGGGGCTGGTGCCCGCCCCGGAAGGGCACCTGTTGCACTACGTCCGCGTGGCGGACGCGTCGTCGCGGCGGGTGACCGAAGCGATGACGGACGCTGACCCGGTCGAGGAGTGTCGGCTCATCTCCGACGAGGACGACGGAGACTGCGTGCTCGAAGTCGTGATGTCGGCCTCGACGGTGAAGCGACTGGTGGAAGCCGGCGCGGTGGTCCAGTCGGCGACGGCGACGAGCGGCGAGGTTCGCCTCCTCGCGGAGGTCCCGCAGGAGGCCGACGTGCGCGCCATCGTTGACACGTTCCAGTCGGCGTACGCCGAGTCGGAACTCGTCGGCAAACGCACCGTCGACCGCCCCATCCAGACGGCCCATGAGTTCCGGCAGTCGCTGACCGACCCTCTCACCGACCGACAGGAGATGGTGCTCCGGACGGCCTACTTCGCGGGGTACTACGACTGGCCCCGGGGCAGCACGGCCGAGGAGATAGCCGAGTCGCTCGACATCGCCTCCGCGACGCTACACTACCACCTCCGGAAAGCCCAGGACGAACTGCTGGGAGCCGTCTTCGACTGACTCTGGGTTCGACGGCGACGACGCTCCCGCGTCAGTGTGTCGCCGCGAGCGACAGCGCCGCGAGCAGCGCCACCACCGCTACGATGCCGTAGCCGACGCCGACGAGCTGGTCGGTCGCGCCGTGCGCGCCGGGGAGGGCGGTCCAGACGAGATAGTAGTAGGTTCCGGCGGCGACCGCGGCGAACCCCCACGTCGAGAGCGCGAACGCCTGCGGAATCGCGACGCCGAGTCCGGCGAGCGTCGGCGGGAAGACGGCGAAGCTGACGAGCAGTCCGAGTCCCGCGACGACGAAGAACGGAACGGGGTCGACCGCGCTCCCGTGGCGGTTCCGGAGCATGGTGCGGGGTACGACCGGGGGTCAGTTGACGGTGCTGGCCGAGAGCGTCTCCACGGGCCGACGGTTCATCCACCGTCGTCGTCGGTCGACGTCGCACGCCGTCCGCCGTCGGTCTCGTCGAGTACCCGCTTCGGCGGTACTCTCTCGCCGCACTTCCGGTACGTGTCCTCCCAGACCACGTTTCCGGGCGTGACGGTTCTCGTGCGCTGGGCGTCGGTCCCGACCCACCGGTCGACCGGTATCAGCGCGTCCTCGCACGGCGTCTCGCGGGCGGTCGCCGTGACGATGGCCGGGAACGCCGAGCAGGTCGTCTCGACCGTACGGCTGTCGCCGCCGGGCGCGACGAGGTCGCCGACGTCGGCCTCACAGAGTTCGGTCCCGTCCGCGGCGAACGCGAGCACCCGCACGTCGTGGAAGGAGGTGTCCCAGTTGTGCTCGTTCTCGACTATCACCTCTAGCCTCCAGCCGTCGGCCGTCTTCCGGACGGTCGGGGAGAGGCTCATCACCCTGGTGTGGCCGCCGTCGGTCGCCTCGCCGGAGTGGGAGGGGTCCGCGCACCCGGCGAGAGCGGCCACGCCGCCTGCGAGAGCGACCGTCGAAGCGCGCAGGAGGCGACGCCGATTCATCTCACTCGGTTTTCGAGGGGACGTGCTCGAAGTCCACGGTCGACAGCTCTTCGATGCTGAACAGCAACACCGGGAACTTCGCCGACGTGCCGGTGTACTGAGTGGAGTCGTCCGCCGTCCCGGATTTCATCACGCTCCACTCGCGGTCGTGCCCGCCGAGCACGACGGTCTCCGGCGTCGGGTCCAGCCCTCCGGCGACGTCGGGGTCGTCACGGTTCCCGCTGTAAACCTCGTACGCCTTCGGCGCGGCGACATCCCCGAAGGTGAACGGCGGGTTCGTGTCGTCGCGCCAGCCGACGCTCAGCGAGTGGCCGAGTTCGTGCATACCGATGGACTGGAGGTCCTGGAACTGGCTCGGCGAGAACGTGTCCCGGCCGATCATGACCCCGAAGTCGGTGTACTCGACGATGTCGACGTTGTGCGCGCGCGGTGACCCGGTGTGCCACGCCATGCCGGTCGCCCGGAAGTTCTTCCGGACGTAGTCCGTGTTGTCGTCGACGAGCGTCTTCGGCCGGTCGTTACCGAGTTCCGTCCCCCAGAGCATGTGGAGACGGCTGTCGTCGTCGTGATACTCGCTCTCTATCTTGATCAGCTCGTTCCGGTTGAACGAGTCGGGGGTGACGTAGAGCTTCTCGGTGTCCGGCATCGTCGCGGCGGTACAGCGCACCCAGTACGTGTCCGTCGTCTTCTGGTGAGCGCCCCGGCAGACGTCCCGGAGGTCGTCGCGCTGTATCTCCTCGTCGTACGACTGGAACTCGACGTCGATGCCGTACAGCTTGTAGTTGTACGAGATGGCCGTCTTCAGGTCGACGCCGTTCGCGTTCCGGATGGCGGACGGGTCGCCGTTACCGGGCCAGTTGGTGTTGTTGACGTAGTCGGCCTCGACCGGGAGCGTCGGATTCGGCGCGACGGACCGGTCGTCGGGGTCGCCCGACAGGCCGTTCTGGTTCCAGTGGAGTTCGCCGACGTGGACGTTCGAGTGGTACTTCTGGTCCTGGTCGGGGGTGGGGTCGTTGCTGGTGGGTGGCGACTGGATGTACGCACCGAGGTCCCGGTCGTCGATCTCGTGGACGCCGGTCTGCTCCTGGACGATCTCGTCGCCCTCGATGCCGGTGCCGGACCGGCGGTTGTCCATGTAGAGAACGACGTTGCTGGAGTTACCGACGCTGTGGACGCCGATCCAGCCGTCCCAGTAGCCGTCGCCGTCGGAGTCGGCGGCGTCCGGCTCCGTCGGGAACTCGTGGTCGCAGCCGTTCCAACCGCAGTCCTCGTCGTTGCGCTCGTCGTACGAGAGCGACCACACCGAGTCCCGACTCGCGTGCGTCAGCCACCTGGCCTCCTGACCGTCGGTCAGACCATCGTCGTCCGTGTCGGGGTCCCAGGCTCCGAGGTCGCAGTCGACCTCCTCGCCGTTCGACAGCCACGTGTCGGTCCGCCGTTCGTCGTCGATGGCGCGGAACACGAAGCTACCGTCGTCCGCGCGGACGAAGTCGAAGTCGTCCGTCGAGTCGTTCAGTTGCAGTTCGTCGAAGTCCGAGACGCTGCGGCCCTCGAGCAGGCCGAGCCGCCTGATGTCGTCCGCCAGGTAACGCCGGCCTCTGGTCGTCGACGCGTACTCGTCGTAGAGCTCCTGGGCGATTTCCTGCTCGTGGGTCTCGGTGATGGCGTAGGTGACGTCCTCGCGCGGGTCCGTCTTCAGGTTCGTCTTCTCGGCGTAGTCGTCCGCGCCGTCGTAGTCGGTGTCCACCTGCTGCGGGTCCGAGGAGACGGTCATCTCGCCGTTCCCGTCGCCGTTGGCTGCGTACCGGTACGGCTCGCCCGACCTGTTGACGACGTCGACGTCCCAGCCGTCGGCCTCGGTGCCGTCCTCCAGCCCGTCGTCGGTGTCCGGGTCGTCCGGGTGACTGTTGGGCTCGTAGTACACCGTGAAGTTGCTGCCGATCCGGTCGACTTTCTGCTCGCCGACCTCCTCGCTGTCGCTTCGGCCGTCGTCGTCGGTGTCGGCGACACTGATGTTGGTGTTTACGCAGCCGTACCGGTTCGTCTCCAGGCAGTGACGTTCGACGCGGTCGGTGAGGCCGTCGCCGTCGCGGTCCTTCCGGATTTCGAACGAGCTGAGCCGTATCTTCGCGGTCCCCTCGGCCCGGAGCCGGAGCGTCACCGTCTCGCCAGCCTCGATGTCCCGGACCGTGTCCGTGACGATGGCGCTGTCCCGTCCCGTCGAGGCGTGTTCGTACAGCGTCGAACGGTGGACCGGGTCCCGGAAGTTGCGCCCGTCTTTCGGCGGGCCGATGCGCTCGAAGACGACCTTCGAATCCGAGGTTTCGACGACAGAGGAGACGTCCGCCTTGACTTCGAGCGTGTCGACGTCGTGATCGAACTGCATGGAGACCACCGGCAGCGACGACGGCGGACAGCCGTTGTCCTGATGGCCCGGCGTCACCGTACAGAGGTCGGCCTCGTCGGGCGTGCCGTCACCGTCGGTGTCCTCGATTATCTCCCAGCCGTGAACCGTCGCGCCGCCGCTGCCCTTGACCTGGAGCTGGAGCTCGACGCTCTCGCCGGCGTACTCCGTGAGGTCCTCGTGGACCTTCCGGCGGTCGACGTCCTGGTTCTCGCCGACGCTGGAGATGACGTCCACGTTGCCGTCGTCGACCACGACGACGCGCGCGGAGGAGTTCTCCTTCGCGTACAGGGAGACGACGCCCTGGAAGTCGATGTCCCCGGCGTCGCTCAGGTGCGGGGACGCGAACGTCATCGTCGCCCACTCGTCGTTAGCGTCCGTCGACTGCGCCCCGAGACGGCCCGACTCCGACGGGCTGAACGTGACTGGGCCGTTCCGGTACGTCGTACCGTCGACGGTGACGCCGTCGTTCGCGTCCCCGCCGGTCTCGCCCCCGCCGTTGACGGGTTCGAGCGACCGGACGCCGAACGTGCTGGCCCCGCTCGTCACGCCGACCGTCACCGACTCGCCGTCGGAGCGACAGATACCGTCACACTCTGTCCCCGGCGGGTCGAACGTCTCCTTGTCGACGGTCGTTTCGGGCACCTCCTCGCGGAAGTTTCCGGCCCACTTCGGGACGGACATGACGACGTACTCGCCGCGCTGGGTCACCTTCGCGCGCACGGTGTTCTCCTCGGCGTTCACGGTCGAGGGGAGCTTGACGAACCGCCGCGTCGCGTCGTCGTAGACGAACGCGGCCAGCGCGGACTCGTTTTCGACCCGCGACTCGTCGTACGAGAGCGTCACGTCGCCCGGGACAGCGCCTGCTCCGAGCGAACCGTGACGACCTCCGACGCTCGCGCCCCGTCGACGAACGAGTTGTCGAAGCCCGCGCGACTCGTTCTCGACCGTCACCGCGCCCGCGACGTTACCCTGACCGGTGACCGACACGCGCGCGCCCACCGATTCGTTCGTCGCCGTCGTGGTATACGTCTCCTCGCCGTCGAGGACGCCGTCGCCGTCCGAGTCGGGGTCGAGCGGGTCCGTCGAGGTGACGTTCTCCTCGTAGTGGTCCGAGAGTCCGTCGGCGTCGAGCTTCAGCGTCGCCGTCGTCGAACTCTGTTCGAACGAGTCAGAGAGGTTCGACAGCGACTCCCCGGTGTCCGTGACGGTGACGGTGACGTTGTTGACGTCGTCGCGGAGCGTCGTCTCGGCGGTGAACGCCGCGCTGGTCCCGGGCGTCGAGTTCTTCAGCACGACCGGCACTCGTCGCTCGTCGCCGTCGACGGTGACGGTGACCGACTCCAGTTGGTAGGCGCGAACGTCGAACAGTCGCCCCTGGACGGTGTAGTTGATCGGACCGTCGTGTTTCGGGTCCCGTCGACTGGCCAGCACGACCCGCGGGTCGGTGCCGGCGTCCGCGATGTCGAGCGCGCGCTGGGCGTGCGACCACGCCCGGCGGTAGTGAGTCGTCGCCGCCACGGGGTTCGGAGAGGCGTCCCGGACGTGCTCGGCCTGCTCGATGGCCGCGTTCGCCTTCCGGATGTGGTCGCGCGCGGCGGTCTCGTTGAACGAGACGTTGTTCTCGACCAGCCGGTCGAACACCGACTCGGCGTCCGCGGTCGCGGTCTCGGCCAGTTTCTGGTCGGCGACGACGAGGTGGGCCGTGACGTTCGGGGCGTGCTTGCCGGTCGCGGCAGCGACCTCGTGGTCGACCTCGAACACGCGGCTGGCGTTGACCCGGTTCACGTCGACGAAGTTCTTGAAGGAATAGTCGAGTAATTCGCGGAGTTCGCGACGCCGCTCGTCGCTGATCGTCTTCTTCCCCGGCCCCGCCGAGGGGTTCGCGTCGGCGAGCGCCGTCCATGCGGCGGCGCGGAGTTCGGCCGCACTCAGGTTGGTGTCGACGTAGACGCTCCCGTCGAACACCGGCTTCCCCTTGCAGTCGCGTGGTTTCGAGGACCGCTCGCCGGCGTTCGCGTGGGCTGGCGGGCCCCCACCGCAGCCACGCTTCTGCTTGGCACAGTTCCCGCACTCGCGGTCGGCCCCCCCCGTTTCGCCGGGTTCTCCATTCCGTCGCTACCGTGAACCCACTCTGGCGGACCCCGGTCACCGTCGTTGCCCCGAGGTCCCTTCTTCCCCTGCGCTTCGTCGCGTTCGTTCCCGTTCTTTCCGTTGCGGGTAGCGTTCTTCTCGCCCGCTTCGCCCTGTCCGTTCGGCTGTCCACCGTAGACGCCATCGCCGTCAGCGTCGGCCGGTGCGTCGCGTCGGACCACCGGTTCCGGCGTGACCGCGGCCGCACTCGTCGTCGAGAGCACGACCGTAATTGCCAACAGTACTGCCAGCACCTGTATTTTCTTTGAAACCATTAAATAGAAAACTGTACTACATTTATATGAAAACTTCGTTGACAATCAGTTGTGATAATCGCAGCGGACCGGCTCGACGTCGAGAATCGCGAGATTACAGCCGGACGACGTTGGACTCCAGGTCGCGCGGGAAGTAGGTGAGCATCTCCGCGCCGTCCTCCGTGACTGCGACGGTGTCGGAGTGGCGGTAGCCGTAGGTGTCGGTGTAGATACCGGGCTCGATGGTGTAGACGTGACCGGACTCCATCTCGGTGTCGCCCGGTTCGACGTGCTCGTCCCAGCCGCGGTCGATGTACGGCGGTTCGTGCCCGCCAAGTCCGATGTTGTGGCCGACGTGATGCTGGGCGAGGTCGGTGACGCCCTGCTCCTCGAAGTACTCCCAGACCTGCTCGTCGACGTACGAGAGGGAAACGCCCGGCCCGAGAGCGTCGATGGCGATGGTCTGGGCCTCGAGCATCAGCTCGAAGTAGGTGCGCTGCTCGTCGGTCGGTTCGCCGACGAACATGGTCCGCTCCAGCTCCGAGCGGTAGCCGTCGACGTTCGCCGTCGCGCCGGTGACGAGCACGTCGCCCTCCTCGATGCGGCGGTTGGCCGTGTGGCCGTGCGGGAGTGCGGTCTGCTCGCCCGTGATGTAGCCCGCCCCGACCGGACCGTCGCCCCGGGTGCGCGCGACGTACTCGTCCCCGAGCGTGTCGAGCATCGCCCGCGAGGCGTCCATCGACGCGCGCTGGCTGGCGGTCACGGGGTGTTCGCCGGGTTCGGTGTAGTCCGCGAGGTAGCGGTGTGCGAGGTTGGCCCACTTCGCCGACTCGCGGATGAGTTCGACCTCCGCGTCGGACTTCGCCCACCGCATGCGGTCGACCCAGGACTGGGGCTCGACCTCGACGAACTCCGAAAGCGACGGTCCCTCGTAGCCCATCACGCCCGGTGCGCCGTCGGCGTCCGCGGCGACGGTCCCGGCGTCGAGGCTGGCGAGCATCTCGGCGGCGGTCTCGATGGGGTGACCGCCGGGGTAGTCGAAGTAGTGGTGGACGGCGTCGATGCGCGGGTTGGTCTGGACACGTTCGACCTCCAGTCGCGGCACCGTCACCTCGCACCGCTCGTCGGTCACGGCGAGGACGACCGGTCGTTCGGTCTGGATGTGGTCGAAGCCGGTGAGATACTCGATGCTCGTCGCGCCGAACCAGACGCCCGCGTCGGCTCCCGCTTCGTCTACCTTCCCGCGGACGGCCGCGAGTCGGTCCTCGAACTCCGAATCCGGTACGCGTGTCGGCATACCGACCTTTGCGGCGACGGGGGCAAAAGGGTTCACCTGGGGGCAAGGCGGGCCCGGCGTCTCAGCGCCCGGCGAGGTAGCCGCTCCGTCCCTCGACGACGACGTTCACGATCGCGCCGAGCAGCAGGACGACGCCGGCGAAGTAGAGCCACGTCAGGAACACGAGGACGGAGCCGAGGATACCGGTCAGGCCGAACTTCCCGGACCCGCCCGCGTAGAGCTGGAAGCCGCCCTGGAGCGCCAGCCAGCCGACGGCGGCGACGGCCGTCCCCGGCAGCACCTCGCGGAACGACACGTCGACGGGCGGGAGCACGTAGTACAGCGGGAAGAAGACGGCGGCGAGTCCCAGCAGGAGTACGACGCCGCCGACGACGGGGAGGTAGGGGATGCCCTGCAGCAGCGAGGCCCCGAGCACCGCGCCGACGGCGACCATTAGCCCGAGGCCGAGCGCCACGCCGCCGAGCGCCACGAGACCCTTCCTTATCTGCTCGACGATGCCCGGGTCCGGGGAGGCCTCGTACACCTCCTCGAACGCGAGGACGAGCCCCCGGAACAGTTTCAGGCCGCTCCACAGCAGGACGACGAGTCCCACGACGGACGCCCCGACGTTGCCCCCGGTATTCTGTATCGTCCGCCGTACGAGGGTCGCACCCTCGGAGGAGAGATACTGCTTCGTCTGTTGGACGATGGCGTCGGCGAACGCGTCGCCACCCACGTACGTTCCGATAGCTACCGCCAGCAACAACAGCGGGAACAGAGAGACGAACGCGTAGTAAGCGAAGCTCGCGGCGAGAAACGTGATGTTGCGCTCGCGTGCGAGATCTATCACGGACCGCACCGTCGAAACAAATCCCATGTTTCAACGTTCGCGTCCGGAATGAAGTGTAGTTTGGCCGGACGGGGCGGCGGCCTGTCGCGACGCTTATACGCGACGCGCATGGTGACGTTCCCCATGGAGCGTCCGTCGTGACCGAAGCAGACGCCATCGAGCGCATGGATGAACCGCTGACGGTCGAGCGAATCGCCGACGACCTCCGCGACCTCGGCGTCCGGTCGGGCGACACCGTCCTCGTCCACTCGTCGCTGTCGTCGCTCGGGTGGGTCGCCGTCGGTCCTCCGGCCGTCGTCGACGCGCTGATGGAGGTCCTCACGCCCGACGGGACCCTCGTGATGCCGACTCACTCGACGCAGTACTCGGACCCGACGGACTGGCGGAACCCGCCGGTCCCGGACGACTGGGTAGACGAAATCACGACCGAGCGTCCGCCGTTCCGGCCGGCCGTCACGCCGACGCGCTCGATGGGGGCGATACCCGAGTGCTTCCGGACGTACCCCGATGTCCTGCGGAGCCGCCACCCCATCTACTCGTTCGCCGCGTGGGGTGCGGACGCGGCGTTCGTCGTCGACGACCACGGGTACGACCACGGACTCGGCGAGGCGTCGCCGCTGGCCCGCCTGTACGACCGTGACGGGACGGTCCTCATGCTCGGAACGGGGTACGACACCAACACGTCGTTCCACCTCGCGGAGCATCGCGGCGACCCCGGGCGAGGGTCGTCGACGCAGGAAGCGCCGGTGCTGGACGACGACGGAGAGTCGAAGACGGTCACATTCGAGCAACTCGACTACGACGCCGGCGACTTCGAGGCGGTGGGTCGGGACTTCGAACGCGACCGCTCCGGCGAACTCGCGCGGGGAACCGTCGGTCTGGCGGACGCGAAACTCGTCCCCCAGCGGGCGCTCGTCGACTACGCGGCGGAGTGGTTCGCGGAGAACCGAGGGTAATCAGTCGTCGGCCGCCGCGTCGCCGGCGGTCGCCTCGGCGTCGGCTTCGATGCTCGGCGGGTACTGGCCGCGGTCGAGTTTCAGGTCGCTCTGCGGCCGGGCCATGCAGGTGAGCGCGTACTCCTCCGCCTCCTCCTCGGTCAGACCGCGCGCCGCGGGCTGGGTCACGTCGCCCTCCACTATCTTGGCCGAGCAGGCGAGACACATCCCGACCCGGCAGGAGTACTCCTGGGCGATGCCCTCCTCGATGCAGCGACTCAGGATGGTCTCCTTGTCGGAGACCTCGATGCTCTCCGCCCATCCGACGAACTCGACGGTGTACTCGGTCATGGTCCGCGGTACGAAGGACCCGGACTAAACTCTTTATCACGGCACTGGCCGTTCTACGTCGTCCGAGCGAGGACACATCCGGTGATAAAGAGTTTTCTCGGTTCCGTTCCGTAGCGGAAGGCATGACCACACAGGAGTACGACACCGTCGAGGGGGACTCGACGAGCCACCGGGCGTGGACCGGTGACATCGTCGTCGTCGGCGCGGGGACCTCGGGCTGTTACGCGGCCGCGACCGCCGCCCGCGAGGGGTACGACGTCGTTGTCGTCGAGCGCAAGTCCGAGCGAGAGGCGGGTCACATCGCCTGCGGCGACGCGCTGAAAGGCGCGGACGCCTTCCCGGAGGCCATCCCCAAGTCCCAGATACAGTCGGCGTTCACGAACACGGACGTCGACCACGGTCGCTTCGAGATACCCCAGGAGGACACCGTCCTCGAGATTCCAGTCCCGGGCGAACTCGCCGTCATCGACCGATGGGAGTACGGCCGTCTCGTCATCGAGGGCGCGGAGAAAGCGGGCGCGCAGTTCCACTACGACACCGTCGTCCAGGACGTCGAACAGGACGAGACGGGGCGGGTGACCGGCGTCCGCGGCAAGCGACACGGCGACGTCGTCGAGTACGATGCGGACGTCGTCATCGACGCCGCCGGCGCGCTCTCCATCCTGCAGGACAAGGCCGACCTGGACGACGCCACCTTCGACCAGAACGTCAGCTACTCGCAGTTCTGCTCGGCGTACCGCGAGGTCGTCCACGTCGACGAACCGGTGGAGTGGGACGACGCGCTCGTGTTCAAGCCGACCGACCGAGCGGCGGGCTACCTCTGGTACTTCCCGCGCACGGACACGGAGATAAACGCCGGGCTCGGCTTCCAGATGAACGAGGAGCCGATGCATCTCGTCGAGGACCTCAAGAACGACCTCCGGGACCGCCCCGAGTTCCAGGGCGCGACCGTCGAGGACAAGCTCGGCGCGGCACTCCCCACCCGTCGGCCCTACGACTCGGCGGTGGCCCCCGGTTTCATGGCGGTTGGCGACGCCGCCGGCCACGTCAACCCGACGACGGGCGGCGGCATCGCGGGCGCGGCGTACGCCGGCAAGTACGCGGCCGAGCAGGCGGTCGAGGCGATAGAGACCGGCGACGTCGGCGAGACCGCGCTCTGGGAGTACAACGAGCGGGTCATGGACCACTTCGGCGCTCGCTACGCGGGGCTGGACGTGTACAACATCTTCACGACCGCCGTGGACGTCGACGACCTGATGGGGCTGCTCGGTGCGCTCCCGACCCAGAAGCTCTCGGAGGCGCTGTACTCCGGTAGCGCCAACATCGGCTGGAAGCTGAAGCTCCGGACCGCGGTCCGGTCGCTGGGCCACTTCGACCTCGTCTACGACCTCTATCGGACGAAGAACCTCGCGGACGACCTCATCGACCACTACGAGCGCTACCCGGCCGACCCTCGCGGCCTCCCGGCCTGGCAGGAGACCCGCGACTCGCTGCTCGACCGGGTGTACGAGACGACCGGCGCCGACCCGAAGTACTGACCGACCACCAGACGTCGCCCTCGACGATGCCGTCGACGGCGTTCTCCCGTTCGCGGACGGTACGCTTCGCTGGTCGTCGCTGCGACGAGAATAGCCTGTAGACGCCTCTTCGAAAACGTTCCGCCGACGGTTCGGTCGCCCCCAGTCCCACCGATCAGTTCAGGTCGCGGACGACGATCTCGCCGTAGCTGTAGACGGTCACCTCGTAGTCACGAATCGTGAATACGACCTGGCCGCCGACTCGCGGCGAGCCGTCTAGCTTGTCGCTAAATAGATTGTCGAGCGCGTCCGGGTCGATGGTGTCGTACAGCGGCGTCCCAATCTCGGACGGTTCGACGCCGGCGGCGTCGGCGAGCGCCATGACGACCGCCGTGCTTAGCGGCTCCTCTTCCGCGTATTTCGTGTGTTGGTTCGTCTGTCCCACGTTCGCGATAGCTCCACCTTCGTCGTCGTTGATGTTCCCGTTCATGTAGATGTTCCTCCAGTCGCGGTTCGAGACCGCGTCTACCTACTCCGACAGTAGCCGTAGAGGACTATAAAAATTGCCGTATAATCTTGAAAATGTTGGTCGGGCTTCAAGTGTGTCGGCGTCGGTGCGTTCGTCGCTTGCGACCCTGGTTCGGCACGGCTCAGTCGAGTCCGTAGTCGCCGCCGTACTTGAGGAAGAAGTACACCAGCACGAGGACGGAAGCCATCGCCGAGACGGTGGCGACGCCCAGCGTCCTCGCGCTCTCCGGGATGGCCGGCATTCCGCCACCGCCGCCGCCGCCCTCTCCACCGCCCGAGCCGACCGTTATCGACGCGACCATCCCCGCCGACTCGTGGGGAATGCAGAAGTACTCGTAGTCCCCCTCGGTCTCGAACGTGTACTCGTACTGTTCGCCCCCGCCGATGGACCCTTCGGGATACGCCTGTCTGGCGGCGTCCTCGCTGTCGAACCCGCCGCTGGCGAAGTACTCCGCCTCGCCGGGAATCTGGTCCTCGTAGGCCGTCACGGAGTGCGGAACGGACCCGACGTTATCCCAGACGACCGTCGTCCCCGGCTGGACCGTGACCGAATCCGGGTCGAACACAAGCTGGTCCGTCATGTCGATCGTCTGTTGGCCCTGCGCCGCCGTCTCGTCCGCGGTCGCGGCGGCCGCCGTCGCTGCAGTTCCCCCGGACAGTGCGCGGAGAAATCCGCGCCGCGTCGTGGTCTCCCCCATGGAACGTCCATCGACGTCCTTCGGGAAGCCCTTTTCGCCGACCCTGTTCGGCGTACCGTCGCGGCGTCGACTCGAAGCGACAGCGAGCGACGGCCGTCGCGCGAGGAGCGGTCTGTCGACGTCTGGACACCGATAGTGATACGGTGACACGTACACGAGTTGCGTGCGGATGAGCCTCGATATTCACCTTCCGGTCTCCGCACAGCCGAGCGTCGACACCCTCGTCGACCTCGCCCAGCGCGCCGAAGAACTCGACTACGGTCACGTGTGGCTCCCCGAGACGTGGGGCCGCGACGCCGTGACCGCATTGACCGCCATGGCCCAGGGCACCGACGAGGTCGGACTCGGTCCGAGCATCTGGAACGTCTACTCGCGGTCACCCGCGCTCGTCGGCCAGACCGCCGCGACGCTCCAGGAGGTGTCGGACGGCCGTTTCCGGGTCGGTCTCGGGCCGAGCGGTCCCGCCGTCGTCGAGGGCTGGCACGGCAGCGACTTCGACCGGCCGCTCCGGCGCACCCGCGAGAGCATCGAGATAATCAAGGCCGTCCTGGCCGGCGAGCAGGTGAACTACGACGGCGACGTGTTCACGCTCGGCGGGTTCCGCCTGCGCTGTGACCCACCCGAGGACCCGCCTGGGGTCGACGCCGCCGGGATGGGTCCCAAGGCCGTGGAACTCGCGGGTCGATTCGCCGACGGCTGGCACGCGACGATATTCACGCCGGACGGCCTGCGCGAGCGACTCGACGACCTGCGCCGCGGTGCGGACCTCGGCGACCGCAACCCCGAGGACGTCCGGACGACCCTCTCGCTGACCTGCTGTGCGCTTCCGGACGGGGAGCGCGCCCGGGACCTGGCCCGCCAGCACGCAGCCTTCTACGTCGGCGGGATGGGAACCTACTACCGCGACTCGCTCGCCCGCCAGGGGTACGAGGAGTGCGCCCACGACATCGCGGCCGCCTGGGGGAGCGGCGACAAGGAGCGTGCGACCGAACTCGTCTCCGACGAACTGCTCGACGACCTCGGAGCCGCCGGGACGCCCGAACGCGCCCGCGAGGAACTCCAGAAGTTCCGCGACGTCGACGGCCTCGACAGGGTCGCCGTGAGCTTCCCCCGCGGTGCGGACCTCGACCAGGTCCGCGAGACCATGGACGCGCTCGCACCCTGACCCGCGACCCTCTTCTCTCGCTGCCCGACGCCGTCGACTCCGCGAGCCGCCGGCTTCGCCGGCCACGTCGAATTACTGAAAGGAATACCAGCTGCCGCCTGTAACGGCTGTATCTCCGGTTTTCGGCCTCCGTATCGAGCTGAAATCCGCATGACCACCTCATAACTTATGAGGAACCAACTCGGTGAATACCGAGTGCCTATATAGAACTGGTAGTTCACCTACGGGAAAGAGTTATATACCTACCCTGCATATTCTATAATAGATTATGACGCGATACTACGATTTCATCCTGGGCCTGATTCCGCTCGCACTGGTCAGCGTGACCGCCGCCCTCAACGTCGTCGGAGTAGCACTCAGTACGGCGGTTCCCCTCGGAGCAGGCGTATCCGTACTGCTCGTCGGGCACGCGCTCTTCGTCAACGGCCCCGTAGACACCGCGTCCTCCTCGTCCCCCGGTTCGGCCCCCAACTCCGGTCGCTTCAACTCGGCCGACTGAACTCCGCCCTCAACTGTTTTGTCGCTGGCGTTCGACGTGCAAGCTATGACCGATACGCTGTTTCTGACGAGCGACGACGTATCCGGACTGGCGACGCCCGGCGAGTACGTCGAGGCCGTCCGAGAGGGCTACCGCCAGCGAGGCGAGGGCGCACCCGCCGAGCCGCGGACGACGCTCGTCAACGACGAGCCGACCGGGATGCTGACGGGCTACTCCGCGGTCCTGCCGGAGACGGGTGCGATGGGGGGATACATGTACACCGCGGGCTTCGGCGAGCGAGACGCCTGGTTCGTGACGCCGCTGTTCGACGCCGAGAGCGGCGAACCGAAGGCCCTGCTCGACGGCGCGAGCATGAACCCGTTCAAGACCGGCGCGGCGGGCGCAGTGGGCGTGGACGCGCTCGCGCGCGAGGACGCGACGAAGCTCGCTATCGTTGGTAGCGGCGCACAGGCCCGCGGCCAGTTGCGAGCGACCGCGACCGTCCGGGACCTCGACAGCGTCTGGGTGTACTCCCCGACGAAGGAGAACCGGGAGTCGTTCGCCGCCGAGATGAACGAGCGACTGGACGCCTCCGTGGCCGCCGTCGCCAGCAGCGCCGCGGCGGTCGAGGACGCAGACGTCGTCGTGACGGCGACGAACGCCAGCGAACCGGTGTTCGACGGCGACCTGCTCGACGACGGCACGCACGTCACCGCGATGGGGCAGTACCACCCGGAGAAGCGAGAACTCGACGCGGAGACCATCGCGCGGGCGACGTACGTACCCGACCTGCGCGACCGGGTCACCCAGGACGCCGGGTCGTTCCTCCACGCGCTGGAGGAGGGCGTCGTCTCTGAGGACCACGTCCACGCCGAACTCGGCGAGGTCGTCGCCGGCAAGGCCCCCGGTCGCGAGTCCGACGACGAGGTGACCGTGTTCGACAGCGGCGGTACCGGCATCGAGACGGTCGCCGCGGCGCAGTTGCTCTACGAGAAGGCCCGGTCCGAGGACCTCGGGTCGACGATATCGCTCTCGCCCGCCAGCGAGGTGCTGACCGGCGAGTGACTCAGGACCGCGACCCGACCCACGCGCCGAGCGCCACGCCGTAGACGACGTGTCCGGCGTGGAAGATCATCGACTCGTCGTCCTCGAGGTCCATGTCCAGCAGACGACCGAGAAGCACTCGCTCGCCGAACGCTGAGAGGGCGAGCGCGTACGCCGTCCCGGCGACCAGCCCGGTCGTCTCCTCGCTCGCGCCGAGTTCGCCCGCGACGCGCTCGCCGTCCGACGCCGCGACGAGCCCCCCGAACACGCCGCCGGCGGCGATTCCGTACAGCAGGTGCAGCGCCAGCGCGCCTGCGGGATGGTCGTCCGGTCGTCCCCCGACGAACTTCGCCAGGAACGCCGCGGTCGGCGGCAGCGACCTCGCGATCGGCGCGCGGAACACCGTCATCACGACCGTGCCGAACAGGCCGCCGACCAGTCCCGCCCGGAGGGCTCCCTGGCCGTCCGGTTTGGCCGACTCCTCCTCTCGTCGGTCCAGTCGTTCGTCCGGTCGGCGGTCGACGCCTCGCGTACTCCCGTCGTCGGTGACCATACGGCGTCTGACGGACCGACAATCAATAGCCGTGACGGCGCTCCCGGAGCCTCGTCGTCACCCCCACCAGCCGAACTGTTCTTTGGTCTTCTCGACGACGCTCTGAACCTTCTGTTCCAGTTCCTCGATGGAGCGTTCGACGTAGTGGACGCGGTCCCGGGGAATCCGCCTGACGAGGTCGTCGCCGCTCTCGTCCTCGCCGACCTTCACCAGCCAGTGGTCGTCGAAGTAGACGATGTCGTCGTTCTCCACCTCCCGTTCCGTCGTCCCGTCCTCCGGGTGGTCGTAGACGATCCTCGCCGTGCCGACGTCGTCCGTCGCCTCGTCGACCTTCTGTTCGACGTCGTCCACCGCGTCCTCGATGTCGTCCATGCCACGGGCTACGAAACCTCGCTGTTAGGAACTTCCGGCCGTCCCGTGGGACTCCACGGACCCGGTGTGCGGACGATTCGGCGTTCGCAACCCAGCGCAGGCTCGCGGCGTCGTTGACTGCCAAAAAAACGGGCGGGCGAGCGGACCTAGTGGCTGCGCTCGATGAGGTAATCCGCTATCTCCTGGAGCGTGTCGCTGGCCTCGTTCTCCGGGAGCACGTCGAGGTGGTCCTTGCCGCGCTCGACGAGCGTCTCGGCTTTCTCCTTCGCGTACTCGATGCTGCCCGCCTCGCGCAGTCGCGCGACCGCCTCGTCGATCTCGGCCTCCGTGACGGCGTCCACGTCCTCGGTCTCCACGAGCGCGTCGACGTCGACGCCCTGCTCGCGGGCGTGGAGCGTGATGATGGTCTGCTTGCCTTCCACGAGGTCGCTGCCGCGCTGCTTGCCGAGCTGTTCGCTCGGCACCGTCAGGTCGAGCACGTCGTCCTGGATCTGGAACGCTCGCCCGACGTCGATGCCGTACCGGTACAGCGCGTCGGCGGTCTCCTCGTCGGCGCCGAGCAGCACGGCGGGGAGGGTCGACGCCGCGCCGTACAGCACGGCGGTCTTGTTCTCTATCATCTCCAGGTACTCCTCCGGCAGGACCTCGGGACGTTCCTCGAACGCCACGTCGAGGGCCTGGCCCTCACAGATTCGCGTACAGGTCGACGCGAGCACGTCCACGGCTTCGACGGTCCGAGCCGGCGCGGCGTCGGTCTCCAGCATTATCTCGAACGCTTTCGAGTAGAGCGTGTCACCGGCGAGGATAGCCGTCTCGGTGTCGTAGGCGCGGTGGACGGCGGGGACGCCGCGGCGAAGGTCGTCGTCGTCCATGATGTCGTCGTGGATGAGCGTGAACGACTGGATCACCTCGATGCTGACCGCGGCGGCCATCACGTCCACTTCGGTCCCGTCGAGCGCGGGGAATTTGCGATACGCCTCCGAGAGTGGCTCCGCGTCGGCCAGCGCCTCCGCGACGAGCAACAGGACGGTCGGGCGCAGTCGCTTGCCGCCCGCGTCCAGCAGGTACCGCGAGGCTTCGTAGAGGCGCTCCGGCTCGGTGATCGGGAGGTCCTCCTCGATGGCCTCGTTGACCAGTTCGCGTCGCTTCGCGACCGCTTCGGTGACGATTTCTTCGCGCGACTCCGTGCTCGCGTCAGTCATATCAATCGACCAGCTGGATGAGCTTGCCGTTCCTGGTGACGTGAAGGTCCCGGCCGAGGTCGTAGCCCTGGCTCTCGCAGAGGTCGACGTACGGCGCGAAGCCCTGCATGTCCTGGTGGGCCGGGATGACGTTCTGTGGCTGGAGCGCCTGCAGCATCTCGTAGTGGCCCTCCTCGCGGAGGTGGCCGGAGACGTGGACGTCGTCGTAGATGCGTGCGCCCTGCATCTTCAGGAGACGCTCGGACTGGTAGCGCTGGCCCTCGTTGGTCGGCTCGGGGATGACCCGCGCCGAGAAGACGACCTTGTCGCCGTTTTCCAGTTCGTACGGCGTCTCGCCGCGGCCCATCCGGGTGAGCATCGCACGCGGCTCGCCCTGGTGGCCCGTGACGATGGGCAGGTAGTTCTCCTTGCCCTCCTTCATGATGCGCTTGAACGTCCGGTCGACCGACTTGCGGTGACCGAACATGCCCATGTCCTCCGGGAAGTCGACGAAGTCGAGTCGTTCGGCAGTTCCCGAGTACTTCTCCATCGAGCGTCCGAGGAGCACCGGCGTCCGGCCGATTTCCTGGGCGTACTGGACGAGGCTCTTCACGCGGGCGATGTGGCTGGAGAACGTCGTCGCGACGATACCGCCGTCGTAGTCCTCCATGCTGTAGAGCACGTCCTTGACGTGCCGCCGGGCGACCGATTCGCTCGGCGTGCGGCCCTTCCGGCCCGCGTTCGTACAGTCTTCGATGTAACAGAGGACGCCGTTGCCCTCGCGGCCGATTTCGCGGAACCGCTTCATGTCGATGGGGTCGCCGAGCACAGGCGTGTGGTCCATCCGCTTGTCGAGTCCGTAGACGACGGCGCCCTCGGGCGTGTGGACGACGGGGTTGATGGCGTCGATGATGGAGTGGGTGACGTTGACGAACTCCAGGTCGACCTTGCCGCTGTCGCCGATGGACATCGTCTCGCCGGTCTCCATCTTTATCAGGTCGTTCTCGACGCCGAACTTCTCCTCGCTCTGAATCTGCTGTTTGACCAGTTCGATGGTGAACGGCGTCGCGACGACCGGTGCGTTGTACCGGTGAGCCAGCTTGCTGATGGCCCCGATGTGGTCGAGGTGACCGTGGGTGGGCACGATGGCCTGGACGTCACCTTCGAGGTCGGACATCACCCGGTCGTCCGGGATGGCACCCATGTCTATCAGGTCGAGACTGTGCAGCTTCTCCGTCTCGACGTTGTCGTGGAGTAGAACCTTCGAGAGGTTCAGTCCCATGTCGAAGATGACAACGTCGTCTCCCGCTCGAACGGCAGTCATCTGCCGTCCGACTTCCTCGTATCCGCCAATGGTTGCGATTTCGATTTCCATAGTTGCTTACCTCAAGCATTGAAACGCCGCGCCACGCGGCGGTTGCATTGCTCACTGAAATCCTCGCGGGGCCGCGAGCGTCAGACCCCGGCGTCTTGCAGCACGTCGGTCTGGCACTCGCGCGCGGCGATGCCGCACGCCCGCGAGTTGCCCAGTCTGGTCCCATCTACGCCCCCGGGTAATAAAAACTGCGGGGTATCGAACGCGAACGGACGTCCGTGAGAGGGACATCCCCGAGGAAAGCGGTACGCAGCGAATCGGCGTCGGTCCGCCACCGTCGGCGCTTCGAGCGACGAAGCCGTGACGACCGCCCGGAAGTTCAAGTACGAAGACGGGACCAGGGCGGTCCGTGACGTGACCGGGGCCGGAACGCGAACGCGAGCGTGCGGCGCGCGGCGTTCCGGGAGGAAGGTACGCGCGCCGCCTGTCAGCCACACGACGGTCGCTTCGCCGTCGACGATCACGTCGCGGCTTGCACGTTCGCGTTCGCCGGTGACGAGCCGCGATGCGTCAGTCGTCGGCGGTGACGGGTGAGCGCGACACGTCGATTTCTCCCTCGTCAAGTTCCTCCTCGACCTCGCGGGCGGCCTGGACCATGTTCGCCATCTTGCCGTAGGCGACCTCTCGCGGGAGGAGCTTCAGCCCGCAGTCCGGACTCACCGTCAGGCGCTCCGGCGGAACGACCTCGAGGCCCTTCCGGATGTTCGCCTTGATCTCCTCGACGCTCTCGACCTCGGCGACGTGAGCATCGGTGACTCCGAGCGCGAGGTTCTTCGTGAACGCGGGGTCTTTGAACACCTCCAGTTGCTCGTAATCGCCGTTGGCGAGTTCCACGTCGAACTCGTCGACCGGGAAGCCGAGAATCTCGGGATAGATGCGCGAGTAGTCGCCGTAACAGACGTGGAGGCCGAGGTAGACGTCGTCCGGGATGCCGGCAGCGATGCGTTCGAGGCACTCGCCGACGATGGCGTGGTCGTCCGGCGTCGTCGCCAGCGCCGGTTCGTCTATCTGAACGTAGCGAGCGCCGGCCTCGACCAGCTTCTCCACCTCTTCGTTGACGAGGTCAGCGAGGTCGTACGCCAGCGACTCCTCGTCGTCGTACGCCTCGTTGAAGCTCCAGCTGGCCAGCGTGTACGGGCCGGTGATGGGTACCTTCACGGGACGGTCGGCGACGTCGCTGGTGAACTCGTACTCGTCGACGAGCCACGTCTCGTCGTACTCGACGTCGCTCACGACCGAGGGCTTGTCGAAGTAGTTGTGTCCCCAGACCTTGACGGGACCGTTGAACTCGTAGCCGTCGATGCGGTGCGCGAAGTACTCGACCATCTCGTTGCGTCGCATCTCGCCGTCGACGATCACGTCGAGGCCCGCGCGTTCGTGTTCGTCGGTGATGAGCCGCGAGGCGTCGTCTTTCGCCTCCTGCCAGGCGTCCTCGTCGAAGTCGGCGTCGTCGTCTTCGTACAGGCCTCGACAGCGGTCGACCCACTTCGGCTTGGGGTAGCTCCCGACGACGGTCGTCAGGATGAAGCTGTCGTTCCCGTGGTCGGCGGGGCGGAACTGCTCGCGGGTCGCGCGGTCGTCCTCGCCGCTCATGCTTCCACCTCCTGCAGTCGGGCGGCTTCCCCGAGCGCCGCGAGCTTCGCCTCGAACTTGGCGTACGGCAGGTAGAACAGCTCGGTGTTGCTCGTGAGGTACACCGTCTCGAACTCGTTGACGGGCGTCTGCTCCTCGAACCACTCGACGCGCTCCGTGATGGTCTCGGGAGACTCGACCCGCGTGTTCTGGCCGTCGACGAGGCCGAGCGCGACCGAGTCTTTCGTCCCGTACTCGTTGACGTTCTCGACCGCGCCTTCGTGGTCCGCGACGAGGTCGTAGCCCACGGCGTCGACGTCGGCGTCGAGCAGGTGGGCGTGGACCTTCTCGTCGAGCGACCCCCAGTAGCTCTGGACGACCACGTCGGCGTCGGTCGCGGAGGCCACGGCGTCGATGGCCTCGCTTGCGTGGGCGTCCTCGCCGTCGCCCGGCGGGTTCTCGACGAGCGACGGTTCCAGCAGGAACA
The DNA here is from genome assembly GCF_050954125.1 of Halomicrococcus pelagicus. Classification (NCBI taxonomy): domain Archaea; kingdom Methanobacteriati; phylum Methanobacteriota; class Halobacteria; order Halobacteriales; family Haladaptataceae; genus Halomicrococcus; species Halomicrococcus pelagicus. The sequence goes on along the minus strand of NZ_JBPBWC010000002.1, from coordinate 36,198 downwards.
GCGTCTCCACGTCGGGGAACGCCTCCGCCTCGCCGGCCAGGAACTCCCCGACGGCCGCGAGGAAGGTCTCGTCGTCGCCGTAGTGCTCGTCGGTGGCGAGGTCGGCCAGCGAGTAGGGACCGGGAAGGACTGCCTGCAGGGAGTCGGAGCCCGTCAGCTCCGCGGCGGACGCCAGTTCGTCGGCCACGTCACCGTCGAAGTCGAGGTCGCCGGTGACGACGGGGTCGCGGTAGAAGTTGTTGTTGTCGTAGTAGCGGACGATGCCCCGGGTCTCGACGTTGTCGTGGACCGTGAGGGGGTGCGCGAGCATGTCGTCCCACCGCAACTGCCCCTCGACGATTCTGTCGAGGCCAGCGGTCTGCTGTGCCTCGACGACCTCGGCTCGCGTCTCCTCGTATATCGCGGTCACGTCCTCGCTCTCGTCGCCTGAAATCAGGTCCTCTTTCTGGTGGCCCTTCAGGTCCGAGAGGTCGTCTTTCGCCCAGTCCGGGAGCGGGTAGACGCCCGGTGTCGTAGCGACGCGCTCTGTCATCACCCTGCCCTACGAAATGCTGGGGCTTAATATTTTCCACTCCGAAAAATAACCGCAGTGCATGAGGGGTGCTACCGATTGTCGAACACCCTGGAGGACCGTCCCGGGTCGACGGAGGAAAAATCGTCGCGGTCCCGACGTTCGCTTCGGTCGACGCGGGGGAGTCCGTTCCGGAGGTCGGTCGTGGTCACCGGAGCAGTTTCAGCACGGTCAGCGTCTCGAAGGGGAACGACTCGTCACGGAGGGCGACGGCGCTGAATCCGTTCGCGGCGGCGCGTTCGACCACCGCGTCGACGCCGGTGAGGCTGCTCACGAGCAGGAACACGTGGCCGTCCGGGGCGAGGACGCGCCCCACCGCGTCGAGGAAGGGTTCGATGACCGCCCGTCCCGACTCTCCGCCGGAGAGCGCCCGCTCCATCCAGTCGTCGCGTTCGGTCTCCGGGTCGGTGGGGAGATAGGGCGGGTTGAAGAGGACGGCGTCGAAGACCGCGTCCCGGAACGGGGTGACGAGGTCCGCGCGGACCGTCTCGACTCCGCGCTCGCGCGCCTGCTCGCAGGCGTGTGGGTTCACGTCGGACCCGACGACGCGAGCGCCCGTCTCGGCGGCGACCGTCCCGGCGACGTATCCCGACCCCGTCCCGACCTCGAGGACCCGTTCGTCGGCGTCCACGTGGTCGACGGCGACCGTCGCGAGCAGGCGGGAGTCTTCGGCAGGCTGATACACCGGTGTCTCCGCGTCGCGGAGTTCGGCGAGGTCGGTCACGCGTCGTCGCTCCCGTCGGACCCGTGCTCGTGCCTCTCGTCGTCGGACTCCTCTCCCGGGCCGCCGTCGGTGGTCGCTTCCACGTGCTGTGAACGACCGCCAGCGATCTTGAAGCCGCCGTGTTCCTCGCGCCCGCCGAGTTCCCGCTGGGGGAACGGTATCTTGATGCCGGCGTCCTCGTAGGTCTCCTTGACCCGGTTGATGACCGCGGTGCGGGCGCGCCACTTCCGGCGCGCGCTCGGCTTGTCGATCCAGAACCGCAGACCGAGCACGACCGCGGAGTCGCCGAACTCCTTCGAGACGACCTGGGGCGTCGGCACCGACAGCACGTCGTCTATCTCCTTCATGGTGTCCGCGGCGAGTTCGGCCGCGCGTTCGACGTCCGCGTCGTAGTCGACGCCCACGTCGACTTCGAGGCGGAGCCGTCCCTTCCGCGAGCGGTTGGTGATGGTGCTCCCGCCCACCACGTCGTTCGGTATCATCACGTACTCGCCGTCGAACGTCTGGATGCGCGTGTTGACCATGGAGATGTCGGTGACGATGCCCTCCTGTTCGTCTATCTCTATCCAGTCGCCGATCTCGAACGGCCGCGAGAACATCAACACGAGCCCCGCCAGCAGCGCTCCGAGCGTCTGGCGGGCGGCCATGCCGACGACGATGCCGAGGAAGCCCGCCCCGACGAGCAGACCGGTGAGGTTGACGTTCCACAGACCGAGGATGACGATGACGGCGACGCCGTACACCAACAACTGGGTGAGGCGGTAGAACACCTGCGCCTGGTGTTCCGAGATTGTCTTTCGGTCCTGCACGAACCGGTCGAGGGTGTCGCTGACGAATCCCGCGACGATGTAGGAGAGGGCAACGACGAGCAGCGTCTGGCCCGCAGTCCAGATGGTCGAGTCCGCCACCTCCCGGTCCAGACTGTCGAGCGGGCTGTTCGCAAACACGACGCTGGTGTTGACCTTGTCCCAGAGGAACAGCCACGTCACGACCGCCAGCGCGACGAAGGTGAGGAACGAGAAGAGCACGACGACGTCCGCCAGCGCGTCGAGGGTACGGCGTCGGAGTCTGGCGCGGAGTCGCCACGAGAACGCCGCGGCCCCGACGACCGAGAGGAGGATGAACCCCCCGATGAGCCAGCGGACGTCGAAACGGGGGAACCCATTGACCTGCACGAGCAGCGTCCCCATTAGCATCAGCTCCCACCCCGCCCGTGTTCGTCCGCGAGCCGCGCCAGCGCCGCGAACTGGGCCGGCGTGACGTTCCCCGCGCGCTTCCGGAGGATGTTCTCGCCCAGCACCTCGCGCAGGTCGGCCTCGGACTCACCGTCGCTCACCGCTTCGACGGCGTCGACCACGGCGTCGGCGTCGTCCAGTCCCGAGATGTGCGCGGTGTTCCGGATGGCATTCCGGATGGTCTTGCGGCGCTGGGTGAAGACGGCCTTGACGAAATCGAGGAAGAACGCCTCGTCGGGCACCTCATACTCGGGGTCCCGGGGCGTCGTCCGGACGACGGCGCTCTCGACCTCGGGCTGCGGCGAGAACGCCTCCCGGGGAACGACCTCGACGACCTCGACGTCGGCGTAGTGGCCCGCGGTCACCGACAGGCGACCGTAGTCGTCTTCCCCCGGCTCGGCGGCCATCCGCTCGGCGAACTCCTTCTGGAACATCAGCACCGCCGGCTTCCCGCGCGGTAGCAGCCGGAACGCTATCTCGCTGGAGATGCCGTACGGGAGGTTCGAGACGCACGCAGTGAACTCGGGAAGGTCGACGTCGAGAGCGTCGCCCTCGACCACCGTCAGGTGTCCCGCCGCCACGTCGCCCTCGAACTCCTCTCGCAGGAACGCCGCGAGGTCCGGGTCGCGCTCGACGACGGTCACCTCGTCGGCGACCGCCAGCAGACGGTCGGTGAGCGCGCCGGTACCGCCACCGACTTCCAGAACGTGCCGGCGGTCCATTCCCTCGGCGTACTCCGGGAGACGGTCGAGCACCCGGTCGTCCACGAGGAAGTGCTGGTCGCGGTTCGGGTCGGCGCGAACCCCGGCGCGGCGGACGAGCGCGTCCGGGTCCCGGAACTCGTCGCTCGGCGTGCGTGCCATCGTTACTGCCGGATACCGCGTGGAGCGGGGTAAACCCACCGAGTCGCCCGGATGCGGCGTTCGTCCGGGCGACGGCGGCGATTCGACCGTCGGCGGCCCGCCTTCGGTTACTCGTCGCGGTGGGCGAACGTCCGGTACTTCAGGTCGTCCTCACGGACCTCCTCGAGGATGCGTTCGACGAGGACGCCCTTCGGGTCGTGCAGGCCGGCGACCCGCTCCTCGATATCGTCGAAGCTCTCGAACGGCTGGCGTTTGCGCTCCTCCAGGACGTTGTTGCGGAGCTTCTTGCCGATGCCCGGCAGGAGGTTCAATTGGTGGAGCCGGAGCGTAATCGGCTGGGCGTCGTTGTAGAAGTCGACGAACCGCTGGCGGTCGTTCTCGACGATGTCCTTGACGGCGTGTTCGAGTTCGGACTGGGCCGTTCCCGAGAGGTCCTCGTACTCTATCTCCCGGACCTCCTCGACCCCTTCGCGTTCCTCCGGCGGGTCGACGACCACTCGGTCGCCGATGCCGGAGTCGGCGTCCTGGTCGAACGTCAGTTCGAGCAGGCGGAACTCCGCCTCGGTCAGGGCGTAGGCCAGCGGCGGCTTCTGGTACTGTGGCCGGTCGTCTTCGGCCCTCCCGTGTGGAAGAAAGTCGAGCAACACGGCTGTCTCGCGTTCGCTCTCGGATTCACTCATTGTCGTAGATAACGGCGACGAATCACTTAAAGAATCGGTCAGATGGTCGAGGGACGATCAGTCGTACTGCGCCACGACGTTCAGGATGTCGTCGAGTTCGTCGCCCGAGAGCGTGAACCGCTCCTGGGCGTACACCGCGCGCAGTTCATCGCGGTCCTTCGGCAGCAGGTCCGCGATCTTGTACGCCGTGGGTTCGTCGACCTTCTCCTCGTCGAGCAGTTTCTCGACGAGTTCACGGGACTCGTCGGGGTCGAGGAGGGCGAACCGGTTGACGTGGTCGATAGCTCGCGCGAGGTTGTACGGCATCTCGCGGTCCTCGTCCAGGGCGCGGTCCGTCTCGATGTCCGCGAGGAGTTCCTTGGCCTCGGCGGTGGTGAGGTGGTCCTCGTCGAGCTTTTCCTTGAAGATGGTCATGCGTCTACTCCTGGGCGCGGAGGTGAGCCGGCTTGACGATGAGCGTCTTCTCCTTGCCGCGGTCGTCGATGACGACCTTGTAGGCAGTCCCCTGCTCGCCGACGACCTCGCCGGTGTGGCCGTCGAAGCGCGGGTGGAATCGGCCGTCGGGGACGCTCGGGTCTATCTTCAGGTGGACCTTCTGGCCGACCTCGTACTCCTGAACCGCACGCTGGGGCGGGGACGTGCCGCGAGATCGCGGGTCGTTCGACAGTTTGTCTCGAGTAGTGTTGTAGGGTCCGTTCGAACTCGGCATAGTCGTACGTCCGTCTTGTTCGGTGACGGTTATAAAAGGTGCGTTCCGCGCCGCTCGTCCACGCCGGCGGGTCGCCGTCACCAGCGGTGGTGAACCGCGTCGAAGACGTACTCCTCGTACACGTCGCGGACGCCCGCCATCTGCGCGTCGTTCGGGGCCGGACGGTCGGCGGCGGCAACGTTCTCCCGGACGTGGTCGGGGTTCGTCGAGCCGGGGATGACCGTCGACACCGCGTCGAACGAGAGGATCCAGCTGAGCGCGAACTGCGCCATCGTCGCGTCGTCGGGGACGTGCGGCCGCAGCGCCTCGACGGCCTCCAGGCCGCGCTCGTAGGGGACACCGGCGAACGTCTCGCCGCGGTCGAACGCCTCCCCTTCGCGGTTGAAGTTCCGGTGGTCGTCCTCGGGGAACTCGGTGTCGGCCGAGAGTTCGCCCGTCAGCAGGCCGGACGCCAGCGGCACGCGAACGATGACGCCGACGTCCCGGCGTTTCGCCTCCCGGAAGAAGAGGTCCGCGGGGCGCTGGCGGAACGGGTTGAAGATTATCTGGACCGTCTCGACGCCGGGGTACTCGATGGCCTTCAGCCCCTCTTCGACGCGCTCGACGCTGACGCCGTAGTGGGCTATCTTCCCTGCCTCCCGGAGGTCGGCCAGCGCGTCGAACACCTCCGGCCGGTAGTAGACGTCCGTCGGCGGACAGTGTAACTGGAGCAGGTCGAGCGTCTCGGCGTCGAGATTCTCGCGACTCCGGTCGATGAACCGCTCCAGGTTCTCGGCGGTGTACCCCGCGGCCTCGTGCGGGTCGAGTCGCCGGCCGGCCTTCGTGGCGACCATGGGCTCTTCCTCGCGCTCCTCGAGCACCGAGGCGATGAGGCGTTCGCTGCGACCGTCGCCGTACACGTCGGCGGTGTCGATGAAGTTCACGCCCGCGTCCAGCGCTGCCTCGATGGCCCGCCGACCCTCCGCTTCCGACACCTCGCCCCAGTCGGAGCCGACCTCCCACGTGCCGAGACCGACCGCCGTCACGTCCGCTCCCGTCGTCCCGAGTGCGCGTCGTTCCATGTCCCTGGCAACGCTCCCCAGGATTATCGGTGTTGTCTTCCTGGGTCGTCTCGCCGACTCGGACCGGACGACGCCGCTCACTCCTCCGCGACGTGTTCGGCGGCGCGTCGCTCCCGGAGGTCGTCCTGTAGCCGCCCGGCGACGAATTCGCGCAACTGCGCGGCGGTCGCGGCGTCCAGGTCCGCGGCGCGGGCGTCCCGTCCCGCGAGCCGGGCCGAACTCGCGGTGTCGACGACGACCGTCGCCAGCCGCCACCGGCGCTGGAATATCGTCGCCTGCTGGACGACGGTCTGGACGCGGTAGTAGGGGACGACCGTCGTCGCGCGCCGCCAGTACCCGATGCGCGTTACGACGTGGTCGTCTCCCGTCGAGTACCCCAGATGCTTCCAGCGGTAGTGGGCCGCGACCGGAGCGACCGCGAGCAGCGCGAGCGGCGCGTACCAGAGGCCGAAACCGGCGACGAACCGGTCGACGCCGTACGCCACCGCGGTCAGGCCGAGAACGACGATGGCGTACCGCCCGGCGTAGCGCCGTCTGGCACGCTTCGGCGGCCGCTCGAACGTCGGCTCCCGAAACGGTTCTACTTCGCGCGCGAGCGCGAGGACGCGCTCACGAGCCGCCAGCGGGACGGCCGCCTGGGAGCCGCCGCCGCCCTGGCCTGGCGCGTAGCCGGCCGTCTCGACGGCGAGCGTGGCGTATCCCGCGAGTCGCATCAGCGGGTTCTCCCGGAGCGTCACGGTCTGGACCTTCTCCAGCGGGACCGTTCCGTCGTAACGCTGGAGAAGGCCGCGTTCGTACCGGAGCTCGTCGCCGACGCGCGTGAGCCGGAAATCGTAGTAGCGCGCGAACGTCACCATCGCGCTGGCGACCCACAGCACCAGCGCCGACAGCGCGAGCTGGGTCAGCCCGACGAGGGCGTCGACGCCGGACGACTCGCCGGTCACCAGCGGCACGACGACGAAGGCGAGCCCGACGACGCGCGGCTCGACCGAGATGGCCGACAGCAGCGCGAGTTCCGACGACCGGATGGCGTAGAGCTCCTCCTCCGGTTCCGCCTCGACCGTCTCGGACGGGGATTCGTCGCCTGCGTCCACCTCGCCCGCGGCTTCGGCGCGCTTGCGCCGCTGAATTTCGCGCTGGAGGCGCTTGGCCTCCTCGTAGGCCACGAACCGGAGGCTCGCCTCCGTCTGCTCCCCGCCGGCGGTTTCGAGGCTCACCGACGAGAGGCCGAGCGCGCGTTGGACGACGTTGCGACGGATGTCGACGTTCTGGACCCGTCGAAGCGGAATCTCGCGTCGCCGCCGCGAGAGGACGCCCGACTCGATGTCGAGCGAGTCGCCCGTCAGTTCGTAGGCGAACCGGCGGTAGTAGGCCGTCTCCCAGGCTACGGCGACGGCGAGGCCGACCACTGCCAGCAGTGCGACCCGGAGCGGTTCCAGGAAGTCCACCACGCCGCCGAGCGCCAGTCCGGCGAACAGCAGGCTGGAGCCGACGCTCACGCCGCGCGAAACCGCCCGGTACGGCAGCGAGAGCGGGTGCAGTTTCATACGGCGTCCTCTGACTCGCTCTCGATGGCGAGGTTGCGGAGCCGACGCTGGAGGTCGGTCGCGCGGTCGGGCGTCAGCCCTGGGATGGTCACGTCGGCACCGCGGGAGCCGGCGGTGTAGACGACGACGCTGCCGAGTCCGAGGAGTCGCTCGACCGGCCCGCGCTGGGTGTCGACGTGCTGGACGCGGACGAACGGGACGACGGTCGTGACCCGCGTGAACACGCCGCGTTCGAGGTAGAGGTCGTCGTCCCGTATCTCGAACCGCCACACGCGGTACTTCAGGACGACGTACGCGACGCCGAAGACGAGGGCGGCGACTCCGACGGCCGCGACGACCCAGACGCCGACGTCGACGACGAAACGGTCGACTGCCGCCGCCATCGCGCCGAGCACGAGCGCGGTCAGCAGCGTCCCGGCGAACCAGACGAAGCGGACGCGCGGATTGAGCGCTTCCATGTCCAAGACACGGGACAGCTATCGCATAAAGTGTCGGCATCCCGCGTGAAGCGGTCGAACGCGAGCAGTCCCGAACCCACCCCCGAATCGTCGATCGACCGAGGCCAGCGTCGACCGTTACCGTTCGCCTACGCCGGCTATAGGCGCCTCCTGCGGTACGGTTCGCGGTGGCTGACGGTCGTCAGACGGAGTGGAACAAAGGTCCGTGCGACCCGTCTCTCTGCCGGACACCATGCCAAGGAATTCGCCAGTCACCGTTAACCGTCGTCGATTCCTGTCGGCGACGGCCGCGTCGACGGTGGCGCTCGGAGGGCTCTCGACGACCCAGGCGCGCCAGTCGGACGGTAGCAAGATAGTCATCGAACAGGACGGGAAGTGCATCCCGCTACAGCCGCTCTCGTACGAGGGACTGCCGGTCGAGCAGTTCTACGACTACCGGACGCCCGACACGGAACCCTCGTCGTACAAGTACGCCTCCTTCGGCACCCAGCAGCTACAGCGCAAGAACACGAGCATCATGTTCCTGTACGACGGGCCGAAGGGACTGAGCCTCGTCGTGATTCACGACAAGCTACACAGTACGGGTTCGGGCGGCGCGGTCACGTTCCGTCTCACCAGACTCCCGGCCAAGGGGAAGTGGGTCGTCAAGGACGACAGCTACGACGGACCGACGAACAGGGACACCTTCGACCACTCCATCAACCGCGACTGGGAGGGCAAGAAGACCGCGACCAGCGTCATCAACTGGACGTGGCAGGACGGACGCGCCGACGGTGGGGTCTACCGCGGACTCGGCGACGAGTTCGAGTTCAAGATTCACCCGGCGTTCAACGAGAAGGCCACGCTCTCGAGCGCGGGCGAGGGACCGTACGAGGGGAAGATCAACAAGTGGGAGGTGCTGTCCGGAAACGTGAACAACCCCACCCGGACCGAACTGAAGATGCAGAAACCGGTGACGATCAAGACCGGCAGCTGCAACGGCTCGTCGAAGCAGACCTCGACCTCCAGTTCGAACTCCGACGACCAGACGAGTTCGCGGGAGACCTCCTCGTCGCCGAGGTCCACCACGACCACGCCGGGCGGAGCGAGCGGCCAGAGTCGGGGATTCTTCGAGAGGATATGGGACGGCCTCGGTGCCGCCCTGAACGCGGTTCTGTCGTTCTTCGGCAACCTCTTCTAGCGGACCCCTTCTCTGCCGTCTGCCGCCACCAATAGCGCGCCGAATCGTCGAGTCTCCGACTTCGGAACCGCTCTGGCCGGTCGCTGCCGGGGGCGCGACGGCCCCCGGTCGGAGAGAAAGTGAAAGTCGAGAAGCAGTGCTGCGTTACTCGTCGCCGAGGATGCCGCGATAGGTCATCTTCTCGGGGTCGATGACGGCTTCGGCCTCCTCCTCGCTGAGGTAGCCCTTCTCGACGACGACCTCCTTGACGGTCTTCCCCTCCTTCAGCGCCGTCTTGGCCGCGTCGCTGGCCTTGTCGTAGCCAATGTGGGGGTTGAGCGCCGTGGCGAGCGCCATGCTCTCCTCGACCTGCTCCTCGCAGTGTTCGGCGTTGGCCTCCAGCTTCCGGACGAACTTCTCGGCGAACGTCTCGCTCGCGTTCGCCAGCATCTCGGCGGACTGGAGGAAGTTGTGCGCGAGCACCGGCTTGTAGAGGTTGAGGTCTATCTGCCCCTCGGCCGCGCCTGCGCTCACGGCGGCGTCGTTGCCGACGACCTGCTTGTGGACCTGGTTGACCGCCTCGGCGACGACCGGGTTTATCTTGCCGGGCATGATGGAGCTACCGGGCTGGTTCTCGGGCTGTTCGAGTTCGCCGAGACCGTTTCGCGGCCCGGACGCGAGCAGTCGCAGGTCGTTGGCGATCTTGTTCAGCGACCCCGCGACCGTGCGGAGTGCGCCGTGGGCCTCGCTCATCGCGTCGTGTGCGGCCTGCGCCTCGAAGTGGTTGTCGGCCTCGCGGAACTCGACGCCCGTCTCCTCGCTGATGTACTCGGCGGCGAGTTCGGGGAAGTCGGGATGGGTGTTCAGGCCCGTCCCGACCGCCGTCCCGCCGAGGGCGAGCTCCGAGAGGTGGTCGCGGACGTAGTCGAGCCGGGCGAGTCCCTTCTCGACCTGCGTGCGGTAGCCGGAGAACTCCTGGCCGAGGCGGACCGGCGTCGCGTCCTGGAGGTGGGTGCGACCGGTCTTGACGACGCCGTCGAACTCCTCCTCTTTCGCTTCCAGGGCTTCCCGGAGGGTGTCGAGCGCCGGCAGGAGGTCCTTCTCGACGGCCTCCAGCGAGGCGACGTGCATCGCGGTCGGGATGACGTCGTTGCTGGACTGGCCGAAGTTGACGTGGTCGTTCGGGTGGACGACCCGGTCGCCCACGTCCGCGCCGGCAATCTCGGCGGCGCGGTTGGCGATGACCTCGTTGGCGTTCATGTTCGACGAGGTGCCCGACCCCGTCTGGAACACGTCGACGGGGAACTGGTCGTCGTGCTCGCCCGCGATGACCTCGTCCGCCGCCGCGACGATGGCGTCCGCTTCCTCCTCGTCGAGGAGGCCGAGGTCGCGGTTGGCCTGCGCGGCCGCCTTCTTGACCACCCCGAGCGCGCGCACGAACCGCCGCCCGAAGGTGATACCGCTGATGGGGAAGTTCTCGACCGCGCGCTGGGTCTGTGCGCCCCAGTAGGCGTCCGACGGTACTCGCATCTCCCCGAGGCTGTCCTCCTCGATTCGGTAGTCCTCGTCGCTCATGTTCGAGCGGTCTCCCGCCACGGATAAATATCATACTCACTCGGCAGCGACGACCCTTCGGTCCCTCCCGGAGGTCGCTCCCGCCGCGTCGCCGCGAGAGGGGTCGTCGACTTCGACGGGCCGGAGCCAGCGGTCGTCTCGACGCGGCGGTCGTCCGGCGGGTAACGTCACCGTGACCGCGGGCAACGTCACCCTGAACTGGAGATAGTTCCCGTTACCCTATCAGTATGGCAAATTGACTCGTTCACGAATGAATTTAAAAATCATTAAGTGGACCCTGTTTGATGTCCACGTACACGCTTCGGAGGCGTAGACCATGACAAAGGACGACTCTAACACTACACGGCGTACGTATCTCAAATCGACCGCTGTCGCCGGGGCTGCCGGGATGGCCGGTCTGTCCGGTTGTCTCGGCGGTTCGGGCGGTAGCGGCGACGGCGACGGCGGCGACGGCGGCGACGGCGGTGGAAACAAGGTAGAAGTACAACACTGGTGGACGGGCGGCGACGGCGGTGCGGCCATCAAGGCGCTGTTCGAGGGATTCGAGAAGAAACACGACGTCAAGGTCAAACCCAACCCCGTCTCTGGCGGGGCGGGCCAGAACCTCCAATCCGTCATCAAGAAGCGCGTCCTGAACAGCAATCCGCCGAGCACGTGGCAGGCGTGGCCGGGGAAGAACCTGCAACCGTACGTCGAAGCGGACAAACTGAAAGACATCGGCGATTCGATCTGGTCGAACAACGACATGAAGAATGCGTACCTGAAAGGGCCGAAAGAGGCAGCGAAACCGGGCGGAAAGTTCGTGTCGGTACCGCTCAACATCCACCGCCTCAATAACCTCTTCTACAACGTCGAAGTCGTCGAGAAGGCGGGCGTCGACTCCAAGAGCATCAAAAAGCCGAGCGACCTCGTCGATGCGATGAAGCAGGTCGAGAGCAAGACGAATGCGGTCGGGATGGCTCACCAGACGAAGTCCGGCTGGTCGACCCTCCAACTGTGGGCGATGATACTCCTCGGCGAGCACGGTGAACAGGCGTACACCGCCTTCACCGAAGGGAAGGTGAAGGAGAACCAGCAGGCGGTGAAGGACTCGCTCTCGACGGTCAAAGAGTACAAGAAGCACTTCAACAGCGACGCGGGGTCGCTCGATTGGCAACAGGCGAACAAGAAGCTCATCAACGGCAAGGCCGCGTTCATCCATCAGGGCGACTGGGCTGCGGGAATGTACCGCAGTCAGAAGAACTTCGAGTTCGAAAAGCAGTGGGACATGGCGCCGTTCCCCGGCACGAAGGGGATGTATGCGCTCGTCATGGACTCGTTCCCCTTCCCGAAGAACAACCCCACGACCGATGCGACGAAGAAGTTCCTCCAGTACGTCGGGTCGGTCGACGCGCAGGAACGGTTCAATCCCAAGAAGGGGTCGATTCCGCCGCGCACCGACGTGCCGAAGGACAAGTTCGGGCCATTCCTCTCGCGGCAGATGGACGAGTTCAAGGATTCGAAATCGCAGCCCCCGTCCATCACGCACGGGCTGGCGACGAAGCCCGGAACGCTGACGAAACTCAAAGACGCGGCGACGACCTTCAACTCCGATTGGAACGTCGATAAGGCGTACAACAATTTCGCCAAGGCGTTCAAATCCGACTGAGACTCAACGCCCGATTTTTCATGCAAGGAATACGCGAAGCACTGGAAAAAGTCCGACGCGACACGAGTCGTGACCGGGAGGTTCGGGCCGACGGAGGAACGGTAACCGAGAGGCACCGCGAGACGGAGGAGTCGATATTCCAGAACGAGTTCGTCCAGAGCATCCCGTTCTGGTTGCCACCGTTCCTGCTGATGGGCTTTTTCGTCTACGGCGCCATCGGCTGGAACCTGATAATCTCGTTCACCGACTTTGCGTCGCTCACGCTCCCGACGTACGACCCCGCGACGTTCGACTTGGAGATGTATCGGCGGGCGTTCGGCGATCCGAACTTCTGGGCCTCGGCACGGAACACGCTCGTTCTGCTGGTCACGTTCACCGTGCTCTGTCTGGCGGTCGGCTTGATGCTCGCCATCGTCGTCGACAGGGAGATTCGGTTCGAGAACACGTTCCGAACTATCTACCTCCTGCCGATGAGCCTCTCGTTCGTCGTGACGGCGAAGGTGTGGGCGTGGATGTACAACTTCCAGAGCGGGATGATAAACATCTCGCTGCGGAAGTTCGGCTTGGACTTTCTCGCCCACCACTGGATAAGCGACCCGACGACGAAGCTCGCTGCGGTCATCTTCGCGCTCATCTGGCAGTTCAGCGGCTACGCGATGGTCGTCTACCTCGCGGGCCTGCGGGCGATTCCGGACGAACACTTCGAGGCCGCGCGGGTGGACGGCGCGAGTTCGTGGCGCATGTACCGACGGGTCGTCATCCCGCAGTTGCGCTCGTCGACCATCGGCGCGGCGGTGGTGCTGATGGTGTTCGCGCTCAAGGCGTTCGACTTCCTGTACGTGATGTTCGGGAACAACCCCGGTCCCGCGGCGGACATTCTGGCGACGATGATGTTCCGCGAGGCGTTCGCGTCCAACAACTGGGCGTACGGATCGGCCATCGCCATCATCCTATTCCTGATGGCGCTCGCCGTCGTCGGACCGTACCTCTACAGCGAGTACAGACGAGGTGAACTATGAGCGCGACGAGAGCGGTGAGACGGTGCCGGACGGGGACGACGGCCAGGTGGTCTCGATGAGCGGTCCGCCGGCGACGCCGGAACCGGAGAATCACACCCGCAGGGAGCGGGCCGTCACCGCGTTTCGAAACGCGGGGCCGAGACGACTGGTGCTGTACGCGGTGCTGGTCGCGCTCGTCGGGTTCTATCTGGCGCCGCTGGAGTCAGCCATCATGACCGCCTTCAAGACGAACAGCGCGTTCAACAGCACGCTCCCGTTCGCGCCGCCCGGGCCCGACGGATTCACCCTGAAACCGTGGCGGGTGGCGATAGACAAACTGACCCACGGCGTCATCAACAGTCTCATGCTCGCCATCCCGGCGACGCTCCTGTCGGCGACGCTCGGAAGTCTCGCGGCGTACGGAGTGACGAACGTCGAGTGGAAGTACCAGATGCCTATCATCGCGCTGTTCATCGCGGGCATCTTCATCCCGTACCAGGCGGTGTTGGTGCCTCTCTCGCGCCTGTTCGCCATCGTCGATACGCGGGCCATGCTCGCGCCGGTGTGGAGTTTGCCGCTGATGCACCCCCACTACGCGAACATCGTCAACCTCATAATCGCACACACCGCGTACGGGATTCCCATCACGTTCCTGCTGTTCCGGTCGTACTACCGGAACCTCTCGGACGAGATGCTGGAGGCGGCCCGGTTGGACGGGGCGAGCGTGTTCAGCATCTACCGGAACATCGTGCTCCCGCTGTCGAAACCGATGTTCGCGGTGACGCTCATCTACCAGTTCACGCAGGTGTGGAACGACCTGCTGTTCGCGCTGGTCATCCTCCCTGGCGGTGCCGGGGCGGGGGAACCGGTGACGGTCGCGCTGACGAACCTGAGCGGCGGCATCATCCAGTCGTTCGGTCTACAGATGGCGGGCGCGTTCGTCGCGGCGATACCGACGCTCATCGTCTACATCGCGTTCGGAGAACAGTTCGCAAAAGGAGTTGCAAGCTGATGATACGGAATCACATGACGGAACGGAGGTATCGGAACGATGGCTAGGCTCACGCTCGACGGCGTGACCAAGTGGTTCGACGACGACGGCGACCGAATCGTCGCCGTCGACGACGCGACCATCGAGATAGACGACGGGGAGTTCCTCGTCCTCGTCGGTCCCTCGGGCTGTGGCAAGTCGACCACGCTCAGGATGATCGCGGGGTTAGAAACCGTCTCCAGCGGCGCGATTCGCCTCGACGGGACGGTCATCGACGACCAACCGCCGACAACGCGGGACATCGCGATGGTGTTCCAGTCGTACGCGCTCTACCCCCACATGACCGTGCGGGAGAACATGCGCTTCGGACTGGAGGAGTCAACGGACTTGTCCGCCGACGAGATGGACCGCCGGGTCGAGGAGACCGCCGAGATGATGGGCATTGCCGACCTGCTGGACCGCAAGCCGAGCGACCTCTCCGGCGGCCAGCAACAGCGCGTCGCGCTCGGGCGCGCCATCGTCCGCGACCCCGAGGTGTTCCTGATGGACGAACCGCTGTCGAACCTCGACGCCAAACTCCGCTCCCAGATGCGGACGGAACTCCAGCGATTGCAGGAGGACCTGGGCGTGACGACGGTGTACGTCACCCACGACCAGACGGAGGCGATGACCATGGGCGACCGCATCGCCATCCTCGACGACGGCGAACTCCAGCAGGTCGGCACGCCCCTCGAGGCGTACCACGAACCCGCGAACCGGTTCGTGGCCGGCTTCATCGGCGAACCGTCGATGAACTTCTTCGAGATGGAGCGGGACGGCGACACGCTCGTCGGCGAGGAGTTCGCGTATCCGCTCTCGGCCGAGACGGCAGAGGCGGTCGCCGACGCCGACCGCGTGACGCTCGGCGTTCGCCCCGAGGACGTGGAACTCGTGTCCGACGCCGCCGGCGACCACGACTTCGCCACAGTGGTGGACGTGGTCGAACCGATGGGCAACGAGAACAACGTCTACCTGGCGTTCGAGGGGAACGAGGCCGACGGCGAAGGGGTCGACGAGGACCGGCGGACCTTCGTCGCCACCGTCGACGGGATGCGGGCCGTCGAGGCCGACCAGCCGGTCGTCGCCCGGATTCCCGAGGAGGCGGTCCACCTCTTCGACGCCGACACCGGCGAGGCGCTCAGGAACCGGACCCTCGACACGGCCGAGACGACGCTCCCGAACGTCTAGGCGTCTCGGTCGCCGTTCTCCGCCTGCTTCCGTTCGTACTCGTCGGGCGTGTAGGTCTTCAGCTCCAGCGCGTGGATGTCGGTGGTCATGTGCTCGCCCAGCGCGTCGTACACCATCTCGTGCTGGTCGACGAGCGTCTCCCCCTCGAACGCCGGCGAGACCACCGTCGCGGCGAGGTGGTCGTCGTCGTCCACGCCGCGCGGCTGTGAGACCGTCGCTTCCGCGTCCTCGACGCCCGATTCGATGAGTCGTTCGACGTCGTTCGCGTCCATACTGGAAGCTATCGCGTCGGAGACCAAAAGCCGACGGGGTCCGGGCGCGACGCCGCGGCGAGGAACCGGCCGACATCGCGCTCGCCGACGGGCCGCCGGGGGAACTCTCGACCGCCCGCCGACGTCGGCCCGAAAATCCGTTTCGAGGCGCCCTCAGCCGTCCAGGAGCGTGATTCCGTCGAGCCGTCCGATGGTCTCGGCGCTCGGGTCGTCGCCGTCCGTCTCGACGCGCTCGACCGGCGGCTGGCGGTAGTCGGCGTAGACGTTGAGGTTGGCGTCGTCCTCGACCGCGACGGTGAACTCGCGCACCGCGTCCTCGGGTCGCCAGACGCGGGTCACCTCGCCGTCCGCCTCGTCGCCCGCTCCCGGGCCGCCCCGCGGCGACCACTCCAGTCGGACCGCCATCGACTCCTCCACGTCGTCCGGTTGCAGTTCGTCCGCCATGGGCGTTCGTTCTCGGCGTCGTCCCCTCAGTGCTTTGGCCGGCATCGCCGGCGACCACCGTAGACGGCTCCGGGAGAAACGTCGAACCGCGCGACTGGTATCTCCGGCTCCGGCGGGCGATGGGTGCTCTCGTGATGGTCGCGGGCTTCGTGCTGTCCGGCGGGGTCCGGTACCGCTAGGTCCAGTTGTCGAGGCCGGTCTGGACGACGGCGTCCTCGATGCGCTCGAAGCCCCGCTCGACCTCGTCGGCGTGGATGTCCCACTCCTCGACGACGTACTCGCGGGCCGCGTCGAGGTCGGGGTCCATCTCGGCGTCGAACGCCACGTCGTCGGTCACGTCCGGGTCGAGGAACAGGTTCCGGATGACGTCCGCGTTCTCGACGTGAGCGTCGCGGGTCTCCAGCACCCCCCAGAGGTCGCCGTGCTCTTTGACCTCCTTCAGCGCGGTCTTCGGGCCGACGCCGTCGATGCCCTCGTTGAAGTCCGTGCCGATGAGGATGGCTACGTCGACGAGTTGCTCCCAGGTGATGTCGTGTTCGTCGAGGGTGGCCTCGAAGTCCATCAGTTCGGGGTCGCCCTTGCTCGTCAGTTTCCGGAGCGTGAGGGGCGCGCCGAGCAGGAGCGCGTCGTAGTCCTCGGTGCCGGCGTAGTCGACGGTGCCGTTCCGGGCCATGTGGGCCGCCTGCGCCTCCCCCTCGGCGGGCGCTTCGACGTACGGCACGTCGAGCAGGTCGAACAGCTCCCGCGTCGTCTCGTGGATGGCGGGCGTCAGCCGCTGGGTGTGGGCGTCGAGGCGCGCGACCTCTATCTCGTCGCCCGCCTCGCGGGCCTCCGCTAGTCGCTCCTCCATCTTCTCGCGCTGCTCGCGTCGGCTCTCTATCTCCTCGGTCTTGAGGTCGGTCACGCCCCCGTCGAAGACGAACACGGGCGTCAGGTCGTGCTCGAAGAACTTCGGCAGTCCCTGGACCACGCCGACGAGGTTCGCCACCTCGGTACCGTCCTCGGTCGTGTACACCTCGTCTTCGGTCCACTTCACGGTCGTCGTCAGGTACTTGTACAGCCAGTTGTGCGCGTCGACCGCCACCAGCCGTCCGTCGAGGTCGTCGAAGGCGACCTCCTCGAGGACCGCTATCTGGCGAAGTGCGGAGTTACCCATCGCCACGAGGTAGGTGGTCGGGGGGTTTGAAAGCTACCGCTCCGGGTCGCTCTCCCGGGGACCGTCGTCACCTCCTCCGTGCGACACGAAAAGGCGTTTAACGCCCCGCGGTCGATTTCCGGTATGGTCGAGAAAGTCATCTGGCCCGCCTACATCGACGCCGAGTTGAGTCGGCGCGAGGGCCGGCGGGTGCCGCAGGAGGTCGCCGTCTCCGAGCCGACGGTCGACGAGATAGCAAAGGCGGTCCAGCAGGTCGGTTACGACGCGGTCGTCGAGCGCGACAAGGCCTACTCCCGCGAGAACTGGAAGACTCGCGGTCGCGTGCTGGTGAAGAACGCCGACGACGCCTCGAAGAACGACCTCATCCAGGCCGTCGCCGCGTACGTGGCGGCGCTGCGCGACTGATGCAGAAACTCGGCGACGTGGTCCGGACCGCGCAGGGGCTGGCGGTCGTCCGGACCCCCGGCGAGGAGTACCCCGACCTCGGCACCGAGGTCGTCGACGAGCAACTCGACGCCGTCGGCCGGGTCGTCGACGTGTTCGGCCCGGTCGACCGTCCCTACCTCGCGGTGTCGCCGTCGGAGGACGTTGCGCTCGCGTCGCTCGTCGGGTTGAAACTGTACGCACGATGACGTCGGACGGCTACTCCTCGACGAACTCGACGCTGCCGACCTCGAAGCGCGCGCCGCCGTCGTCGGCCTCGGTCGCGTCGACGGTCCAGCCGTGGGCCTCGGCGATGCGTTCAACGATGGAGAGGCCGAACCCGCTGCCGCCCTCGGCCGTCGAGAATCCGGTCTCGAATATCCGTTCGCGCTCCGACGCCGGGATGCCGGGGCCGTCGTCCTCGACGGCGAACCCGTCCTCGGTCGGCAGCAGGCGAACGGTCGCGTCCTCGCCGGCGTGAGTGACGGCGTTCCCGACCAGGTTCTCGAACAGTTCCCGCAGGCGACTCTCGTCGGCGAGCACCGTCGGGAGGTCGTCGGCCAGTTCGTACGTGGCTCCGGTGCCGGCGGTCGACCAGGCGTTCTCGAACGCGCGTTCGAGCGGGACGGGTTCCGGGTCGTCGACGACCTTCCCCTGTTCGGCGAGCGCCAGCAGGTCGGCGATGATGTCCTCCATGCGACCCAGCGCGACCGCCGCCTCCTCCAGGTGTTCCGCGTCGCGCTCCCGGCGTTCGAGTTCGACACGCACCCCCGCGATGTCGAGCGGGTTGCGCAGTTCGTGAGCGACAGTTCGCGCGAACTCCTCGAGGCGTTCGTTCTGCGCTTCGAGTTCCTGCTGGCGCTCGCGCATCTCCGTTACGTCTTCCACCGAGAACACGACTCGTTCGAGGTCGCCGTCGGCGGAGTGTATCGGCGCGGCGCTCACGGACAGGAGGGTCCACTCGCCGTCGGGGCCGTCGTATCCGACGCGGACGTCGGACTTCGACACGCCGCGTTCGAACACGTCGCTGAACGGATAGTCCTCCTCCGGAATCGGGTTGCCGTTCTCGTCCGTGAGTTGCCACTCCGAGGAGTCGTAGGTGCGGTTCTTGACCTCCTCCTCCGTGAGACCGAGCACGTCGAGCGCTCGCTGGTTGGCCTTCACGAGTTCGCCCTCGGAGTCCGCGACGACGATGCCGACGGGACTCGTCTCCAGCACCTGTTCTAGCAGTTCCTTCTCGCGGTGGAGTTCGCGGCGTATGCGGTTCTCGTCAGTCGCATCCCGGAAGAACACCGACAGCCCCTCCTCGGAGGGGTAGGCGTGGACCTCGAACAGCGTGTCCAGCGGGGGATAGTACGCCTCGAACGTCGTCGCCTCCTGGGTCGTCATCGCTTCGCGGTACTCGTCTTCGAACTGGGAGTTCAGCGCCTCTGGAAACTCCTCCCAGACGTTCTTGCCGAGCAGTTCTCCTTTCTCGCGGTCCAGCAGTTCTCGACCGCGCTCGTTGACGAACGTGAACCGCCAGTCGGCGTCGAGCGCGAAGAAGGCGTCCGTGACGCGCTCGTAGACGGTGTTCACGCGCTCCTGGTACCGCTCGGCGGCCTGTTCGGCGCGGTACTGGGAGACGACGTTGTCGATGCGGTTGGCGAGCAGCGCGTACTTCTCCGGTCCGCCGCCCTTCTGGAGGTACTCGCTGACGCCGGCCGAGATGGCCTCGCTGGCGATGTCCTCGCTTCCCTTGCCGGTGAAGAGGATGAACGGCAGGTCCGGCCGGCGTTCCCGGACCGACTCCAGAAACTCGAGCCCGTCCATCGCCCCCATGTCGAAGTCGCTGACGATGCAGTCGACGTCGATGTCGTCGAGTCGCTCCAGAGCCTCGTAGGGGTCGGTGTCGGTGGAGACCTTCACGTCGTCGATGTGTTCGTCGAGAAAGGTTTCGGAGAGTCGCACTCGCGCCGGGTCGTCGTCGACGTGAAGGACGTGGATGGGCACGCTGCCGCCAACGTCGTCGACGTCGACCGGACCGTAATCGCTAGGGTTTCGCGTCGAACCCGGAACCATGGCTGTCTGTCGGGACGCCAATCGTTTATAGGTGCGGGCTTCGGTAGCGCACGGGTCACCGGCCGACTGACCGCAGATTCCGCTATCTACGGGAGGAAAGTTTTTCTCGAGATGGTAATAGGAACGCGAGGGACGGCGTCCGGGTCGGTGCGTGTGGGCCGTCTCGGGTCGGTCGCGCGTCGAGCGCCGTCCGAACTGGACGGTTTTTTACCCTTCGGCATCTCATCCCCGACCAATGAGCGAGTACGACTACGAGGACCTCGGTCTCGTGGCCGGGCTGGAGATACACCAGCAACTGGACACCGAGACGAAGCTGTTCTGCGAGTGTCCGACCCGCCTTCGAGACCCGGAGGAAGCCGCGCGGACGTTCACCCGCTACCTGCATCCGACCAAGAGCGAACTCGGGGAGATAGACGAGGCGGCGCTCGAGGAGAGCCAGGTCGACCGCGAGTTCGAGTACCTGGCGTACGACACCACCTGCCTCGTCGAGGAGGACGACGAACCGCCCCATCGCCTCGACGACGAGGCACGCGAGGTCGTCCTCGAGATCGCCCAGCTGCTGGACATGGACGCGGTCGACCAGGCCCAGGTCATGCGGAAGATCGTCGTCGACGGCTCGAACACCTCCGGCTTCCAGCGCTCGACGCTGGCCGCCCGCGACGGCGAGATCGAGACGAGCGAGGGGCCGGTCGGCGTCGAGGACCTGATGCTCGAAGAGGAGAGTGCCCAGCGCGTCGAGGAGCGCGAGGACGGCGTGCTCTACAGCCTCGACCGCCTCGGCATCCCGCTCGTCGAAATCGGGACGAAACCGGACATCTCCACGCCCGAGCAGGCCCGCGAGGCCGCCGAACGCATCGGCATGCTCCTGCGCTCGACCGGGCAGGTCAAGCGCGGTCTGGGCACTATCCGCCAGGACGTGAACGTCTCCATCGAGGCAGGGGCGCGCGTCGAGATGAAAGGCGTCCAGAGCCTGGACGACATCGACGACCTCGTCCGCAACGAGGTCGAGCGCCAGGTCGAACTGCTCGCCATCCGCGACGAACTCCAGGAGCGCGACGCCGCGGTCGGCGAGACCCGGGACGTGACCGACGTGTTCGAGGGCACCGACTCCGGCGTCATCCGGAGCGCGCTGGACGACGGGGGGAAGGTCACCGCGGTCCCCCTCTACGGCTTCGACGGGCTGGTCGGCCGCGAGATCCAGCCCGACCGCCGCCTCGGCACCGAGCTGTCCGACCACGCCAAGCGCCGCGGCGCGGGCGGCATCTTCCACACCGACGAACTCCCGGCGTACGGCGTCACCGAGGACGAGGTCGCGGCCCTGCGCGACGCCGTGGACGCCGGCGAGGACGACGCCGTCGCCATCGTCGCCGCCGCCCCCGACGTGGCGGAGGGCGCTATCGAGGCGGCTGCCGAACGCGCCGAGGTCGCCGTCGAGGGCATTCCCGAGGAGACCCGCGGGGCGAACGAGGACGGCACCTCCCGCTACCTGCGGCCGCTCCCCGGCGCTGCCCGTATGTACCCCGAGACGGACGTACCGCCAGTCGACCTCGACCCGACCGAGGTGGAGACGCCGGAACTGCTCACCGAGAAGGTCGACCGCTACCAAGACGAGTACGGTCTCGACGCCGGCCTCGCCGAGCAGGTCGCGTACGGCCGCCGGATGACGCTGTTCGAGCGGGCCGTCGACGCGGGCGTCGACGCGACGCTGGCCGCCGGAACGCTCGAGAGCACCGTCACCGAACTCCGGCGCGACGGCGTCCCCGTCGAGAACCTCACGGACGACCACTTCCTCGACGCGCTTGGACTCGTCGCCGACGACGAGGTGCCGAAGGGGAGCGTCGGCGAGCTGCTGACCGCGCTCGCGGAGACTCCCGAACTGACCGCGCGAGAAGCGGTCGAGCGGGAGGGCCTCGGTAGCGCGGACGAGGACGAGGTCCGCGAGGCCGTGGTCGAAGTGGTCGAGCGAAACGACGAACAGGTCGAAGAGCAGGGGATGGGCGCGTTCTCCGCCCTGATGGGCGAGTGCATGGGGGCGCTCGGCGGTCAGGCGGACGGCGACCTCGTCAGCGAGATGCTCCGCGAGGAGATAGGGAAGCGCGCCTGAATCGGTCCAGCCGGCAACACTTTGTCGTCCGAAGCGAAAGAACGGCGACGTGAACGAGACGAACACGTCGCTCGATAGACGCAGTGTCGAGCCATGAGTTCCGACTCGAACGTCGACCCCTCGGGCGCGACGCTGTCGTACGGGAACATCCTCGAACGGGAGATCGGGAACGCGCTGAAGGAGATGGACCGGCCCCCGAAGGGGTTGTTCCTCTCTGGTCTGGCCGCCGGTCTCAACGTGAGCTTCGGGGCGCTGTTCATGGGGATGGTGCTGACGTTCTCGCCGTCGTTCCCGTCGCCGCTGGTCGAGCGGGTGCTGGTGGCGGTCGCGTCCTCCGTCGGATTCCTGTTCGTCGTCCTCGGCCAGACGGAGCTGTTCACGGCGCACACGACGATGGGCGTGTTGCCCGTGCTCGACGGCAGAGCGTCGACCAGGGACCTCGGCCGACTCTGGGGGATAGTTTACGTCGCGAACCTCGTCGGCTGCGCGCTGTTCGCGGGACTCATCGCGCTACTGGGACCGCCGATGGACATCGCGGAACCGGCAGCGTTCGGGACGCTCGCCGAGTCGCTGGTCCCGAAGCCGTCGTGGGTCATCTTTCTGAGCGGCGTCGTCGCCGGCTGGCTCATGGGGCTGGTGACCTGGCTCGTGGCCGCGAGCCGGGACACGGTGAGCCGGGTGCTGTTAGTCGTCGTCGTCACGACCGGCATCGGCTTCGGTCCCTTCCATCACTGTCTGCTCGGAACGACCGAGGTGCTCTCGGCGATGTTCATGGGCCAGGGCGTCTCGCTCGCGGGGTTCGGCCACTTCCTCGTCTGGACGACGCTCGGGAACACCGTGGGCGGGACCGTGTTCGTCGCGCTCGTCAACTACGGGCACGTCGCCCTCTCCGAGGAGTACCGCGCCGAGGAGAGCGACGCGGGCGATACGGAGGGCGAGTCCTCCGCCAGCGGCCTCCGTGACGACTGACCGGGGTGCACTCGGGAATCTCCGACCCCTCGGCGTGCGACGAGACGCCGTCCGAGGGCCGAGCCGGCGCGAAGAGTGGTCGACGAGCGTTAGCTCACCCGGGCGGCCGTCCGGCGGAGGGCGGCGACCATCTCGCGGGAGACGACCGACCAGCGGGGTTCGCTGACTCGCTGGGAGCAGTAGTACGCGAACGCGACGAGCACCACGGCGAAGACGGCGTCGGTGACCCAGTGCACTCCGAGATACAGCGTCGAGAAGACGATGCCGGTCGAGAGCGCGGCGACGGTGTAGGCGTACGCGTTCTCGGCCTTCCGCGCGTACAGCGCCGCCAGCACCGACAGGCCGGTGTGGAGGCTCGGGAACGCCTTCACCAGCGTGTCCGTCGAGAAGATGCCGTACTGGATGGCCGGGCTGAGTTCGTACATCAGCGGTTCGACGGTCGTTAGGTACAGCGACGACACCTTGACCGGGAAGAGGACGAAGAAAGGGACCGCCGTCAGCACGAGGATGACGTACGCTACCGCGTACCGCCGGGCCTGCTCCTCGTCGTGGACCTTCAGCTTGAAGTAGGTGAACAGGACGACGAACGGGAAGCCAGCGAGGTAGACGGCGGTGAAGAACATCGTGAGCGGCGTCGAGGTGATGGCCTGGAAGGCGGTCACCGTGGCTCCCTCGATGGCGTAGATGACGCCCGTGAACGTCCGACCGGCGTGGAAATGCAGCGCGAGCGTGTTGACCCCCTGGGTGACGACCCAGGCGACGCCGAGATACTTCCAGTCGGTCCGCAGGAACTCCTTGAACAGTCCCCACAGGCTCGCGTCGCGGAGGAAGACCTGCTTGCCGACGAGCAACAGCAGGACGCTCGGCACCGCCACCAGCAGGGTGAACTGCGTCCCGAGTGGGAGGGCGTGGAAGCGGACGGGGAGGGCAGACAGCATGACCATTCAGTAAATGTCACGAGCGTGCCTAAATACTTTATCTATTCTGTACTCCAGTGGCACGTTTCGGCATCCTCGGCACGTTTCTCACCCGTTCGCGTCGGAATCGGCGGTCGGCAGGGTCCACCGACGAACCGCTCGCGGGCCGTCCCCGCACTCACCGGGTCCGGGGCGGTTCCGCGTCTCGTGCGCGTTCTTTCGCGCGGCGCACGACTCCCCGCAGCGTCGATATTTCGCGACCGGTGGGGTGTGCGCGGCCGACCAGCCGGCGGACGAGCCGCATCGTCTTGTCGCGTTTCTCCGACGGATGGTCGATGGCCTCGAGCAGTTCGTCGAATCCGTCGTAGAATCCCTCTATCTCTCGCTCGTCGGCGCGCTCGCGTTCCACGTCGGGATGCTGGGTCTCCTCGACGGTCAGCTCCCTGAGTTCGTACAGCGTCACGGTCGCGGCCTGGCCGAGGTTCAGCGAGGGGTACTCCGCGCTCGCGGGGATGGAACACACCTCGTCGACGCGCGCGAGTTCCTCGTTCGTCAGGCCGTTCGACTCCCGTCCGAAGATGAGCACCGTGTCGCTGTCGACCTCGGCGAGGCTGTCGGCGAGGTCCGACGGCGTCCGGAAGGGGAACCGGACGTGCTTGCGAGCGTCCTCGTTGGTCGTCGCGGTGCAACCGACGGTGTGGTACTCGGAGACGAGTTCGTCGAAGGTCACCGCGTCGTAGTTCGGCAACACGTCCTCGCGGGCCTGGCCGGCGAAGCCGTACGCCTCGCTGTCGCGGTGAAGTTCGGGCGGGTTGACGATCTTCAGGTCGTCCATGCCGAAGTTCTTCATCGCACGCGCGATGGTGCCGACGTTGCCGGGCGTCTTCGGCTCGACGACGGCGACGGCGGGTTTCATGAGGGGTAGTCCTGGTCGATGTCCATGTCTCGCAGGTCTATCTCCGTTCGCTCCTCGTCCGGAATCTCGACGTTCATCGCTTCGAGGTCGGGGTCCGGCGGCTCCGGCAGGTCGTCGGGGTCGGTCTCGACGTGTTCGACGCCGACGTATCCCTCCGGGGCGCGCCCGCCGTCGGTGAACCACTCGTGGAACTCGTCCTGAAGTTCCTCCTCGCCGCGGTACCGCTCGCCGCCCTCCTCGAAGTACCAGTAGAGGAAGTCGTTCTCGTGGTCCTCGCAGACGGCGATTTCGGCGAGCGGTTCGCCGTAGACGACCTCGATGACGTTACACTCCTGTACGTTGGCGTCTCCGTGAATCAGCCAGCAGGCGTCGCAGGGCGACCCGACGAGCGCGGAGAGGCGAGCGAGGCGCTTGCGCGTGTCCGCGTCCATGTCGTCCATCGGACGGTAGTCGCCGTCCTCGGTGAACACCTCCTCCTCGTCGAACCGCCAGCCGCGAACCCCGATGCTCACTTTTCCCATCGTTCCCATGTATCGGCCGCAGCGACAAAAAGAGCGCGTCTACGAGACGAGGGGGCGGGAGACTGCACGACCGGTGGCTCGGTACCGGTCGCGTCCGACGACACCACCGACCGAGAACGAGTCGATTAATACGCGCCCTTCCGGAGGGACCACCTATGACGAACGTCTCGGCCGCCGGACTGCACATTGGTCCGGACCATCCACCGCGCGTCATGGGCGTCCTGAACGTCAGCGAGGAATCGCCGTACGACCCGAGCGTCTACGACGACCCCGCGGAGGCGGCGGCGTACGTCGACGACGAACTCGTCGGCGAAGGCGCGGACATCGTTGACGTCGGCCTGGAGTCGGCGAACAAGCGATTCGAGGTCCTCTCCGCCGAGGAGGAACTGGAACGCCTCGACGCGGCCGTCGAGACCGTCGAGCGCGTCGACGGCGACGCCGTCTTCTCCATCGAGACGCGGTACGCGGAGGTGGCAGAGGCCGCGCTCTCGCGAGGGTTCGACATGGTCAACGACATCTGCGGGTTCGCCGACCCCGACATGGCCGACGTGTGCCTGGCCCACGACGCCCCCGTCGTGAAGATGGCGAGCCCCCCTGACCTCGAACGGCCCGGGGCGATAGCGTCGGTCGACGACATCTACGCCGCCCTCGAACGCGACCCACTCCCCGAGAACGCCATCGTCGACCCGGCGTTCGGTGGCTGGAGCGAGGAGAAGACGCTCGACGACGACCGCGAGACGTTCCACCGACTCGGCGAGTTCCGCGATCTCGACCGACCCATCCTCGTCTCGATCAACCGGAAGAACTTCCTCGGTGACGTCGTCGGACGAGACACCGACGAGCGCTTGCCCGCGAGCCTCGCCGCCACCGCCCTCGCCGTCGAGTGCGGCGCGGACGTCGTTCGAACCCACGACGTCGCAGAGACGGTCGACGCTGCGACCATCGGTCATACCTTCGGTCGCGAGTGCTGACCGGTCGTCGGTTCCCCGTCTCCCTTCCAGCGCCCGACGCCGGCCGCGACGCGAGAGTTTAAATCCGAACGGGCGGCCACCGCCAGTCGTGACCTGACCGACCGTCGTGACGGGGTCGAGGCTGGAGCGCGACGCGCCCCTCGCGACGAATCTCGCCACGCGTTGCCTGCTCGCCTTCCCCGCCGGTGCGTCGACCGCGCTCGGCGCACCTCTCGACCCAGCCCTCGTCACTTCGTCGAACGCCGTCCGGAACGGCGGAAAACTTATGCCGGACGACGCACCAGCGCGATACGAGCCAGAACGCTCCCGTGGGTAGGGGTACACACTGGGTGGCTTCTGGCGCGACACTACCTTCCGAGAGACCATGGACTTCGACACCTGGAACCCCGTCTACGAGGCCATCATCGCCGACTTCGGCTTCGAACGTGCCGCCGACGAGCACGCTCGGGACGTACTCGGCGCGTACGTCGGCCCGTTCGACTACGACCGACTCGCCTTCGTCGACGGGGCAACCGTGGCCGTCGCCGGGGCCGGTCCGTCGCTCGAAGACGACCTTGACAGCGTCCGCTCGGCCGACGCGGTCGTCGCAGCCTCTTCCGCCGCCGACGTCCTGCTCGACGCCGGCGTCGCCGTCGACCTGCTGGTGACGGACCTCGACGGCAATCCCGGTACCGCGCGCGCGCTGACCGAGCGCGGCGTTCCGGTCGTCGCACACGCCCATGGCGACAACGTGCCTGCGGTCCGCGAGCACGTTCCGACGTTCGACCGCGAGCACGTGCTGGCGACGACGCAGGCCGAACCCCGCGGACCGGTCGAGAACTTCGGCGGATTCACGGACGGTGACCGTGCGGCGTTCCTCGCGGACCACTTCGGCGCGGCCGAACTCGTCTTCCCCGGCTGGGACGTCGACGACTCTTCGGTCGGTCCGGTGAAACGGCGGAAGCTGGCGTGGGCCGAGCGGCTGCTGTACTGGCTGGAGCGACGGCGCGGCGACCGCTTCGCCGTACTGGACGGTCGACGTGACGTTATCGACGCGAGCGCCCTGCCCGAGTGACGACGCCGGAGCTTCTGACGCGACGACAGCGGTTCCGACACTCGGATTTATGCCCCGACACAGCCACTGGTAGCATATGACACACGACTGTTCGTTCCTCGCCGACCTGCTCGACGACGACCAGTTCTCGCTCGGCGACTCCCACCGCGAGGGTCACGCCGGCGACTGGGGAACGCCGGACGACGAGCAGGTCCGTCCCGACGTCGTGGTCTGGCCCGAGTCGACCGACGACGTGTCGGCGGTCCTCGCGGCCGCCGACGACCGCGGTGTTCCGGTGACGCCGTACGCCGCCGGAACGAGTCTGGAGGGCAACGCCACCCCGGCACGGGGCGGCATCAGCCTCGACGTGACGCGGATGGACGCAGTGCTCGACGTACGACCGGCGGACTTCCAGGTGGACGTCGAACCGGGCGTGATGGGCTCCGCCGTGGACGAGGCGGTCGCTTCGGAAGGCCTCTTCTTCCCGCCGCTGCCGTCCTCCGGCGACATCTCGACCGTCGGCGGGATGGTCGCGAACGACGCCAGCGGGATGCAGACCGTGAAGTACGGCGAGGTGGCGGACTGGGTGCTCGAACTGGAGGCCGTGCTGGCCGACGGGTCGGTGATAACGGCCGGGAGCAAGGCGGTCAAGACCTCGAGCGGATACAACCTGAAGGACCTGCTCGTCGGCAGTGAGGGGACGCTGGCGGTCGTCACGCGTGCGACGCTGGAACTGGCCGGTCGTCCCGAGCAGATCCGGGCGGGGCGGGCCCTCTTCTCGTCGCTCGACGACGCGGTCGCCGCGGTCGCCGACGCCGTTCGGTCGGGCGTCGACGTGGCGACGATCGAGCTCGTGGACGCCACCAGTGCGAGGATGGCGAACGCCTACACCGGGTCGGACCTGCCGGACGCACCTACGGTCTTCCTGAAGTTCCACGCCGACCACGGCGTCGAGGAGGAGGTCGCG
Organism: Halomicrococcus pelagicus; assembly: GCF_050954125.1. Taxonomy (NCBI): domain Archaea; kingdom Methanobacteriati; phylum Methanobacteriota; class Halobacteria; order Halobacteriales; family Haladaptataceae; genus Halomicrococcus; species Halomicrococcus pelagicus. The sequence continues at coordinate 7,998 of NZ_JBPBWC010000002.1, read as the reverse complement.
TTCTGTCGGTCGGTGTTCGAGAGCCACGACGTCGGTCGGTTCGAGGTCGTCGACGGGGACGAGATGGACGACCTCTGGCAGGCCCGGCGCGACCTCGCCTACGCCGTTCAGTCGTACGACCCCCATCTGACGCCGCTCCACCCGGGCGACGTCACGGTCCCCATCAGTAAGTACCCCGAACTGGTACGGTTCGTGACGGACCTCGCCGACGAACACGACCTGCTCGTCCCCTGCTTCGGTCACGCCGGGGACGGCAACCTCCACTTCTCCGTGCTCGTCGACGAGCGCGATGACGAACAGGTCGCGCGCGGCGAGGAGGTCCAGGACGCCATCGTGCGCCGGGCCATAGAGATGGGTGGCACCTCGACCGGCGAGCACGGCATCGGTCGCGGAAAACGCGAGTATCTCGTCGACGAACACGGCGAGGAGAGCGTCGAGGCGATGCGCCGCGTGAAGCGCGCGCTCGACCCCAACGACACGCTGAATCCGGGGAAGATATTCCCGGAGACGGTCGGCGGCGGACGCGTCGGGGACTGACGGTGTTCAGACCTCGCAGTCGTCCTTGGGGACCTCGCGGTAGTGCTCGCGCCCGGCCGGCGTCCGGGTCCGGACGAGATACGTCTCGTTGGTGAGGTCGAACACCGTCCGTGTCCGGGCCCCAGAGCCGTGTAGCTCCCCGACGAGCGACACGTCGTCCCGGCTCGCCAGTCGGTCGCCGAGACGCCAGCTCACTGGATGTCCGGGCGTCGACTCGCCGACCGACGAACGGTTCGCCTGCGATTCGCGTGCGGGGTCCTCGCGTTCCCCATGTAAACTCATATCACGGCGATGGATGCCCGCGAACAAAACCGTACCGGCTTCCGGCGACCCTAGTCGTGAACCAGCACGTCCACGACGCTCGGGCCGTCCTCGGTGAGCGCGGCTTCCAGCCGTTCCTCGATGTCGTCGGGCAACTCCACGAAGTGGCCGTTGGCGCCGTGGCTCTCGGCGTTCTTGGCGAGGTCGACGGGCGGGTCGAAGTCCATGCCGACGAACTCGTACTCGTCTTCGTCGCCACCGAACAGGTCGAGCGTGTTGTCCTTGAGGATGCGGTAGTTGCGGTTGTCCGGGACGACGACCGTGAGGTCCACGTCGTAGCGCGCCGCCGAGTACAGCGAGTGGGGGTAGTAGAGATACGAGCCGTCGCCGACGAAGCCCACGACCTCGCGGGGGTCGTCGCGCTCCGCCTCGGCCATCGCCGCGCCGACCGCCGCCGGGAGGCCGTACCCCAGACCGCCGCCCTTGTTCGAGATGTAGCTCTCGCGGGCGAACGGCCAGCGCGTCAGCAGGGCGTACTTCGCGGTGACGCCTTCGTCGACGACGTAGGCGTCGGGCGCGACCGACCGCATCGCGTCGACGAGTTCCGCCTTCGAGGCGCGAGGGTCGTCGGGAGCGTCGTCCTCGCCGATGCCGGCCATCTGCTGCTGGGCGAACGTCTTGAACTGCGCGACGCGCTCCAGTCGCGCCTCGCGCTCCTCGGCGTCGAGGCGGTCCTCGACGCGTTCGGCGACGGCGTCCATCACGAGGCCGAGGTCGCCGACCACGGCGGCGTCGGCCGGATGGTTCTTGCCGACCTGCCACGGCTCGTCGTTCAGGTCGACGACGGTGGCGTCGCCGGGGATGAGTTCGCGCTCGTGGCGGGTCAGCGTCGTGTGGGTAGAACAGCCGGCGAGGACGACGGTGTCGGTGTTCATCGCGGCCGCCGCCAGGTCCTCGTCCGGTGGAACGTACGACACCCACTGGTCGTGGTCGGCGGGGAAGTCGACCTCACAGGCCAGTATCTCGGCGTGGACGCGCGCTCCCGACGCCTCCGCGAGCCGGACCGCCGCGTCGACGGGGTCGGTGTCGGACCACGCGCCGTGGCGGGGAACGTGGTCCCCGACGACGAACACGGGGTCGTCGGCCTCGACGAGCAGGTCGGCCGCGCGCTCGATGGCCCCGGGGTCGCCCCCGCCGGGGTTCTGAATCGGGCCGAGCGGTTCCGGGTCGGCCTCGGTCGCGGCCATCGTCACGTCCAGCGGGAGCGCGAGGAAGACGGGGCCCGTGGGCGGCGTCGTCGCCACGCGGAACGCCCGGCGGAGCATCGTCGGCAGGGCCGACACATCGGTCACCTCCGCGCTCCATTTCGTGAACTGCTCGGTCAGCGCTTCGAGGTCGCCGCCGAGAATGGGTTCCTCGTGGCGGAAATCGAGGCTGTGTGCGCCCGCCGTGACGACCAGCGGTGCGCCCGCGACCGACGCCCCGTAGAGGTTGCCGAGGCCGTGGGCGACGCCGGGGGCGACGTGGAGGTTGACGACGCCGGCGGGTGTCCCCGATTCCTCGTCGGCGCGGTACCGCCGCGTGCTGGCGTAGCCCGCCGCCATCCCGACCGCGACGTCCTCGTGCGGCGCGAGCACGTAGTCGAGGTCGCTGTCCGCCAGGGCGGTCATGACCGGAAGCTCCGTCGTCCCCGGATTGCCGAAGACGTACCTGACCCCGTACGCTTCGAGCGCGTCGACGAACAGGTCCGCTCCGGTGTGAGATTCTGGCATACCGGTGCGTCGTCGCGAGACGACAAAAGGATTGGTCGCCGGCGGACGAGGGAAGATTGGATTTTTCTACAACTATACGCAAATACGTGGTCTAGAAATACAGCCAATAGCGGAATTTTAAAGTGCAGGGGTCGGGTAGGACTGATACCAACCTCGCAGAGGTGATCGAAACGATGAATCTCTCTCGCTACCGAAACACCGCACTGTTCGCGCTCCTCGCAATTGTCTGGGGTACCTCCTTCACCGCCATCGAGACCGGCCTCGAAGCCTTCCCGCCGATCCTGTTCGCCGCGTTACGCTACGACATCGCCAGCGTCGCCATGTTCGCGTACGCCGGGACAGTCGGTCTGCGGCGCGCTGACTACCAGTGGCGACCGACGACGCGCGCCGACTGGCGAATTGTCGCGGTCGGCGGCCTGCTCGTGTTCGGCCTGCACTTCGCGCTGCTGTTCGTCGGCCAGCGGTACGTCACCAGCGGCGTCGCCGCCGTCGTCCTGAGCCTGACGCCCGTCGTCACGCCCATCTTCGCGTTCGTCCTCCTCCCGAACGAGCGCCTCGCCCCCGTCGAGGCGCTCGGCGTCCTCCTCGGCTTCGCCGGCGTGGTCGTCATCGCACGTCCCAGCCCCGGAGCGCTCGACGGAACGCTGGTCGGCGTCGGTCTCCTGTTCGGCTCCGCGGTCGTGTTCGCGCTCGGCGCGGTGCTGACCCAGCGCATGCCGACGACGCTCCCGACCGTCCCGCTGCAGGCGTGGATGATGCTCGTCGGCGCGGCCGTCCTCCACGCGCTGGCCGCGGTCATGCCCACGAACACGCCGGTCTCTCCCACCCCGGCCGCGCTCGCGTCGCTGGGCTACCTCGCGCTCGCCGCCAGCGTCGGCGGCTTCCTCGTCTACTTCGACCTGCTCGAACGCCTCGGCCCGAACGAGGTCAGCCTCGTCAACTACGTCGTCCCCGCCGTGGCGACGTTCGCTGGCTGGCTCCTGCTCGGCGAGTCCGTCGCCCCGCAGACGATGTTCGGATTCCTTGTCATCCTCGCCGGGTTCGTGCTGCTGAAGTCGGCCACCCTGAAGCGCCGCGTCGTCGCGCTCCGGCGGCCCACCCGCTCGATTCCCGAGTCGTCCGCCGACGACACCGTCGTCGTGGACAAGAACGCCTACTACCACGACCGGGAGTCGACCGCGGGGTCCGCCGACTGACGCCCGAAACGTCCCAGTCGCACGTCTCACCGCCCCTGCGACGTATCACCGAATCCTTAATGGACTGTCCTGCAGAACGTACGCCCATGTACGACGAGGACGACTTGGCGGAGATTCGGCAGTCACGGGACGAGTGGGAGGAGGAAACCCTCGACCCGACGCTGGAGCGGTTCGGCGAGCGCAAGGACCGCTTCGCCACCGTCTCGAACCTCGAAGTCGACCGCCTCTACGACCCCTCCGACGTCGAGGACGTGGACTACGACGAGGACCTCGGCTTCCCCGGCGAGGCACCCTACACCCGCGGCGTCTACCCGACGATGTACCGCGGTCGAACGTGGACGATGCGACAGTTCGCCGGGTTCGGCACCGCCGAAGAGACCAACGAGCGCTTCCACTACCTCATCGACGAGGGCCAGACCGGCCTTTCGACGGCGTTCGACATGCCGAGCCTGATGGGCATCGACTCCGACGACCCGATGTCGGCCGGCGAGGTCGGTAAGGAGGGCGTCGCCGTCGACACCCTGCGGGACATGGAGATACTGTTCGACGGCATCGACCTCGACGAGGTCTCGACCTCCTTCACCATCAACCCGAGCGCACCCGTCATCTACGCGATGTACATCGCCCTGGCCGACCAGCAGGGCGTCCCGCGCGAGGAGATTCGGGGAACGCTCCAGAACGACATGCTGAAAGAGTTCATCGCCCAGAAGGAGTGGGTCGTTCCGCCGGAGCCGAGCCTCGACGTGGTGACCGACACCATCGAGTTCGCCGTCGAACAGACGCCGAAGTTCAAGCCCATCTCCATCTCGGGCTACCACATCCGCGAGGCCGGGTCGACGGCGGTCCAGGAACTTGCGTTCACGCTCGCGGACGGCTTCGCCTACGTCGAGGACGCGATGGACCGCGGCCTCGACGTCGACGAGTTCGCTCCCCAGCTCTCCTTTTTCTTCAACTCCCACAACTCCATCTTCGAGGAAGTGGCGAAGTTCCGCGCCGCCCGCCGCATCTACACCGAGGTCATGGAGGAGTGGTACGGCGCGGAGGCCGAGGCCAGCAAGCAACTGAAGTTCCACACCCAGACCGCCGGCCAGAGCCTGACCGCCCAGCAGCCGCTGAACAACATCGTCCGAGTGACCATCCAGGCGCTCGCGGGCGTGCTCGGCGGCACCCAGAGCCTCCACACCAACAGCTTCGACGAGGCGCTGGCGCTGCCCAGCGAGCAGGCGGTGCGGGTCGCGCTCCGCACCCAGCAGATAATCGCCGAGGAGAGCGGTGCGGCGGACATCATCGACCCGCTCGGCGGTAGTTTCGCCGTCGAAAGCCTCACCGACAAAGTCGAGGAGAAGGCGATGGCGTACATCGAGGAGATAAAGGAGATGGGCGACGGCTCCGTCCGCGACGGCGTCCTGGAGGGCATCGAGCGGGGCTACTTCCACCGCGAGATACAGGACTCCGCCTACGAGTACCAGGAGCGCGTCGAGGAGGGCGAAGAGGTCGTCGTCGGCGTCAACGAGTACCAGATCGAGGAGGACACGAAGCCGGACATCCTCCAGGTCGACGAGGACACCCGGGACCGTCAGCTCGAACGCCTCGAAGCGGTCAGGGAGGAACGCGACGACGACGCGGTCGAGGAGACCCTGGCCGCGCTCGAAGACGCGATTCGGGACGACGAGAACGTCATGCCCTACATCGTCGACGCGGTGAAGGCGTACGCCACGATGGGCGAGATTATGGATGTGTTCCGCGCCGAGTACGGCGGCTACCAGGAGAAGGTCGGACTGGCCTGACGACGTCGCCCCGTTTCGCTCGACCGTAGCGGACGCCGCGACAGAGCCGCCCTTTTCGCCGGCGCACGTCGAGACATATTTATAATATGATACTGGAAAAGACACGTCGTTAAACCGAGACGAAAACTGGTCGTGGCGGTCGTTCTCGTCGCTCTCGTAACGCTCGCGGGCTGTACGTCGGGACCCTCCGGCGATTCGTCCGGGGACGACCGGACGACCACCGCGACTGACGTAGCGTCGACCACGACGACCACGACGCTCGACGACCTGACGTACCCCGACGGAGCGAACGACGAGGGCGTCGAGAACGCCACGGAGCTCGCCGAATCGCACGCGTCGATGATAGCCGACCGGGGGTACGTGGTCGAACTCGTCGTCTCCCACTCGTCCGACGGGGAGTCGGGAACGAGCACGTACGTCGTTGAGCGCGACGCCGAAACCGGCGAGACGTACCAGGACTACGAACGGTCGTCCGCCTACGGCGGAGAACGCACCCTCGCGTACGCGAACGGGACTGGCGTCTACGAGAAACGCGGCACCGACGACGTGACGTACGAAGTTCGCCGGACCGAAACCAGCGACGACCTCGCGAGAAACGACATCGTGACCGCGGTCCGACCGCTGCTGAGGGCCGGCGAGTTCGAGGACCCACGCGTCGTGTCGTGGAAGGACCGGACGCTCGTCGAGTACCGACTCGGCGGCATCGCCAACGATACCCGCCTCTTCGACCCGGAGACGGTGACGAACGCGTCGGGGTCGGTGCTCGTCGACGAGCAGGGCGTCGTCCACCGCGTCTCGGTGAACGTCACGCAACGGGTCGACGGAACCGAGCAGCGCACGCAGTTCGAGTACCGGGTGAGCAAACTCGGCGACGTCGACGTCGAGAAACCCGGCTGGGTGAGCGAGGCGGTCGAACGGCACGAATCCGACGACGACTCCGGTGCGCGGGTCTCGAACCGCGTACAGGTCGTCTCGGCCTTCGGGAACGTCACCGAGAACGAGCGCGTCGACCGCGTCACGCTCACCGTGATGCGTGCGGCGGGGTCCGACGACGTCGACCTCTCGACCGCCACCGTCGAGTGGATCGGCCCCGAGACGGCGACGACGCTCACGCACGGCGAACGCGCGTCGGCGAACCGCTTCGCGGTCGAGGCCATCAAAGACCCCGACGGTTCGGTGCCGGTCCTCGACGGTCAGGACGACCGGTTCACCGTCGTCCTGGACGCCTCGGAAATCGGCGGCACACTCGAGGAGGGCCAGGCGGCTCAGCTCAAGATAACCACCGAGAGCGGTGCCGTCACGATATATCGAATCACCGTACCGACGTCGCTGGCGGGCGAGTCGGCGGTCACGGTGTAACCACCGTCCGGCGTCCTCCGCGGTCGACAGTTCGCGGGTGCGTTTATGACGGACGCGAAGAAACCGTTCCGGTATGCGAGTAGCCGTTCTGACGGTCGGCGACGAAATTCTGGCGGGAGACACGGTGAACACGAACGCCACGTGGCTCGCCACGCAGGTCGACGAGCGCGGCGGGTCGGTGCGGCGCATCCTCACCGTTCCCGACGACCGGTCGGTCATCGCCGAGACCGTCCGCGACTGGCACGCGGCGTTCGACGCGGTCGTCGTGACCGGCGGACTCGGCCACACGCCGGACGACGTGACGATGGACGCGGTCGCGGCCGCGCTCGACCGGGACCTCGCGGTCGACGACGAGATTCGGGACCGGATCCGGGAGAAGGCCCGCGAGTTCGCCGCGAAGAACCCCGAACTCACCGACGAGTACGACCTGGAGATGGACCTTGACGCGGCGGCGACGCTGCCGGCGGGGAGTCGCCCGCTGCTCACGGACGCGGGCTGGGCCCCCGGCTGCGTCGTCGAGAACGTGTACGTCCTGCCGGGCATCCCGGAGGAAACGAAGGCGACGTTCGCGGTCGTCGCGGACGAGTTCGGCGGTGACGCGGTCGCCGAGACGCTGTACACCCCCGCGCCGGAGGGGGCGCTGGGTGGAGTCCTCGAGGGCGTCCACGAGCGGTTCGACGTCGCGGTCGGGAGCTACCCCGGACGGGACGGCGGCCCCGGCCGACTGAAGGTCACCGGTACCGACCCCAACGCCGTCGCCGACGCCGCGGCGTGGCTTCGCGACCGCGTCGAAGTGGTCGATTCGGACGAGGAGTAGCCGTCCGTCGAACGAATCGCCGGTTCGACGAATATATATACGGTTATGCACACGTTAGAAACCAGTCACTACCAAAACCAACCGAAGGATGGGGAATCTTTATGCATTTCCTTAAGGGACGCTAGTATGGATATGCCAGACGATACCGTGGAACTCGAGGCGCGCCTGGAGGAAGCCGAGACCTTCGAGCCACCGGAGTCGTTCGTCGAGCAGGCGAACGTCTCGGACGACTCGATCTACGAGGAGTTCGAGCAGAACTGGCCGGACTG